>NZ_QJKG01000006.1:0-354525 GCF_003202095.1 Pseudomonas sp. LAIL14HWK12:I1
GCCGCCACCTATGGCCGTCTGACCGGCAAGACCGGCGTCAGCCTGTCGACCCTCGGCCCTGGCGCCACCAACCTGGTTACTGCCAGCGCCTACGCCTACCTGGGCGGCATGCCGATGATGATGATCACCGGCCAGAAGCCGATCAAGAAGTCCAAGCAGGGCCGCTTCCAGATCATCGACGTGTGCGGCATGATGGACCCCATCACCAAGTACACCCACCAGTTCGCCTCGGCCGACAACATCCCGTCGCGCATGCGCGAAGCCTTCCGCCTGGCCGAAGAAGAAAAGCCGGGTGCGGTACACCTGGAGCTGCCGGAAGACATCGCCGCCGAGCAGACCGATGCACTGCCGATCCCGCGCAGCCTGCACCGCCGCCCGCTGGCCGAGCATGTGGCCATCGAAGCCGCCGTGCAGAAACTGCATAACGCCCGTAACCCGATCCTGGTGATCGGTGCTGGCGCCAACCGCAAGATGACCGCCAAGGTCCTCAAGCAACTGATCGACAAGACCGGCATCCCGTTCATCACCACCCAGATGGGTAAGGGTGTGGTCGACGAGCGCCACCCACGCTTCCTGGGCAACGCCGCCCTGTCGTCCGGTGACTTCGTGCACCGCGCCGTCGAAGCCGCCGATCTGATCATCAACATCGGCCACGACGTGATCGAGAAGCCGCCATTCTTCATGGTCCGTGGTGGCACCGAAGTCATCCACATCAACTTCCGCTCTGCCGAAGTCGATGCCGTGTACTTCCCGCAGGTCGAAGTGATCGGCGACATCGCCAACGCCGTGTGGCAGATCAGCGAAGCGCTGAACGACACCTCGCACTGGGACTTCACTCGCCTGATGGCCATCCGTGAAGCCAACGAAGCGCAAATCGCCGAAGGCGCCGACGACGACCGCTTCCCGGTCTACCCGCAGCGCCTGGTTGCCGACATTCGTCGCGTGCTGCCGTCCGAAGGCATCGTTGCCCTGGACAACGGCATCTACAAGATCTGGTTCGCCCGTAACTACAAGGCGCACAAACCAAACACCGTGCTGCTGGACAACGCCCTGGCGACCATGGGCGCCGGCCTGCCTTCGGCCATGGCGGCACACCTGGTGCACCCTGACCGTCCGGTGATCTCGGTATGCGGCGACGGCGGCTTCATGATGAACAGCCAGGAGCTGGAAACTGCAGTCCGTCTGGGCATGCACATCACCGTGGTGATCCTGCGTGATGACGGCTACGGCATGATCCGCTGGAAGCAGGCCAACATGGGCTTCACCGATTTCGGCCTGGACTACGGCAACCCGGACTTCGTCAAGTACGCCGAAGCCTATGGTGCCAACGGCCACCGCGTGGAAAGCGCCGAAGGCCTGCTGCCGCTGCTGGAACACTGCATCAAGACCCCGGGCGTGCATGTGATCGACTGCCCGGTCGATTACAGCGAAAACGACCGCATCCTCAACAGCGAGCTGCGTGAGCGCGCGCTGGCGGTGTAACGCTTGACAGGTACGGCGCCAACTCAAGGCTGGCGCCGTTCCCTGGAGCGGCTTGCGCTCCCTCCTTTCGTTCAGGAATCCCTTCTCTCAGCGATCAACCAGGGCCTGCAGACTGGTCAGGATGCTGTTGGCGTCATATGGCTTGCGGGTTACGGGCACGTCTTTCAGATGCGAGGGAATGCTGATGCCGTCGCCATAGCCGGTAGCGAACAGAAACGGAATTTGCCGGCGCTGCAGTTCATCGGCGACGGAAATCGACGTCCCTGTTCCCAGGTTCACATCCAGTATCGCGGCGTCCGGTGTGCGGCTGCTAATCAAGCGCATGGCCTCATCCTCGGAACCGGCGGTCATCACGTTCTTGATCTGTGCATCGTTGAGAATCTGCTCAAGGCCAACCGCGATCACCAACTGGTCTTCAAGGATCAGCACGCACAAGCCTGACCGGGCGGCAAAGGCATCGGCTGCACGGGTAACCGGCGCGGATGTATTCACAGGGTCGGCCGCTTCGGCCACGGACAGGTGTTTTGCAGGGATTCTGAACAACCCTTGCACGCCTTCGGCGTGATATTCCACTGTGCTGGTGCCACCCAGGTCGAATGGGATACTGCGTTCTATCAGCACCGAGCCAAAGCCATTGCGGCTGGGCGGGCGAACCGTTGGCCCGCCGCTTTCGCGCCAGGTAATGCTGCAGCTGTGGGTGGCGTCGATGGCCCAGCTTACGGCAAGTTTGCCGCTCGCCCGCGACAACGCGCCGTATTTGGCAGCATTGGTTGCCAGTTCGTGCAGCACCAAGGCCATGACCGAGTAGGCGCGGGCATCCAGGATAACGTTCGGGCCTTGCAGTTCAATCAATCCGGCGGCGGTGCGGTAGGGTGAAAGCTCTGCCTCCAGCAGCTTGGCCAGTCGCCCGCCACCGTCACCGCGTACCACCTGGTCGTGAGCGAGGGACAGCGCATGGATGCGCCCCTTCAATGTCGCCACGTAGTCCTGCAGTGTCTGGCTCTCCGAGGTCGGGTGGGCAACCAGCGCGCCAATCAACGACAGGATGTTCTTGACCCTGTGGTTGAGCTCTTCATTGAGGATGCGCTGGCGCACTTCTGCCTTCGAACGCTCGCTGGCCAGCAACTCGCTGTTATACAGCACCACCTCGACGATAGCGGTACGGATGGCGTCGCCAAACTGGCGGTCTTGCTCGGTCCAGGGCAGTGACTGCTGGTGAACGGTTTCTTTCCAGATCGCAAAGCTTTTGCGTGGTGTCAGGCGGTCGCCCAGTGCGCCGCTGTCATAGGTCTTGTTCGGGTCCCCGGCCCAGTCGAGTGTCTCGACCACTTCCTTGCGGAAGAAAATCAGGTAATCCCTAGGCTGCTGCGACATCGGTATGATCAGTACGCCAGACACATCGGTAAAGTACGCCTGGGCCGCAGGCAGCACCATCGACAGGCGGTTGGACGCCCAGGTACGGCCAGCGCTGACAATATCTGCCAGGCGCAGCAGGTCGGGCACCGCCGATGTGGGCGGCGTCAGCCCGGCGGATGACCAGCGGCCTTGCAGCGACATGCCGATGCCGTCGCAGGGGATCAGCGACATAAGCCGGGGCAGGCGCGCACGGAAGAACCCATCGATGTCTGCAGCCCGGTTGGCGTCAAGCAGCATACTGTCCAGCGCTTTGTGAACGTGCACGGCGGCTTCAAGCTTTTGCCGGCTGCGCAGGGTCTCGATATGCAGCGAGAAGAATTCGCCGAACATTTCCGCCGCCACACGTTGCCCCATGGCCAGCGTGCGTGGTGCATAGTGATGGCAGGCGATCATCCCCCACAGTTCTCCATTGACGATGACCGAAATCGACATGGAGGCCCCCACGCCCATGTTGCACAGGTATTCGCAGTGGATCGGCGAGACGCTGCGCAAGTGCGCATAGGAAAGGTCGAGCGGCTCGCCCGAGGGGTCGAGCACCGGGTCGATGGCGACTGTCTTGAACTGGGCATCCGAGATCACCCGGATCGGGTTGCGCAGGTAAAGTGCGCGGGCCTGCTTGGGGATGTCGGAGGCCGGGAAATACTGGCCCATGAAGCTTTCAAGGTCGCTGCGCCTGGCCTCTGCAACCACCTTGCCGGCGCCGTCGGCACCCAATTGGTAGATCATCACCCGGTCGTAACCGAGCACGGCCCGGACAAAGCGGGCAGCATCGCGGAACAGCTTGCTGGTCTGGTCGATGTCGCGCAGTTGGGCGATCAGCGTGCGGGCCAGCTCGATTGGCTCGGCAATGCTCGCGCCAGCGGGCTCGAACTCGAGGATAGCCGTGCCTTTGAACACGTGGGCGGCAACGTCGACAGCCTCGCCGCTGGGCAGCTTCACACCGAAGCTGTGCGCCGGCCGCGAGGCCTCCCGCGTGCGGGCCAGCGCGTTGCGCAGGGTATGCGCCACCTCATCCCCGAGCACCGCATGCAGCTTCTGGCCGTTGATGTCGCTTGCTACGCCCAGCATTTGTGGGGCATTGGCCGAATGACGCAAAACGACGGTGGCCGAGGCATCGCACGCCAGCAGGCAGCCATGGGGCTGGATGCTGCCAGGTATCTGAATAGGCTCGCGGTCGCAGTTGGTCAGGTTTACTTGGGGGTTGAATGTCATGGGCCGTGCCTGTGGAGGATGAGGAGGCTGCCAGCAGCGCCGCCAACGTCAGCCTAGCAGGCATGCCCGCCTTTGGCATAGCGAGGCGAAAAGGGCCGTGCTGGCTCATGACGGGTGTTCCCCTCGATCATCAGCGAACCCCAGCTCACGGATGAACATCGAAAACAGTTCAGGGTGAGACGAGATATTCAATTTCGCGTACAGGTGGCGCCGGTGCACCTTGATGGTTTCTGGCGAGATGCCCAGCCGTTGCGCCATCGCCTTCGACGAATAGCCGCGCAGGAGGAAAGGACGAGAAGGCCGCATGTGCCGCCTTTTACCTGTGGAGTACAGATGTGCTCTTGTCGATATGCCTTGAAGGCAAACGGCGATCAATGGTCTCATCCGCACCTGAGCCAACTGGTATTGAACGATGATTCGCCCGCTGTTTGTTTCCATCGATGGGCCTAAAGGCACCGGCAAGACCACGCTGCTGGAGGCCGTCACCCAAGCCCTGAGAGTGGACGGGAAAAAGGTGATCCGCCTTTGCGAAAAAAAGAGCGATCCCTACCGGGGCGAAACCATGGCGCTGGTCAACAAGCTCGCCAGAAACCCTTGCCGAGATCTGGAATTAAGGGTGTGCGAGCGCTTCGCTGAAAGCCGCGCCTGGATTTCCCGGAACGTACTGCCCAGGCAGCCAGCCGACAGCATCGTCCTGATTGATCGCTGGTACCCCTCTGACGCCGCGTTTCGCCGCACGGTGCCGTTTGACCAGATCTTGCGATTGAACCTCGACCTAAGCGTGCAAGTGCCAGATTTGCATGTCGGGGTTGTCACTGCCCCTGAAACCTCGTGGGCAAGGGCTGCGGCACGCACGCGTGGCCTGGGCAGTACGGTGATATACAACCTGGATGAACAGGTTGCCTGCACCGAGGCTTTCGAGCGGGCGCTCGTAAAGCACGGCTGGGTGTTGTGCCGTAATGAAGGGGCCATCGAAGACGCGACGCGGCAGGTGGTTGGCGAGATTGACCGCGTACTGCTATCGCGTTGAGCGCTCGTGCGCCGCTGTGCAAGCTGGCTTGCCGGCGCAAAGGCCGGCCTGGGCAACCATGCGTGGATGATCAGGCGCCCTGGCGGTCGATATCACGGCGCAGGACAACCGACGTGGTAATATCATCCACCGATTCGTGACGTGCCACGTTGTCACGCACCTGATTGAGGTCGTCGATTGTTCGGGTTTCCACCTCAACCACCAGGTCAAGCTGCCCACTCACCGAGGAAACCCGCCGCACGCGTGCGTCCGTTGCCAACTGGTCGAGCAGCCCCATGGCAGGTGTGCGCTGCAAGGTCACCAGCAGTATCGCGCGTATGACATTGGCGTCTATTTCGCCGATATCCGCACGGTATCCTCGAATGATCCCGCTGCGTTCAAGGTTGGCCACACGCTCGGTAGTGGCGCTTCTGGAAAGGCCTATGCGGCCGGCTAATGCCTTCAGCGCAATGCGCGCGTCCTTCGAAAGTACTTCAAGAATCTCACGATCTTTTGCGTCAAGTTCACGCATTGCACCACCTGATAAGCTCGCCGTCATTATGCCGGTCGGTACCGGCATAATGCCTGTCGATCCCGACCGTATGCAGGGTGTCGGTTTCGGCAGTGCGTGACAAGCTATTGAAAAACAATTTGCTCGCTCGGAACGTGATGATATGACAGACCTTTCCCACCCGGCACCTCGGTTTTCGGCAAGCGATGCAGAGGGCCTCGCAAAAGATTTTTTCAATGTCACCGCTACAGCAACCCCCCTGGACGGGGAGCGGGACCGCAATTACCGGTTGGATACGGGCGTCGATGCGGGCTGGATACTGAAAATCGTCAATTCCAGCGAACCCCGGGTAGAAAGCGAGTTTCAAACCGCGCTGCTCGATCATCTGGCCGTGCATGGCGCGCACCTGGGTGTGCCTCACCTTCGCGCCAGTGTGGCGGGTGACTATCTGCCATCCGTGGCCAGCGCCACAGGTGAACAGCATGCCATGCGCCTGGTCAGTTGGTTGGCCGGCACGCCGCTTGCCGAGGCCAAGCGCTCTGTCGCGCTGATGAGCAACTTTGGCCGGGCACTCGGTGAACTTGACCGCGCCCTGCAGGGGTTCATGCACCTTGGTGCCGTCCGTGACCTGGACTGGGACTTGCGCCATGCCGCACGCTCCCGTTCGCGCTTGCACCACATCAAAAGCCCCGAGCGTCGGGCCATTGTCGAGCGTTTTATCACCCGGTTCGAACACACTGTACAGCCCCGGCTGGCATCACTCAGGGCGCAGGTGATCCACAATGACGCCAACGACTGGAACATCCTGGTCGATGCCGAAACCACCCGCCATGTGACCGGCTTCATCGACTTTGGCGATGCCGTGCATACCGTGTTGATTGCCGAGGTCGCGATCGCCTGTGCTTACGCCATTCTCGACATGGACGACCCGATCGGCGCTGCCGCAGCGCTGGTGGCCGGATTCCATGAAAAGTACCCATTGCAAGCGCAAGAGCTTGACGTGCTGTTCAACCTGATTGCCATGCGCCTGGTTATCAGCGTAACTTTCTCCGCTTCCCGGCAAGATCAGACAGAAGACAACCCTTACCTGGCGATCAGTGAAGCGCCAGCCTGGCGCCTGCTGGAACAGCTTGATTCGATGAATCCACGGCTGGCCACCGGCATCCTGCGCAAAGCCTGCGGTTTCGATGCCATCGAGGGGGCGGGTGCAGTGCGCCGCTGGATCGCCGATAACCACACATCATTTGCCGACCTGGTGCGCCCGTCAGCCGCCGTCCTCAACAAGGTGATCGCGCCATTTGGCGACGCCAGCCACGAGATGACCATCGCCTCAGCCGAGCAGCGGCCTGCCGATGCGACGCGCTGGTGGAATGCGTTCTCTGCCGCGCACAACGTGCCTTTGGCCATCGGGCCATGGGGTGAGTTACGTACCATTTATACGGACAGCGCATTCGAGTCGCGCTTCATCAAGGGGCAGCGCCGCACCTTGCATGTGGGGGTCGATCTGGTGATGCCCGCCGGTACGCCGTTGTACGCGCCGGTCGCTGGCACCGTCAAAAGCGTGGAGGTTGAACCAGACCCGCTGGGCTATGGTGGGCTGGTGATGATCGAGCACAGCCCGTCAGGTTGCCCGCCATTCCTGACCCTGTGGGGGCACCTGGCCCACGAGGCGCTCAGCCGCTTGAAGGCCGGTGACAAGCTCGAAGCCGGCGACCTGGTGGGCTACATGGGCACCGATACTGAAAACGGCGGCTGGATTCCCCACCTGCACCTGCAGATGACCACCGATACCCAGCTGAGCGCGAGTGAGGTCATTGGCGTTGGAGAGCCCGAGTACCGCGAAGTGTGGGCTGACCTGTTCCCTGATGCGTCGACCTTGGCCGGCATCCCGCCAGAAACCTACAACCAGCAGGGAATGACCAAGGCCCAGATCATTGCCAAGCGTAAAGAGCTGCTGCTACCGAACTTGTCAATTTCGTACACCGACCCGATCAAGTTCGTGCGCGGCGATGGCGTATGGCTGATCGACAACTTCGGGCGGGCCTACCTGGATTGCTTCAACAACGTGTGCCACTTGGGCCATAGCCATCCCGACGTGGTCGACGCCTTGACCCGCCAGGCTGCACGACTTAACACCAACACCCGTTACCTGCACGACAACATCGTTGAGTACGCCGAGCGGCTGACCGGCACGTTGCCAGAGGGCCTTTGTGTGGCGTCATTCGGCTGCTCGGGCAGTGAAGCCAACAGCCTCATGCTGCGCATGGCGCGCAACTACACCGGTAGCGACCAGGCGATCGTGCTGGACTGGGCTTACCATGGCACCACGCAAGAACTCATCGACCTAAGCCCTTACAAGTACAAGCGCAAAGCCGGCAAGGGCAGGGCGGCGCACGTATACGAGGCGGTGGTTCCAGACAGCTACTACGCGCCCGAGCACTGGCCATTGGAAGAGCACGGCAAGCGGTTTGCCGAGTCGGTGGCAGAGCAGCTGGACGCCATGCGCAAAGCCGGCAAGGGCCCGGGGTTCTTCCTTGCCGAGTCCATCCCCAGCGTGGCGGGGCAGGTGTTCCTGCCCGAGCATTACCTCAAGGAGGTATACGCCATGGTTCGCGCCGAAGGTGGGCTGTGCCTGGCCGATGAGGTGCAGGTCGGGTTTGGCCGCGTCGGTAGCCACTGGTGGGCGTTCGAGACCCAAGGCGTAGTGCCGGATGCTGTCACCATGGGCAAACCGATTGGTAACGGCCACCCGATGTCGGCGGTGGTGACCACGCGCGAGGTTGCCGATGCTTTCAACAACGGCATGGAGTACTTCAATACGTTCGCCGGCAACCCCGTGTCGTGTGCGGTGGGCCTGGCGGTGCTCGATGCAATCGAGCGCGACCAGCTGAAAGAGAATGCCTTGAGCATCGGCAATTACCTGCTTGAGGGTTTGCGCAAACTTCAGCAGCGATTCGATGTGATTGGTGATGTACGCGGGTTGGGCCTGTTCCTCGGCATCGTGTTGGTCACGGACCGCACGTCGAAGGCTCCGGCCACGGCCTTGGCCAGGAAAGTTGCCGATGGCGCCAGAGAACGCGGTGTGTTGATCGGTACCGAAGGCCCGCATGACAACGTGCTGAAAATGCGTCCTTCCATGATTTTCAGCCGGGCCAATGCGGACTTCCTTCTGGAAGTGCTGCAAGACAGCTTCATTGCGGCGCTGAAGTGAGGTGCACCCAGTGAGATTCTGAGAAGTCCGTTCAAGAACGCCCCCAGGCTTCCCTGAGAAAGCATCTGCTTGACTACCAATATTCACTTTGTCGAGCACGGCACCTTCGGGAGGTCCTTGGGTGCTATTGCCTCGCCGCCTTGATGGCGGACGACGAGCAGCGTTGCCTCGAACAGTTCGAACTAGCGCCTGAAGAAGCCCGGGCGACGGTGCCTTGATTCACAGTTCAGTTCTGGTCGATCGCCATCCAGTTAGTGCCATTGTTGTTTTATTTCCAGCCATTGACTGTTTGAAAGCTATTGTTCTGGCGCTGGAAAGAAGATGTTTTCCTCCGACTCCATGTGGTCGTAGTATTTTTCGATGAAGTCATCGACAGTGTCCAAAGACACGATGAGCTGCCTCCGTGCTGGATTTCAAACGCGCTGGCCCAGCGCTAAGATAAAGTTTGCTGTCATCAGGACATCAAGAGTTGGAGCACTGCAATGTTTATTGATGTGAATGCTTTCACACCATGGTCGGCACTCGGAGGGGGGCGCTGATTGGTCTGGCAGCAGGTCTGTTCGCCATGGGCAACGGACGGGTAGCCGGTATTAGTGGGTTGCTCGCTTCGATGTTGCAGCGTGCAGGGGAGGGGCGTGGTGACAAAGCGGCGTTCTTGCTGGGAATCTTCGCTGCACCGTTGTTGTGGCAGGCGTTCGCGTCGCTTCCTACTGTGCAGTTCACCAGCGCACCTTGGGTGCTGATGGCCGCAGGGCTGCTGGTCGGCCTGGGTACTCGCTACGGTGGCGGCTGCACCAGCGGTCATGGGGTGTGCGGCCTGTCGCGGCTGTCTCCTCGTTCGGCAGTGGCGACGCTGTGTTTCATGGCGACCGGTTTTGTCACTGTGTTCGGCGCTCGGCATCTTTTTACAGGAACGTAACATGACTCGGATCAGTGGCTTCATCGCAGGGGTGCTGTTCGGGATAGGTTTATTGCTGTCCGGAATGGCAAACCCTGCCAAGGTGATTGGCTTCCTCGACCTAGCCGGGCAATGGGACCCCTCGCTGGCGTTGGTCATGGTCGGAGCTATCGGAGCGGCGTTCTTGCCAATGGCCTGGGCACGTCGACACTCGGTGACGCTGCTAGGTGAGACGATGCATTTACCCGCCCGGCGTGACATTGACCGTCGTCTAGTTGGCGGAAGCCTGTTGTTCGGTGTTGGTTGGGGCCTGGCCGGGGTGTGTCCGGGCCCGGCGTTGGTGCTTTTGTCGGGTGGCTACTGGCCGGCGTGGCTGTTTGTGGCAGCGATGTTGCTGGGTATGCTGATATTCAATGTGATCGAAGCGGTCACGACACCAAGTGTTTGATTACTTATGGTGACGTGATCCGTGAACCCAACTCGTCACTCAGATTATCATGCGTTCTTTCATTCGGATGGCAGTGCCCATACATGCCCCCGTTGCTCATCCTGAGAGGGGCGGCACCTTCACTCAGGAGGATGGATATGGCTAGAAACGCTCTCTCGTTCGCCAATTGTCCGGTCATGGGAGGTGGGCATGCCTGATCGGGGAGTACCGACCAGGCATTTTATTACTGAGCGGGGGCCTTTTCTGCGCTAAAGCCTTTTGCCTTTTTTGCGTGTGATGTTCTAGACCAGCCGATCATCAAGGCGACAACGATCAGCGGAATAGTGGACACCGTGTAGGTACCGCTCGGGTAGTCGAATGCCATCAGAATCAATACAAAAGCAAGAAAGCCGAGGGTCATCCATGAAGTGAATGGTGCACCAGGCATTCTAAAACTGACCATCTGAACCTCACCGCGTCTAACGGCGCGGCGGTAATAGATTTGAGACAGCACGATGAATGCCCAAGTGGTAATGATCCCAAGAGCGGCCATGTTAAGCAGCAGTTCGAAGATCTGAGCGGGGATCAGGTAGTTCAAGAGAACACCAAACGCGTTGATGACTACGGTAATCAAGATACCTTTATACGGTACACCCTGAGCATTCATTGCGGAAAGCGATTTGGGTGCCGAGCCGCCCATTGACAGCGAGCGAAGAATCCGCCCTGTGGAATACAGGCCCGCGTTGAGACTTGAAAGTGCTGCAGTGAGTACGACAATGTTCATCACTGACCCCATGCCAGGGATACCCAAGGCAGAGAAGAAAGTAACAAACGGGCTCTCATTGGCGCTGTAAGCTGTCCACGGAAGTACCGAGATCAAAAGCACAACGGAGCCGATGTAGAACAAAACGATCCGCCAAATCACGCCATTGATTGCCTTCGGCAGAATATCCTTAGGATTTTCGGTCTCGCCAGCTGCAGTCCCCACAAGCTCAATACTTGAATAAGCGAACAGTACGCCTTGAATGATCAGGACGGCAGGCAGAATTCCATGAGGGAAGATACCTCCATTGTCGCTTATCAGGCTAAGACCTGGTGCATGTCCACCAATAGGGTGACCGGTACCGAGAACCACGGTACCTACAATAAGGAATGCTACGATTGCACCGACCTTGATAATGGCGAACCAGAACTCCATTTCACCGAACCACTTGACGCCGATCAGGTTCATGACGGTTACAACGGTGAGGGCAATGAGGGCGAACCCCCATTGAGGGAAGTCAGCAAAAACACCCCAGTACTTCATGTAGATGGCAACAGCTGTAATATCTACAATGCCAGTAGTTGCCCAAATCAGGAAGTACATCCAGCCTGCGACAAATGCCGCGCGTTCGCCCATGAACTCCCGTGTGTAGGAAACGAAACTACCTGTGGTCGGGCGGTGCATGATAAGTTCGCCCAACGCTCGGAGGATGAAAAACGCAAAGATGCCACACACAAGATACACTATACCTAGCGACGGCCCGGCTGATTGTAGCCTACTGCCAGCGCCGAGGAAGAGGCCAGTCCCGATTGCTCCTCCTAGAGCGATCATCTGGATATGTCGTCGCTTCAGATTCTTAGAGTATCCGGACTCATGAGAATCTAGCCAGTCGGATTTATTCTTTTTGGCTGAGTCGGCTTGACTCTGCTCATTTTTTTGTGTCATCGCCATAAATTCACCTAAAGCGCACAGGCTTAGTAGTATTTGTTATTGGTATTTCTTTATCTGCATCCTACAGACAGACTTGCATGCAAAGTCTGGTCAGTCCTGACTACAAAAAATACTTTCAGGTGCTAGTTAATGCTGGGGCTAAGTATGGAAAGGCTGCCGCTCCTCGCTGTGAAGGCTTCCCAAAGATCGATTGAAGTTCCGGTTGCTGGGTTGGAGAGGAACTTTGCCTCAAGCGCGTTAACGAAATTAAGTCTATCTCTGCTTGCGTGCATGAGGTTTGCAATTCGTAAGTGCCGAGCGTTATGATGCGCAGGAATCCTGCATAGAGAGGGTGGATAATGACTGATATTCAGCTTGATAGAATGGATACGCGAATTATCTCGGTGCTTCGGAAAGATGGTCGGATCAGCCATCAGCAGATGTCAACTCAAGTCGGACTGTCGCCGTCACAGTGCTTGCGCCGAGTGAAAAGGCTTGAAGAAGTTGGGGTGATCAAGGGATACACAGCGGTAATAGATGAAGGTAAGCTGGGTAACGATGTAAGTGCCTGGATCATCGTGACTTTACACAGAAACAAGCCTGGAGCACGAGAGCGAGTGGCCTTGCTCCTTCAGAACAGACCATGGGTCAGATTGGCGACTGGCATAACGGGTGATGTTGACTTTATGATTCGCGTGGTCGCGCCACGCATGGCAGATTTTACAAAAATCTTGGTTGATGAGCTGAGCTCACACCCTGATATCAGTAGCACTCAATCGTTCATATGTCTGGATGACTTGGTAGGAAGTTTGGTCTGACTGTGAACTAAGGGCATTGTACGTGGCAATGCCCTAGTTCAGATAGGCTTAGAGCGACTGATCCAGAGCTTGAATCAGTTGATGAATTTCCTCTGGAGTTGTGTAGTGGACGAACGAGAGACGCAGAACACCTTCCTCTGGCTTAACGCCGAGCGCTTCAAGCAGGCGGACTGCATAGAAATGACTGGCACCTGCGATGATGCCCTTTTTAGCCAGTCGCTCAGAAACCTCGCGAGGGGATGATTTCATCGTTTGAATTGACAAAGTCGCGGCTTTGTTTTTGGCGTCAGTAGGGCCGAGCAAGCGTACCCGTGAATCATTCGCACAGAAATCCAGCAGCTGCGGCAGGAGCGCGGCCTCTGCATCTTTGAAGAGATTTCGTACGTTCGCTGCTCGATCACTTACGCTAGCGTTTGGAAAGTGATGAGCATGGACGTTGTCGAAGTACGAAGTCACACCGCTTGCTGCGGCGACTTGCGCATGATCAGGGCCGGCAGGCACAAACCATTTGGCGAGATGCGCCGCGTTAAAGTAGTGTGCCTGGTTGCCCAAAAAGTCCATCACTGGTCGACGGATGACCATGGCGCCAAGGTGAGGGCCGAAGGTTTTGTAGAGGGAGAACAGGTAAATATCGGCCCCTAGTTCGCGTACATCCGGGAACCCATGCCCAGCGTAAGAAACACCATCCACAACAGCCACTGCACCGGCGGAATGGACGATTTCGCAGATTTCGCGTACCGGGTTGATCTCACCTAAAATATTCGAACAGTGCGCGAAAGCGACCACTTTGGTTCGTGGCGAAAGCAAAGCCTCAAGACCGCTTCGCTCCAGGGAACCGGTGGTAGGGTTCACCTGCCATTCTTTGATAGCAATGCCGCGTTTTGCAAGGCGACGCCACACGCCATTGTTCGCCTCGTGATCCTGGTTGGTAACGATGATTTCGTCACCGGCATCAAGACGGTTTGCGAAGGCTTCCGCAAGGACGTAGATGTTCTGGGACGAGGATGGGCCAAGGTGCACCTCTTCAGCCTCTACTCCCAGATACGCAGCAATTTCTGCATGAGAGTGATCCATCTCTTCACCACCACGACGAGAGGCCGGGTGTGCACCATATGGCTGCATCTTGTTCTGACGATAAAACCGATTCAGATTTTCGATGACGTCCCGGCAGGCATAAGAGCCCCCCGCGTTGTCGAAAAATGCTTGGCCTTCGAGGGAAGGCTCAGAGAATGCGGGGAACTGGCTACGGATAAAGGAAAGGTCGATTGTGGTCACGGTTGTGCTCCGTCTGAACAGTTGGGTTCTAACGGTAAATATGCTAATCGCGAACCGCCGCATTAAGTGGGCGTATTCAATCTTAAAAAAAACCACTATGCACGAATCCTGCGTAAGTCTGGTTCCCCGTGACCGTTTCTCGTCAGAAATCTAACCTACTCGAGCGAGTAAGAGCACGCCTCGCGCTTTTCGCAGGGGTGCCGTTTTGGTTCGACGTTCACGCCATGGTTTTCTCGAACAATGCGCCTGCTTTGGAAGCCAAGCTGCACGAGCATTTTGCATCAGGGTCATGTCGATCAAGGCTTGACCGCACACGTTGTGCAAATACGTTTAACATGCTCAAGGACCACCCCCATCGTTGAAAGAGATTCGCATGGAGTTACGTCAGCTTCGCTATTTCCTGAGTGTTCTGGATTACGGCAGTCTTGGCAGGGCGGCGGTCGAGCTCGGGGTCGGCGCCTCCGCCCTGAGCCAGCAACTGTCGAAGCTGGAGAGCGAGGTGAGTACCCGGCTTTTGACACGTTCGAGTACCGGCGTCTCGCCGACGGCGGCCGGCCTGGCCTTCGAATACCATGCGCGCCTGGCGCTTCGTCAGGCGGAGCACGCTGTCCTGGCGGCACAAAGTGGCCGCATGAGCGGCTATGCGAGCGTAGGGCTGGCACCGACCACCGCATCGATTCTTGGCTTGGCGTTGATCGACAGGATGCGCAAACGCTATCCGGACATCCGCCTGCACCTGGTGGAAATGTTGTCTGGCTATCTGATGAACCAACTTAATGCCAGGCACCTTGACCTGGCGGTACTGTTCCAGACGGAGACGGGGCCGCGGCTGGATGTCCGGGCGCTTCTGACGGAGCGGCTGTTCGTGCTGGTTCCCGCTCCGTTGGTCGAGGTCGGGTGGGGTGAGTCGCTGACGTTGCGACAGATCTCGACGCTCCCCTTGGTGATGCCCAGCACCCAACATGGCCTGCGCACGACGTTGCGTTCGATTTTCGAGCGGGCAGGGCTGGAGGCCAGCATCGTCATGGAAGTCGATGGTTTGTCGCTGTTGATGGATTGCGTGTGTGCGGGCCATGCCGCCACCATCCAGCCCGGCGCGACGGTGGCCCGGGCGCATCAGGCGGGCCTGCGCGTGTTTGCCATCGATGAAGCACAGGCGCAGCGGCGCAATGTAATTGTCAGCCTGACCGATGACGAGCTCTCGCCGGCAGCGTTGGCAACACGGATCGTACTGCAGGAGGTCGCTCGGGATCTGGTGGAACAGGGCCGATGGCCTGGAGCCCGGCTGCTTTGACCCGGATTCTGGGTGCGTTCATCCAGCCCCTTTAGAAAAACTGAATACCTCCCCCCGACGATCGCGTTTCGCACACCCCGGGCTCTCATTAAAGTCCCCGGTCACGAGGAGCAGCCGAACATTCGGCTCTTCGTGATCTGGAGGCGAAATGATCGATGTGCTAGTCATCGGAGGGGGCAATGCCGCCCTCTGTGCCGCGCTGATGGCGCGAGAGGCCGGAGCCAGCGTGCTGCTGCTCGAGGCCGCACCCCGCGCCTGGCGTGGTGGCAACTCACAACACACGCGTAACCTGCGGTGCATGCATGATGACCCCCAGGACGTACTGCTCGAGGCGTACCCGGAAGAGGAGTTCTGGCAAGACCTGTTGAAGGTCACCGGTGGCCAGACCGACGAAAAGCTTGCGCGCCTGGTGATTCGCGCATCCTCCAGCTGTCGCGGGTGGATGCGCCGGCATGGCGTGCATTTCCAGCCCTCATTGTCTGGTGCGCTGCACACCGCACGGACCAATGCCTTCTTCATGGGCGGCGGCAAGGCGCTGGTCAATGCCTACTTTCGCAGCGCTGAAAACCTTGGCGTACAGATACGCTACGACACGCCAGTAGCCGACATCGAACTGCAGGACGGACGCTTCGTCGCTGCCCATGTGCCGGCACGTGAGGTTCAAGGGCGACACCTGCCTGCCGAGCGCATCGAGGCGCGTACCTGTGTGCTTGCTGCCGGTGGTTTCGAGTCTAACCGCCAATGGTTGCGCGAGGCGTGGGGGCAGAACGAGCGAGGGGAGTGGCCTTCGGACAATTTTCTGATCCGTGGCACGCGCTTCAATGATGGGGTGCTGTTGCGCCGCATGATTGCACTGGGCGCCGACACGATTGGCGACCCGACGCAGGCACACATGGTGGCGATCGATGCCCGCGCACCGCTATACGACGGCGGCATCTGCACGCGCATCGATTGTGTGTCGCTGGGCGTGGTGGTCAACCGCGACGGTCAGCGCTTCTACGATGAAGGAGAGGACTTCTGGCCCAAGCGCTATGCCATCTGGGGGCGCCTGGTCGCGCATCAGCCAGGGCAGGTCGGGTTCTCGATCATCGACCGGAAAGCCCTCGGGCGCTTCATGCCACCGGTTTTCCCGGGCGCCACCGCCGATAGCCTGGAGGCGTTGGCCGGCCTGCTCGGTTTGCCTGTGCAGGCCTTCATCGAAACCGTGCATGCCTACAACCGAGCCTGCCAGGTGGGCACTTTCGACCACACCCAGCTGGACGACTGCCACACCGTAGGCCTGGAACCGGTGAAAAGCCACTGGGCGCGCCCGATCGATACGCCTCCTTACTACGGCTACCCGCTGCGCCCCGGCGTGACTTTCACCTACCTGGGGCTGCGCACCGATGAAACCGCCGCCGTCCATTTCGACGGGCGTCCCAGCCCGAACCTGTTTGTTGCCGGCGAGATGATGGCGGGCAATGTACTGGGCAAGGGCTACACCGCAGGTGTTGGCATGTCCATCGGCACCGCTTTCGGGCGTATCGCCGGCACCAGCGCCGCTGCGGCGGCGGGTTATGAACATCCAGAAAAAGAGAGACGCCATGACTGCGCAACTGCCTGAACCACGCCAGCCTGAAGCCGCCCCGTCAGCCTTCGAACTGATCCCGGTGTTGAACCTGGAGGAACGGGAAGTGGACCGACAAATGCGGATATGCAACGCCTGTCGTTACTGCGAAGGCTTCTGCGCGGTTTTCCCGGCAATGACCCGCAGGCTGGAGTTCGCCAAGGCCGACATCCATTACCTGGCCAACCTGTGCCACAACTGCGGCGCTTGCCTGCATGCCTGCCAGTACGCGCAGCCCCACGAATTCGCGGTAAACGTGCCCCAGGCGATGGCCAAGGTGCGCGGCCAGACATACACCGAGTATGCGTGGCCGGCTCTCTTCGGGCGGCTCTACACGCACAACGGCACCTATGTTGCCAGTGCATTGGCCGTAGCCTTGTCGCTGTTCCTGCTGCTGACCTTGTTCGTCAACGGCACGCTGCTGCCCGGGCGGTTGGCTGGTAATTTCTATGCGGTCTTCCCACACAATACCCTGGCCCTGATGTTCGGTAGCGTCTTTGCCGCTGCAGCGCTGGCCCTGGCGGTGGCTGTACGACGCTTCTGGCGCTCGGTCTCGCCTGCCGAGGCGCTGGCGCAACCGGCCAAAGGGGCAGTGTTCGAGGCATCAAGCGCAGCGTTGACCCTGAAATACCTAGACGGCGGACATGGCCAAGGTTGCAACAATGCCGATGATCGCTTCACGCTCTGGCGCCGGCGCTTCCATCACTTCACCTTCTACGGCTTCATGTTGTGCTTTGCCGCCACGGTGGTCGCCACCGGCTATCACTACCTGCTGGGCCAGCAGGCGCCGTACCCGCTGCTGAGTGCACCGGTGTTGCTCGGAACACTCGGCGGTATTGGCTTGATCGTCGGGCCGGCCGGGCTGTTGGCGCTGAACCTGCGCAGGGCGCCGGAGCAGGGCGATGTTGCCCAGCGGCCCATGGACCGGGCGTTCATCCTGCTTCTGCTGCTGGTCAGCATCACGGGCCTTGCGTTGCTTGGCCTGCGTGATACCGCAGCGATGGCGATCCTGCTGGCGATCCATTTGGGCACTGTGATGGCGCTATTCGTCACGCTGCCCTACGGCAAGTTCGCCCATGGCCTGTTCCGCAGCGCGGCACTCTTGAAGTTCGCGATCGAGAAACGCCGGCCCAACGAACTGGGCCTGGGAGGGGAGTGAACCATGGACGCAGCCGTTTTTTCCCCTGTGCCGCGCCGCGCGAAACGCAAGGCGTTTCGCTCACCGGTTGGGCCACTTGTCCAGCAAGATCGACACGAACTTCTCTGCAGCTGGCGACAGCGACGCCCCTCGGCGATAGACCAATCCCAGGGTGCGGGTGACCTGGGGTTCGATCAGCGGCACGCTGACGAGCGTAGGGTGGTCGGCGTTAGGCATGGCCAGGCTGGGCATGGCCGACACGCCCAACCCGGCTTCGACCATGCCCAGCGAGGTGGACAGGTGCTGAACCTCATAGAACCACTTGGGCCGCAGGTTGAGACCGGACAGGGCATGGTCCAGCAGCATCCGATTACCGCTAAGCCGGCCTACGCCGATCAGGCGGTAGTCGGCCAGTTCTGTCCAGGTGACGGCCTCACGGTTCGCCAGCTTGTGGTCCCTGCGGCAGGCCAGGACGAAATGCTCCTGTACCAGGGAGACGAACTCGATGTCCGGGTGCTGGCCGCTCATCATATTGATGCCGAAATCGGCTTCACCCCGCAGTACGGCCTCAAGCCCGTCGTTGGCGCTGAGGTCCAGCAGACGAATGCGGATCTTGGGGTATTGCTCGTTGTAATCGCGGATCACCGACGGCAGGAAATAGAACGCCGCGGTCGGGATGCAGGCGAGGGTGACCTGGCCGGTCTGTCGTTCGGCGAGTTCGCGAATGCTCAGGATCGAGTCCTCGAAGTCATCCAGCAGGCGCCTGGCCTTGGGCAGGAAGTCACGCCCGACGCTGGTAAGACTGACGCGACGGGTAGTGCGTTCCAGCAGCGAAGTGCCCAGCCCTTCCTCGAGCTTTTTAATCCGCCGGCTCAGGGCGGGCTGCGACAGGTGCAATGCTTCCGCAGCTTCATGGAAGCTGCCGAGTTCGGCGATTTTCACGAAAGATCGTATGTCTTGCAGTTCATATTCCATCTCGAAATCGCTCTTTGGCCCTGGTCATTATTGATGCTTAAAGCGGAATAATGGCTACGATATTTGCATTGGAATGATTTATATATCCCTGTCAATCTTGTGTCCACAGCATCAATGATGTCCATTGATCAACGAGAGTGCGAAATCATGCAACGAATTCCTTGCGTACTCATGCGCGGTGGCACCTCCAAGGGCCCCTTCTTCCATGCATGGGACCTTCCTGCCAATGTGGTCGAACGCGACGAATTGCTGATCAACCTGATGGGTTCCGGGCATGAACTGGAAATCGACGGCATCGGTGGCGGTAGCCCGCAGACCAGCAAGGTAGCGATTGTAAGCCCCTCGCTGCATGCCGACGCCGACGTCGACTACCTGTTCGTGCAGGTCATGGTCGCCCAGCGCAGGGTCGATACCGCGCCCAACTGCGGCAACATGCTGTGTGCCGTTGGCCCGTTCGCCATCGAGCAAGGTCTTGTCAAAGGCCAGGACGGTAAAACTCTGGTACGTATTCGCAACCTCAATACCGGCACTTTCGTCAATTCGCTGGTGGAGACCCCAGGCGGCATCGTGCGCTACGAAGGCCGCACGGCGATCGATGGCGTACCGGGCACTGCCGCGCCGGTGCACCTGACCTTCCTCGATGCGGTCGGCAGCAAGACTGGCAAGCTTTTCCCGACTGGCAAGGCCAAGGATGTGATCGATGGCGTACCGGTCACCTGCATCGACATGGCCATGCCGATGATGTTGGTAGAGGCCAGCCAGCTGGGTGTCACAGGTTCGGAAACCCCGGCCGAACTCGATGCCAACGTCGGTCTGCTCGAGCGCCTCGAGGCGTTGCGTCTAAAGGCCGGCAAGGCCATGGGCCTGGGTGATGTCAGCGGTATGGTCATCCCGAAGCCGGTACTGGTGTCCAAGCCCCGCTATGACGGCACGGTGCAGGTTCGCTACTTCATGCCGCACAACTGCCACCGCGCGCTGGCCATCACCGGAGCGATAGGGCTGGCGACTGCCTGCGTCAGCCCTGGCACAGTTATCGGCGAACTGCTGGGCGAGGGCGCCGAGCAACTGGTCGAGGTGCGCCTGGAACACCCAAGTGGTGGTATCGATGTCGCACTGTCACGCAGCGGTGTCGATGGCAAGACGATTCAGGCCTCGGTGGTGCGAACTGCCCGCCGGCTTTTCTCAGGCTTCGTTTACGCCCCAACATTCCGCAGGTTGGCGGGGTAAGCCCAGGCGGTAACCCAGACCTGTATATTCGCAACAAGCGCATCCGCACAATTTCAACAATGGGTGATGCTACATGAGACTCGCCAAATCGCTGTACTTCCAGATCCTCTGCGCCGTCCTGCTGGGCGTGGTGGTCGGTCACTTCTGGGCGCAACAGGCCGTTGCGCTCAAGCCTCTGGGTGATGCGTTCATCAAGCTGATCAAGATGATGATCGCGCCGGTGGTTTTCTGCACCATCGTCACCGGTATTGCCGGGATGACCGACAAGCGCTCCCTGGGGCGTTTGATGAGCAAAACCTTGCTGCTGTTCCTGGTATTGACCGTCATCAGCCTGATGATCGGCCTGGCAGCGGTATACCTGTTCCGCCCTGGTGTCGGCATGAACATCGACCCTGCCACTCTCAGCACTGCGGGGCTCGGCCAGTACGCCGCGTCGGCAGCAAAGCTCAGCGTTGTCGACTTCTTCATGCACATCATTCCCGACACATTCATCGGTGCGTTCAACAAGGGTGAAGTGTTGCCGGTGCTGTTCATCGCGGTGCTCAGCGGTTTTGCCTTGTCGTCCATGGGCGAGAAGGGCAAGCCGGTACTCGATGTGCTGGAGTCCGCCTCGACCATGGTGTTCCGCATTTTCGGCTACCTGATGCGCTTCGCCCCGGTCGGTGCCTTCGGTGCGCTGGCCTTCACCGTCGGTCAGTACGGTGTGACGTCCCTTGGCGCATTGGCCAAGCTGGTCGGTACGCTCTACATAGCCTGTGCGTTTTTCGTGCTGGTGGTGCTTGGCGGCATCTGCCGCGCCCATGGTTTCAGCCTGTGGAAGCTGCTGCGCTATTTCCGCGAGGAGTTCCTGGTGGTGCTCGGCACTTCGTCCACCGAGCCTGTGCTGCCGCGCATGCTGGAGAAACTGGAGAAGCTTGGCTGCAAAAAAGGCGTGGTCGGATTGGTGCTGCCAACCGGCTATTCCTTCAACCTCGACGGTACCGCCATCTACCTTTCTTTGGCGGCGGTGTTCATCGCCCAAGCCTGCAACATTGATCTGAGCCTCGGGCAGACGGTGACGATGCTGGCGATCATGCTGTTGTCGTCAAAAGGCGCCGCGGGTGTGACCGGTAGCGGTTTCGTTGCGCTGGCCTCGACCTTGACCGTCATTCACGACATCCCGCTTGCAGGGCTTGCCTTGCTGATCGGCATCGATCGCTTCATGTCCGAGGCGCGTGCCCTGACCAGCCTGGCCAGCAACGCCGTGGCCACCGTGGTCATCTCACTGTCTGAGAATGCCTGTGAACGGGAAACCTTGCTACGCCGCCTGAACGGCATTCCTGCCACATCGGACGAGGCGGATATTACGCAGTCCGACTGGTCTGCGGAGCCCCGGCATCACGGCTGAAAAGCCTCTTACCCTCCCATTGTTGACTTAGAATCCCACTCAGCATCACAGCGATGCCGAGTGGGGTAGGGGCCATCTGCCTTGCCGATGGCCGTAACAGAATAAAAACAAGAGAAAAGACCATGCTCGCACTCCTGGGCCTGATCATGGTGGTGACCTTCACCTACCTGATCATGAGCAAACGCCTGTCGCCAATCGTTGCGCTCACTGTAGTACCCATTGTCTTCGCAGTGATCGGTGGATTTGCCCCCGAACTGGGCAAGATGATGCTCGATGGCTTGAAAATGGTGGCGCCTTCAGCGGCCCTGTTGCTGTTCGCCATCCTGTTCTTCGGTTTGATGATCGATGCTGGCCTGTTCGACCCGCTAATCCGCAAGATCCTCAAGCGTGTCAATGGCGACCCGGTCAAGATCGCCATCGGTACCGCGCTGCTGTCGCTGCTGGTCGCGCTCGATGGTGACGGCACCACCACCTACATGATTACCTGCGCAGCCATGCTGCCGCTGTACAAGCGCATTGGCATGAACCCGATGATCCTGGCAACGGTGTCCATGCTCTCGCTGAGCATCATGAGTGGCATGAGCCCCTGGGGTGGGCCGGCGACCCGGGCCATTGCCGCGCTCGGGCTGGATGCCACCGAATATTTCATCCCGATGCTGCCGACCGTTATCGGCGGTGCGGTATGGGTGGTGTTCACCGCATTCCTGCTGGGCCGTGCCGAGCGGCGACGCATCGGCAACATCGCCCTGGAGTCAGGGGGCGGCAACTGCTATATCAAGGAAATCCTCGGTGACAACCCGCACAAGCGCCCACGCTTGGCCTATGTGAACCTTGTGCTGGTGATTGCCGTCATGACGGCTCTGGTGATGGGTGTCATGCACTCCGCCCTGTTGTTCATGATCGGTTTCGTCGCTGCGCTGATGATCAACTACCCGCAGCTGGAGCTGCAGAAGGAGCGCATCCTCGCCCACTCGGGCAACGCCATGACCGTGGTACTGCTGGTATTCGCCGCCGGCATCTTTGCGGGGATCTTCTCGGGCACCAAGATGGTCGATGCTCTGGCGCAGACCCTGGTCGACTGGATTCCCGAGGCCTGGAGCCACTGGTTCCCCCTGGTTGTGGCGCTGACCAGCATGCCACTGACCTTCGTACTGTCCAATGACGCCTACTACTTTGGCGTGGTGCCGATCCTTGCCAACGCTGCGGCCGCCTATGGCATTGACCCGGTTGAAATCGCCCGCGCCTCGGTGCTTGGGCAGCCAGTGCACCTGATGAGCCCGCTGGTAGCATCGACCTTGCTGTTGGTGGGCATGGTCGATCGCGACATCGGCGACTTCCAGAAGGCCACGGTGAAATGGGCGGTGCTGACATCGCTGGTCATCACCGCACTGGCCTTGGTCACGGGTGCCTTGTCCTTCTTCGTCTGATCTGTCCAGGGCGCCGTTGGCGCCCAACCTCATCCAAGAACAACAACAGAGTATCGAACATGTCCCGAACTGTTTTCCGTGGGGCCACTTGTGGCCTGCTGTGCGGCTGGCTTCCTGTGGCCGGTGCCGCCGGATTCATCGACGACAGCAAGCTCAAGCTGCAGCTGCGCAACGTTTACTTCAACGAAAACTTCCGCGACGAACAAGGCATGAGCGCCCGCGCTGCTGCAAATGCAAAGAGCGAGCGGGTGGAATGGGCACAAGGGTTTCTGCTCGACTATCAGTCAGGGTTCACTCAAGGCACGCTGGGGCTGGGGATCGATGCCCTGGGGCTCGCAGGCGTGCGGCTCGATTCGGGCCGCGGCCGCAGCGGTACGGGCTTGCTGCCGGTTCATGACGATGGCCGTGCTGCTGACGAGTTCGCCAGTGCCGGGGTGACGGCCAAGGCGCGACTGGGGCAGACCGTGCTCAAGCATGGCACCTTGCTGCCAAAGACGCCGGTGCTGGTCTACAACGATGCGCGGTTGTTGCCGCAGACCTATCAAGGCACGCAGCTGACCAGTACCGATGTCGATGGCCTGACCCTGACCGCCGGACATCTGGACCGCTTCAAGCAGCGCGACTCCTCCGATAGCACCGGCCTGTTCCTGGATGGTTACAGTGGCGGCGAGTCTGGCGATTTCAGTTTTGGCGGGGCCGACTATGCCATCAGCAAGCAGCTACGCGTGAGCTATTTCCACGGCCAGCTCGAACACTTCTATCGTCAGGACTACTTAGGCCTGGTCCACGACTTGCCGTTGGCCGGCGGTGTGTTGACCACCGACTTGCGCTATTTCAAGAGCCGCGACAGCGGGGCCGCTCATGGTGGTCAGATCGACAACGACATGTTCAGTGGGCAGCTTTCGTACGCTCATTCCGGGCACACTTTCGGCGCCGGCTACCAGATACTCGACGGCGAGGCTGGGTTGCCGTACATCAGCGGCGCAACGGTCTACTCGTTCAGCAACGTTGGCATCGGCAAGTTCATCGAGGAGGAAGAAAAAACCTGGATGGCGAGCTATGCCTACAACTTTGCGGCGGCCGGTGTCCCCGGGCTGACCTTCATGGCGCGCTACCTCAGCGGGGACAACGGTCGCTCGGCTGATGCCGGGCTCAGCGAATGGGAGCGTGACATGGAGCTCGCCTACGTGGTGCAATCCGGGCCTGTGAAAGGTCTGGGTGTGAAGCTTCGCAACTACGTCTACCGCTCTGACTTTTCCCGAGGGCGCGACAGCAACCGGATCTACCTGACTTACGATATCGCGATTTGGTAATGCGGCCGTGCGAGCAGGCACGTCTTAAGGTGCTTGCTCGCACGCGTTTCATGCTTGGGACGGCTGTGGCGCTTTCTTGCCCAGTCGGATCAGCTCATTGGAGAAGCACAGGCCGAAGAGAATCAGCCCGGCCCCCAGGTACAACGTGTCCCGCGGTACTTCATTGAGCACCACGAACGCCAGCAGTGCGGCAAACAGTGGTTCGGTTAGCTCCAGCGCCTGGACTTGCGAGGGTTTCAGGTACTCGATGGCCTTGGTGGTACAGAAGAAGCCGAGGATGGTCGGCAACGCAGCCAGAGCCAGCAATGCCATGACTGCCGCCAATGAAAGCTCTCCGATGATGAATCCATCGGTTGCAGCCGGCATCAGCAGATAAAGACTGCCGAAAAACAACAGTTGGCGAGTGAAATGCAGCCCCCCGGAAACGCCCATGCGCTTCATGGCAACCGAAAATGCGCCATAACCGCAGCCTCCGATCGCAGCGAGCACCGCACCTTGCAGGGTGAAGCCTTGTTCCAGGTCCGCGCCAAAAATCACGGCAATGCCGGCTATTGTCAAACCGGCGCCTACCGTCGCGTTGGCGGTGATCGGGTCCTTGAGGACTATCCGTCCCAGCAAAATCGAAGAAATGGAGGCGCTTGCCATCAGAATCACCACGACGCCTGCCGCGGCATAATGGCTATAGGCCGAGGTTTCAAAGTGGAACAACACAAAAATGCCGAGAAATGCGCAAACGGCGGCATGTATCCACTTGGCGGTATGCAGCGGGCGCTTGAGAAACAGTAGCAATGCCGATAGCAACAGGCAGCCGAGGACTGTTTTTATCAGGGCGATGCTGCTGGAGCTGAATCCACTGTTCATCAACACTTTGCTGAGTACGCCGATCGTTGCATTCAGTGCTGCGGCGCAGAGTGCAAAGAGGACGCCTTTGCCGAAATGAGATTGCATCAATACATTCCTTGTCATTGGTTTAATACATTCGCCCGATCGACATGCAGGCGATTGCGGCCAGCTTGCTTGGCGATATAGAGCGCCTGGTCGGCGCGTTCAATTAGCGATTGCGGGCTGTCGAGGGCTGTTCCATCGGAGCAGGCGATGCCGATACTGGCAGTCATATGCCCGAAAGGGCTGCCTTCGTGAGGGATAGGTTGCAAGGCCAAGCGCTCGAGCATCAGCCTGGCGACGACGGCCGCTCCGTCGATGTCGGTATCGGGCAGGATAACGGCCATTTCTTCACCCCCGTAGCGCGCTAGCAGGTCGCGAGGGCGGCGGATGCAGGAAGAGAGCAGGTAAGCCATCTGCTGCAGGCAGGAGTCGCCAGCCGGATGCCCATAGGTGTCGTTGTAGCGTTTGAAGTGGTCGATGTCGATCATCAGCAAAGCCAGCGGGGTCCCGCTTCGATGGGCCATGCGGATCTCCTGGGTCAACGCTTCGTCAAAGCAGCGCCTGTTGGCAAGCCCCGTCAGCGAATCGTGCATCGCCAGGCTTTCGAGCTGTTGGTTGCTCTCAAGCAGCTGCTGTTGGGTCAGTCGAAGCTCGCTTTCGACCGCGCTTCGCCGGCTCATGGCGCGAATCAGTAGCCAGCCAATGGCTCCGGTCAGCGCCAGCAGCGCCGCGACCACCAGCGACGACAGCAGCGCCTCGAGCCGCCAGGCCGAGAGTGCTTCCTGCTTGCCCAGCGCGACCGTTGTCACCAGGGGTAGCTTGTCGCTCTTGCGAAACGCATAGAGGCGCTCCACGCCGTCCAGGCTGGAGGTGAACGATGCAGTGCCCGCTGAATGGTCAACGAGATACTTGGTAAAAATGGGCGACTTCGAAAAGTTGCGCCCCATATCCTGTTCCCGAAACGGATAGCGCACCAGCATGGAACCGTCGGTATAGGCCAGCCCGATGGCACCGTCATGGCCGACATCCAGTTTGCCAAAAAGCTGTAGGAAGTTCTCCACGCCAAGCGTCATGGCGACAACGCCGGCGAATTCGCCGTGGTCATCGTTGAACCGCCGGCTGATGGTGATTACCCATTCCTGGTTGACGCGGCTAAGGATTGGCAGGTCGATGAAAGGGTCGCGGGATGGGTCGTCACGGTGGTGGATGAAAAAGGCTCGGTCGCTACTGTTGGCGCCGACGGGGGTCGGCCGGTTGGACGACATCAGCCAGCGCCCGTCCTTGGCGTAAATCATAATGCCGCTCATCTGCGGCATTAATGGTTGCTGGCGCTTGACCAGTTGATCCAACCGTTCGATCTGCGCAGGTGCGACGCCCTCGGTTTCCAGGCGCTCGACCAGGCCAAGCAACAGAATCGAGCTCTGGCGGATGATACCTTCCGAGTAGGTGGACAGTGCCTGGGTCAGGTTAAGGCCATGGATGTTGGCATCTTCCAGGGCGCGCTCGCGAGAGGCCATGACTTTCCACAGCGTCAACGAGGCGAGAGAGCAACCGATGACCGATAGGAGTAGCACAACGAGGTGGATGTCACGCTTCACGTCAATTCACACGCCTTTTTCCCTAAAGACCAAGTTGAGCGCTGACACGCTTTAACTAACCAGACGGTCAGGAAGTAACCAACTGGTTCATGTGGAATAATATAACACCGAAGTTGCTGGAATGTCCGACAGAATTACGTGTTCTTTCAAACCCCGTTTGTTATCTCCCCGCAAGGTTTTCAGAACTGTGAACATGACGATTGGGCAAGGCGTCCTGGACGTAGCGCACGGTACTTTCCAAAGTTCGCGCCCTGTCAGGATGTCCCAACTGATACTTTCGTCCCAGTTGTTGATACGATCAGATAATCGGAGCGTTTTCGCTAAGAGGCCTGAGGCGGAGTGAAGGCTTCCGGGCCTGCGATGCCGAGCGAGATAGCGGCAATCGCCGGAGCGAACAGCGAACCTGCTATCGCAAAGACCGTCTGGGTTAGGGCCACCCCGCCGAACGAAGGAATCCACGGCAGCAGCAGGCAGCTGCCGGGCATCATAGATATTCCGATTTCTTTTGCGGGCTGTTCTTGCCCGTGGGCGACCCCACGATTCACTGCTGTCGACCCGTAGATGTCATTTGCGGGTAAAAAGTAAAATATTCTTAATCGTTGATTAATCAGAAGTTTTGCTTCGGACCGGTAGGATTCTGCGCCTTTACATGTGGAGAAACTCCAATGCTGCGCGTGCTGTTCTGTGCCACCCTCCTAACCACTTCATTCGTCTGCTCGGCTGCTGACGCGGTACGCGGCGGTGAGCAGACGCTGACCGTTCTGAGCTCCGGCGGCATCATGGGCGCTATCCGGGAAGTGGCGCCAGTATATGAGAAGAAATATGGTGTGAAGCTGAAAGTTCTTGCCGCTCCTTCGATGGGGGAAACCCCGCAGGCCGTTCCAAACAGATTAGCTCGTGGTGAGCAGGCGGATGTCGTACTGATGGTAGGTTCCGCCCTCGACAACTTGGTCGCCAGCGGTCAAGCCGACAAAACCAGTCGAATAGATCTCGGAAAATCCTTCATTGCCATGGCCGTTCGAAAAGGTGAACCGAAGCCGGACATAAGCACCATGCAGACATTGCGCACGGTGCTGCAAAATAGCAACTCTGTCGCATACTCCGACAGCGCAAGCGGGGTATACCTTTCCAAGACTCTGTTCCCTCGCATGCAGCTTGGTGACCAGTTCGAGTCTAAGGCTCACATGATACCTGCCGAGCCTGTCGGTGCTGTGATCGCTCGCGGCCAAGCACAGATCGGCTTTCAACAGCTAAGTGAGCTTAAGCCAGTAAAGGGTATCGACATCGTCGGTCTGATCCCGGCTGAAGCGCAGAAAATGACCATGTATTCGGGCGCTGTTGTCAGTAAGAGTCAGCATCATGCCGCAGCCCAGGCGCTCCTCGACTACCTGGCATCGCCAGAAGCCGACGCAGCGATCAAAGAGAGTGGCTTGACGCCGCTCCCCCATGCAGCAAGCTGACTGCGAGCGCCGACATCGACACAGGGGCTGCGGCAAGACACGCCGGTCTTGTCGCAGCCTTCGCTCTGCGAGTGTCTGCATGGGGTCGTGGCATCAACCCCGGATAGGCCAGCTCAACGGTCAGAAACAGCCGGTTTATGCTTCCGCCTATGCGCCGAGGGAAGTGGCCGAGAACGCCGCAGATGCGGGGGGCTTGATCTCCATACCAGGGCGCCCACCTTTCAAGTGGAAAGGACTCATGCTTGAGCAGTGACGCTCATGGGGAATGGATGGGCCTGCCTCAGGGCGTCAATTTGGCCATGATCTGCTCATGGCACACGCTGAGCACTTCATCAGCAAGTGGTGAGTCGTCCGGACAAGCGCGAGACAGAATCAAGGCACCGAGGGCGTGTGCGAAGGTGTCGATGATTTCCGCACGACTTGCTTTCGGTTCGTCATCCTCGCCCTGTAAAACCTCCAGCAACTTTTCAATCCCAGCCTCGTAAGCTGCTTTGATGTCATCGAACTGTCGAGCGGCGTCTCCGCCCAGTGCCGCTAGGGTGCAACCTTTCCCTTTCTCATCGCGGTGCTTGCGGGACAGGTAGAAATTGATGAAGTCGGCGAGTTCGATGCCCTGCATCTGCTTTACCGTCTTGTTGATTCCGCACGTCGCGGATTCACCTAACTACCTTCGATCCCGGCTATGGCTTGACGTCTCTAGCCGGAGCCCGTCATCCGCCTGAAGCTACTGAACCCACCAGCCTCCAGTGAGTGGGCGCTTTACGAGGTGATCCCTCATCACGGCCATTGCTAATTTCGCGGGTTCCGCTAACTTATACAAAACCTGTACAAAACTGAGGTGTTGTACATGTATTGCCAGTGGCCTTTGACCCTTTATTTTGACGGTGCCTGCCCATTGTGCGCCAGGGAGGTTGCCTTCCTGCGCAGGCGTTCAACTGCAGCAAAGCTCATCCTGATCGATATCGATGGCGATGACTTCGATCCCATACCTCTTGGCCTGTCGATTGAGCAAATGAGATCGTGCTTGCACGCAAGGTTCGCGAACGATCATTGGGTAACAGGCTTGGACGCTACCCTTTGGAGCTGGCGTGCTGCCGGTGTTGGGATGTGGGCCGCTCCACTGGCTTGGCGTCCGCTACGTCCTTTGCTTTCAGTTCTGTACAGGTTGTTCTGTCGTTTGAGGCCAAGTTTGGCCTGGTTACCCCATCCCGAGGGTAGGCAACGTTGCAAAGGTGAGGAATCCAAATGTCACATTCGCTAGCCGAGCATTATCGTGAAATCCTTGTTGGCGTTGGTGAAAACCCGCAGCGAGAAGGGCTCTTGGATACCCCCCAACGTGCTGCCAAAGCGATGCAATATCTATGCAATGGCTATACCCAGAGCCTAGCTGAGCTAGTCAATGGCGCTTTGTTCGAAAGTCAGAATGATGAGATGGTGGTCGTTCGCGATATTGAGTTGTACTCATTGTGCGAGCATCACATGTTGCCGTTTATTGGGAAAGCGCATGTCGCCTACCTGCCAACAGGACGAGTATTAGGGCTTTCCAAAGTGGCGCGCGTAGTCGATATGTTTGCCCGCCGTTTGCAGATTCAAGAGAATTTGACTAGACAGATTGCGTGTGCCATGCAGGAAGTGACTGATGCGGCAGGTGTTGGCGTCGTTATCGAGGCCAAGCACATGTGCATGATGATGCGAGGTGTAGAAAAGCAGAACTCAGTGATGATTTCATCGGTAATGCTGGGTGAGTTCCGAGACTCCCCGACTACCCGGCACGAATTCCTCAACCTCATTGGGCGACATACCTGAAATATGATCCCTAGCCGCATAGGAAGAACGTGCCCATGAGTGCAGTTTTCAATACGTTATCTTCAAATCGTTTTAAAGTCCTGGGTTATAGTGGCTTGCTGCCGTTCGTTGGTGTGGCACTGCTGATTTGTTTAGCGACTGATTACCGAGATTTTCTATCTGTTGCTTTGGTTGGCTATGGGGCTGTGATACTGAGTTTTGTCGGGGCCTTGCATTGGGGTTTCGCTATGACGTTACAGGGATTGTCTGCAAATGGACGACAGGAGAGGCTCGTGTGGAGTGTTATTCCAGCCCTCATCGGTTGGGTTAGCATGTTGTTACCTGTGTCATGGGGCTGCTTGGTATTAGCTTGTGGTTTCATTGGGCATCTTTGGCAAGATCGTAAATTGGTCAATATTTTGCCTGGGTGGTACTGGCCTATGCGAGTACGTTTAACCATAGTCGCAAGTGTGTGTTTGCTAATTGGTGCGCTTGTACTGGTTTTTTAGATTGAACTCATTATCCCGATGTGAGCGGTTGGGCACCCTGAATCGCCCCTGGTGTCCTAGACACCTCCAAGCCTTTTAATGAGACCTGGAGGGATCTAGGAAACCAGGGGCGATTCAAATTATACGAATTATTAGACCCGTCTAAATATAAAGCAGCCATGAATGAAGACTGCTCATGGCCTGAGGATGCCGTTCGGCATGACCGCTTTGGGTCGATATCGGTCACTCTGCGACTGTCAGCTTTCGCCCCATAGCGGACATCTGAAGGCCGGCACTGACTACAGAGCGTTGAGGGGTATCCGTTATTGGTCGAAATCGCTCTCTCATGAAACGACGCTGCCACAAACGATGACTGCCATATCCCAACCGATCGCCAGCCCCAGCATGTCTAGGCCTTACGCTAGCCAATAAAGTTATGGCCTACATCTGAAACTTGTATTTCATCTGCACGCGCACAGCTGATTAGCATCGTCGATGTCTTCCTGTCGACGAGAACAACAACGTGAACCTTGGAACGATCATTACCCGAAGTGCCCGCTACTGGCCGAACCACATCGCCGTGGCGGACAGCCAGACGCGCGTCACATACGCCCAGCTGGAGCGCCGCAGCAACCGCTTGGCCTCAGCGCTGGGTACGCTGGGCGTGGGTGTCGGCGAGCATGTGGCGATTCTCGCCGCCAACCGCGTGGAGCTGGTCGAAGCGGAAGTGGCGCTGTACAAGGCGGCGATGGTGAAGGTGCCGATCAATGCGCGGCTGTCAGTGGATGAAGTGGTGCGTGTGCTGGAAGACTCCTGCAGCGTTGCACTAATAACCGATGCCAGTTTTGCCCAGGCGCTGGCAGCGAGGCGTAGGGAGTTGCCGCTGCTGCGCCAGCTGATCGCGCTGGAAGGCGAGGGCGGTGATCTAGGTTATGCCGCGTTGCTCGAGCGCGGCAGTGAGGCACCGCTGGGCCTGGACCCGGCCGACGATGCGCTGGCCGTGCTGCATTACACGTCCGGCAGCTCCGGCGTGCTCAAGGCTGCGATGCTGTCGTTCGGCAACCGCAAGGCGCTGGTGCGCAAGAGCATTGCCAGCCCCACACGGCGCTCCGCGCCAGGCGACGTCATGGCCCACGTGGGGCCCATCACCCATGCCAGCGGTATGCAGATCATGCCGCTGCTGGCGGTGGGCGCTTGCAACCTGCTGCTCGACCGTTATGACGACCGCCTATTGCTGGAGACCATCCAACGCGAACGGGTGACGCGGCTGTTCCTGGTGCCGGCGATGATCAACCGCCTGGTCAATTACCCCGGCGTTGAACGCTTCGACCTGTCCAGCCTGAAGCTGGTCATGTACGGCGCCGCGCCCATGGCACCGGCCCTGGTGAAAATGGCCATCGAACTGTTCGGGCCGATTCTCGCGCAAGGTTACGGCGCCGGTGAAACCTGTTCGCTGGTCACTGTACTGACCGAGCAGGACCACCTGGTGGAAGACGGCGATTATCGGCGCCTGGCCTCCTGCGGGCGGTGCTACTTCGAGACCGACCTGCGAGTGGTCAACGAGGCGTTCGAGGATGTGGCCCCGGGTGAAGTCGGCGAGATCGTGGTCAAGGGCCCCGACGTGATGCAGGGCTACTGGCGCGCCCCGGCGCTCACCGCAGAAGTGATGCGCGACGGTTATTACCTTACCGGCGACCTGGCGACGGTCGACGCCCAGGGGTACGTGTTCATCGTCGATCGCAAGAAGGAAATGATCATCTCCGGCGGTTTCAACGTGTACCCCAGCGAAGTGGAGCAGGTGATCTACGGCTTCCCCGAAGTGTTCGAGGTGGCGGTGGTCGGCGTGCCCGACTCGCAGTGGGGCGAAGCGGTGCGCGCAGTGGTCGTGCTCAAGCCCGAGGCGCAACTGGAGGCCGCCGAGCTGATCGAGCGTTGCGGCCGTGCGCTGGCCGGTTTCAAGAAGCCGCGCGGCGTCGACTTTGTCAGCGAACTGCCGAAAAACCCCAATGGCAAGGTGGTACGCCGCCTGGTCCGGGACACCTACTGGCAACACAGCGAACGTCGTATCTGACCAGGGAGCTTCACCATGTATCAACCCAGTGCAAAGGCTGCGCAGATTATCGAAGCGATCGAGGGTTTTGTCCGCGATCAGGTACGCCCGCTGGAACAGCAGGCACAGCTGGACTGGGCTCGCCCGCACCCCCAGCCGGTGCTGCGGCAGGTATGGAAGCTTTCCAGCGAGCAGGGCCTGTACACCGTCATGCTGCCCGAAAGCATGGGCGGGGCCGGCCTGAACGTGGCCGACTTGTGCGCGGTGAAGGAGGCTACGGTGCTGACAGGCTCCATGCTCGCCTCACACGTGTTGGGCGAGCTGTCGGGGCCGCCGCGGGTTGGCCACCTGTTCAAGGTGGCCAGCCCCTACCAGGTCGAGACTTTTCTCAAGCCAGTGTGCCGCGCTGAAAAGGCCGTGTGCTTTGCCTTGACCGAAGCCGAGGCCGGCTCCGATGCCACCGCCATTTCTACCCAGGCCCGCCGCGACGGCGACCACTATGTGCTCAGCGGCAGCAAACGTTACATCTCTGGCGCCACCTACGCCGACCTGGCGGTGCTGCTGGCGGTGACCGGGCCGAGTAAGGGCGCCCAGGGCATTTCGGCGTTCTTCGTCGACCTCAACGCCCCGGGTGTGCGAATCGACAGCGAGTATTCGGTGATGTCCGGTGGCGGTGCCCACGGCGACATCGTGCTTGACCAGGTGCGCGTGCCCGCAGCCAACCTGATCGGTGAAGAGGGGCAGGGGTTCAAACTGGCCATGGGGCGCATCACCCTCAACCGCCTGCTGCATTGCCCGACCCTGCTGGGGATGGCCGGCCTGGCGCTGAAACTGTCGATCGAGCATGCACGAAGCCGCAAGCAGTTCGGCCAGCCGATCGCCATGTTCCAGGCGGTCAACCACATGATCGCCGACATGGCCACCGAGCTGCACGCTGCGCGCAGCATGGTCTACGCCACGGCCCAGGTGAACGACGCAGGGGGCGATATCCGCACCCAGGCGCCGATGTGCAAGCTGTTCGTCTCCGAGGCTGCCTTCCGCATCGCCGACAAAGCGGTGCAGGTGCACGGCGGCGCCGGGTTGCTGCAGGGCCACCCGGTGGAGTGGATTTTCCGCGCCACGCGGATGATGCGTATCCTTACCGGCACCAGCGAGATCCAGCGCAACACCATCGCCAAAGGCGTACTGATGCCTGCCTGAAGGACGGGCCGCCCTTGCGGCGGCCTTTTTGCAACACCCCACAACAATAACAAGAGTACTCGCCATGACTGCGGATTCTTCCCTGCCCAACCCCCGTACCGCCTGGCTGGTGGCCGCGCTGCTGGCCCTGCTGATGCTGGTCAACTTTCTCGACAAGGTGGTGATCGGCCTGGTAGCGGTGCCGATGAGCGCCGAACTGGGCCTGACGGCCACCGAGTTCGGCCTGATCGGCGGCGCCTTGCATTGGTTTTTCGCGATCTCCGCCGTGGTCGGTGGATTCATGGCCAACCGGCGCCCCACCCGCACTTTGCTGCTGGGCATGGGCCTGTTCTGGGCGCTGATCCAGCTGCCGATGCTGTTTGCCACCTCACTGTGGGCCATCGTCGCCTGCCGGGTTCTGCTGGGCATCGGTGAGGGGCCGGCATCGCCGGTCGCCACCCATGCGCTGTACAAGTGGTTCCCCAACGACCGGCGCAACCTGCCGGTGGCCCTGCTGCATGCCGGCAGTGCCATGGGCCTGCTGGTGGCGGGGGCGATGATCCCCTGGGTCAGCCTGCATTACGGCTGGCGCACCAATTTCATCATCCTTGCGCTGATCGGCCTGGTCTGGTGCCTGTTGTGGTGGCGGCTGGGCCAGGAGGGCACCCTCGAGCGCCTGCGTGCCAGCCAGCTCAAGGCCGATGAGCCGGCTATTCCCTATCGCAGGCTGCTGGGTGACCCCAGCGTGCTGGGCAACTACCTGTGCCACTTCGCCGCCAACTGGTCGCTGGCCCTTACCCTGACCTGGGTGCCCAGTTACCTGCAAGTGGGCCTGGGTATCGACCCGCTGCAGACCGGGCGGATCTTCGTCATGTTCGTCGTCGTGACCACGCCGCTGAGCTTGCTGCTGGCGTGGTTCTCCCAGCGCCTGATGCGTCGTGGCCTGCCGTCACGGGTGGCTCGCGGCGTATTTGTTTCAATCTGTTTGATACTGGGCGGGCTGTTGTCGGCGTCGCTGATGCTGCCTGGCCTGAGCACGGCCGCAAGGGTTACCGCGCTGACCTTCAGTGGTGGCATGGCCTTGGTCATGTATTCCGTGGGCCCGGCAATGCTCGCCGAGTTCACCCCGGCGGCCCAGCGCGGCGGCATCCTCGCCATGGGCAACGGCATCGCCTCGCTGGCCGGGCTGGCAGCGCCGGTGGTGACCGGCTTGCTGGTACAAGGTGCGGGTAGCGAACACCCGGCGGGGTATGCCCAGGGCTTCCTGGTGTGCGGCGCGGTGCTGGTGGTAGCCGGGCTGGTGGGCCTGGCCACCATGAACCCGCAGCGCACCCAGCAGCGCCTGCGCGAGTCGGCTGCAGCTGGCGGGCAGGCGCGCGCTCAGACCGCCAGCTGAACGCCGAGCACCGACTCCAGAGGCTCGGCCTCCTTGCCGATCAGCTCGCCCCGCCAGCGGCCGCTGTTGACCAGGTCGATCAGCACGCTGCGCACCAGGTCGCGCAGGCAACCGGCAGCGAACGACAGGGGTTTGTGCTGGGAGTGCGCCAAGGCGATGGTGCGGCTGATGCGCGGTTCGACGATGCGCCGCGCCGCCGTGGGTTCGAGCAGTACGCTCAGCGGCGGCCAGTTGCTGATGGTCGCCGCCAGGCCGGCGCGCACCAGGCTGGCGATGCCGGGCGCTGATTGCTGTTCGTAGGCTGCGGTCAGTGGGACGGCGGCTTCCATGGCGGCTTGCTCGATGCGCCGGCGCAGGTGCAGCGCCCTGGGCGGTAGCACCAGGCGGGTGGCGGCGGCTTCTGCGAGGGTGATGGTGTCGGGGGTGCCAGGGGCTGATGCGCCGACCCAGTACAGCGCCTCGGTGAAGATCGGCTCGGCCTCGACATGGTCGAGTTCCTCGGCATTGGGTACCACGCCGAAGTCCACCTTACCCAGCTCGATGGCCTGGCCTCCTTCGCGGCTGAGGCCGTCCCACACCGTCAGGGTCACGCCCGGGAAACGCTGTTCGGCGCGCCTGACGATTTCCGGCAGCAGCAGGTCGGCCGCGGTGGCCGGGATGGAAATGGCCACGTGGCCCTTGGGGTCGCCGCGGCTGGATTTCAGCTCGTCCTTCACCGAATCGAGTTTCTGCACCACCTGCCGGGCCACCTCGTAGAGCTGGCGACCGGCATCGGTCAGGGCAATGCCATCGTGCTGGCGGTCCAGTAACTGCATTTCCAGTTCACTTTCCAGCAGGCTGATCTGCCTGCTCAATGCCGGTTGAGCAATGTAGGCGCGGCGAGACGCCGAAGAGAAGCTGCCGGCTTCGACGATGGCGATCAGGTAGCGGAGCTGTTTCAGGGTCATTGGAGCGGTTCCAAGGGTATGCCGAACTGTTATGGCACGTATCCGAACACGTTATTTGTGGGGTCCGAAGCGCGGCTCCTAGTATCACCCCGAAAGGGCGGGCCAAGGCAAGCCCGGCCAGGACAACACAACAACAAGAGGCCAAGCCCGATGAAACCTGTCGCCCTGCTACGCAGCATCCTGCTCGTCACCGCCAGCCTGCTGGCAGCACACGTGGAAGCCAAGCCGCTGCTTCAAGACCTGACGCCGGTGGGGGCCGACCGCGGGCCCAGCGGCGACGGCCGCATTCCGACATGGAACGGTGGCCTGCAGGCGGGGCAGGTGTCGCTGGCAATCAATGGCACACCCCTGGACCCGTACGCCGATGAGCAGCCGCTGTATGTGATCACTGCCAGCAACTACAGCCAGTACCGAGAGCAGCTGACGGCGGGGCAGGTGGCCTTGCTCCAGCGCTACCCGAAGTCGTTTCGTCTGCCGGTATACCCCTCGCACCGCAGTGTCGCGGTGCCAGCCCAAGTAGGCGAGTGGGCCCGGCACAATGCGACCAGTGCCCGGCTGGTCAATGACGGCAACGGTGTGGAGGGATTTGCCGGCGTGGTCGCATTCCCCAGGCCCGACAATGGCCTGCAGGTGCTGTGGAACCACCTCACCCGGCCACGCAACGGCAGCTACAGCCTGGCCTCGGACAGCATCACCCCGCGTGGTGATGGGCGCTTCATGATGATGAGCCTGCAACAGAACTTCGCCCGCCCCGACGTACTGGGAGATGGCCAGACGGGCAACGTGCTGTATTACCTGAGCTACCGCATGACCGCCCCCTCGCGCCTGGCGGGCGATGCCGTGGTGCTTCACGAAACTCTCGATCAGGTGGCGCAGCCGCGCCTTTCGTGGCTGTACAGCAGCAGTCAGCGGCGGGTACGGCGTGCCCCGGCGCTGGCCTATGACAGCATCACCCCGGGCACGGCGGGCCTGCGCACGGCCGACAGCCGCGACATGTTCAACGGGGCCCCGGATCTCTACCAGTGGACCCTGGTGGGCAAGAAGGCCTTGCACGTGCCCTACAACAGCTATCGCCTGGCGTCGCCCCTGCTAGGTTACTCCGCGCTGGTCGGGCCCGGCCACGTCAACCCGCAATCCACCCGCTACGAGCTGCACCGGGTGTGGGAGGTGGTGGGTACCCTCAAGCCTGGGGCGAAGCATATCTACGGCAGTCGCCGCTACTATCTTGACGAGGACAGCTGGGCCATCGTCGAGGCGGATTTCTTCGATCACCAGGGCAAGCTGTGGCGCACCGCCCAGGCCCACAGCTACTACCACGTCACCGGTCAGGCGTTGGTCAACGCCATGGAGGCGATCTACGACCTGCGCAGTGGCCGTTACCAGCTGTCGGGCCTGACCAACGAGCAGCCAAGGCCGTACGCTTTCGACGTGCGTACCAGTGCTTCCTACTTCTCACCCGGCGCATTGCGCAGCCAAGGCCTGCGTTGACACAGGGCTTCTATGAATTCCGATCACCGTCAAACCCTTTGGGAGCGCTGGTTGCTTGGGCAAGGCAAGGCGCCCGACCCGCGTTTCACCCTGGCCAATGAGCGTACGTTTCTGGCCTGGATCCGCACCGCCCTGGCCTTGCTCGGCGGCGCCATCGCCATTGAGACCTTCGCCGCCCATGCCTGGGATACGTCCGGGCGCCTGGCAATGGAGCTGGCGTTGCTGGCTACCAGCTTGCTGGTGAGCCTGGGCGCCGGCTGGCGCTGGTTGGCGGTGGAGCGTGCGCTGCGCCGCGAGGCGCCGCTGCCCTTGCCGCGCCTGGTGCCCCTGCTGAGCGTGGCGTGCGGGCTTGCCTGCGTGGCGCTGGTCGGCGTGCTATGGGCGCGTTGGCATGGCGGATAGCGCCGGCGACAGCGGGCTGCAGGCCGAACGTACGGTGCTGGCCTGGCGGCGCACGCAGGTGTCGTTGCTGTTGGTAGCGTGCCTTGCCTGGCGTGGCGAAATGTGGATTGTGGCCGGCCTGGCGGCGCTGTTGGCGCTGCTTGGCCGGGCGTGCGAACGCGGTGTGTACCGCCGTGGCCTGGGCATGCTGCACCACGAGCAGGGCCAGGCGGCCGCCTGGAGCGTGCTGCTCTGTGCCTTCGGGGTGGCGGGCCTGGTGCTGGGCGTGTGGGTGCGCCGCTCGCTTTAGGGCGGCGCTATTGGTGATTCAGGGTGTGACGATATTGAAGCGCCCATCCGGCTCGTCCAGGCCAGCCATGAAGCGCATGAACTTCATGCGCTCGCCACTGATATCGATATCACCTACGGTCGCTTCCTTGAGAAAGCCTGTCTGCTTCAGGGCGATGCGGTCCAGGGTAGCCTTGCTCATGTTCACCTCGACATCCGCCTGCCTATGGCGGGTGTGGTCGCGGTGAGTGAGCACACCGTTGCGCAGGGTCAGGGCGTAGTCTTCGTTCAGGTCGGTGAAGCGCCAGTTGATGGTCAGGTCCTGCTCGGCGGCCTTGGCGGCATCTACGCGTACGCCCAGGTAATCGAAGAACAGCGTCGGGGTCAGGGCGCGTACCAGGTCGTCCGCGCTGCCGCCTTTGCTGGCGGCCGGCGCCACACCATTGCGCAGCTCTTGCGCGCCGGCCAGGTACGCGTTGCGCCAGGTGGCGTTCTCGCTCTGGTAGCCCAATTGCTCCAGGGCGTCGGCCTGCAGCTCACGTGCCGCGCCGTTGTCGGGCTGGGCGAACACCAGGTGCCGGGTGAGTTCGGCAACCCAGCGGTAGTCGCCGCTGGCATAGGCCTCACGCGCCAGTGTCAGCACCCGCTCGGCGCCGCCCATGGCCTTGACGTAATGTGCCCCTGCCTCGCTCGGCGGCAAGGGGTTGAGAGTTGCCGGGTTGCCATCGTAAAAGCCCATGTAGCGCTGATACACCGCGCGCACGTTGTGGCTGAGCGAGCCGTAGTAGTCGCGGCTGTACCATTTGCTGGCCAGCCTTGGCGGCAACGTGGTCAGCTCGGCGGCGATCTCGGTGGGGCCGAGGCCGCGGTTGATCAGGCGCAGGGTCTGGCTGTCGATGAACGCGTACATGTCGCGCTGATCGGCCAGGTAGTCACGGATCGCCGCGCCGCCCCAGGTCGGCCAGTGATGCTGGGCGAACACCACTTCGGCCTGCTCGCCATAGCGCAACAGCGACTGGTCCAGGTAGTGCGCCCACACCTTGGCATCGCGCACCTGGGCGCCGCGCAGGGTCAGCACGTTGTGCTGCACGTGGGAGGCGTTCTCGGCCATGCACAGGGCCTTGAACTGGGGGAACCACAGGTTCATTTCAGCGGGCGCTTCGGTGCCAGGGGTGAGCTGGAACTCGATATCGATGCCGTCGATGCGCAGGGTCTCGAAGGGCTGTTCGATCAGCCGGGTGGGGGCGATCAGGCTTACCGTGGCATTGGCCGGCACACCCTTGCCCAGGCCGGCATCCACCTGGCCGCGTGGGCCGCGTGGCAGCGGCGCGCCGTACATGTATTGCGCCCGGCGCTTCATTGCCGGCCCGGCCAACACGTTCTCGCTGATGGCATGTTCGAAAAAGCCCTGTGGGGCGATGACCTGGACCTTGCCGGCCTTGACCTCGGCCTCGTCAATCACCCCACGCACCCCGCCGAAGTGATCGACGTGGGGGTGGGTATAGATCACCGCCACTACCGGCCGCTGCGGGCGATGACGGAAATACATCGCCAATCCGGCTCTGGCGGTTTCCACCGACAGCAGCGGGTCCATCACGATCAGGCCGTGCTCGCCTTCGATCAAGGTCATGTTGGCCAGGTCCAGGCCGCGCACCTGGTAGATGCGGTCGGTCACCTTGAACAACCCGGCAAGGGTGTTGAGCTGGGCGATGCGCCACAGGCTCGGGTTGACCGTGGCCGGTGCCTCACCCTTCAGGAAGGCGTAGCGCTGCAGGTCCCAGACGGTTTTACCGTCGGCATTGACCACAGCCTTGTCGACGGCCTCGAGCAGCCCGCGGCGCGCATTGTCGAAGTCGCTGCGGTCAGCGAAGGGCAGGCGCTGCAACCATTGCTGATTGATCTGGCGGGTGAGGTCGGTGGCATCCTTGGCCGGCCCGTCGGCCAGCGCCGCGAAGGGCAGGGCCAGGGCCAGCAGGCAGGGCAGTGTGCGTAGGCGCATGGAGGTGGTCCTTTTTGTTCTGAGGGCGAACACTCTAAGGACAGAGCTTGCCGCCGAACCAATACCACTCTTGCATGGCTACCCATGCCGGTACGCGATGGCTCAGCCGGCGCCAATGTCCATGATGCGCGCCACCAGCCACGCCAGTGCCGGGTCGTGCTGGCGATGGGCAAGGTAGACCAGCTCCAGCTGGAACGGCTCCAGGGCGAACGGCAGGTCGAATACCTGCAATGGCAGCAGCGTGGCGAAATGGCGGGCCAGTGCGGTGGGCAGCACCACGCACAGATCGGAGCTAGCCGCCAGGTGTGCCGCCTGCAGGTAGTTGGGCGTGGTGTAGGCAATGCGCCGAGCCAGGCCCTGTTCGGCCAGCCATTGGTCGACCATGCCGCGGGTCTGGCCGCCGTGCACCCACAAGTGGCGAAGGCCGAGGAAGGCCTGCAGGTCGAGCGCGCCGTCCACTTCGGGGTGGCCCTGGCGTACCGCCACGTGCAGGGTTTCGCTGCGCCAGTGACGCCGCTCGTAGCGCGCGGGTACGTCATCGAAACGCCCCAGCACCAGGTCGAGTTCGCCTCGGTCCAGCGCTTCGGCCGGCAGGTTGGGCGTCAGGTGCAGCACGTCCACGCGCAGATTGGGGGCCTCTGTTTGCAGGGTATTCAGCAACCTGGGCATGCATAGCTGTTCGGCAAAGTCGGTGAGGGCGATTCGCAGCTGCCGGTGGCTCAGGCGCGGATCGAAGCTGTCGCCGGCGCCAAGGGTCTGCTCGATCTGTTGCAGCGCCGCACGAATCGGGCCTTCCAGGGCCAAGGCACGCGGGGTGGGGCGCATGCGCCGGCCCACGCGCACCAGCAACGGGTCGCCCAGCAGGTCGCGCAGGCGCGCCAGGGCATTGCTCACCGTCGGCTGGGTCAGCGACAAGCGCTCGGCGGCGCGGGAGACGTTCTGTTCACGCAGCAGCATGTCCAGAACGCGCAGCAGGTTGAGGTCGAAGTTTGCGATATTCATGCAAAAAATACATGGGATGGAAAATGAGAATTTCAAAAATAGTAGGCGCCTGACTAGGGTGAGGGCAATGCCTTCATACCTCGAATCAGGAGCGTCACCGGTGATTACTCCCTATAACGTTCAGCAGACGGCGGTGATCGGCGCCGGCACCATGGGCCGCGGTATCGTCATCAGCCTGGCCCGTGCAGGTTTTGCGGTACTGTGGCTGGACAACGATCCCAGCGCCACCGAAGCCGGCCTGGCGATGATTGCGCAAACCTGGGCACAGCAGGTGGCCAAGGGCCGCATCGACAAGGCCGAGGCCGATGCTTGCCTGGCGCGGGTGCGCCAGGTGACGGCCTATGCCGACCTTGCCGAAGTCGACCTGGTGATTGAAGCGGTGTACGAGAACCTGGCGCTCAAGCAGGACATTTTCCGCACCCTGGACAGCACGCTCCAGGCGCACGCCATCCTGGCCAGCAACACCTCGGCCCTGGACATCGACGCCATCGCTGCCGTGACCCGTCGGCCCGAACAGGTGCTGGGGCTGCATTTCTTCAGCCCGGCCCATGTGATGAAGCTGTTGGAAGTCGTGCGGGGCGCTCGTACCTCACCTGCGGTGCTCCATGCAGCCCAGGCCCTCGGGCAGCGCATGGGCAAGCAAGTGGTGGTGGCTGGCAACTGCCCGGGCTTCATCGGCAACCGCATGCTCGCCACCTATGTGGCCGAGGCGCGCAAGCTGCTGCTGGAAGGTGCCACGCCGCGGCAAGTGGATGAGGCGCTGCAGGCATTCGGCATGGCCATGGGCCCGTTGCGCATGTATGACGTGGTGGGCATCGACCTGGAATGGCGCGCGCGTCAGCTGGCCGGCAAGGGCATGGATGCGCCGCTGGTGCAGGTCGACAATGCCCTGTGCGCGCTGGGGCGGTTCGGGCAGAAAACGGGCCAGGGTTACTACCGTTATGCGCCCGGCAGCCGCGAAGCGCTGCACGACCCCGAGGTCGATGCGCTGGTGCTGAAGATCGCCCAGGACCTTGGGGTGCACCGGCGCGTCATCGACGACGAGGAAATCCGAGAGCGCTGCCTGCTGGCGCTGGTCAACGAAGGGGCGAAGATTCTCGAGGCGTCGATGGCCAGCTGCAGCGCTGATATCGACCGGGTCCACCTGTATGGCTATGGTTTCCCGGCAGAGGTCGGCGGCCCCATGCGCTGGGCCGACCAGCAGGGGCTGGGCTTGCTGCTGGCGAGGCTGGAACGGCTGCAGGGCCTGTTCGGCGAGCACTGGCGCCCGACCGGGCTGCTGATGCGCCTGGTGGCCGAAGGCAAGCAGCTGGCCGATGTCCGCGAGGGCCGCGCATGAACTACCGAGCCCCCCTGCGTGACATGCACTTCGTGCTGCACGAACTGTTCGATGTGACGGCGCACTGTGCCCGCCTGGGCAACGAGCTGGACCGCGAAACCCTCGATGGCATTCTTGAACAGGGTGCACGCTTTGCCGGGGAGGTGGTTGCGCCGCTCAACCGCCCAGGCGATGAGCAGGGTTGCCGCCTGGAGGAAGGCCGCGTGCGTACCCCCGATGGCTTCCGCCACGCTTACCAGCAGTATGTGGAGCAGGGCTGGGGGGGGATGACCGGCCCACTGGAATACGATGGCCAGGGCCTGCCACAAATGGTCGCGGCCTGTTTTCACGAGATGCTGATGGGCGCGTCGCTGTCGTTTCGTATCTATTCCGGCCTGACCGAGGGTGCCGTGCTGGCCTTGCATCGGCATGGCAGCGCTGCGCTCAAGCGCGATTACCTGGGCAAGCTGGTCAGCGGCGAATGGGCCGGCACCATGTGCCTGACCGAGCCCCAGGCCGGCACCGACCTGGCGCTGCTGCGCACCCGTGCCGAGCCGCAGGGCGATGGCAGCTACCGCATCCGCGGCAGCAAGATCTTCATCAGCGGCGGCGACCAGGACCTGACCGACAACATCGTCCACCTGGTGCTGGCGCGCCTGCCGGATGCGCCGGCCGGTGTGCGTGGCATCAGCCTGTTCCTGGTGCCCAAGTTCGAATGTACCGAGGGCGGTGGGATCGGAGCGCGCAACGCGGTCGAATGCGGCGCGCTCGAGCACAAGATGGGCATCAAGGGCGCGGCGACCTGCGTGATGAATTTCGATGGCGCCCGTGGCTGGCTGATCGGGGAGGCCAATCAGGGGTTGGCCTGCATGTTCACCATGATGAACGATGCGCGCTTCCAGGTTGGTTTGCAGGGGCTGGGCATCGCCGAGGCGGCTTTCCAGGGTGGCCTGGCCTATGCCCGCGAGCGCCTGCAGTCGCGCAGCCTGGCAGGCGCGGTGGCGCCCGAGCGCAATGCCGACCCGATAATCTGCCACCCTGACGTGCGGCGCATGCTGCTGACCCAGAAGACCCTCAGCGAGGGCTGCCGCATGCTGGCGGCCTTCGCGGCGCAAGCGCTGGACCTGGAGCACGGCGCCGCGCAGCCTGAAGTGCAGGCGGCCGCCGGGCGCCGGGCTGCATTGCTGATACCGATCGTCAAGGCCTTCCTCACCGATGTCGGGCAGGAGACTGCCAGCCTGGGCGTGCAGCTGTACGGCGGGCATGGCTACATCCGCGAATGGGGCATGGAGCAACTGATGCGCGACAGCCGCATCACCCAGCTGTACGAGGGCACCAACGGCATTCAGGCATTGGACCTGATTCGCCGCAAGCTGCTTGGCGATGGTGGCGAGCAGTTGCGCCTGTTGATCGATGAGTTGCTTGAAGCGGCACGCAACTGCCGCGCAGACGCGCTGGCCGGGATGGCCCAGGCTGTTGCCCAGCGCCTGCAGGAATGGCGCAACCTGAGCGCCGAGGTGCTCGACGCCTGCCGCTGCGACCCGCAGGAAATCGGCGCGGTGTCGGTGGATTTTCTCGCCTATTCGGGCTACGTGCTGCTGGCCGCACTGTGGCTTCGGGCGGCTGAAACCGCTAGCGCCGCATTGGCCGCCGGCAGCCAGGACAGCGCCTTCTACCAGGCCAAGTTGCAGGCTGCAGCCTTTTACTGGCGGCGGGTGTTGCCGCGCGCCAGTGCCCACTGCGAGGCGTTGCGCGGCGGCGCACAGTGCCTGATGAGCCTGGATGAAGCGCACTTCGCCTTTTGACCTGGCACCGTTGTTCACCCACAAGAACAAGAGGAACATGAGCATGCAGCCCTTCAGTTTTGCCACCACCCCCCATCTGCTGTGCGAACCCGGCGCCGCCGGGCGCCTGGCGCAGCTGTGCCAGCAACGCGGCGTGCGCCGTGTGCTGATCGTGACCGACCCGGGTATCGTCAACCTGGGTATGCTTGATGACTTGCTGCCTGGGTTCACCCAGGCGCACCTGAGCGTGGCAATCTTCAGCGAGGTCAGCGCCGACCCCAGCCACGCCTGCGTGCTGGCGGCGGTGGGCCGGGCGCGGCATATCGGCGCTGAGCTGATCGTCGGTTTCGGTGGCGGCAGCTCCATGGATGTCGCCAAGCTGGTGGCGCTGCTGGCACACCCCACCTGTGACCAGACCCTGGAGGCGGTCTATGGCATCGACCAGGCCAAGGGCCAGCGCCTGCCGCTGATCCAGGTGCCAACCACCGCCGGGACCGGGTCGGAGGTCACCCCCGTCGCCGTGATCACTACCGGCGACGCGGCCAAGATGGCGGTGATCTCACCGCTGCTGCTGCCCGACCTGGCGCTGCTCGATGCGGAGCGTACGCTGGGCCTGCCACCGGCGATCACCGCGGCCACGGGTATCGATGCCATGGTCCATGCCATCGAAGCCACCACCAGCCAGTTCAAGCGTAACCCGCTGTCCAGCCTGTTGGCCCGCGAAGCGCTGGCGTTGCTGGCCGGCAACCTCGACCAGGCGGTGCACAACGGCGGCAATCTGGCCGCGCGCCAGGCCATGCTGCTGGGCGCCTGCCTGGCTGGGCAGGCGTTTGCCAACGCACCGGTGGCGGCGGTGCATGCCCTGGCCTACCCGTTGGGGGCGCGTTATCACGTGCCGCATGGGCTGGCCAACGCCCTGGTGTTGCCCCACGTGATGCGCTTCAACCGTCGCGAGGCGTTCGCCGACTATGCGGCGCTGGCCCCGGCACTGCTGGGCGAGCGGCTGGTCCCTGGTGATTCCCATGAGCTGTGCAACCAGTTCATCGATGAGCTGGCGCAACTGGCGCCACGCTGCGGCCTGCCCAGCCGGCTACGTGATGTCGGCGTACCGCGGCACAGCTTGCCGCTGTTGGCCGAGGACGCCCTGCAACAGCAACGGTTGCTGGTCAACAACCCGCGCAAGGTCACCCTTGACGACGCCCTGGCGCTCTACCAGGCGGCGTTCTGAACATGGCCAGGGAACGTCCGCTGCGCGGCGCCTACCGTCATTTCCAACCGATCACCACGCGCTGGCACGACAACGACGTGTATGGGCATGTGAACAATGTCGTCTATTACGGGTTTTTCGACAGTGCCGTGAACAGCTGGCTGATCGAGCACGCCGACCTGGATATCCACCATGACCCGGTGGTGGCCTATGTGGCCGGGTCCGCCTGCGACTACTTCGCTGCCATTGCTTTCCCTCAACGCATCGAGGTGGGCATCGCTGTCGAGCGGTTGGGCAACAGTTCGGTGCACTACGCCCTGGCCGTGTTCGTCGAGGGCGAGCCCGAGGCCTGCGCAGCCGGCCGTTTCACCCATGTGTTCGTCGATCGCCGGGACAACCGCCCGGTCACTATTCCCGCCAAACTGCGCAGCGCCTACGAACGCCTGCTGCCGGTGTAATTGCCCAAGGAGAGCCGTTTCATGCAAGACGCTGTCATCGTATCCACCGCGCGCACGCCCATCGCCAAGGCCTGGCGCGGCGCGTTCAACGACCTCACCACGCCCAGCATGAGCGCCATTGCCATCCGCGCCGCCGTCGAGCGCGCCGGCGTGGAGCCTGGCGAAATCGAGGACCTGGTGCTGGGCACCGCCATGCAGAGCGGGACCGCCGCCATCAACCCGGCGCGCTTGTCGGCCCTGGCGGCCGGCCTGCCGCTGTCGGTGGCCGGGCAGACCATCGACCGCCAATGCGCCTCGGGGCTGATGGCCATCGCCATCGGTGCCCAGCAGATCCGCGGCGAGGGCATGCAGGTGGTGATCGGGGCCGGGCAGGAGCAGATCAGCCTGGTGCAACAGGCGCACATGCAGGCCGCCAATGCCGCCCAGGACGCCACGGTGCGGCGCCTGTGCGAGCACGCCTACATGCCAATGCTGCACACGGCCGAGCACGTCGCCAAACGTTATGGCATCGATCGCCACACCCAGGACCGTTACGCCTTGGCGTCGCAGCAGCGAACGGCGGCCGCGCAGGAGGCCGGCCTGTTCGCTGATGAAATCGTGCCGGTCACCACGCAGCGCAAGGTCGTCGACAAGGCCACAGGCATCCAGTCCTACGAACGCGTGCACCTGAGCCAGGACGAAGGTAACCGCCCGCATACCCGGCTGGCGGACCTCGAGGCATTGCAACCGGTGATCGAGGGCGGTTGCGTGACCGCAGGCAACGCCAGTCAGTTGTCCGATGGCGCCAGCGCCTGTGTGCTGATGAGTGGGGCAAGGGCGGCACGCGTGGGTTGTCAACCGCTGGGGCTGTACCGGGGCATGGCGGTGGTCGGCCTGGCCCCGGAGGAAATGGGCATCGGCCCGGTGCTGGCGATACCACGCCTGTTGGCGCGCCACGCGCTGCGGGTTGAGGACATCGGCTTGTGGGAGATCAACGAGGCGTTCGCCTGCCAGGTGCTCTATTGCGCCGAATACCTGGGCATCGACCCGGCGCGGCTCAACGTCAACGGTGGTGCCATTGCCATCGGCCACCCCTATGGCATGAGCGGTGCGCGCATGGTTGGGCACGCCCTGCTCGAAGGCCGCCGGCGCAAGGTGCGCTATGTGGTGGTAAGCATGTGCGTCGGCGGTGGCATGGGCGCGGCGGGCTTGTTCGAGGTGCTCTGAGCCACCGCCATCGGGCCATAACGAACCGGCATGGCATTGATCCGAAGACGCTATTTGTGGGCGTCGTCAACCCTACCTGATACTTCTCGTCACCGACACCGCCGGCCTGGGCGGCCGGCGCGTCCGCGCTGAACCCATCATTTCGCTCTCTAATAAAACAACAAGAGGTTAAGAGTGAGCGCAACCTTTCTATTCTGCCGGCGCCGGGCGCCGCTGGCGGCCCTGTGCTGCCTGCTCGCTACCCCGGTGGCGGGCGTTCAATTCGACGTTGGCTCGCTGCAAGGGCGCTTCGACACGGCCTTGTCGTTCAGTACTGCCGTCAGCACTGCCAACCCCGACAAACAGCAGTTACAGACTGCCAACGGTAACGACGGGCGGCGCAACTACCGCGCGGGTGATGTGTTTTCGGCTCTCCTTAAAGGCACCCACGATCTGGAATTGCGCCGCGATAATGTCGGTGTATTCCTGCGTGGCACTTACTGGTATGACACCGCGCAGCGCGACCACAACCAGCGGGCAGTCGACATCGACGACCGCAACCGCCAGGTCTCGGCGAAAACAGCCGGAGCGGAGCTGCTCGATGCGTTTGCATACGCCCTTTACGACATCGACGGTGAGCCCGGTTCGCTGCGCCTGGGCAAACAGGTAGTCAATTGGGGGGAAAGCCTGTTCATCCAGGGCGGGCTGAATGTGGTCAACCCCTTCAACCAAGCCGCGCTGCGCCGGCCCGGTTCAGAGGTGAAAGACGCCCTGGCGCCGGTCAACCTGGTGTATGTCACGCAAAACCTCAACCAGGCCCTGTCTTTCGACGCCTTTTACCAGCTGGACTGGGAACAGACCCGACTGGACAACTGCGCAACGTTCTTCTCCGGCAACGACTTCATGCCCGAGGGTTGCCAGGGCCTGGATGTCGGCGGGCAGATGGTGACCAACCCCGCCGTTTCGCAGGCCCTTGCACCATTCGGTGTGACGCTGACGGAGGAGGGCGTGCGCGTGCCTCGCGGCGCCGACCAGGATGCGCGCAATGCTGGCCAATGGGGTTTTTCGCTGCACTGGTATGTTGAGCCACTGGATACCGAGTTCGGCCTGTTCGCCGCCAATTACCACAGCCGCTCTCCCTACCTGGGCACGGTCAGCAGCCGGTACTACGCCAATACGGGCTTCGCCAGGGAGCTGTGCGCCAATGTCGGTGTGGCACTGGGCAACTGCGGCGCCTTTCTGGCATCCAGCAACGGGCAGACCCTGGCCGGCGCGCTGCGCATGGGCACTTCGCAGTACCGGGCGCAATACCCCGAAGACATCCGCCTGTACGGCCTCACCTTCGCCACCACCCTGCGCAGCGGCGCTGCTGTGCAAGGGGAAGTGAGTTACCGGCCGAACATGCCGGTGCAGCTCAATGGCAATGATCTGTTGCAGTCATTGCTCAATGCGCCCGGACGCAGCCCGCTGAACGTCGATGGCCTGCGTCCTGCAACAGACGAAACGCCATTCGATGGTTACCGGCGCAAGGAGGTGAGCCAGGCCCAGGTATCGGTCGTGCAGGCGTTCAGCCAAGTCATGGGCGCCCACCAGCTGCTGCTGATGGGCGAGGTGGGCGCCACCTATGTGGGCGGGCTGGAGGGACGTTTCGGGGCGCGTTATGGGCGCTCCGGTGCCTATGGCAACGGCGAACTGGCCGACAACGACCTGTGCCTGGCGATCTCGAAAAGCCCGGGTGACTGCAACGGCGAAGGTTTTGTAACGCCCTTTTCCTGGGGGTACCGCCTGCGCGCGACCTGGAGCTACCCCAACCTGATCCAAGGCATGGACATTCGCCCAGGCCTGGCCTGGGCCCATGACGTCAAGGGTTACTCACCGGCGGACAGCTCGGCCTTCAACGAAGGCTCTCGCTCGATCAGCCTGGGCGTGGACGTCAGCCTGGCCAGCCAGTACTGGGCCAGCCTGGCCTATACCGATTACCTCGACGGCGATTACGGCACCCGCGGTGACCGCGATTATGTGGCGTTCAGCGTGGGCGCCAACTTCTAAGGCAACCAAGGAGCAGGACCATGGCCAAGCGCAGCATGCAGAAACCCAATTCAGGTACGCCTCGACCGGACTCAGCTTACTCAAAGATGGTGTCTTGTACTCACGGCCAATGTTCTGCTGATCTCCTTTGGAAGACCCCAGATAGAACTTGTTCCCGACGTACCGCTCCGCATGCGTGTTCTCGATCGTGAGCCTGGCCAGCTCATCTCCGCGGAACCCCCTCCAAAAACCAATGGTGAGCAGAGCGATGTCGCGGGTCGACTTGAGGAGGGCGGCCATGTTGCCGGCCGCTCTTGCTTGAGCAGCCTCATATTCGAGGTGCGCCACTGCTTTTTCGAGATGCAGCAGTGCTAAAGGGGCCGCTTGTTTCTGCTGCATGGGGTGTAGCGCCCGGATATCTTTGGGCCTGTCCTGTGGCAGCGGACGCCAAGAAGCTGGTTACTGAGCCAACTGCCTTACGCCTTTTGCGTATTCGTTTCGGTGAACGATAGCCCAGTGCCGAATGCAGCCGACTGCTGTTGTAAAACCCATGGAAGTAGCTGGCAATTGCCAGGTGAGCCTGTTTCTTGGTGGGGTAGACCGTGCAGGCTTCCTCCCTCTTCAATGTAGCGAAGAAGCTTTCAGCTACAGCGTTATCCCAGCAGTTTCCTCTCCGGCTCATGCTCTGCGCGAAGCCCTTCTTGGCCAAAGCGAAACGAAATTTGCTGCTCGCGTACTGGGCGGATTCAACCGGTCGTCGCAACACCTTGATCGAGGTGTTTATGGGGCGACCCGCAGGATGGATGCAAAAATTGACTGGGCGGGGAGCGATGCGTTCTCCAGGTGCACCCTCACTTCGTAATGAGATCGAACGGCTATTTGGGGTGCAGATTGCAACAGGCATCACAAGCGAAAAGGCAGCACATACCGTTGGCGTATCAACAGCGGTAGGTACACGCTGGTTCCGTCATCGAGGCGGGATGCCATTATTCATGTCGAATCACATATCAGGACGATACTTATCGTTTGCAGAGCGAGAAGAGATTGGGCTGCTTCGAGCGCAAAGTGTTGGCGTTCGTGAGATCGCCCGTCGCCTTGGAAGAAGCCCATCGACAATTTCACGGGAGCTGACACGCAATGCTGCTACCCGTTGCGGTCGGCTTGAATATCGAGCGTCAGTAGCGCAATGGAAGGCAGAACTGGTGGCCAAGAGGCCGAAACCAGCGAAACTGGTCACTAACCCGCGACTGCACCAGTACGTACACGACCGCCTTGAGGGCAAGGTTCAAGACGCCGATGGTCGTGAGATTTCTGGGCCTCGGCAAGCACCCTTCAAGGGCCGAAATAAACCGCATCGCAGTGACCGTAAATGGGTCAATGGCTGGTCGCCTGAACAGATTGCCAACCGGCTCCAGCTCGATTTTCCGGATGATGAATCCATGCGCATTTCTCATGAAGCGATATATCAGGCGCTCTACATTCAGGGTAGAGGAGCTCTCAAGCGCGGACTGGTGAGCTGCCTGCGCTCAGGACGAGCATTGCGCGTGCCGAGAGCCAGAGCGCAGGCCAAAGTGTGGGCACACGTCAGCGAGGACGTCATGATCTCCAGTCGCCCAGCTGAGGTAGAAGATCGGGCTGTGCCCGGGCATTGGGAGGGTGACCTGATCATCGGTCTGAACCGTTCTGAATCGCCCCTGGTTTCGTAGACACCTCCAAGCCTCATAATGAGGCCCAAATAGGAGGTGCCATGAGTCGTCAGCGTTACCCTGAAGAATTCAAGATCGAAGCGGTCAAGCAAGTGACCGAGAAAGGCAAGCCTGTCGCTGAGGTCGCCCAGCGCCTGGGCATGTCCGTGCACAGCCTTTACGCCTGGATCAAGGTCTACAGCAAGCCCCAAGAGCAGCGTCAGCAAGACAATGATCAGCAGGCTGAACTGCGCAAGCTGCGCGCTGAACTCAAGCGCGTGACGGAAGAGCAAGACATCTTGAAGAAGGCCGCCGCGTACTTTGCCAAGGAGTGCGGCTGAAGTACGCCTTCATCAAGAAGCACTCGACGGATTACCCGGTGCGGCGCCTTTGCCAAACCCTCAAGGTGCATCCCAGCGGCTACTACGCTTGGTTGGCGGAGCCTCAATCTGCCCGAGCAAAAGAAGATCATCGTCTGCTTGGTTTGATCAAACATGCTTGGCTCGAAAGCGGAGGTGTGTACGGCTATCGCAAAATTCATGGTGACCTGCGTGAGCTGGGAGAGACATGCGGGCGAAATCGAGTCGGTCGTTTGATGCAAGCAGAGGGGTTGCGTTCGCAAACGGGTTATCGCCGTCGTCCTGGGTTTTATGGCGGAAAACCAACCGTGGCCTCGCCCAACCACCTTGCCCGGCAGTTCAAGGTCAGCGAGCCGAACAAGGTCTGGGTGACCGATATCACTTACATCCGCACCTATGAAGGATGGCTTTATCTGGCGGTAGTGCTGGATCTCTTCTCACGCCAAGTAATTGGTTGGTCAATGAAGCCAAGGATGTGCAGCGACCTTGCTATCGACGCGATGCTGATGGCCGTTTGGCGACGCAAGCCACAGCAGCAAGTGATGATTCACTCAGACCAAGGCAGTCAGTTCAGTAGCTCAGATTGGCAAAGCTTCCTTAAGGCCAACAATGTGGTCAGCAGCATGAGCCGACGGGGAAACTGCCACGACAATGCCGTAGCCGAGAGCTTTTTCCAGCTTTTGAAGCGGGAACGGGTTCGACGAAAGACCTACGCGACACGTGACGAAGCCCGGAGTGATATTTTCGATTACATCGAGATGTTCTATAACCCAAAACGTCGACACAGCAGTGCTATGCAGCTGTCTCCAGTAGAGTATGAGAAACGCTATTTCCTGAGCTTGGAGAGTGTCTAGGAAACCAGGGGCGATTCATTTCTTTGGGCGGTTGGCGACAAATGCTAAAAAAATTCTCCAAATCTTCAGGGTCTAGGGCTGAAGGTGAAAGGCGGCGTATAAAAAAGCACCAGATCAGCAATTTTTCCAATATTGACGCGAATTCTTTTATGCGCTGATTTGCGTAGGTGTAGCGCTTAAGCGCGATCAGGGCGCGAACGCTGGCATAAGCCTCAGGGGCCTGTATGGAGCTATCCAGGTTCGACAGCGTGTGACGAATTAATGCGCTTTCGTCAGCACTCGATGATGGTGCATCTGATTCGGGATCCCAAGAATTACCAAACAGCGGAATCAAATTCATAGCCTTTCGAGAGAGGTCACCACGAGTGGAGACAAGGCTAATCCAAGAAAGCGTGCTGTCAATTTTGGTAGAAAAAAGCGGTTTTTTTGCCAATCAATTAACGAAAGAAAAAGGCTCAAAAAGGGCCGGTTAAACTTCGCAGAGATCTAGCGCTTGGGATCGGAGGTACACTGTAGGCCGCGGAAGTCGGGGGTGGCTGGCGCTGGGGGATGGGCCGATTAATTTTCAACGCTTACAAGTAATGTGACTGTTATCCATAAATGATAAAAAAATATATTCAAGAAAATCAAGCATTTAGCTGAAGTGAAATCCATAGAGGATAAAAAATTAGCAAAATCTGAGGGATTTATCCTTTTTGAGGTGCAGAAGCTGCGTGTTGTGGCGTTATATGTCGTAGAGTTATAAAAAGCATCTGACGAACACGATTTTTGTCGTTTTTCGTGTATCCGTTACACGGCTTTAGAAAATAATAAAAATTAGCATTCAATCATATTTCTCAAGTAAATCATGAGCTTATGAGAGATTTTTTCTTCATTTTTTGGCTGGTTTGCCAAGGGTGGTTTTGCGGTCCTTTTTTCTTTGCTATATGGGGATTTTTTCGCACGGAAAATCTGAGGTCATGCAGATAGAGATTGAAGAAGGGATGCATGTTGTAGCTCGCGGAAAAGCTGCATTAATTGTGCGGCCGGTTGATGCAGATTCAGTTGAGGTACTTCTGCTTTCTACTCGACAAAAGATCACTGTTGGACTGAATGAGATAGAGTTCATCACGGTGCCTAAGAGATCTACTGGCGGCTCCGAAATTCTTTACTTGACTAGATTGGAATCTGAATCAAATGACCAGGAAATTCAGCTGGCATTGAGGCGCCACGAGGTATTGTCGAGATTGCACCGTAAGGAAATTTCTGTGGCCCAAGCAGCAGAGGAAATAGGTGTTACTCGATCGCATGTTTATAAGTTGCGTGCCAAGCATGATGAAAGTATGGGGTATTGCACTCAGTTGGTTCGGCGGAGAGGTAATCAGAAGAACTCACGACATTTAGATCCTGCTCTCGAAAAAGAAATAGAGGCAGTGCTCGAGACATTTCGTAAACGTGCAGGAGTTACATTTGCAGAGGTGTGGCGTGCTGTGCAAAAAGCTTGCATGTCACTTAACCTAAAATGCCCTGCACGCAAAACGATTCGAAATCGTATGAAAAGTAGTTTTACTCGCGAAGAGGTCACCCGTTTGAAATATGGGCGGGAGGTGGCTGCACAGATGCATGACTCTCGACCAGGAAAGTACAAGGCTACCAAACCCTTAGAGTGGGTGCAGACTGACCACACGCTCGTAGATTACGAGGTTCTCACGGACGACCGTAGTGACACTATTGGTCGCCCTTGGCTGACCCTGTTTATTGATGTCTATACGAGGGTGATACTAGGATACTATCTCAGCCTTCATCCACCTAGCACTTTGTCGGTTGCTTGTGCCTTGGCTCATGCAGTGATGCCGAAGGAAGACTTTTTACGTAGATTGAATTTATCAGGCTTCAAGTATCCGATGTATGGCCCCCCGTTCATGGTCTATATGGATAATGCGAAAGAGTACAGGAGTCATAAGTATCTCTCTTCTTTAGATCGTGCGCATATCGGCTACGATCACCGTCCGCTGGGGAAGAAGCACTTTGGTGGTCATGTCGAAAGGCTGATAGGTACGATGATGAATAAGGTTCATTTGTTGAGCGGCAGCACAATGTCAAATACAGTTGTTAGGAAAAGGCTGGCTAGAGATAGGAAGCCCACCCAAACGTTCACGGAGTTTGCTAGGTGGTTTGCGTTAGAAGTAATGGAATATCATTCGACCGTGCACAGCGAAATTAAAAAGACTCCTTTGCAAGCATGGCAGGATTACTATGGTCCGCATGGTGTAGTGCCTTTTCCTCCGCAAATAACAGACGCGCACCAGTTTCGTTTGAACTTCATGCCTCAAGAATATAGAAATATTCGGCCCGGTGGCATTGAATTTAAGACTCGTTTTTATTGGGATCCTGTGCTCGATCCCTTTATTGGAGAGAAAAAGGTTCTGATAAAATACGACCCATTTTCACTTAAGCAAATCTGGGTCCAGTTAGATGGCCAATTCATTCCGATTCCTTTTGCCGACATGACGTTGCCTGATATTACTCTGGAAGAGCATAGAGCGAAAGTTCTCTCTAGTCAGTCACTGGAACCAGGATCTTTTGGTGATGCTCAAGCAGCAGAAGCACACAGTGAAGCAGGCAGGATAGAAAGTGCAAGCATAAAGAAGACGCGCGCTGCCAAAAAACAATTAGCTGCGAAAGTTGAGTATCAGAAAGAGTTCTCGTCTGCGGAGGTTGTCAAAAAAGAAAACAAAGTGGCTCCCGATTATTCTTTGCCACCAAAGCCTTTCAAGGGGGGTGTGTAAGATGGGTTATGATCATTTGCGCCCTGACCGACAGGCGTTGCTCGGCCAGGATATTGAAAAAAGAATTAAATTGATGCTCGGTGATATTTGGGTAGATATAGCGCCAAGTGAAACCGTATTCAAGGTTATGAACAATATGGCGAATGTTCCTAAGCGAATAACAGCGCCCGCGCTTTTGGTGACGGGCCTAGGGGGAGCTGGAAAGAGTGCAATAGTCAAAGAGATTCCAAATCGAGTATCTAGGAGCGAAGGACTTCTAACGATAAGCATGGCTTCTGATCCAGACTTAATGAAAAGAAAAGAGTTTAGGACTGAGATTTACCATAAATTGGAGCTTCCCTGTCCGCCAATCCACCGTAAGTCTTCGGTAGCCGACTTAGTTACTAGAGAGCTGTCAGAGATCTTAAAGCTTAGGAATATATGGGGCTTAGTGATTGATGAGATTCACGACATGCTATTATGCGGCAAGGTGGAGCAGAGAATTAATAGCTCAATGCTGAAGGCTTTTCTTGGGGAGTCATATGGAATTAGTCTATTCGCGTTTGGTACGCCTAAAGCAAACAGCTTTATATCCGCCATAACCGAAACGCAGCGTCGTTTTTCGGTAATCAAATTAGAGGACTGGAAAGAAGATGAAAGCTTCAGAACGTTTTTGCTGGGAGTCGAGGAATTGCTTCCTCTTAAAAGGCCATCACGACTGTACGACCAAGACAAAGTTTTTGCCATTTTGGCTGCCACTTCAGGGCGAATGGATAACGTGATGAACTTGATCAGGTCTGCAGGATGCTACGCGCTTAGAGATGGAACCGAAGCGATTAGCCTAGAGCATCTTGCAAAAGCATCTGCCAGCCCTTGGGGTTATTGATGCGTACTATTGCAGGTATGCCCCATATACTGCATGACGAAACGATATCTTCTTGGCTGTATAGATCTACGCTTAGGTCACGATACAATAATCAGTATTTGGCTGGTCAGTCATTTATGATTCCGTCACCAGTTTCCTGGGGCGGCCCGCTGGTCGAGAGCAGTGACTGGGACTTTGATCCAAATACAGATTTTTTGAAGGCGGCTATGGAAAATTTAGCAATTGATGTTAATTATGCCGCTGCATTATTTTTCAACACCCACGGGCGTGTTGTGGATTGGGCTCGACGCTGGTGGTTCTGTGCCCAGTGCTTGCGTGCAGACATTGCTAGGGGCCAAGCCCCAGGCTGGCGTAAGCATTGGTGCTATAGAGATTCGATCGTTTGTTCTACCCACGGAGCGGATCTGCACAGGCTACAGGTCCAACCTCAACTGAGTCGTGGATGGGACGCCTTTATTCAATGTCTGCAGGACAGATTGATTGATCCAGCCTGGCAGTGCCAAAACTTTCAGCGCTTCCGCGTCAGTGTAGTGAACAGAGTGGCAAGATGGAAATTGAAGCAAGGAAAAGTCACCCTTGACATATTCGACAACTTATATAGTGTTATGCTGCTTGCGCCTGTGTATAACGGCAATCAGGGCATGGCGTATGAATTATTTGGCGAGCCTGGGCCTTTGATCCGCCTTGCGATGCCTAATTATCTGGCAGGCATCAAGTACGGTGCAGAATTTGCGAGTATGAAGGCGAGGTTTGCGAGTCTTTTGCTTGCTGGATACTTAATGGGAATTGTAGGTGACCGAGATCTAGCATTTGTCGCAGCCAAGGATGAGAGGTTTGAGGCTTGGAGGAGCTATAATTTGGATTTAGTGAGCTCTATGCGATTTGGGTGTACAAGTAAATTGGACTGCAAGTTGCTTGAGTCGCTTCTGTTTGGGCGCGAGGAGCTCCCGTGCGATACTCTTAATCGTGCGCTTCGCATTTATTTTTTTAAGCTTAGAATACAGTAGAGCTTTTCATATTGATGCTCAGCTATAGCCGTGCCGCAAAGTATGTGTGTCGTGCGCTGACGATTTTCACTTGGCTCGGCAAATGTGGCCCAGTGAAGATATTTGTTTACTTATGACGCCTTCTCATGAGTTGTTTATAATAAATTAATTTTTGGCGCGCAGGGCGAGGCGTTCATCATTGGTGAAAGAGGCTTCAAACTTTATGCTTTGGGGCTGTGCTCATAAGGCTCTGCTTAGGTTCATTCTCCGGGTTGAATCTCTAGAACGACGTGAGGAGTGTTCCAAAAATTTCCTCAACCAGCACCATGTACTGAGATGGATGGGCCTTCCGCTGCCCGAAGCCAGGTCAGGGTGAAGCAGAGGAGGATTTCAATAGCGATCTTTATTTCAGATATGGGATGGGTCATGGCCTGTGTCCCCAGAGTGCTAGGTAGCCTACTGCGCTGTCGGGCCGCCCTTGCAGCCTGCCAGAGTGGTAAGGCCAAGGCCCTGTTTTTTGCTAGGATTGCCCAAACTTGGATGATTTTCTTCAGTAGGCAAAGAAAATCTTCAGTTCTGAAGTTTTTCTACAATTTTTCTTCACTCACGTTTACCTCGCGTGACGCATTTAAGGTGTTTTCGTGATCTTGACAATGTTCGCCAGCTTCAAGGCTTTTACAGTAGGTGGCCGATGAGCGATCAAATAGTCCCCCTGAGTTCCGATTCGACGAGGTTCGTTTTCCGCTCCTGCTATGCCACAGTGCTCAGCAGGGTGGACGCCCGATACGACGTTCGGGGTTACCTTTTGGCGCAGATGGTAAAGCTTTGCCTTCAGAATCGAGGCAGGCTGCCTCGTGTTAGCCGCGACTTTTACACGCAGTACGCTCAAGCCGAGGCGATTGCATTCTTGGAAATGTGTGTCACTCACTTGCTGTTCGGTCCGGCAGGTCGCTTTTCGCCGCAGGAATATCACTACCAGGCAGATGCATACTCAGAGCCGCCCTAACCTCTAGCCTGCTCAACTGCATTTAGATGCTCACGTGTAAACGTCGTACTCGAGGCGGTAGAGGAAGTCCCATACCTGCGCATAGCTTTCATGATGCCAAAGCAGGGTGCATGGGGTGTGGTTGCCAAGACCAAGCGCAGGCTTGATCATCCAGCGCTGCGCCAGATCTCCGTTGCCGAGCACTTCGATAGCTTTTCGAAAAATTTGCCCGTGCCTTGTTAAAAAAGCCCCATGAGCAGAGGTCCAGCAGCTCGTTGAGGGCTGATCGCTAAGTCCGTGGATCGTGATACTGTTCATGGCAAGTGTTCCGAAGGCGACAGTCGAGAGACTCTAGTAACAGTATGACGTCAGGCGGGGGGGCACGTCACTGATCTTGCAGGTAAGGGCAGCGACTGCGGACGGCTATGTGAAAACGCCTGAGTTTTTCGAGTTGCGAGGCGTATCGGTTAAAACCTGTCGGTCATGCCTCTGGACTGCCCCTGAAAGCTCCGCCTGATTGACGTCTAGCACTCCCGCGGTGTGGACACCGGGTTGGCTATACAGTCAGGTGCGGGTTAGGGCCAGCGTGCCGCGGGTGGCAAACGTGCCAACGGGCTGCTGTCGCAGGTCAGTACATATTGGTCCAACAGCAATAATATCTGTTCATATCACTAAAATCGCGAGGTTTCCATGGATAAACCAAAACACGAACCGAAGCCAATGATGGCCGCTCGTTTCCAGGCGGAAGCACGCGCAACGCTAGCAAAGCGGACTAACAAGCCCAGCCGTTTTCTCGATCTTGCACTGGCCAAAGACCGCGACTTTGAGCCAGTAGGCCGCTTGGCTGGTTTGGACTGACTTAACGTAAGACTGGCTACAGGCTTCACCGCGTTGGGAAAGCGCCGTTTTTTCATGGTACAGCGTCAATTTGCGTTTCCTAGCTCCCGACGAGAAGCCGCTTCCGCCCCAAGTGTTCGCTCAGAAGCGGACGACTAGTGGCTGCTGTGCCGACGTCGATCATTGCCTCAGTAGCGGGGCGTCCACCAGCACCAGCGGCTGGGAGAAGGGTAGCTGTACCGGCACTGTCAATTTCATCTCGCTCAAGGTTGTTATAGATACCGATAACCTGTGCTTATCAGACCCAATATGCTCAAGTGCAGATTGTGAAGGATTAGCAGCTTGTGAAGCTACTGTTGGCAGTCGTGCTTCTGAGGAGGTGCCAAATTGATTTAAGGCACCTTTCTGAATCTAGAGCAGTGACAGCTTACTTCACGTCGTTTCTAGTCACCTGGATGATAAAAAATCTGACGGCTGAGCAGAAACCACTGACGGGGCGGGAGGAGGGAGGATCGCCGAAGAACATTTGGACAGGGCTCTAGAGCGGCATTTCTGGTCTCAAGAAGCGGAAGTACACCCTCAAAAATTCCACGATACCCCCACCAGGATGCGCGATCGAGAATGGCGATTTTACAGCTTACTGGCGAACAGGTGCGCTGGGGCTTCGAACACCTGAACCTGGACGATGCACGCCTGCAGGCCCTTGGCGCCAATGGGCTGGTGCAGCCGCTGAAACTTTCCTGCGCCGACCACGAAGGCGGCGGCGCGGTACGCTTCCAGCAGTGGGACGGGCAGAAATGGAACCTTGTCAGCGACTGGGTACAGGCTGACCGCGCGCTGCTGCGGCCGATCATCGAGGCCTCATCGCACAAGTACGCCAAGGAGAAAGGCATCATCCCGCGCGATTGCAGCCAGGAAAGCTGATGGAGCTGGGCTGGCCGAGGCGCAGGCCTCGGCCGGTTCGTTCCCTCAGGCAAGGGTGGCACGGCGTCTAGCCAAACTTGAACAGCCGCTGGGCATTGCTAGCGAAGAACTACTCCTCGACCTCATCGTCCGGCGCTTCCAAGCCACAGCAACCTCATCAAATCGTAAAGCCCGGACGTTTTAGAGCCTACTCGGGGCGCTGGATTCCAGCGGTAGCCAGCTCTATTCGTAGATGGCTTTGTAGCTTCCAAGGAAGCAGCGTTTCAGGTGGTGGCTGCCTGGTGACGTAGCAGGTCATTGATCGCCCTAATTGCGAGAGGGTAACCGTCGGCGCCCATTCCGCATATTACCGAGTCGACCACGCCAGACATGATCGAGTGGCGATGCAATTCGTCACGCGCATGAATATTCGACAGGTGTAATTCAACAAGCGGTGCGTCAATCAACTTCAGGGCATCAAGCACTGGAATCGAGTTGAACGAAAGGCCGGCGGGATTGATGATCAGGGCGGCACCTTGCTCAAATGCCTCTTGTATCCAGTCGACCATCACACCTTCATGGTTGGTCTGGCGAAAGTCGCAAACTAGATCCAATTCATCGGCGAGCTGTTCACTGCTCTCACGAATCTGATCGAGCGTTGTATACCCGTAAATGTGTGGCTCGCGGCGACCCAGCAGGTTCAGGTTGGGGCCGTTAAGGATGAAGACGGTGCGATTCATGTTCGTCCTGCTGTATTATTTGGAAAGAATGGCTGAAGTTGAAGGCACGTCGATATCTGCTGTGGCGACGCCGTTAAGGTCGATGCCTTTGGTTTCCGGGCCCAAGAGGATCATTGCCAGCGAGATCAGGTTGATCACTGCACACAGCATTACCAGTGGCCATGGCGAGTTGCCCGACTGACTCATCAGCCAGACCGCGATCATTGGCATCGGGCCGCCAATCACAAGGTTGGCGCCGGTGTAGGCCAGTGCCGAACCGGAATAGCGCACCTGAGTCGGGAATGCCTCGGCGAACGCCACCGGCTGAATGCCGCTCTGGAACTGGGTGAAACCGAGAAATAGCCCCATGACGGCCATGATCGCGGTGGCGTTCTGGGTGTTGAGGATCGGGAAGTAAACGAACAGGATCAGCAGCGTCATGCACGAGCCCAACGCCAGTGCCTTTTTTCGCCCCCAGCGATCCGAAAGGTAACCGCCACCCAATGCCCCGAAAATCGCGCAGACGTTAGCCACCATCAGTGACATGAACCCCATCGATTGGGACATGCCCAGGTGCTTGGTCAGATAGCTCAGGGAGAAAATCACAATCAGATAGAACAGCGCCGCGGGCGAGCAGAAGAACAGCATCAGGCGCAGGATCGTTTTGTGGTGGCCGCCGAGCGCCGATTTGAGTGGGCTTTTCTCCCGCTTGACCGGCGTTTTCTTCAAGGCTATGAAAGCAGGGGTTTCATCCACCTTGAGCCGGATGAAGATAGCGACAACCACCAGGACAAAACTCAATACGAAAGGAATGCGCCAGCCGAAACCCTCGAACTGTTCACTTGAAAGTGTTGCAGCCAGCCCCATGAGTACGCCGTTGGCCAGTATCTGGCTGAGCGGTGAACATAAGCCTAGCAACCCTGAATAGCGTCCGCGGCGGTCGGGGGTAGCGTGTTCCAGTGCCATCAGCTGCGCGCCGGTGGATTCTCCCCCCAGTGCAAATCCTTGAATGATCCGTAGCAGTACCAGAAGGACAGGGGCCCAGATGCCGATCTGGCCGTAAGTGGGCAACAGGCCCATCAATACCGAAGCCAGCCCCATCATGCTGACTGTGGCCAACATCAGGTTACGTCGGCCTACTTTGTCGCCAAGGTAACCACAGGTGATGGCGCCCAATGGCCTCGCCGCCAGTCCCACACCGAACGTTGCCAGCGAAGCCAGCAGGCCCGCTGTCGGCTCCATGGCCGGGAAGAACAGTTTAGGCAGGATGGTCGCCGAAACCGCGCCGTACAAGGTGAAGTCAAACCATTCCAAGGCGGTACCAATGGTCGCGGCGGTCACTGCCCTGCGAGGCATGCGCTGATCATGAGTCTCGTTAGTGGTCGTGCTCATAAAGATGCTCATCATTGTTTTTATGGTTTTGGATTTCCCACACGATCCCGCTGGGGCAAAGGCTTGGCGGGAAGGGATGAAGTGACTAGACGTTAGCGCATCCTGCTTGCAAAATAATTATCGAAATCCCGATAATTCAATAAGGCTAACTTATGGGTACCTTATGGAACTACGACATCTGAAGGCCTTTGTTGTCGCTGCCGAGCTGCAGCACTTCAGCCGAGCTGCCGAGCAGTTGGGCATTGCGCAGCCGGCCCTCAGTCAGTTGATGCGAACCCTGGAGGCCGAGTTGGGGCTGGCGCTGTTCCGGCGCGAGAGTCGTGGGGTGGTGCTGACTGCCGCTGGAGAAGCGTTTCTCCCGCATGCGCGACAATCCATCGAATCCAGCGAACTGGCAACGTCCGCCGCGCGGCGTGCGCGGCGAGGGGAGGTTGGCGAGATCGCCATCGGTTACCACTCGGCTTTGTTTGAGGCCAATTTGCCGCAACTGTTACGGCACTATTTCAGTACATTTCCCGAAGTCAAAGTGTCACTGGTGGATGCGGGGATCCGCGCTCAGTTCGACAAGCTGCTCGAGCACAAGCTGGACCTGGCGTTTGCCAGGGTATTCCAGGATCACTTGCCGGATCGCTTACGCACCCACCCTTTCAGTCAGTCCAGACTGGTTCTGCTGATTCCCGACAACCACGAACTGGCGGAAGGCTTTACCGGGGAGCTTGCAACCTTGAGGCATGAGAAGTTCGTTTTTCTTCAGGACGTTGCCGGCATTGGCCTGACTTCACACACGCTCCAGGCATGTCGGAAAAACCAGCTGCATCCGCAGAACATCATGTATGTACCGTCGTTGATGAGCATTCCTGGCCTGGTAGCCGCGGGCATCGGCCTGAGCATCGTGCCGGAAACGATCACTCGGTTAACCATGCCTGGGTTACGGATCGTGCCCCTGGCTCAACCGGAAATGGTCAGCGAGCTTTCGCTTGTATCACGCATTGATGAGCGTTCAAGAGCGGTCCTGCATTTCATCGGCGAAGCGCACGGTTGGGGGACCAATCTGCGAAGCGAAGCAAACAGGTAATTCACTCGAAAGTTGCGATCGTGTCCCGCATCAGCGCTTTTTTCGCCGGCCGTGAGCGCATTGGCTGACTGGATAGACGGGCACGTCCGCAACGGCGATTCAGCCCGAGGTCAGTGGCTGCCGGGCTGAACGAGTGCGGGCGAAGACTTCGCTGGTGAGTTAAGAACAACGTCTACTGATCAAAGGAAGCATTGATCGAGGTGCCGGCGATAGTTGGCGATGTCCTGTTCAATCTGCGGGTTTTTCTCGACATCGTTAGCGATGAAGGTGGGCAGTGCTTCCAACCCGAGGAACTGATTGACCTTGTGGAAGTGCAGGTAAACGCCATCGACCCCTACGCCGTGGAAGAACTGCTCGGGGTCGTCGAAGGCTTCCAGGGGCGCGTTCCAGGTCAGCGAGAGCATGTATTTCTTGCCCTGCAACAGGCCACCACTTCCGTACTTTTTCGATGCGTCGGTACGTGAACGGCCATCACTGGCATACAGTACGCCATGGCCGGCGCTGAAGACTTCATCGATGTATCGTTTGACGATCCAGGGCTCGCCCATCCACCAACCGGGCATCTGGTAGATGATGACGTCGCTGTTGGCGATTTTCTGAACTTCCTCGTCAATCGAGTAAGGGGCGTCGACTACTGTGGTCGAGACGCTGTGTCCGAGCGCCGTCAGGTGCTCGGCGGCCAGGGTGGCGAACATGTTGTTAAGCTCGCCCTTGGCGAAGAGAAATGGCTTGGCGCCATTGATGATCAGTACGTTGCTCATGGGTCTTACTCAGTGATTACAGTGACGTTCTTGATAGGATTGCTCGGTCGTGATCGATGCGTATCTGCCATGTTTGCTGGCTCGTTGTGTGGCATGGTCGCGCTTTTGCAATGGCTGTGATCGAGTTGAACATTGCGGCCGGCCAGCATGCCGGTGAATGCGCCGGCAACAGCGATTGCGGCAGTGATCAACAGCGGTGCTGTCCAGCCACCGCTCCAGTCGTGCAGCTGGCCCAGTAGCAAGGGACCTGCGGCTGCCATCAGGTAGCCCACGCACTGCGCCATTCCTGACAGTGCCGCTGTGTCGCCGGCGTTTTTAGTGCGCAAGCCGATGAAAGTCAGGCCGAGCATCATGCTGGCACCAGAGCCGAAGCCCAGGAGGGCGGCCCACAACAGGGCGTAGCCTGGCGCGTACATGAGCCCGATCAGGGATGAGGCGGTTAACAGGCTGACGGTTGCGGCTGCCAGTCTCTGATCTTTGAGACGGCGAAGCGTGGCCGCCAGAATCAAGCCGGGGATGGCCGTGGCCAGTTGCAGCGTGCCGTGTACCGCGCCTGCCTGCTCGGGGGATATGCCATGGTCCATCAGGATGGTCGGCAGCCAGCCGACGGCGACATAAAAAGGCATCGCGTTCAGCCCCATGAACAGTGTGACCTGCCATGCCAGCGACGAACGCCAGACGGCCACGGTTGAGGCTTGTTTAGGACCGGACAGATTTACGTGTTCGTGTTTTTTCAACTGCGGCAGCCACACCACCAGCGCCAACAGCGGGGTGGCGACCAACAAACTCAGGGCAATCGGCCATCCCCATGATTGGGTCAGCGGAATTATCACGGCTGAGCCGACTGCGCCTGCTGCACCCATCGTAATGGAATAAGCGCCGGTCATGGAGGCCATTTTCGTCGAGAAATCGCGTTTGATCAGCCCGGGCAGCAGCACGTTGCCCAAGGCGATGCCGGTGCCTATCAGTACCGTACCGGCGTACAACGCGCATGCGCTACCAGCCGAGCGGAGCAGGATGCCCAACGAAATGATCAACAGTGCTCCGAAAAGCGTACGCTCGATGCCGAACCTGCGGGCGAGCGAGGCGCTGAGCGGGGAGAAGGCGGCAAAAGCTAGGAGTGGCAGTGAAGTAAGCAGGCCTAGCGCTGAGGCGCTCAAGCCAAAATCATTCTGGATGAGCGGCAAAACGGGCGCGATGCTGGTAAAGGGAACGCGTAGGTTCGCGGCAACAAGCAGAATGGTTACGACGAGTGCGATGGCATGCCACTTGTTTTTTGTATCTGACATATTCTTTAGCTGTCCTCTGAAAAGAAGACCATTGTAGAGAGCCTCAGAATTATCCAATATAGATATCAAGACAGTTGATACCTAAATTATGCCAACCTCAAGAAAAGTCATTTCTTCGCCGGAAGAATTCGATTCAGATCTCTTCGCTCAGGCGGCTATTGCCCTGAAGGTAGCGCCTGACCTCAATGATTCAGGTGCCCGATCCCATGATCATCGTAAAGGCCAACTGATCCTGTCGTTGCACGGTGCGGTGAGCTGTGAGGTGCGCAACGCACTGTGGCTTGTGCCTCCTCAGCACGCAGTGTGGATTCCTGGCGGCATGCCGCACAGTTGCCGCATGACAGAAAACGCCCGTACCTGCTTTCTGTTCGTCGAGCCGGGAGCGGCGGCCATGCCCGAAGAATGCTGCACGGTTGCCATCACACCTCTGGTTCGGGAAATGATTCTGCATCTCGCTGAACAAGAAACTGCTTACCGTTCTGAGAGCAAGACAGCGCGGCTGGTTGCAGTGCTGCTTGAGCAGCTTTCCGATGCTCCGCTAAAAGAGCTGCATCTGCCGATATCAGACCACCCCAAGATCAAACAAATCGCGGATACGCTTTTTGCATACCCCGACGACCGAACCACGTTGCGCGAGTGGGCGACTCGGCTTGCAATCAGCGAACGATCACTGGCCAGACTAGTGGAGCGCACGACCGGGCTGAGCTTCGGACGCTGGCGCCAGCAGCTGCATTTGATGATTGCACTGAGCCATTTGGCAGAAGGCGTCTCCGTGCAACGTGTAGCGGGCATACTGGGCTATGACTCTGTCAATGCCTTCATCACGATGTTCAAGAAAGCCTTGGGAAAACCGCCTACACAGTACTTTTCCGCTCTGCGCTAGTGCGCTGCTTGTTGGCACATAGCGGTGAGGCTATCGAGCGGTCACTGTCTGCTTCTGGCCGATTTCCGCCGGTTGCGGCAGGCAGCTTCGGGTCGATTTCTTCCGGTCACCCACCTCATCTGGTCTATGGTGCAAACCCACCTTAGAACAGTCGGCCTTCACCGTGAGCATGGAGGCCTTGTCGCTGGTGGGCTCGAGGTTGAGGCGCGAACCATCTTTGAGAATCTCAAGCGCGCTTGTACGGAGCTTGATGTGGGCTTCAACCAACTAATGCTGGTTCGTGTGTACTGTAGTGACTTTACGAAATTCGGCGAATTCAATGTCGTGTGGAATGAATATTTTAAAGACAGTTCCACAAGCAGTGGCTACTGGAAACCCTGTCTCATTGCATGGTTCTTGGCCAACCCGCGAAATCTTACCTTGATATAGCCAAACGGGTGCTTGGCACTCGAGGCATTCAACCAAGTGATCCGGCAAAGCGTGTTTCAGGGAGCCCGGACGTGGTCGTCAGCACACCTCTAATGAGCGCTCCGTCACTTTCTGTTGGTGCGGCGAGCCCAATCCTAGCAGTTGTGCAGTACAGCAATGCATGATCCAGCCCGGCGAAAACGGGACAGGTCGTCTGGGTACCAGGGGTTTCAATGACCCTATCTGGTGTGCCGTCCGGTGCGTAGCGAACCACTCGACTACCACCCCATTCTGCGTTCCAGAGAAAGCCCTCGTTATCGATAGTCGAGCCGTCCGGCGCGCCCGGGCCGACGATTGTCGTAAATTCGCGGCTATTGTTTAACGAAGGATAATCACAGCAGAAGATGCGTCCCTGCAGAGAGTCTGCGTAGTAAAGGGTCGCGCCATCAGGGCTAAAACAAATGCTGTTTGGAATTTTCACGGAAGGCAGGTTCAAGGTTTCCGTTTCCAGCGATGACGCGTTGAGTCGATGAAACTGGCCTACAGGTTGCACCGGTTCGCCCGTATCCATCGTGCTGAACACAAAATTGCCCTCACGATCGCAGCGACCATCATTGATGCGCGTTCCGGACACGCCAGGCGTATCAGCGATTTTACTGAAACTACCAGTGACGAGATTGAAATAGCCCAGGCAGGACGCAAGCCCCAGCAGCAGTACATCGCTATCGGCGGTCAGCGCGAATGATCCCAGTGGCTCAGGCAGCGCCCAGCGTTGAACTTGGCCACTTGAGGGGGCAAGCGCAAGCAGTTCGCAGTTAGGGATGTCTGTCCAAAACAGACGATGGGTTATGTCGCACCAGAGAGGGCATTCCCCCAGAAGGCTGGTGGTGTTAGCTATAGTCTCGAACATGCTTGCGTCCTGTGGATAGAGATGGCGATATCTAGCCTTCAACTGGAGAAAACAGCGACCAGTCTGTCACCAAACAGAGCAATACCCAGGCCCGCCACCATCACCAGCGACCCGCCCAGCTTGATGAGAGATACCGGCCTTTCAACAGAACCCAACAATCCGAAATGATCGATGGCAAGTGACGAGGTAATTTGCCCCGCGATTGCTAGCCCAAGCAAGGCCGATAGGCCAATTTTGGGTGCAAGCACCACGTAACTGAGCAGCGCACTAGCACCCAGCAAACCGCCTAGAAGGCTCCACCAAGGCTGCGAGGGTATAGCTACCAAGGAGGCCACTGTGCCGCCGCGCATGAGTGAGTAGACGCCCAGGCACACCGCCCCTGCAGTAAACGAAAAGAGAGCCGCGGCGACAGAGTCGCCACCTACACCTTTCGCTAGCTGGCCATTCAGGGTGGTCTGCAGGGTTATGCCTAGCCCCGCGCAGATGGCCAGCAGGTAGTAGAACGCGCTCATGACTCGCCTCCTTATTGGGCCGATTCAAGCGGAGCGAAAGTTTCCGCGAACATATCGGGTTGGTAACCGGCTGCCTTGAACAGGTGTTCACGAGACTCATCAATCGCGGCGCGAAGCCGCTCGCTGTCAACGCCCAATACCTTGCCATGGCGCTTGACGATGCGCCCCGCAATCATGACGGTATCGACATTGCTGCGCTCGGCGGCATGAACCACGGTTCCGAATGCATTGTTGGAAGGATAAAGGTTGATGTCCTGCGCATTGATGAGGATCAGATCGGCCTGTTTACCCGGCGTAAGGCTACCGATTTTGTCCTGCAGGCCGGCACAGTGAGCGCCGTCGACCGTCGCAGCCTTCAGTAGGCTGTTGGCGGGCAGTGTCACAGGATGATGTTCTGAACCGCAGCAGCGCTGCTGATGCATGCCCATGACGCGCTGGAGGTAGAATGCCACTCGCATTTCCATGAACATATCGCCGCTGTAGGACGTTTCGTTATCTACGCTCAGCCCGGGGCTGATGCCGTGACGGTGGGCAGCTTGCATGGCGAACATGCCGTCCTCGATGCCGTAGTGGGCGTCTGAGCGCGGACACACGTTAACGCGTACACCTGCTTCGCGAAGGATTTTCCATCCTGCATCCGGGAGTGCCGTGCAGTGGTTGAAAATATTGTCGGGGCCCAGCAGCCCTTTGCCATGCAGTGCTTCCAGTTCTGCCGCCATGTCGCCACCGAAGAATTCGGTGATGATGGGCAGGCCAAGCCGTCGCGCTTCAGCCCAAAGTTCAGGTTCCAGCTGGGCCATGGCGGCGAGAGAAATCAAGTCATTCTCGCCATCTTTGAAGTATTTTTCCTTGAGGCGCTCCAGATTCCCGGGCCAGTGGGCTTTGTCCCATTCCCCGGAAACAGGCGCGCCGGAAGCGTGTACCGATCGAATACCTGCATCAATCAGCGCCTCGACTGCTGCATCGGAGTGGGCACCCGTTCGGCTGTTGTGCGAATTGTCGACCACAGTAGTGATGCCCGCGTCGATGCACCCCAAGGCAGTCAGCAGGTTACCGATATACATGTCTGCGGGACGATAGTATTTCGCAAACGAGAAGTGCGTTGCGTTGCAGTAGTCCTCTAGCGTTTCGGCATTAGGATTGATTCGGCGTAGTTGGCCTTCCCATGAATGGCGATGAGTATCGACCATGCCAGGCATGGCGATCATGCCGGATGCTTCTACCACCGTGGCGTCGCCGGGCTCGATATGTTCGCCAACCGCCTTGATACTGTTGCCTTCGATGAGAATGTCGCCGCGCACCAGGTTGCCTATGCCATCGTCCATGCTAAGCACGGTCGCCCCTCGAATAAGAGTCCTGGCGGGATGCTTCGCTGCTGTCTGCACGATGCCGCGATCGTATGCTGTCATTTCTGTACACCTCGATGAATGTCGTTGAGGAAAATGTACGCAAAGCGATAATCCCGAAAAAGACAGATTGATTGTTTTAATCATTCAGAAATCGCGAATAATGAGCGATTCGCTAATCGCAATTCAGTAGGGAAAAATCATGGATCGTCTCCAGGCTATGCAGGTTTTTGTTCGTGTGGCGGAGGCGGGGAGCTTTGTCCACGCGGCACAAACGCTTTCCTTGCCGGCTTCAACGGTCACAAGCAGTGTTAAAAGCCTCGAAAAGCACCTGCAGGTGCGGCTGCTGAACAGGACAACGCGGCGTGTCAGCCTGACATCAGAGGGTGCAACCTATTTGGCTCAATGCAGGGAGATCCTCCAGCTGATCGAACACACCGAATCCAACCTTCTCGATTCGGGAAAACAGCCTCGGGGGCGGTTGAGAGTGGATATGCCCGGGGGCATTGCGCATTTTATTGTGATGCCGAATCTGAAAGATTTTTACCAGCGCTACCCGGACATTTATCTCATGATCGGCGTCAACGATCGCCAGGTGGACCTTATCCAGGAGGGTGTTGATTGTGTCATTCGCACTGGTGAGCTCCTTGACTCGACGCTAGTTGCGCGCCCGCTCGGCCGGTTTCGCTGGGTGACTTGTGCCTCAGCAACCTATCTCCAGGAGAATGGCATTCCTCAGACGCCGTACGATGTAGCTCATCACAAGGCCATTCATTATTTTTCAGGCAACGCCAGGCGCGCAGCCGAGATGACTTTCTGCAAGGAGGGTGAACGAATTACTGTCCCGGTGCAGGGAGGAGCGGCTGTCAACGAAACAGGTCTGTACATCAAGCTGTGTCTGGAAGGATTCGGATTGGTCCAGTTGGCGGAGAATGTCATCTCGGACCATCTGCGGGAGGGGAGACTGATCGAGGTTCTGAAGGACTGGCGCCCTGCGTCCGTTCCGGTGACGTTGCTCTATCCTCATCAGCGCTTTCTTTCGCCCGCTGTACGAGCATTTGCAGATTGGATGGCTGAGATTGTTTGTAAGCACAATCCGAAAACTTAGTCTGTAGAAGTTTTTTTGCTCTGGTGTATACAGTGCCATGGGTGATTTGAACGGCCCATGCATCATGACTGCTGATTAAAGGTTGGCGAAAAAAAAGCCGCCCGGGGAAGGCGGCAACTCAAAGGGCAGATGGGTAGGGGCGGGAGGGGAGCCCCTGCCCATCGACAGTAATGATAAGGGCGAGTAACGAAAGAGTAAAATCAACGAACGTGATAAGCCCTATTAACGATCCAAGGAAGATGTTTCGGTCAGGTTGATGGGTTTAAAAGGATGAGATTGGGGGCGCAGCTGTGAAGATAATGCGCGTGTGAGTTCGTCAAGTGCCGGCGTGATCTCTTGATAGACCTGGTAGGCTCTGGCTGTGGGCTCGATGCCTTGACCATTCAATATGAAAAGTGGATCTTCTAAAATTCGCCGAAGTTTGTTAAGAGCAGCGGTCACGGTGGGTTGGCTTATACCAAGCGACTTTGCAGCTCTTGTCACATTCAGTTCCTGCATTACACGTTCGAATATGACCATTATGTTCAGGTCGACCTTTCTAAGCTCCTGTCTGTTCATGGATTGCTCCGAAGTGCAGAGGGGTCAGGATTGCCTAGGGTGGTTGCCCCTCGAATCCACAACAGGAATAGCGTCAGCGTTGAATCCAGCAGTTCGGTAAATGAATGTTGCTCCAGGCCGTACGAAAATAATCCTAACAAGGCACACTGCAACCACTTTGCTGCCTGTTCTGTGTTCAAGCTATTGTCCAGTTCGCCTTTATTTTGGGCATCCTCCAGCATGTGACACAGCTTGCTGTTGAGGCGATCCTGGATTTGCTTGTTACGCTGATCAATGCGCGGTTCCCATTTGCACATCAGTAGCGCTTTGGTGACTAACATGAATTCTTGGCGGTTGGCCGTTTCCATCAATGCGCGTTTGAGATGGGAAAGTCCGCTGGATAATGTTTCCGGTGCTTCGAGGTAGGCTTCCAATGGCGTACTGTATTCGTTCAGGATCTGTTCAACGAGCATCGCCTTACCATTGTGATGCCAATAAACAGCGCCCCGTGATACGCATGCCTCTCGCGCGATAGCTTCCAATGTCGCCGCTTCATAACCATCTCGTACAATCACAGACAGCCCGGCCTTCAGAATTCTTTGACGGGTCAGTTCAGCCTCGTCGCGAGTTTTCCTAGCCATCCGCTGGCTCCCCGCCTGAGGTCGGCGCATGGCAGCACCCGCCTCTTTCAATCTTGTTTTTAGCGGTCTTCAACGCATCAATCAATTGGTTTTCGCGCCTTGCCGCTCTGCTAACAGGAGCGATCACCGTAATAGCGTAGCTCCCATGCTGGGCGCTAATGTCAATTGACGCCGAATAAACGCCTTCGATGTACTGCTCAGACTCGGTTGCGTAGCCAAGCTCCCGTATTTCCTCTAAGTTTCTGATCAACTCCTGGCGGCCTAGCGTAAGTGGCGTGTGGCTAGGCAGGGTTTGCGGGATCAGTTTCTCAAGGGTGTCAGCCGGGTGTTTTGAAAGGAAAAGCCTCCCGACTGAGGTTGAATATATGCAGCCGTAGACGCCTAACGGAAAGACGATTCGCAGCTCTTTTTTTGCGACTGCGCAATAGATGGTCAGAATTTTCTCGCCCATCAGCGATGATAAAGCAACTGACTCGCCGATCTTTTCTGACATCTCTTCGATAACGGGTGCTGCTTTAGAGACGATGTCAAATTGCGTCAGCGTCATAAGTTCTCCCAGCGCTGAACCCAGGCGGAAGCCCGCGCCTCCCCTTGCTTGTTCAACAAGCTGCTCTTCTTGTAGGGCATTCACAATTCGCTGAACTGTTGATCTTGGCAGGCTGACTTGCTTTGCGATTCCGGCCAGGCTCAACCCCCGGGGGTGATACCCCAAGGCGCGCATGATCGCTGCGGCTCTCGCAATTACCTGGATGCCTGGGTGTCTTTCGAATTCTTCCACCAGATTTCCCCTTCTTCTGCACGAATCGCCTGGCCTTGCAGGCTCATATCTACCCACCCCATCGATCTTGATATCCCCTTTTGGAGAAAAGGCCATTGCGGATGAGTGACACCATCATGGTACACTGATCCGCATCGCGGTACATGCAATTGCCTTTTTTTTTTTCAGGAGAACACCATGCGAAGGCCCACAAACCTTTGGATTCCCTTGCTTTTTCCGCTGTCAGGCATGCTTCTGTTATCCGCATGCAATGCAGAGGCCCCGCACACTGCTGCACAGCCTGTCGAGGTAGGCGTCTATACCGTGCAGGCTGCTCCGCTCACACTCACCACCGATCTACCCGGTCGTACAACGGCATTTCGCGTAGCGGAAGTGCGTCCGCAAGTAAACGGCGTTCTCCAGCAGCGCCTGTTTGTTGAAGGGTCTGAGGTCAAGAAGGGGCAGCAGCTTTATCAGATCGATGCGCGCACCTACCTTGCCCAGCAGGCGCGAGCAGAAGCGAACCTGCACAGCGCGAAGAACCTGGCAGAGCGCTATGAGCGGCTTTTGCAAACCAAGGCCATCAGTCGACAGCAGCGAGATGACGCCGTTTCGGCATGGAAGCAAGCAGAAGCGGACAAGCGCGTTGCAGACATCAACGTGCAGTACACAAAAGTCTTGTCACCGATCTCAGGCCGAATTGGCCGCTCGGCCGTGACTGAAGGTGCACTGATGACTGAAGGGCAAACCGCGCCCATGGCCACGGTCAATCAGCTTGACCCGATCTATGTGGATGTTACGCAGCCAATCACTCGGATTCTCGCGCTCAAGCGCGCCTTGAAATCGGGTGACCTGGTCAGTGCAGGTGAAGATCAAGCACAAGTAAACCTCACGCTTGACGATGGCAGCGTCTATCCATTGGCCGGGACTTTGAAATTTTCAGAGGTGAGCGTCGATCAAGGAACCGGATCTGTCACGTTAAGGGCGGTATTCCCGAATCCTGATCGCGCTTTGCTCCCCGGCATGTTTGTGCATGCCCAATTGAAAGAGGGCGTAAAAGAACGTGCGATGATCGTTCCGCAGCAAGCGGTAACCCGTGATAGTCGTGGTGTGGCCACTGTTTGGGTGGTGAAGCCGGATGGTCGCTTGGAGCATCGCGATCTCTCCACAGTCCGGACCGTGGGCAACGGCTGGCTGATCGATGGGGGGCTTGAGCCTGGTGAGAAAATCATCACCGAAGGGCTGCAGCGTGTGAACGCGGAAAGTGTTGTGAAGGCAACACCTGCGCGCAACGTGAATCTTGGCGCATTGGCTGTGTCAAGGTAAGGATCTCTGTCTAATGTCTCGTTTTTTTATTGACCGTCCTATTTTTGCCTGGGTGATCGCGCTTGTGATCATGCTGGCCGGAGCGCTTGCCATCAAGAGCTTGCCAGTCAACCAGTATCCCAATATTGCAGCCCCGGCGATCCAGATCAGTGTGACCTATCCCGGTGCCTCGGCGCAGACCGTGCAGGACACCGTAGTTCAGGTGATCGAGCAACAACTCAGCGGCCTTGACGGCCTGCGTTATATCAGCTCGGCGTCAAACTCCGATGGTAGCTTGCAAATTACAGTGACCTTCGATCAGGGAACCAACCCTGATATCGCGCAGGTTCAGGTGCAGAACAAGCTCCAGCTTGCAACTCCCCAGTTGCCAGAAGAGGTACAGCGTCAAGGTATTCGCGTCGTGAAGTTTCAGATCAACTTCATGCTCGTACTGGCGTTGGTTTCAACCGATGGACGCCTTTCCAACTTTGACCTGGGCAACCTGATCGTTTCTCAACTTCAGGATCCCATCTCGCGTACCAAAGGTGTCGGCGACTATCTCGTACTAGGCGCTCAGAACGCCATGCGAATTTGGGTTGATCCTGCCAAGTTGAATGGGTACCAGCTCGAACCCTCGGATGTGGTATCGGCCATCTCGGCGCAGAACGTTCAGGTCTCCACCGGATCGATTGGTGGTCTACCGACCCGAAAAGGCGTCCAGCTCAATGCCACGGTGATTGGCAAGACGCGCATGCGCACGGTCGACGAGTTCAAGGAGATCTTGGTCAAGGTCCAGCCTGACGGCTCTCAGGTGCGACTCAAAGATGTTGCGGACGTGGCGTTGGGCAGTGAGAACTATTCCATCAGCGCTGAATACAACGGTAAGCCTTCGGCGGGCATTGCGTTGCGTCTGGCTACAGGGGCCAACCTGCTCGACAGCGTTGCAGCCGTAAAAGAGGCAGCAGAGCGCATCAGGCCTTATCTGCCAGAAGGCGTCGAAATCCAGTATCCGTACGAGACAAGTCCGGTGGTTAGCGCCTCGATAGAGGCGGTCGTGCATACGTTGTTCGAAGCCATCATTCTCGTGTTTGTGGTGATGCTGCTGTTCTTGCAAAACTTGCGCGCGACCCTGATACCGACTTTGGCGGTTCCCGTGGTGCTGCTAGGCACGTTTGGCATCTTGTATGCCTGTGGCTTCACCATCAACGTGATGACCATGTTTGCCATGGTGCTCGCGATAGGCTTGTTGGTCGACGATGCCATCGTGGTGGTTGAGAACGTCGAACGCCTCATGACCGAAGAGCGCTTGTCGCCTAAAGAGGCCACGTACAAATCGATGGAGCAGATCTCCGGCGCTCTGGTTGGTATTGGGCTGGTCATCAGTGCTGTGTTCTTGCCAATGGCTTTCTTCGGCGGATCGGCAGGGATTATCTATCGTCAGTTTGCTATCACGATCATTTCCGCGATGGGGCTGTCGGTGTTGATCGCGCTGATCTTCACGCCCGCGTTGTGCGCCACCCTGCTCAAACCACACTCACCTAAGCCTGGTGGCCAGAAAGGCTTCTTTGGGTGGTTCAACAGGGTGTTTGAAACCAACACAGATCGATACGAGGGCGGTGTCAAGCGTCTGTTGCGTAATCCGAAGCGGTCTCTTGTGGTTTATCTGCTGTTGATCGCCGGCGTCGCTTTGCTTTTCCGGCAATTGCCAACAGCCTTCCTGCCGGGAGAAGACCAGGGCACCATGATGGTGCAGATTCAGACCCCGCCGAATAGCAGTGCTGAACGAACGCAACAAGCGTTGGATCAGGTTCGTGATTACGTACTCGAACACGAGCAGGAAACCGTTGATTCGGCATTTGCCGTGAATGGGTTCAATTTCGCAGGCCGCGGTCAGAGTTCGGGCATCTTGTTCCTCGGACTTCGAACGTTCGACGACAGAAAAACCCAAGCTCAAAGCGTCTTCGCCCTTGCTGAGCGAATTGGCCAGTTCATACCGAGTGTCAAGGATGCGACGGTAATTCCGATCGTGCCTCCAGCGATCATGGAAATGGGTAATGGCGTGGGATTTGACTTGTTCCTTCAAGACAACAGCGCCCTGGGTCATGAAGCGTTGATGGCGGCACGGGATCAGTTCCTTAGTTTGGCAGCCCAAGAACCTTCCTTGCAGTTGGTACGACCTAACGGGCTGAACGATGAGGCGCAGTATCAGGTGACCATCGACGATGAAAAGGCTCGTGCATTGCAGGTATCGATCGAGTCCATCAACGACACCATGTCCGTTGCGTGGGGCTCTGCCTATGTCAATGACTTCATTGACAAGGGACGGGTCAAGAAAGTCTATGTTCAGGGTGAGCAGGATGGACGGATCTCACCTGAAGACTTCGATAAATGGTATGTGCGCAACGCGGTAGGGCAGATGGTGCCATTCTCCGCCTTCGCGACTGGGACGTGGGTTTATGGTTCACCGAAAATGGAGCGCTATGGTGGCATCTCTGCTGTAGAGATTCTCGGTGAACCGGCGCCTGGCTTCAGCTCGGGTGATGCTATGGCCGCAGTGGAACGCATTGCTTCACAGTTACCTGCTGGTATCGGCATCTCCTGGACGGGATTGTCCTACGAAGAGCGGGCGGCGGGCTCTCAAGCACCGATGTTGTATGCGCTTTCTTTGATCATGGTGTTCCTGTGTCTTGCCGCGATGTACGAAAGTTGGTCGGTGCCTGTTTCTGTTTTGCTGGTGGTACCGCTCGGTGTTCTCGGCGCGGTTGCAGCGACGCTTGGACGGGGCCTTTCCAATGACGTTTTCTTCCAGGTTGGCATGCTCACCACCATGGGGCTGGCGGCTAAAAATGCCATCCTAATCGTCGAGTTCGCCAAGGAGTTGTATGAAAACCAAGGACGCAGCCTGACCCAGGCGGCTGTGGAAGCCGCCCGCTTGCGGTTGCGTCCGATCATCATGACGTCGATTGCATTCGTCATGGGCACCCTGCCGCTGGCACGAGCGCACGGCCCGGGAAGCGGAAGCCAGCACTCCATTGGTACCGGCGTTGTCGGCGGTACCTTGGCTGCTACATTCTTGGCGATTTTCTTCGTTCCATTGTTCTATGTGGTCGTCATGAAAATCTTTACTTATAGCCGCTCTAAGAAAGCTGAACGGTTGCAAGGAGTTGGCGATGAGGCTTGAAATATTAGGGTTTGCGATAGTTGCAGCGTTGGGAGGGTGCAGCTTCATACCAGACTATGTAAAGCCAGAACCGCCGGTGCCTGCGGTATGGCCCCAGGGAGACGCTTATCAAGCCTCTTCCATGAGGGCAGCTGCGCTCGTGGGCTGGAAGCAGTTCTTCAAGGATCAGTCGCTTCATCAGCTCATTGACATTGCTCTGGAAAGTAACCGTGACTTGCGCAAAGCCGCTTTGAATGTTGCGGCGTATCGGGCTCAATATCAGATACAGCGTGCTGAACTGGCCCCCGAAGTCGGGCTGGATGGGGGGGCAGGGCGGTCGCGAGTTCCTGCCGACCTGTCGCCTACTCAGCGCCACGAGACGACGGGTAACAATAGCGTTGCAATAGGTCTCACCAGTTATGAGCTCGATGTGTGGGGTAGGGTTCGCAGCCTCTCAGCCAGTGCTGCCGAAAGGTATTTGGCGACTGAAGAAGCTGAACGCAGCGTACTGATTGGTTTAGTCGCTGATGTTTCAACGGCCTACCTTACCTGGCAAACCGATAACCAGTTGCTCGCTGTCACAAAGGACACCTTGGCAAACTACCGGCATAACCTGGACTTGATCGAACAAAGTAGCGCTGTTGGCACTGCGTCAGATTTGGATGTGCGTCAAGCAAGAACCTTGGTCGACAGTGCCCGAGGGCAGGTGCAGGCTTACAGGCGTCAGGTGGCCCAGGATATGAACGCCCTGCGTTTATTGCTGGGTGCTGAGATACCTACTGGTTTGAACTCGAGTGGGCTCGATAGCGACATGCTGGCTGCGCTACCGGTAGGTCTTCCGTCAGATCTGCTGCTGCAACGGCCGGACATTCAAGCGGCGGAGCATGCGCTACAGGCCGCCAACGCCGATATTGGCGCTGCAAGAGCCGCTTTCTTGCCGCGGGTGACCTTGACGGCGAATGCCGGCACTGCAAGCAATCAATTAAGCGGTCTGTTCGACAGTGGCTCTGAAAGCTGGAGTTTTATACCGCAGATTAATTTGCCTATCTTTACCGGTGGCCGCCTCAAGGCCAGTTTGGATTACGCGAAAATTCAGAAAGATATAAATGTCGCCAACTATGAGCAGACCATTCAGGTTGCCTTCAGGGAGGTCTCGGACGGGCTTGCTGGAACGGGAACCTGGCAGGAGCAAGTTCAAAGTCAGCGCGACCTGGTCAGGTCCACAGATGAATACACGCAGATGGCACAGCAACGCTATGACGAGGGAGTCGATAACTATTTGACGCTGCTGGATGCGCAACGTCAGCAATTATCCGCCCGGCAGAAGCTGTTGACTGATCAGCTTGAACAGCTGAAAGCACAAATTCAGCTGTTCAAAGCCCTTGGGGGAGGATGGAACGCTTTGGAGGTTGTCACCGCGCATTGATATAACGGGTAGCAAAGGCGGCGAATCAGAGGTTCGCCGTCACCCCGAAGGGGGCCGGTGAAGGCTGTTCGGATGTTTCGCTGCGCGCTATTTGCCCAGTACCGGCTCATCACCGGTGCATCGCCTCCGCCTGGTATGAGGATTGCCAAACTGGTGCTAACCTGCCCCGCTGACTGAGTTTTGCTCCACGGTAGACGGGAATAGCGATGATTGATCAAGAAAAATCAGGTGGCATACAGGTGATCGCAAGGGCTGCCGCCATCATGCGCACGTTGGGAGATCACCCCAAGGGACTGAGCCTGGCCGGTATCGCAAGGGCGGTCGGCCTGGCTCGCTCTACGGTGCAAAGAATCATCAACGCCTTGGTGGACGAGCGACTTGTAGAGCCGCTTGGCCCAGGTGGGGGGTTCAGACTTGGATCGGCGCTTGGTCAACTGCTGAATCGCACTCAGTCAGACATCATTTCCGTTGTTGGTCCGGTACTGCAGGCTGCATCGGAACGAATGCAAGAAACAGTCATTCTTGCTGCGTTGGCTGGCGATAAAGTGTTTATCTCCTACTGTGCCGTTGCCCAGAGAGAGCTACGTATTGTATTCCCTGTGGGTATGCACGTACCTCTCCATGCTACTGCTGTAGGAAAAATCTTCCTCGCGCAACAGTCGGAAGAAATGTTATCTACGCTGCTACCGGAGCAGCTGGAGCGCTGTGCCCCAATGACGCTTGATCGATCTTCTCTGTTGAAAGAAGTCGAAGAAGTTCGTATGAAATCGTTTGCCACTGATGATGAGGAATACGTTGAGGGCGTGTCCGCCCTGGCCTTGCCAGTTTATACCTATCTTGGCAATTACGCAGTCGCGATTTTAGCACCTTCAACTCGAATGGGGCGTCGTCGGAAGGAATACATGGATGTCTTGCAAGGCATCAAACTGGAGGTCGAGAAAAATATCGGGACAGGGTGTTCAGTATAATTGATTGCCCATGTCCTCTTCTGGGTATGAAAAAGGTCGAGCTATGTCGACCTTTTCTTGCGGATAACGCAACCGTTTTAGCGGTACGTTACTATTTACCTTGCAGGTTTTCCTTCGCCCAATCACGGGCGGTGGTCACGGCAAAGCCGTGTTTATCATTAAAGGTTCCGGCTTTCGGCCATGCCACGCCGCGGCCTTGCGCAAACACTGCCCGATATTTTTTTATATGGTGGGTCGGATCTTTTTTCAGCTCGGACAACAGGTACGGTACAGTCCACTCATTGCGCTTGAACGGGCGGCCCAAAACCTCCTCAAGAATATCTGCGACTTGACCATAAGTGACGGTGTCGCCGGAGAGGTACACAATTTCGTTACGGAAGCGTGGCTCGAAAAACACGATCTCGGCGGTCATTGCACCAATATCGTCCGGCGTCGTAAGTGTCACGCTGTTGTCGAGACTCCCCAGTGCATTGAGTGTGTCATGCTCGAAATCAACAACTTCGAATACGGGCTCGAACAAGAAGCTAGTGAACATGCCGGTTGAAATGATTACCCACTCGGTTTTATCCTGGGCACGCAGGAGTTCCCGGACATCCAACTGAGCATCGAACAAATCTTGTGGGCTGCCACGTCCAATTACTTCAAAGTCGACACCAAACTGCCAGGGGAAGTAGCGTTTGACGCCCGACTTGAGTGCTGCCTTGGCAAGTTTCATCGGGGTTTCTCGACCTGCCACCATACCGGCGCAGCCGATGACGGTGTCGTAACGCGAGAACACCACCGCCAGTTCCTCGATGGAGTCGGTGATCAAATCTGCAGCGACCATTTGAATGCCAAGGCCGCGCAGTTCGTCGATTTCTTTGCGTTTTGTCGGGTCTTGTGAGTTGATGGTCGACTCACGTAGTAAAACACTTATGCTGGAGCCGGGTACGCGGTCTGCTACGCGTGCTAAGTGGCGCAGAACGGCGGAGCCTAATTCGCCAGCGCCTAGTACTAGAATCGATTGTTGTTCGGCTTGGGTTGTTGAAGTCATATAAATCCTCTGTTCGTTTGAGTATGATGGGTTAAGGATTGCATGACCGGCACGGTTATGGAAGAAGGTACATCGGTGATACCGGGAGCTAATGTTATGAATGTTGAAACTCTTCAAGATTCTGAGAAGATCTGCAAAACGCTGAATGAGGAGGACGACGGGCTGCGCCGTGAGATACTGGCCCATGCGGGCAGCCGTTGGTCATTGGGGATTCTTCATTTCCTGGGTGTTTATGGCCGCATGCGTCATGCCGAGATCGGGCGACAGATGGTCGGTGTTACCCAGCGTATGTTGACGCGCACGCTCCGCTCGCTTGAGCGAGATGGACTTGTAAGTCGGTACATACAAGAGACTTTTCCTCCAAAAGTCGAATACGAACTCACGCTGCTTGGGAAAGAGCTGCTGATCAAGATGACACCCATTTGGACTTGGGTTGTCGAACATGTCGATGATTTTCGAGAGGCGCGAAGAAAATTCGATATTGAAGGTGGAGAATTACCACCGTGGCAAAGCGCTGGAGCAGATGAATAGCTCAGGCTTGTTAAGTATGCATTGTGTACTTAGAGGACAGCCCCGCTGATGGCCATGTGCCTTTGAGGCTACCGTCCGTCACGGCCAAGTAGTAACGGTTTAAAAGCGTTCGTTTGACGGGTGACGGACCTTCATTTACGCTAGGTCGCTTGTTGTTCAAGGTGACGGCGTAGTGAGTAGACACGTTAACTGCCTTGCCGCGCCAGTGTATATATTCTTCGAGTCAGTGTGGTGTCCGGCGACTGAGAGATGTAATTGGTTTGTGCCTGGATTAATCGGTGTTTATTTTTGCCTCAGGACTGATGATGTCTGGTTACGGAATACGGTCAGTTGAAAAAGCTTTCCTGGTGCTAGAGGTTATTCGCGATGTCGGCGGAACCGCGAAACTTAGAGATATCGCGCTGGCAACAGAAATGAGTGTGAGTACAGTGCACGGTATTCTGGATACGCTAGTGGCACTTGGGTATGTAATTAGGCAAGGGTTGGATTACAGTATCGGCATACGCCTGCATCATTTGGGTAAGTCATCGGAGCAACGCGAGACTGAATTGCTACGGCTGTTTGAACCTGCCCTGCAGGCAGCAAATAGATTGTGTAAGATGACCACCATATTGGCGGTCGCTTGCGGTACTAAAACTTATGTATCCCTAAAAGTTCTCGATAAGATGGGCAGTGAGGAAGCGCGTCGGGAGTTGTCTGATGCACCCATCACTTTTACCGCTATTGGTAAAATATTCTTGGCGCACGACAGTGCGCTGGCGCGAAGAATAAGCATCCAAACGCCGATAACGTTCGATATGCAGGAAGAGCTGAAGCGGGTTCGTGATCAGGGGTGGGCTATCGAGGACAGCGACAGAAGCCAGGAGCGTTGCCTGGCTATACCCCTGCGTTATAAAGGCGCTCTCGTGGCAGCGCTAGGCATGAAGTGTTTGGCAGGTGACGCATGTGGAATAGATTTGGAATCTCTGGCGAAGCGTATAATAAACGAACTGTACCCGCTGTTGAGTTTGTGATCATTGAAAAAGCCACCTCAGCAGACGCCGAGGTGGCTTTTTTTAAAACTGGACGCCTTTAGACAGGCCGCCATCGATCAGGAAGTTAGCTCCAACGGTGAAACTCGAAAGGGGGCTGGCCAAAAAAGCGGTCGCCGTGGCGATCTCTTTGGGCGTGGCCATCCTGCCGGTTGGGTTGGCGCGAATGAACTCAGCGAAGACCTCGGGTTGCTCGCGTTCGATTTTTCCCCATACACCGTCTTCAAAATAAACGTTTCCTGGGGAAATTGTATTGACGCGGATCCCATCTTTAATGAGCTTCAAAGCCAGCGTTTTGCCATAGTGGATCAGCGCAGCTTTGAAGACGCCATAAGGTTCGGCAAAAATATCGATATCGCGGCCTGATACGCTGGAGATGAGTACCACCGCCGCGTTTGCAGACTCTTTTAGGTAAGGCAACGCCGCATTCACAAATTGAACGGTGCCGAGCAGATCGGTCTTGTAGCCTTTTTCCCATACTTCCATGTCGGGGCCGGCAAGCAGGGCACTGACGTTAGGCACGATTATATCGATCCCACTCAGTGCATCGGCAGACGCTTTAACCCAGTTTGCCACTTGGGCGGGATCCGTTACGTCAACTTGCCAACCGATACAATTGCCCCCCAATTCGTCCTGCAGCCGGGAGACTGTCGCGGCGTCACGTGCGCAGAATGAAACATGGGCACCTTCTGCTAGGAATGTTTCAACGATCGCTCGACCGATCCCCCGGGTGCCGCCGCTGACCAAGATTTTTTTTCCAGCAAGTTCCAAATCCATCATTAGCTCCACGTAGGATTGAGTTGCTGATTATCCTAATGGCAAAAATTCCGGCGTCTACAGAGCCAGCGAATAGACGAGGGAATTTCGGCAGTGTCGAAAGATGCGCAGTCCATTCGTTATCAAAGGTTGATCTCACCGTGGTGTGGCAGGTTTCCACTGGATATTGCGCCCCTTTGCTCGCAGCCCTTCACTGCTCTTGGGCTTTTTCTTCCCATGCCAGCTAGCACACTGCAGGGACAGAGGAGCAGCTTGGTCGGCGCTGGGCCGCCCCTCTGGTGGCACCACGCACGAATCAACGTGGCGTCTATATGTACTGGAAGTTGCGGTCGGCGGTTGACAACAAGGCCATGCTCGCAGTTGCGGTTTAAGGAAGTGAAGCAACTGCCGATCCCGTCATCCTCCCGCTACAATGCTGCTTTCTGTATAGGCGCGCTTGCTCTCCGGTGTTTTCAACGCTTCGCGGTCACGAATACGCTGCTCGCAAGGATAGGTTTCAGGCGTAAGCAGGGTGGTAACGACCGTGACCAGCGCCATGCTACCTAGGTAGAGGGCGATGGGTTCAGGTACGCGGTAATGGGCGAGCAACGCGGTGGCGATGATGGGCGCAAGTCCACCACCGAGCACTGAAGCGATTTCCCTGCCGATGCCTAGGCCGGAAAAACGCAGGCGGGCAGGTAGCAATTCACTGATGTACGATGGCTGAGCGCCCTGGAGAAGGCCCAGCACCAAGCCATTGGCCACTACCAGGCCAGTTACGATCACCCACGGTACGCCTGACTCGAACATCAGGAAAAACGGGTAGGAAAATAGCAACATGGCCACAGCGCCCGCCAGGTACACAGGTTTTCGCCCCAACCTGTCGCAGGCGTAGCCTGCCAGCAGCGTGCAGGGGATCTGCAGCACCATTGAGAACGTCAGCGCCCCCAGCACAAAGCTATTCGACAGGCCGAGAAATTTACCGTAGGCGATCGAAAAAGCGAAAAAGATCCACGATCCGCATCCTTCCCCCAGTCGCAATCCGAAGATCATGAGGATCTCCCGGGGATGGCAGCGCAGCACTTCCTTGATCGGGGCTTGGACAGATTTTCCCGACGCGCTGACTTCTGCAAATTCATGGCTCTCGTCCATGTGGCTGCGCAGATAAAGCCCAACGCCAATGAGTACAAGGCTGAACAAGAACGGGACACGCCAGCCCCAGGTCATGAAAGCCTCGCCCGACACGCTTTCGGCGAGCATGAAGGCACCGGTTGACATCACAAAGCCCACCACCGCACCGCAGGGTGCCCAGGCGGAAAGGCGTCCAGTCTGGCTTTGATGGGTGTTCTCGCTGATCACCAGAATGCTGCCGCTCCATTCCCCACCCGCAGCGAGCCCCTGCACCAGGCGTAACGCAACCAGCAGAATCGGGGCTGCAATGCCGATGCTCTGATAGGTGGGCAATAGACCCATCAGGAACGTGGCAGCGCCCATGGCGCTCAAGGTCAGCGTAAGCACCATCTTGCGTCCGTAACGATCACCCAAATGACCGCAGATCATGCCACCGACCGGTCGGGCGATAAAGCCGAGCGCTAGCCCGCCATAGGCTGCGATAGTGCCTGTGAGTGGGTCTTCATTGATTGGAAAGAACAGTTCACCAAATACCAGAGCTGCCGCCGTTCCATATAAAAAGAAGTCATACCATTCCAAGATCTGACCAATAACGGATATGAAAACAGAACGGACCGCGCGGGGGGAACCTGATTTGGGCGAAACGCCACTTATTGGTGCAGTCATCTTATTCTTCACCTCATAAACGACCTAATAAAAGGCACGGGCACACAGGGTTTTTTTGATATTTCATTTTGTTGACACAGTAGTTTTGCCGTGCGGACAGGGTCAAATGATCAAGCGTTATGTGCGCAATGCATCAGATGAATAAGCCTCTCAGTTGTTGTTCTGACGGCGTGAGTGAGAACCTGGTGAAAAAGTTTCCCCGGCGCCGCGCTGCCGCCGCATAATGGCTCGGCGGCATGCGCTGGGAAAGCAGCACGCTCTCGTGGGTCTAACTTTCAGTACGAGAATTTACATGACGAAACACATCAATCTGGCTACGATCGATTTGAATTTGCTTAAAACGTTCATAGCGATCTGGGAGCACCGGAGCCTGACAATAGCGGCCGATCGCCTGCACCTCAGCCAGCCAGCGGTCAGCCACGCTCTGCGTCGCCTGCGTGATATTTTCGATGATCCACTGTTCGTCCGCACAGCGACTTCAATGGAGCCGACCGATGCGGCGCTGCGCCTATCCGGGCCTATAGAACAGGCCTTGGTCATTATCCAGGGCGCCTTGATGAGTTCGTCGCGCTTCGACCCTGCAACCGCCACGCGCACGTTTCGCATCTCAATGTCAGATATGGCGCAGCTATATGTCCTGCCGCGGATCATGGAGGTGCTGACATGCCAAGCGCCAGGCGTTAGTTTGGAAATTCAGCCGCTGCCGATCGACCAACTGACCGTGGCCCTGCGCAAGAGCGAAATCGACCTTGCGCTGGGTTACCTGGCCGAGCCCACCGAAGACTGTCTGTATGAGAGTCTGCTGGAAGATGAGTTCATCTGCCTGCTGCGCAAGCATCACCCCTTGCAGACGAGCGAGCTGACTCTCCAACACATGCAGACGCTGCGCTATGTGCACGTATCGAGCAACATCACTGGCCACGGTCAGACCGCAGACGCTGCGTTTCGCAAGGTTGGTCTGCAGCGGGGCATAGCGCTGAAGGTTCCCAACTTCACGATCGCGCCCGAAATCGTCGCCAGTACCGATCTTGCCTTAGTAATGCCACGCGCCATAGCGATGCAAAACAACAAGGCAGGCGCGTTTCGTGTGCTGCGCCTGCCTGTGGAGTTGCCAAGGATATCTGTCGGCCTCTATTGCCACAGGCGTTTTTCGTCGGACTCGGGTATCGCCTGGTTGCGCACATTACTGGTGGGTTTGTTGGCGGACACGCCAGCGTCATGACGCTGGCAGACCAGGTTTGGGATTCCCCTGCCGCTCCAACCGTTCAACACTCGCAGGTATGCATGGGGTAGTGCGGGCTTTCGCCTACGAAGCGAGGCAGGCTTAGATAATCCTCCCGCAAGGCTTCTCGTTGCGGCGAAGCCAGCGCATCACGCAATCCCTGCGCCGAGTCGAACACCACCTTGTTGCGCTGCAGTGCGTTGCTACGCGCCACGGGCAACTGGCTACAATAATCGAGTCGCGTGTATACCTCTACGCTGCGTACATTGGGTAGTTTTGCCAGCAAGGGCGGATGCTGGTGCAGGTAGCGCTCGATCCAATCCGCTTCGTCTTCAACGTGCCCTGAATAGTGCACCAGATACGTCACTTGCTCCTCGCTTCTGGGCAGAATCTGCGGGACCGGACTGTCGCCGAAGCGTCGAACCAGCATCACCTGTTGCTCCCATTGGTAACCGGCCAAGTTCGAAGCTTGCACGAAGGTTCCGAGTTTCCCCTCGGTATGCAAGACCGCTTCAATCTGATCAATGGTGCTGAAGTAGAGCTGGAGGACGCAGTTTGGTGTCGCCTCGGCAGCAATGAACGGGTCGGCGTCAGGTAGCTCCAATGGCTGATGGAACAGTAATTGGGTCAAGCCCGGAAGAGCCGCAAGCTGCTCCGCGATATCCGTCATCTCCAGGTGTAAGCCGGGCTGCTGGTTATGAGCCGTCAAGAACAGGCAGTAGGTCATGGCGCGCCTCGGTCAGGAAATCGATGAATGTTGAGCGGCGCCGGATCGCTCCAGGCGGTGAAAGTTCCGTCCGAAGTAGGTCAGGCTTTCACCCTCCGCGCCGAGGTGGATATGCGCGACTTCTACGAACAACACGGAGTGTGAGCCGACTTCCTTGATGTCCACCACGTGGCCTTCAAGGCTTGCCAGTGCATCGCCCAGCACCGGCACGCCAGTGATCCCCTCGTTCCAGGCATCGTCGGCGAAACGCTCTTCAGGCGGTACGGAGGTCATGCCCGCAAAATGCCGGGCCATCCCCTCAAGGTGTCCTGGAAGAATGTTCACGCACAGCGCGCGGTTGGCCACCACGGCTGCGTGAATCGAGCTGTTGCGGTTGACGCAGACCAGGACCGTTGGTGGCATGTCGGTTACGGAACACACGGCGCTTGCGGTCAGCCCCAGGCGGCCATGAGGGCCGGCGGTGGTAATGACATTGACCGCAGCGGACAGCAGGGAAAGTGCTTGGCGGAAATCATCTTTGTTTGTTGTGGTCGTCATGATGTCTCTAGATCCGTTTGCGTAAATGAACGGTTTAATGCTGGGCGTAGCTGTCAAACGGGTCAAATTCATCTTTCGCATTGATGGTATTCGTAGACGTAATGAGCGTGGGAGTTTGAAGACTGAACAAGTCTATTCATTTGAATCATGGCCGCATGCAAGTTTTGAATTTGCTTAACGTTCAGTCTCTCCCCATGCTGATCGTAATCCCACGTCCATCCGGAGAATAAGATGAATACGCAAGTCCTTTGCATGGAGCACTCGGCAGTTTCCAGTGAGTCCGGTTTGAGCGGTAAATTACCGCTTGAAGCAGTCCTCGCTGAAGTGGCCGCCCGCCGCAAGGAGTTCAATGAACGGTCCCATGTTCCCAAGGACATGATCGAAAAAATGAAGGCTGCCGGCATCTTCCGCGCCAGCACGCCAAAGTGCTTCGGGGGTGATGCATTGGCGCCGGCCGAATTTCTCAGAATCATCGAGCGTATTTCTGAGGTGGACGGATCCACAGGTTGGGTGGCTGCATTTGGTTCCGGCAATATCTACCTGGCGTCCCTACCACCGGAAACCCAGGCGCTGATCTATGCTGGCGGGCCAGACCAGGTCTTTGCGGGCGGCCTTTATCCGTTGCAACCCGCGCGTGCGATCCAGGGCGGCTGGGAGATCAGCGGACATTGGCGTTTTGCCAGCGGTTGCAAGGGCGCGGACTGGATTGGCGTGGGCATTGGCGGTACGGCGGCAAATGGTGGCGGAGCGGGTGCCGGTAAGCCGCTGACCGCGGTTTTTCCTGCGAGTGAAGTGGAAATCGTCGAGAACTGGAATGTGGTTGGCATGCAAGGCACTGGCAGCCATGACCTCAAGTTACAGGGCAAGACGGTCGAGCATGCCTGGACTTTCACTCGCGGGACCGGGGCCACAATCGATGAGCCGCTGTACCGATACCCTTCGGTGTCCTATCAGGCCCAGGTTCACGCTGCGGTCAATCTCGGCCTGGCGCGCGCTGCGCTGGACTTGGTCACGGCCATGTCTGGCAGTACCAAAACCGTGACCGGAGCTCCGCGTCTGGGTGATCGCGCCTATTACCGAATCGAATTGGGCAAGGCCGAGGCCAAGTTGCGCAGTGCCCGTGCATTTTTCTATGAGGCGCCGGAAGCTGTCTGGCAAAGCATCCTCGCGGGCGTGCCGGTGAGCGAAAAACAAACCAACTTGCTACGTTTGAGTGCTACCCATGCCGCCCATACCTGTGCCGAGGTTATCACGATGGCGTATCGCCTTGCAGGGACTGCCGCGATCTACGACGACAACCGACTGCAATGGATCTTGCGTGACGCCATGGTGGTCACCCAGCACGCGTTCCTCGGCGAAGCCACTTATGACAGTGCTGGTGCGCTGTTTGCCGGCATCGCGCCAACCACGCCGTATCCATGATGTGCAGAACCTCAGGCTTGGCCAACAGCTGCTTTAGAATGCTGGCCCGGCCGCGGGGTCCCATGCGGGAGTGAGCGCATGGAGGTCTGGCCAGCGTCGGCGATGTTGCTCGTCATCGAGACCATCACTACCGTTGCAGTCATTTCGACCAGCCAGACCAAGGGCGCAAACGAGCTCCGCTCTGAATCCGTTTTGCCTGGCTTGCGGTGCGGGACGGGGGCCGGACTCTCTTATCCAGTCGCAGCCGTCACAGTACGGCTCAATGAGGGTTTATGGGGATGACCACTTTTTCCTTCGTAGACGGGCGTGGGCTGGATCCAGCGACTGCCCACAAACTGGTCGTAGGCTGTGTGGTGCCTCGACCGATCGCCTGGGTGACGACCGTTGATCAAGAAGGGACGGTCAACGCGGCACCCTTCAGCTCCTACAACTACGTGGCGTCCAGTCCAACCCTCATCGCGATCAATATCGAGCACCGTGATGGGCAGCCCAAGGATACGGCGAGGAACATCCGTGAGTCGGGTGAATTCGTGATCAATGTGGTGACGGAGGCCAACATGGAACTGATGCATCGCTGCGCGTGGAGCTATGGGCCCGATGAAAGTGAGGTCGATATGCTCGGCATCGAGCTGTTGCCCAGCCAGTTCGTCAATGCGCCGCGCATCGCTTGCACGCCGGTGCAGATGGAGTGCCGCCTTGACCAGGCACTCATTCTGGGCGACGGCAGCTGTACGCTGTTCGTCGGCGAAGTAGTGGCCTATCACCTGTCAGAGGAGATCTTCGATGGCAAGCATATCGATAGTGCGAAGATGCGCCCGCTGGCTCGCCTGGGTGGGCCTTTCTATGCCGGCTTGGGGGTGATCTTTCACCGGCCTATCGTGCAGTGAAGACCAGTGAGTGCGGTTCGCTTGTGTGACTGCAGTTGGTCTGCGCCAAGGGCAAGGATGCCCTCATGCTTGCCCTTGGCGCTTGCCAGAGCAAGGGAGCTCGGTATGCCGGTCGTTTCGGGGGTTACCGTGGACGTGAAGACATCGCATCAGGCCTCTGGCGGTCACCACGCCTCATCTGCGCAAGGTTTCGAAGATGAATTCCCTGAACCACCGATTGCCCGCGTCAGCGTCGTAGGCACCATGCCAATGAAGAGTGGATTCGAATCCTGGTATTTCCACTGGTAGCGGATAGATCATGAAGTCTTCGGAATGGTTCAGGTCATGGGCAACGCCCTTGGGTAGGGTGACCATCCACCCTGTATGACTGAGTATCTGCGGCACTACTGTGAAATGCGGGACCCGCAACGCGATGTGGCGATTCAGGCCGCGTGCGACCAAGGTGTCCTCGATGGCCACGTGGCTGCTATCGGTGGACGTGACGCTGACATGGGAGAGGGCAAGAAACTGTTCCACGCTGATCGTATCTGCGGGAAGTCCGTCTCGCTTGCGAGTCATGCAGGCGTATTGTTCATGAAACAGGGATTTATACCGGGTTGTCGGTTTTAGCGTGGACAGGTTGCCAATGGCAAAATCCAGCTGCCCCATGCGCATCCGCTCGACCACCATGGCGATGGGCACCAACTCCGATGACAGCTTGATGCGCGGCGCGAGGGTCTGAAGTCGTTTGCACAGTGCTGGCAGGAACACCTGTTCGCCGATGTCTGACATACACAAACGAAACTCGCGGTCGCTGGTGGCAGGATCGAAAGGTTCGGTTTCGTTCAGAGCGTCACGCACAGCCGTCAGCGCCCGTCCGATCGGAAGGGCAATACGCTCGGCAGTCTGGGTCGGCAGCATGCCTTCCGGCGCGCGCACGAACAGCGCATCATCAAATAACTTGCGGAGTCGATTTAAGGCATAACTTACAGCCGGTTGGGTGATCCCCAGGCGTCCCGCCGCGAGGGTCAAACTGCGCTCCTCCATGATGGCTTGAAAAACCCGAAGCAAGTTCAAATCCACGTCATTCAAATTGCGCATGCGGATAAATCTCGTTTATAGACTATATAATTGTTATGAATTTGACTTATAGATTACACATTCATAGACTCCGGAACAACTGCAAGGCGATTTAACAATCTGAGGCGTTGAGTGATGGACGAAAGTTTTAGCGAACAACAAGCAGTTGGCGGAGCATTAACACTTCCGGCGCTGTTGTCGAAACGTATCGAGCGGAGCCCTGATACTGCACTTTTTTCCGACCGAAGCTGCACCTGGACTGCGGTGGAGCTTGTCGAAGTGATCGCAGCGCGTGCGGCGACGCTGGCTGAATATGGCATACAGCGTGGAGACCGGGTAGGGCTGATGTGCGCCAACCGCGCCGAGTTCCTTGAAGTGCTGTTGGCGTGTGGCTGGCTGGGCGCGGTTGCGGTACCTATCAATACCGCCTGCCGCGGCATGCAGCTGAGTCACATTCTGGCCAATAGTGGCGCACGCTTGCTGGTATGTGACGATGCCAATCTAGACGTGCTCGCGGCACTGGATTACACATCGCTTGCTGTCGAAACCGTTTGGGTCGTTTCGCCCCAGAGTGAGCCCAATGCGATGTGGCAGGACCGCATCCAGGTTCAGTCGATGCCGCCTCGCAGTACCTCCAAGGCGCCATCTGCAGTGCTCGAGGATGGCGATCCGCTGGTTATCCTTTACACCTCCGGCACTTCCGGGCTGTCCAAGGGCGTGATCTGCCCTCACGCGCAGTTCTTCTGGTGGGGCGTGAATACCGGTGGGGACCTGCAAGTACGCCCCGGCGATGTGCTGTATACCTGCCTGCCGTTGTTCCATACCAATGCGTTGAACGCCTTCTTCCAAGCCTTGCTGCACGACGCACAGTTGGTGGTGGACAAGCGCTTCTCGGCCAGTGGCTTCTACCCGGCCCTGGCTGAAACTGGTGCCACCGTGACTTATCTGTTGGGCGCCATGGTGCCTATTCTTTTGAGCCGCCCGCAGAGTGAGCAAGAGCGCGCGCACAGTGTGCGTGTCGCTCTGGCGCCGGGCGTGCCGGAACAGTTCCACGCGCCATTCATCCAGCGCAGCGGTATCGGCCTGATCGACGGTTATGGCGCCACCGAAACCAATGCCGTGATTGGAGGGCCGTTGGCGACGCAGCGTCCTGGTTGCATGGGCCGTTTGGCCAAAGGCTTCACTGCTCTCGTGGTGGACAGCCAGGATCGGCCGGTGCCGGATGGCGAGCCGGGAGAGCTGGTATTGCGTGCTGAACATCCTTTCGCTTTCGCGTGCGGTTATTTCGGTATGCCGGACAAAACCGTCGAAGCCTGGCGCAACCTCTGGTATCACACAGGCGACCGTGTGGTGCGCGATAGCGACGGCTATTTCCGCTTTGTTGACCGCTTGAAGGACACGATCCGCCGTCGGGGCGAGAACATCTCTTCTTTTGAGGTGGAGCAGGTGCTATTGAGCCATCCTGCCGTGGAACTCGCGGCGGTATATGCGGTGAAGTCTGAACTAGCCGAAGATGAAGTCATGGCCGCGATCATCATCAAGGAAGGGGCTCGGCTCGATCCACTGGAACTGACGCAATACTGCGAGTCCCGGCTGGCTTATTTCGCCGTGCCGCGTTACTTGGACTTTGTTATTGAATTGCCGAAGACTGAAAACGGTAAAGTGCAAAAATATAAATTGAGAGCGCTCGGTGTTACCGCCACCACGTGGGACCTAGAGTGCTCCGGTTATAGGCTTAAACGCGCCTAATTACTTAGCTTTGACTGCCGTGCAATAAAAAACGATGCAATAACAATAACAACTGCGTTCATAATTATTCAGTCATTGACGGAGACCGCCATGACGGGCACGCATTCGCTTGAACTATCCGAGACCCAGTCGGGAAACAGTCATGTTCCCACTGCGGTTGAAAACCGCACACCGATTGACAAAAAAACCTTTCGCAAGATTGTCTTGGCTTCTGTCACGGGCAATGCGTTGGAGTGGTACGACTTCTTTCTCTACAGCACAGCGGCGGCGCTTATCTTTGGGGATTTGTTTTTTCCCAAAGGCACCGATCCACTGGTCGGTACGATCGCAGCGCTAGCTGGGTTCGCAGTGGGTTTTCTCGCCCGGCCTTTCGGCGGCGTGATATTTGGCCATATCGGCGACAAATACGGGCGCAAGAAAGCCTTGGTATGGACGCTCTCGATCATGGGCGGCGCGACGTTCCTGATCGGACTGCTGCCCACCTACGCTCAAGCGGGGGTGTGGGCGCCGGTGCTGTTACTGCTGTTACGGATCCTGCAGGGCATCGCGGCAGGAGGCGAGTGGGGCGGTGGCGTGCTGATGATCAGCGAGTCGGCACCGCCCGAGCGCCGCGGCTTCTACGCTTCGATCAGTCAGATCGGAGTGGGCGGTGGGTTTGTCTTATCCGCAGGGGCGTTCTATGTGGTCCAGCTGTTGCCGGAGCAGGATTTCCACAGCTGGGGCTGGCGCATTCCGTTCCTTATCTCCATCGTCATCTTCGGCCTGGGCGTGTACATCCGCCGTGCACTTCCCGAAAGCCAGGATTTCCAGCAAGCCGAGACAAGTGGCAAGACGGGGCACATGCCCGTGTTGGAAGTGTTACGCAAACATCCGCGCGAAGTGCTGATGGCCATGGGACTGCGGGTGGCTGAAAACGGCGGCTCCTACCTCATGCTGGCGTTCGCGCTGGTCTACGGCAAGTTTCTCGGTGTGCCCAACGGCGTAATGCTGGCGGGGGTCACGGTGTCCACGTGCGTAGAGTTGGTGGCAATGTTGTTCTGGGGGCGCCTATCGGACCGCATCGGTCGCAAACCGGTGTACATGGTTGGCGCCGTCGGGATGGTGCTGATGGCTTTTCCATTCTTCTGGTTACTCGAGACCCGAGAGCCCGCCTGGATCTGGCTGGCCTTTCTGATTGGCAATGCCATCTGCCATGGAGCCATGATCGGTACTCAGCCGAGCCTTATGGGGGAGCTGTTCAGCACGGAGGTCCGCTATTCCGGCATCGCGCTGGGGCATGAAGTCGCCTCGGTTTTCTCCGGCGGCCTGTCGCCGATGATCGCTACCGCCTTGCTTGCACATTACCAGGCCAGTTGGCCAGTATCTTTGATGATGATGGGGCTGGGTCTGGTCACGGTCATCTCTCTCTGTTTTACCAAGGAGACCCGCGTGCGGGCTAAGGGAGGGCGGTCATGAGCCGGTCAGCAAGTAACGACGCCGTGGCGCTGATCGCGGGCGCGGTGGAGGTGCCCTACAGCCGGCGCGGCACAGGCGAGTCGACGTCGCAATTGCTCGGACGGGCGGTGCAGCGATTGCTGCGCCAGGCGGGCGTGGCCCCGCATGAGGTGGACGGCCTGGGCGTGGCGTCCTTCACCCACAGGCCGGACAACGCCATCGATTTGGCGTGGCGCCTTGGGCTGACCCTGTCCTGGTGCATGGATGACCGCAACGGCGGGGCGAGCGCGATCAATATGCTGCAGCACGCCGTGCGGGCCATCCAGCACGGTGATGCCAACGTGATCGTGCTGGTGGCGGGCGATACGTTCACACCAGAGGATTTCAGAACCCTGGTCGACCATTACAACAAGACCACCGAGGAGTACCTCAAGCCACTCCTGCACGGTGGGCCCAATGGCGTATTCGCGATGCTCACCCAGCGTCACGCTGAACGCACTGGCCTTGGCCGCGAAGACTATGCACAGCTGTGCATTGCCCAGCGAGCCTGGGCGCAGCGTAACCCGCTGGCGGTTTACCGCGAGCCGCTGACGATGGAGCAGTACCTGGACGCGCCCATGGTAGCCGACCCGCTGTGCCGCTATGACTGCGTGCCGGTGGTCAATGGTGCCAACGCGATCCTGCTGACCCGAGCCGACCTCGCACGCAACACTGTCAACGTGGCAGTACGCGCGGTGAAGTCGCTTCACAACGATGATCATCAGGCTGGCGACGGCCTGCAGACCCCTCTGGCCAAGATCGCCGACACGCTGTGGGACCGCTCCAGTACAGGGCCTGATGCCATGGACCTGGCCTGCGTATATGACGACTATCCGGTCATGGCGCTGATCCAGCTCGCTGACCTGGGCTTTGTTCCTGACGACGACTACCGGCGCACGCTACGGCGCATAGGCAGCTTCGAGTTGCCGGTCAATACCTCTGGCGGCCAGCTCTCGGCTGGCCAGGCGGGAACGGCGGGAGGCATGCATGGGCTGGTCGAAGCCATCACCCAGCTGCTTGGCGATGCCGGTCAACGTCAGGTTAGCGATGCTCGCCTGGCGGTGGTGACCGGCTATGGCATGGTCCAGTACCGCTACGGCATGTGCGCCAACGCGGTGGTGCTCGAACGGTGGCAAGGGGGTGTGGCATGGCGTTCATGATCCAGCAATGTATCGGTTGCGGCCTGGCAAGTTTCCCGCCGCGTTACTGCTGCCCGCAATGCGGCGAGGCGCAATGGCAGGAAGTCGCTGCCGGGGTCGCCCGGGTTGCCCAGGCCACCGTGGTGCGCGCGCGGATCGGCATCCCTGCCGGTGAGCTCCTGCACCTGGCCAGCGTCGAGCTGCGCGATGGGCCAGTGGTAATTGCCCAGACTGCCGAGCCATTGCCTCCCGGCACCTTGGTCGAGCTCGCCATCGATGAAAGTCGACGAATCGTAGCCTACCCGGCCGACCACGACTCGTAATCAACGACTGTCCGAGCCGACCTCGCGCGTTCAAGCGTGCGTTGTCGGCCGGCCCCCCAGCTAGTCATTCCCTGACCATGCATGGCCTCAAGGCCTTGCGCGTGGTGCACGTGAGTACCCAGGAGTGTGGTTATGCGTTCAGTTTTCGATTACCGGCTAGTGTCTGGCTTAGGGCTGGCAATGGCTTGTCAGCAGGCCTTGGCAGAAGACCCATGGGCCGAAGTTTCAAACTATTTTCAGCAGGGCACCTTGTCCGGTGTGACCCGGAACTTTTATCTCAATCGTGACTTCCGCAACGGTGGTGCCAACCGCCGCTCAGGCAACGTCAATGGTTATCGCGCGGAGTGGGCCCAAGGCTTGACGCTGGACTACGTCTCCGCGTTCACGCCTGGCGTTATCGGCATAGGATTCGACGCTCATCTGTATGCGGGATTGAAGCTTGACAGTGGTCGTGGCAAGACCGGCACCAACCTGCTGCACGTCAACAACGACGGGGACGTGGCGGACGAGTACAGCGTGGGCGGCGGTGCGCTCAAGCTCAAGTACCGGGAAACGGTGCTCAAGTACGGGTCCATGGAATTGCGCACGTCCCCGGTATTCTTCACCGATGGTGGTACCGGGCGCCTGTTGCCGCAAACGGTGACAGCCTGGCAGCTCACCATCCGCGATCTGCAGCCGCTGACCTTCGATGCCGCCCACATCACCGCCGGCAAGGCGCCTTCGGAGAACCGCAACGACAGCACGTTGCGTTCGCTGTATGGCGCCACGGAGACGGATACGGTCGATTATCTGAGCCTGAATTACGAGCAGGGCGCAGTCAAAGGCTACATCAGTACTCAATTTGCCGAAGATATCTGGCGCCAGGATTACCTGGGGTTTCGCTACTTGCCTAGCCTGGTCGAGGGGCTAACGCCAACCTTGAATTTCAGCCTGTACCGCACGGTCGACATCGGTGCCGCCAATGGCGGACCCATCGATAACTTGACCTGGTCCTTTGCCCCGGGCGTCAAGTTCGGCGCCCACTCCATCATGCTTGCCTACCAGAAGGTGCAGGGCGACACGCCCTTCGACTATATGGCGTTTCGAGACGGGCAAACCACCGTGGCACAGCTGGCTAACAACGTGCAGCTCAGTGACTTCAACGCGCCCAACGATCGGTCCTGGCAGGCTCGTTACGACTATGACTTCAGCGCGCGTGGCGTACCTGGCCTGAGGTTCATGATTCGCTACATGCAGGGACAGGGTGGCAAAGGCTCCAATATCGTGCCGGAGAGTTCCTACTATTCCCTCGGCTTCAAGGATGGGGGGCGCCACTGGGAACGCAATATCGAGATGCAATATGTGGTGCAAAGCGGGCCGGCAAAAAACCTTAGCCTGAAGGCCCGCTATGGCGTGCACCGCGGTAATTCGGCTGAGCCACGCGGTGACATGGATGAGATTCGCCTGATCACCGAATTCCCTTTCAATCTGCTGTAGATACCACTGTTTTCCACCAGAGCAATACCTAATCCGCTTACCGCAAAGGAGCAATGAGATGAGCAATTACATCGATATTCAGGCACGCGACCAGGCTGGAAGTTTCAAGGGTTACCTGGCGCTGCCACCTAAAGGCAAGGGCCCCGGCATCGTGTTGGGCCAGGAAATCTTCGGCGTGAACGCCAACATGCGGGAGGTGGCGCAGATGTATGCCGAGGAAGGCTACGTGGTCCTGGTGCCGGATCTGTTCTGGCGGCTGGAGCCGGGTATCGATCTCGGCTACACGCCCGCCGATTTCGACAAAGCCTTGAGCCTCTACAGTGCACTGGACCTGGACAAGGCCGTGGACGACATCGCTGCCACCTTCGACGCGCTGCGGGCCATGGACGTGGTCACTGAGCCCGGCCTCGGCTTCGTGGGCTATTGCCTGGGGGGCAAGTTGGCCTACCTCACCGCTACCCGTACCGATGTCGCTGTTGCGGTGGGCTACTACGGCATGGGCATCGAGAAGTACCTGGATGAAGCCGATGGCCTGAGCGGCGGGCTGGTCCTGCACCACGGCGAACTCGATGGCATGTGCGACGCCGCGACCCGTGCGCAGATCGCCGAGGTGCTGCGTGGCCGCCCAGGCGTAGAGCTGTATACCTACGAAGGGGCCGACCATGCGTTCGCCCGGCTGGGCAGCGATCACTTCCACAAACCCTCGGCGCTCATGGCCCATGGGCGCACCATCGCAGCGTTGAAGAAGTACATCGGGCCGGACTACAACCTGTCAGACCTGTGGGACGAGCACATCCACCACGAGTTCGTTACCCGAGACGTACCGGCTACCCTGGCGACCATGGTCGACGAGCCTTACGTGAACCACATCCCGACACTGACCGGCGGGGTGGGCAGCAAGCAACTCAGACGTTTTTATCAGCATCACTTTGTCCACGTTAACCCCGAGGACACTAAGATGATTCCGATTTCTCGCACGGTCGGCGCCTACCAGGTCGTCGATGAATTCATCATGTGCTTCACCCACACCTGCGAAATGGACTACATGCTGCCCGGGATAGCACCCACCGGCAAATACGTGGAAATTCCAATGGTGGCGGTGGTCAACTTCCGCGGCAACAAGCTGTACCACGAGCATATCTACTGGGACCAGGCTTCGGTGCTGGTACAGATCGGGGTGCTCGATCCCGAGGGGCTTCCGGTGGCTGGCATCGAAACCGCCAAGAAGTTGCTGGATGAGTCGCTGCCTTCGAACACGCTGATGGCCCGCTGGGCCGAAAGTGAGCACCTGTGAGCACCCTCACCGCAATGGGCAAGGATGTCCTGATCACCGGTGCCAACGGCGGGTTGGGCCTTGCGTTGATCGAGGCCTTTCTGGCCGCAGGGGCAAGGCATGTCTACGCCGCCTGCCGCAATCCTGAGCGTCTGACGTTCGATCACCCGCAGGTCGAGGCGGTGCAACTGGACGTCACCGACCCGCAGCAGGTAGCGCAGGTGGCGAGCAGGGTTGGGGTCGATATCCTGGTGAACAATGCTGGCCTCAATCGGCAGCAGCGTTTGCTGGGCGCCGATGACCCCGACGCCGCTGCCCAGGAAATGGCCGTCAACTACTTCGCCACGCTCGCGATGATGCGTGCCTTTGCGCCGACGCTTGTCGAGCGGGCTGGCGCCATGGTCAACGTGCTGTCGATCCTTGCGCGGGTGGCGTTGCCAGCCATGGGGTCGTTGTGTGCCTCGAAGGCGGCCGCGTTGCGCCTGACCGAGGCCGCTCGTGCCGAGCTGGCTGGCCAGGTGCAGGTGGTGGCGGTGCTCCCCGGTGTGATCGACACGGCAATGAGCCATGGCGTTGCAGGTGCCAAGGCCAGCCCCCGGGAAGTGGCCGAAGCGATCGTGACGGGGTTGGCCAGCGGTGCCGCCGAAGTCTATCCCGACCCTATGGCGCTGGACATTGCCCACAAGCTTGCGACCGACCGGGCAACTGCACAGGCCGACTTCGCCCGGTACCTTTGAATGAATCGCACCGCCAGTTTTGCGCGATCTCACCCAATGGCTGCAAGCCGTGTTGCATGATCGGGCTGACCGTGCCGGCGTCGAGTAGGGGGGGGTGTACTTGATGTCGGCGCGGTACTTCTGAAACAGCAAACTTGCAATTAGAACCCGCTACCCCTTCTGCCAACACGATCTAAAGGCGGCTCACTCTATTTACCGCGTGAAGCGAATAGAGGCTGTGGCCCAGACGAATTGAATTGCTGGAAAGCATTCAACTAAGTAAGTGCACCTTGAACGTAGGTATTCCTGATGTTTATACATGAAGACTGTATTTCTATTATTCTTCTATACCCGGCATCCCTAGACTCAGCGAAAACATCCTGCTCAGGAGCTCGCTATGTCTAATCATTTACTCCGTCACTATATCGCTGGGGCGTTCGTCGAAAGCAGCCGTAAATTCGACAATATCTCGCCTGTCAATGGCGCCCTCCTGGGCCAGGTGTGTGAGGCGGGCAAAGAGGAGGTGAATGCTGCCGTCGAAGCGGCGGCGCTCGCCCAGTCGGGGCCGTGGGGTGAGTTCAGTACTGCCCAGCGGGCTGATCTGCTGGAGCGGATCGCCGATGGCATCGAGCGTCGGTTCGAAGACTTCGTGGCTGCCGAAGTCGCCGATACCGGTCGGCCAGTGCATCAGGCGCGCAGCCTGGATGTTGCCCGGGGTGTGCAGAATTTCCGTACCTTCGCGGACCTGGTGCGACAAGGCGGTAGCGAGCTCTTCGAGATGCGCACCGGCGATGGCACGGATGTCTTCAGTTATACCGTGCGCAAGCCGCACGGCGTGGTAGCCATCATCTCGCCGTGGAACCTGCCGCTGTTGCTGCTGACGTGGAAGGTCGCGCCGGCGTTGGCCTGTGGCAATTGCGTGGTGGTCAAGCCGTCGGAAGATACACCTTCCAGTGCCACGCTGCTGGCCGAGATCATGCACGAAGCCGGTGTGCCCGCAGGTGTATTCAACCTGGTACATGGCTTCGGCCCTGAGTCTGCCGGTGAGTTTCTTACCCGCCACCCAGACGTCGATGCCATCACCTTCACCGGCGAGTCGCGCACCGGCTCAACCATCATGCGTGCGGCTGCCGAGGGCGTTCGTGAGGTGTCGTTTGAATTGGGTGGCAAGAATGCCGCAGTCGTTTTCGCAGACTGTGACTTCGACGCGGCAGTGGCCGGTGTACTGCGTTCCAGTTTCACCAACTCTGGCCAGGTTTGCCTGTGCACTGAGCGGGTCTATGTCGAGCGGTCGATCTACGAGCGCTTTGTCGCGGCGCTCAAAGCAGGCGCCGAGAAGCTGAAAATCGGCTATCCCGACGAAGACGGCGTGAACATGGGGTCGCTGATTTCCCATAAGCACCGCGACAAAGTGTTGGGCTACTTCCAGTTGGCGCTGGCAGAGGGCGCGACAGTGGTCACGGGCGGCGGTGTACCGGCATTCGGCGACGAGCGCGACCAGGGGGCCTTTGTCCAGCCGACGATCTGGACTGGGCTTGCCGATGACGCTCGCTGCATTCGCGAAGAAGTGTTCGGCCCGGTCTGCCACATCGCGCCGTTCGATGACGATGAGCAAGTGCTGCAACGCGTCAACGATTCGGCCTACGGCCTGGCCGCCTCGCTGTGGACCCGCGATCTGAAGCGGGCCCACCGTTTCTCTCGGCGTATCCATGTTGGCATGGTGTGGGTCAATACCTGGTTCCTGCGTGATCTGCGTACGCCCTTTGGTGGCGCGCGCCTGTCTGGGCTTGGACGCGAAGGCGGGCGCCACTCGCTGGATTTCTATTCCGAGCTCACCACCATTTGTGTCAATCCGTAAGGACAGGAGAACGCCATGCATCCAGCTATCGCCGAAGCAGCAGCGTGTCTGCGCCAGGCTCGTGAACAGGGCAGGCCCTGTGTACCTGTACGCGATCTCATCGAGCGTGCGGCCGCCGAGCAAGATGAATCCGCGCTCAAGCAGGCTTACGCCGTGCAGCAATACAACAACGCCGCCGACATTGCCGCAGGCTGGAGGCCGGTTGGTCACAAGATCGGCTTGACCTCTGGCGCCGTCCAGCGCCAGCTGGGGGTGGATCAGCCAGACTTCGGTCGGCTGTTCGCTCAGATGGCGCGAGGTGATGGCCAGCCTATCAGCTGGAGTGACTGCCAGCAGCCCAAGGTAGAAGCAGAGATCGCCTTGGTTCTGGAGCGTGACTTGTGCCATGAGCACCACACCCTGGCCGACATCATCCGCGCCACCGCCTTCGCCCTGCCAGCCATCGAAATTGTCGGTAGTCGTATCGCCAATTGGGACATCAGTTTGCTCGACACGGTCGCCGACAACGCGTCGTCCGGGCTGTTCGTGCTGGGCAGCCAGCCGGTGTCCCTGGGGCAGTTTGACCTGGTCAATTGTGGCATGCGCTTGAGCTTGCGCGGTGAACCCGTATCGGTCGGAGCCGGCGCAGCCTGCCTGGAAAATCCACTGAATGCGGCGTTGTGGCTGGCCAATACCATGGTCCGTCTCGGTGAGCCACTGCGTGCGGGTGACGTGGTGTTGACCGGTGCCCTTGGGCCAATGGTGCCGGTGAGCCCGGGCGATGTCTTTACCGCTGAAATTCAGGGCTTGGGCCGCGTCACTGCAGCCTTTGCTCAAGCCCAGTAAGGAGGCCAGAGAATGAGCCACAAACGCAAAGTCGCCATCATCGGTTCCGGCAACATCGGCACCGACCTGATGATCAAGATCCTGCGCAACGCCAAGCACCTGGAAATGGCTGCGATGGTCGGCATCGACCCGGCCTCCGACGGCCTGGCCCGTGCTGCGCGCCTGGGCGTGGCCACCACCCATGAAGGGGTAGAGGGCCTGGCCCGCCTGCCGATGTTCAATGACATCGATTTCGTCTTCGACGCCACCAGCGCTGGTGCCCACGTGAAGAACGACGCCTTCTTGCGCCAGCACAAGGCCGACCTGCGCATGATCGACCTGACCCCGGCCGCCATCGGTCCGTACTGCGTGCCGGTGGTCAACCTGGAGCAGCACCTGCAGGCGACCAACGTCAACATGGTCACCTGCGGTGGCCAGGCCACCATCCCCATGGTCGCGGCGGTATCGCGCGTGGCCAAGGTGCACTACGCCGAGATCGTCGCCTCGATCGCCAGCAAATCCGCCGGCCCCGGCACCCGCGCCAACATCGACGAATTCACCGAGACCACCAGCAAGGCCATCGAAGTGATCGGGGGGGCGGCCAAGGGCAAGGCGATCATCATCATGAACCCGGCCGAGCCACCGCTGATGATGCGCGACACGGTATATGTGCTCAGCGAGGCCGCCGATCAGCAACAGGTGGCGGCGAGCATCGAGGAGATGGCCGCTGCAGTGCAGGCCTACGTGCCGGGTTACCGCCTCAAGCAGCAGGTGCAGTTCGAACACGTGTACGGCCTGAGGTTGCCTGGGCAGGGCACCTTCACCGGCCTCAAGACCTCCGTGTTCCTCGAGGTCGAAGGCGCGGCTCATTACCTGCCGGCCTACGCCGGCAACCTCGACATCATGACATCCGCCGCGCTGGCCACCGCCGAGCGTATGGCCCTGGCGATGGGAGCCCCGGCATGAACGGCAAAAAGCTGTATATCAGTGATGTGACCCTGCGCGATGGCATGCACGCCATCCGCCATCAGTATTCGCTGGACGACGTGCGTGCCATCGCCGGCGCGCTCGACCGGGCCAAGGTCGACTCGATCGAAGTGGCCCATGGCGACGGCCTGCAGGGGGCCAGTTTCAATTACGGTTTCGGTGCTCACACCGACCTCGAATGGATCGAAGCAGCGGCAGACGCGGTCAACCACGCCAAGATCGCCACGCTGCTGCTGCCAGGGATTGGCACTATTCATGACCTCAAGAACGCCTACGACGCCGGTGCGCGCATCGTTCGCGTGGCCACCCATTGCACTGAAGCGGATGTCTCGCGCCAGCACATCGAGTATGCCCGCGAGCTGGGCATGGACACCGTGGGCTTCCTGATGATGAGCCACATGCAGACGCCCGAAGGGTTGGCGCAGCAGGCCAAGCTGATGGAGGGCTACGGCGCCACCTGCATCTACGTGGTGGACTCGGGCGGGGCAATGAACATGGACGACATCCGCGCGCGTTTCCGTGCGGTCAAGGCCGTGCTCGACCCAGCGACCCACACCGGCATCCACGCCCACCACAACCTTAGCCTCGGCGTGGCCAACTCCATCGCTGCGGTGGAGGAGGGCTGCGACCGCATCGATGCCAGCCTCGCCGGCATGGGCGCCGGTGCCGGTAATGCCCCGCTCGAGGTGTTCATCGCCGCCGCCGACAAACTCGGCTGGAACCACGGCACCGACCTGTACGCGCTGATGGATGCCGCCGACGACCTGGTGCGTCCGCTGCAGGACCGGCCGGTGCGGGTCGACCGGGAAACCCTTGCGCTGGGTTATGCCGGGGTCTACTCGAGCTTCCTGCGCCATGCCGAAGTGGCCGCCGCCCGCTATGGCATCAAGGCGGTAGACATCCTCGTGGAGCTGGGCAAGCGACGCATGGTCGGTGGCCAGGAGGACATGATCGTTGACGTCGCACTCGACCTATTGAAGCCATCGCTGGAGACACGTTCATGAACACCGATATCGCGCGTATCGCTGAAGCCCTTGACCGGGCTGCGCGAGGAGCCGAACCACTGGCACAGTTCAGTAGCAGCACCCCCTTTTCGCTGGACGACGCCTACCGTATCCAGCGCGCCTCCATGCAGCGCCGTTATGCCGATGGTGAGCACTGCATTGGCATCAAGCTCGGTTTCACCAGCCGCGCCAAGATGGTGCAAATGGGCGTCGATAGCCTGATCTGGGGCTGGCTCAGCAACACCATGGTGGAAGAGGACGGCGGCCTGGTGGACGTGGCTCGCTACATTCACCCACGCGTCGAGCCGGAGGTGTGCTTTCTTACCCGCCGCGCTATCGATCGTCCGCTGACCCTGCTGGAAGCGGCCGACTACGTCGAGGCCGTGGCCCCCGCGTTGGAGATCATCGATTCTCGCTACCAGGCGTTCAAGTTCAGCCTGGAGGATGTGGTGGCGGACAACTGCTCCTCGGCGGGCCTTACCGTCGGCCCCTGGTCGCGGGATTTCTCCGGGCTGGACAACGCAGGTGTAGTGCTGCGCCTGGATGGCCGTGTGGTTCAGGCTGGCTCCACCGCCGCCATCCTCGGCAATCCGCTTCGCAGCCTGGTGCAAGCCTCGCGCCTGCTGCACGCGGCCGAACTTGAACTGCCCGCCGGCAGCCTGGTGCTGGCAGGTGCCGCCTGCGCTGCGGTGGCTTTGCAGCCAGGCGTGCATGTCAGTGTCGATGTCCAGGGGCTGGGGCAGAGTAGCTTTCGCGTTCGCGGTGGAAACGGAGGGGGCAGCCATGAGTGATGTCAAGGCCACGGTAGTCGCTGGCAAGGCCACACCGCGCGGGCGCTTCCCGCATATCAAGCGTGCTGGCGATTTTCTCTTCGTCTCGGGTACCAGCTCACGGCGCCCGGACAACAGCTTCGTCGGCGTCGAGGTGGATGCCATGGGCACCACCAATCTGAACATTCGGGCTCAGACCCGCGCGGTGATCGAGAACATGCGCGACATCCTTGCCTCTGAAGGCGCAAGCCTTTCAGACGTGGTGGAGATCAGCAGCTTCCTCGTCGATATGAACGACTTTGGCGGATACAACGAAATCTACGCCGAGTACTTCGACGAGAACGGACCAACCCGCACCACCGTAGCCGTACACCAACTGCCGCACCCGCATCTTCGTATCGAAATCAAGGCCATAGCGTACGCGCCGCGTAATCGCTAATCGCTGGGAGAAAACTGCAATGGACAAGCATCACTTCAGCGCCCCCTTTAACTTCAACAAGTGGATCGACGAGCACGAGCACCTGCTCAAGCCGCCGGTAAACAACAAGCAGATCTGGCAGGACAGTGACTACATGGTCACAGTGGTCGGTGGACCTAACCAGCGCACCGACTTCCATGACGACCCGGTGGAGGAATTTTTCTACCAGTTCAAGGGCAATGCTTACTTGCTCATCTGGAACCAAGGTCGCTACGAGCGTGTTGAGCTCAAGGAAGGCGACATCTATCTGATGGCCCCACACGTTATCCATTCGCCGCAGCGTCCTGAGCCCGGCAGCCTGTGCCTGGTGGTGGAGCATCGCCGCCCGGAGGGGCAATTCGATGCTCTGCAGTGGTCCTGTGCGCACTGTGGCACCTTGATTCGACGCTATGAGTTAAGCCTGAAGAGCATCGTTGCCGATCTTCCACCGGTCTACGACCAGTTCTACAACACCACCGACGAGGAGCGTCGTTGCACGGGGTGCGGCAAAATTCACCCAGGTCGAGACTGGTCGACCTGGCTCAACACCCTGCGTGAGATTCACGGCCTATGAAAATCGATATCCATTCGCACTTTTTTCCCCGCATCACTCAGGCCGAGGCCGCACGCCTGAATCCTCAGCGTGGCCCGTGGTTGCACACCGAGGGGCGTCAGGGGCAGATCATGCTCGGTGATAAGCCGTTCCGTCCGGTACATGACGTGCTCTGGGATCCGCAGCGGCGCGTTGAGCACTTGGATGAGCAGAACTTGGACATCCAGGTGATGTGCGCTACACCCGTGATGTTCGGCTACGACCAGCCCATAGAGAGGGCGCTGCCGTGGGCACAACTGATGAACGATCGTGCCCTGGAGATGACTGCCATAGCACCGAATCGCCTCAAAGTGCTGGCCCAGGTTCCCCTGCAAAACATTGATGCGGCCTGTCGCGAGGCTAGCCGGGCCAAGGCCTGCGGTCATATCGGCGTGCAGATTGGCAATCATGTGGGCAACCACGATCTGGACGAAGCAGGCCTGGTTACTTTCCTGCACCACTGTGCGGTGGAAGATATCCCGCTGCTTGTGCACCCGTGGGACATGATGGGCGGCGAGCGCATGAAGAAATGGATGTTGCCGTGGCTGGTCGCGATGCCGGCGGAAACCCAGCTTGGCATCCTGTCGCTGATTCTTTCTGGTGCTTTCGAACGCTTGCCGCAATCCTTGCGCATCTGTTTCGCCCATGGCGGCGGCGGCTTCGCCTTCCTGCTGGGGCGTGTCGATAATGCCTGGCGCCATAGAGACATTGTTCGCGAAGATTGCCCGCAAGTGCCGTCTAGCTACGTCAAACGCTTCTTCGTCGATTCGGCAGTTTTCGACCCTGGTGCGCTGCGTTTGCTGGTGGATGTAATGGGGGCTGATCGCGTCATGCTGGGTTCCGATTCTCCTTTCCCGCTAGGCGAGCAGTCCATCGGCGCAGGTGTGCTGGAGCATCCTCAATTGAGCGAACAGGCTAAGGCGCGGATCTGCGCGGGCAACGCTCAAGGCTTTTTCGAGATCTGATCGTTCACCAAAGCGGGCAACATGGCTTTGCCGGTTATGGATGGGCTCGACACTGCCTGGTTGCTAGTTGACATCCTCCCCGCCCTATAAGGACGGGGATTCCTACAGGTAGACGGCCATGCCCGACCGCGAGAATGTTCCTCGCCGCGTTAATGTCGCGGTCGTGAGTGACACCACACTCACAAGTCCATTCTCTTATTCCAAGGCCGGTCCTACCTTTCGGACTACTGGGCGGGAGTGCGCCGCAATGCGAACAGGCTTGGGTGGTGTACGCTTCGTTGACTTCACGAAAAATGATGCCTGCGCTATCGCACTTGTAAGACAGCATCGTTTTCAACATGCCCCAACCGGCATCGTGCTCCGACTTGGCCATTTGGGTCTTAGCCAACGCTTTGGGCTTGACGTTGCCAACAACGATCAACCCGCACCGCTGCACAAGCGCGGTTCTGAATTTGTGAAGTGCATCCTTGCGACGGTTCGCGATCTTGGCGTGGATGGCTCGCGCTCGGGTTTTCTTGCCGGCACGCCTCGCTATCCCTCCCCGCACTAAAGTACGGGGTATCTCGCGGAGAAAACCGATGAAATCAAGCGTACTGACGGTCTCGCGTAAACTGAAGTTCTACCAGCTGGTGGTATTTGAGCATGTAGTGCAGAGCGGCTCGATACTACATGCGGCTCAGGTGCTGAACATGACTCAACCTGCCGTAACCAAGGTTATGCATGAGGTCGAGTCGTACTTCTGCGCCCCTTTACTGGTACGTAGCAATCGAGGGGTTCGCTTGACGGAACTGGGCGAGCTTGTGCTGCGCAGGGCTCGTACGATGCTTGCAGAGCTGAGGGCCCTGACCGATGAAGTCGAGGCCTATCAAGAGGGGGGCTCAGGTCATGTCGTGGTGGGCACGTTGATCTCGGCATCGACGTCGTTGTTGCCCCTCGCGCTGCGGCTGCTCAAGGCGCGCGCACCGCATGTACTGGTATCGGTACGGATCGGGCAGTTTGATCAATTGTTCCCCGCATTGATCGTGGGCGAAGTGGATCTTGTAATCGGTAGAGTCCCTGACGACTGGCGGGGGCGGGAAGAGAGCCGTATTTTGTGCGTTGATACGCTTTACGATGAGTATTTGTCGATCGTTGGCGGAAGTCGGCACCCGCTACAAGATCAGGCAGTGTTGAGCTTGGCTGATTTGCATTCATGTCCTTGGATTTTGCCTCCGCCGGGCTCGTTGCTGCGTCGCACAGTCAATGAGCTTTTCGCCGATGCTGATTTACCGCTGCCAGCGAATGTGATCGAGTCGCTGTCGGTGCTTACCAACGTCTCGCTGATGCAGGATCAGAAGACTGTGGGTTTGCTGCCGATGGAAACAGCCCGGCAACTATCTGATCATGGTGGCATTCAAATCTTCAATTTCTCAACGCCTTTACATTTCGGCGGGATTGGTTGCTTTTATGCCAATAACCGTGATCTGGGGCCTGCCGCCAAGCTATTTCGGGAGTGCACGCGACATGCCTCTGAGCGGCATGTCATCACCGATTGACCGCCGTTACCTGGCACACCAAGTGCAAATAGACAGCATCAAGACGTGGCCCGTGAGTCAGATTCAGGGTTGCGGTTTTGTGTTGGAGTGCTGGTGCCTCGGGCCATGCTGGAGAAGACACCGTCTCTGAGAACCCAGGCGTGCATCAACGCGGCGCCAAGATGTCCCAGGATGATCGCGAAGAGCAGCCATGCCAGCGCTCCATGTGCCAGCCGAAACCATGCGTAGAGCACTGGACTTTCAGGGACAATTGCAGGCAGGCTCCAAGTGCCCACAAGAATGACGGGCCAGTTGCCTGCCGAACGCACCGCCCAGCCGAGCAATGGTAAACCGACCATCAACAGGTAAAGCAAGATATGAGATAGATGCGCGGCTGCGACTTGCCAGCGGGGGATGCTCGCGGGCAGCATCGGTACCGGCCGGCATAGACGATTAACCAGACGCGCCAGTGCCAGGCAGAGAATGGCAATCCCCAACGGCTGATGTACATCGATCAACACGGGCCGAAGGGTCAATGACGTCATCATGGCGACCCCGATGAACAGCATGGCCATGATGGCGATAGCCATCACCCAGTGCAGGAACCTTGCGGTCAAGTTGAAATGCTGGGGTCTGGGTTTGTGGGGGATTGGTGCTTCGTGCATCATTTGTTGTCCCTTTTGCCAATGGCGTCGGTGGCCTTTCCGAACCCGATTTCGCGTAGACGTGCATTGTAAGAATGCGAGTAGATGCCCGCTCGCGCTGCCAGCACAGGATCGTTCGAAAGTTCGATGCCTGCTGGCACCAGTGTGGGGTCGAAGTTGATATCGCGACACCCACCTTCGGTCTGGTCGCGAACGCTCGTCACTTGCAGCGTACCGGCAACCACTTGCTGCCGCTCGGTGGGCCATGGCTGTGACGGATCATCGACCGGATCCCCCGCCTCAGCCAATTGCAGTACCAAGTCCCAGTAAACTGGCTCTTTACCCACTCGCTGCTTTATATCTTCGAAGAGGAAATCATGGGATCGCGCCCGATCTTGCACCGGGAGACCCTGGAAGGGTGCGTGGGGTCGCATGAACCAGCGAACGGGCTGTCGTTTGCCATCTGCCGCGACAAGTATGAATGCATTGATGACGTTGTACTGGGCCTGCGCAAAGCTGCTCGGCCAAGGAGCGGTCGCTTTGTACTCGACCGCCTTGCGAGCCTCCGGGTACTTTTCGAAGAACGCAGCGACCCGAGCTGGATCCGGCTGCCCTGTTGCCGGGTCGGGCTCGAAAGCGCTCCTTTGCGCCAGGAATCCTTCGGCATCACGAGTAGGAAAGAAGGGAGCATTGTTCAGCTTCATTCGCCATTGAGACTTGTCATCGGCGTTCAATAGCAAGGCCATGCTGACGGTGGCGGTAGAAGAGTCCGCAGCATGCGGATCTGCGGATCCGATGGAGAAGCGTCCGATGGCCGGGACTTCTTCCTGAGCAAAGACGCGAGCCGTCGAGAGCGACGCTGCTGCTTTGCTGCTACGGAAGACCCCCGCGAAACAGATCCCCTTGCCATGCGCTCGACGATACCCCGGTTCGAAGTGATCCATTGAATCGCCCAGGAATGTCCGGGTGGTCGTTCGGCCCCCGATCAGTCCGTCGGCCCAGGCGAATGACAACGCCAAGGCCCCGACGATGGATGCGATGCCCAGGAAGGGAATCCACCTTCTGTTGAATTTGATAGGTTGCAAATCACTCACCCTGACCTTGACCGATACTTGAAGCGCACTATAAGTTTGCTGCATCAACTTACGGAAGTACGCACCTTTTGGTTAGTGACATGACAATCTCTCGTTCAAAAGCCACCAAAACCGAGGATTCATCAGCGCTTGACGAGCGCACGCTGACGGCCAAGCTCAGGCGCGGCGACCTCTTTACTGGCAAATGCAAGGCCAGAGAAGTGCTCTCTCACGTGACGAGCTTGTGGGGAATGTTATGTCTGATTGCGTTACTCGACGGTACGCTGCGCTACAGCGAGCTGCGCCGCAAAGTGAATGGCATCAGCGAAAAGATGTTGTCGCAGACCCTTCAACGGTTGGAAGGCGATGGTCTCGTGCGCCGTACTTCATATCCCGTTATTCCGCCGCATGTCGAATACGATTTAACGGCTTTTGGTAAGGACGCCGCGACGCATGTCGCAACTCTTGCTGATTGGCTAGAATTGAATCTCCATAAAATTCCGTCCGCCTAGGTTCTGTACGAAATCCCGAGAAATCCAATCGGTGCCCTTCGGAAGCTGGAATTCTGTAGGGTTACCGGCCATCTACGGAAAGAAATTCTGTGATGGCAAAGCGTTACGAAATCTCGGATGAGGCCTGGACTGTGGTCGCCGATCTTTTCACTGAAAGCCATGGCCGCAGGCGGCCCTGCCTGAGCGACCGCCTGATCCCGTACAAACTGGTTCGGAGCCAAATGGCTCCGAACCAGTAACGTGCCTTAATGCGCTATGAGTTGTTTCTCACTACTTGCCAGCGCCTGCTCATGCTCTTCTTTCATGGCTTTGCGAACGTCGGCGACTTGCTGGTCTGACACCTGCGGTGCTTTATTTCCCCAGCTATTGCGAATGAACGATACCAATTGTGCAGCTTCTTGGTCGTTCAAACGCCACCCAAAGTCCGGCATTACCAGATCGGAAGGCGCCTGCTGGGTTGATGGCAACCGACTGCCGCCAAGAATGACTCTGATCATGGAGCTTGGGTCTTCGGCCAGTACCGAGGGGTTGCCGACGAGACGGGGGAAGACCTCTTCATATCCGTGGCCATCTGTTCGATGGCAGGCAGCGCAATTGTCAACGTAAATTTCGGCGCCTCGGCTTGGTGATTCCCCGGACCACAGGGCCTTCGCAGTGGTTTCGTCGGCCTTGAAGCCAACTTTACTCGAGCCCTGTATCTCAGGCAGCGACTTCAGATAGAGCGCGATTGCCGCGAGATCCTGATCGGTGAGATATTGACCACTGTGTTGAATGACGTCGTTCATTGGGCCGATAGAGGCAAAGTGGGCATTACGTCCGTTTCGCAAGGTATCGACGATATCCTGCTCGCTCCATGCGCCCAAACCGTCGGGGCTGCTTGCCCGCAGGCTCGTTGCGACCCAGCCGTCGATGACCTGCCCGCCGGCGAGGAAGCTGCTATCGCGTTCATCCAGCGACTTTTCCTGGAGTGTAAGGGCGCGTGGAGTATGACAACTACCACAATGCCCCAACCCTTGAACCAGATAGGCCCCACGCGCGATCTGCGTGTTCTCGTAGTTCAGGGGCTCGGTGCTGTGGTCCGTCCCGACGTCCGGTGCAAAAAGCGTTCGCCAGATATCCAACGGCCAACGCATGGACAGTGGCCAAGGGATTTCGCTCTTGCGGTTGGCTTGCGCTACGGGTTCAGGCACTGAGCAAGCCAGCGCCTATGCTGCGACATGCGAGAAGTCTCAAAGATGTGCGGTTCGACCAACTCCGGCAGATCGTCCCAGTCATCGACGCGCTAGTACTCGAGCAGGTAGTCGCGGCTGGCTTGATACCAAGGCGCGACCTCCCACATGACTTTAAGGTCATCGCCAACCGGCTCTGCCGTGCGTGCCTCGACTGTGATGTCAGCGTCATGGTTAAACAGCCGTGGCCAGAAAATTCGGGTACCTATCAACTGCAGTTCTATGCCGTTGATACAGACCCGGCTCTGAATTACCGCCAGCGGATCCGGGCTGATGTCGGTGGCCTGCCACGCAGTCGGCGCGACTGGCTGCAGTACATCCGCCAATGTTACCGGGTTGCCCGGGACCGCGAAGACTTGTCGCAGTGCTTCACAGAGCTCTGGCAAGTTGCGGTTAGTGAGGATCAGTTGACTGACCGAGGAGGCCAACCGGCGCAGATGTTTTGCCAGGTACGCGGCAGCAATGGGCGATTGGGGCAGCTCGGCCAACTGCAGGGCGTGTTACAGTGGAGGACCTTCACTCAGAGGGGTGCACAGATCTGACCAGTCGGCACAGCCATACGGCCCCCGCGCCAAAACATACTTGGCGGTGGTGAGGTCGATACCGAACAGGTCGCGCAGGCGCTTGGCCTGGACTTTGATTGATTCGTGTAGTGTGTTGGGAACCATGAATTTTCTCCCTTGCTCCAGTAGGAGCGACATCGGAGACGCCCACCAGCCGCCCCCGATGCCCGGAAAGGCTCAGGTTGGGAGATTACAGTGATGAGCATGGTTCGATCCGGTTAGCTGCGGCCAGCGAGGCCTTAAAGGTGTGGGCAGCCCGTCGACCATGTAGCGACGTCCGGCTACGCTAGCGCAAAGTGCGCCAGGCTGCAAGCTACGGGGTTTCGTTGTTTTGTTGCCCGCCAGGATCAGGTGCGAAATTAGGCTGCTTACGTTGTGGGGTGTTACGTGAGAGGCCTGTCAGCTCCAATTTCCCTATTGTGCCTGAGAGTTATACCTCCGGACTGATACTCACCGCTGCTGCCACTGCTGGAGAGCCCACCACTTCCTGTACTATTTAAACATCTGAAAAGTTCTGGTGAGAACATTCATGCTGGGCCGACCCTCATGGTGCTGAGCGGGGGTAGACGAGCGCTGTGCTGGCTCTGTTCGTCAGTGCCAGAGCAATCAGCTGTGGCAGTATTTTCTCAGCAGGGACTATCAACATGATCTCGTTCGGCCCATTCATAGATACATCTACGTTATTGACGTGTATGACCACTGCACCAGACGCTAACGCGATATCTGGTAAGTCAGCAGCAGGCCTGACCACACCGGAAGTCCCGATAGAAAGCAGGACATCACACTGTCGTGCTGCTCGGCTGGCAGTTTTCCATGCACCTGGCGGGAGATCCTCACCAAACCACACGATAGCTGGACGCAAGCGGCCATTGCATCGGCGGCAACGGGGTGGTTCGATCAATGCGCCTTCCACTGGAATGATCGGAAACACCAGCGGTTCCACAAGGAATCGATGACAGGCGAAACATTTGGGGTGCATCAGGCTGCCATGAAGATGGAGCACGTCCTGATTGCCTGCCCGCTCGTGCAAATCATCAATATTCTGAGTGATCACAGTGACACTCCGGTCGCTGCCAGATAATCGATAGATCGCTTGATGTGCCGCATTGGGCTGGGCTTGCATGACCTGTTGGCGCCGCCATAGGTACCAGCCCCAAACAAGCGCCGGATTTTCGCGAAATGCCTGCGCGGTTTCTAAACGCTCAGGGTCTTGGCGCTCCCACAACCCGGTCAGTCGGTCGCGGAAAGTTGGAATTCCGCTGCCGGCAGAAACGCCAGCGCCGGTAAACACCATGATATGTTGCGCATCCCGCAGTGCGCCTGCGGCTTTTGCTAGGGTGTTCATGAGTCCTCATCATCCTATCGCGGGCCAGGGAAGGCTGTCAGGAGAGCGGCCGCGGGAGGCATCGGAATTGTCGCTAATTAGGTGAACAGCCGTTACGGGGCCTCGTACCCTTAAAAGCACGGCCCACGCTTGGAAAGCCGAAACTGCGTTGTGGAAGGGCTTCACCGGTAAACGACGCCGTGCGTACCTGCATCAAAAGTGCGCGTACAACTGCGGTTCTTCTGCAGACTTAAGTGGAGGTGCCGCGGTGGTGATTCGCGCTTTTAGGTTGCGTGCCGAATACAGCACATGTGACCGTTTCCGCAGGCGTAAATCGAGATCCCCTAGTTTGTAGGTGCCCACCGCGGTCTCGTAAACCACCGCGCTTTGCGAGGATTCAAGCCCACGGTGGATCACAATCTTACGAAGCTCTTCCAGGCTCCAGTGCGGACGTCCGCTGATGGATGGAGGGCATAGCATTTGTACCTGCGCGATCTCGACGCCCGCTGCCTGGCTGAGGAAAACGTTGAGTTCGTAAGCATCCTCAACCACAGCTGCTCGCTCGCTCTCACCGTTGAGGGGCGACCGCAAGGTCACCCAAAAGCACATCCCCTCAATTTCACAATAAGAACCCGTACGGACAGTACGGGTGTGAGATTCGGACAAATAGATCAAAACGGGCTCCACTGAGCGCTGCATACCCCTAGGCGATCGATCACCAGGGCTGGAAACCTCAAATTATCCCACAATGAACACTATAGATTGTAGCCCTATCGTGTTCGATAGCGCTTCATCATTCCTTTTCTGAGGAATGATGATGGAAATCCGTGAATCCCTGGGTGAGGCACTGCGGCGCATGCGTATGCTTCACCACCTGACCCAGGAAGATTTCGCCGTAGTCAGCAGTCGAACCTACATGAGCACCCTCGAACGCGGACTCAAGTCGCCGACGATTCAAAAAATCGAAGAGCTGGCCGGCCGTATGGGTATTCACCCACTCAGTCTCATCGTATCGGCGTACCTTATCCAAGACCCGGAGGTGGGTTTAGACGGGCTGATTAAACAGATCAGAAAGGAGGCGCTCAAGCTTTGATGGTCGATTCAGCGCCGAAAATGAGCGCTATAGTGTTCTCTCTTCGCTAAATCGATTAGCATCGCGCTGCTCACTGACAACAAGCTTCGGGGAGCAGCGTAGCCATGCGTAGATCATTCCATGGCTAAGGTGACCCCTTCTACATCCAAATGCCTATGGCCACCGCCGCTGCTTTCCGTTTTTTTGATGGCCAGTACAGGCGATCGTGACGAGAAAATCGTGGAAGATTCCTGACTAGCTCTGGCGAAGGCGGCAGCCCGGGAGCCTGGATGGAGGAGGGCGTAGCTAAATAATGGGGTTTTGTCTCTCAGGCTTGGCGAGCGGAGCGTACTCATTGGCTAAGCTTCTAACCCAGTGCTACCCATGCGAACTGCCACCTATCTCGTCCTGAGCGGCTTTGACAACCGCGTCGAGATCAGAAGAGATGAGATCCTTCGGCAGCTGACCTGCCAAATACGAATTGGATGATTCAAACCATAAAGCCATGCTCCAGCCACTCATCCTGGTGGCCAGCGCAGCGATGACGCGCTGCATTCCCCGCTGCGTTACAACCAAGCTGCCTGATTCAATGGCGTAACGCGGGAAATACTCCACACCTTCGTAGCTAATAGAAAAGATCGCACCCTCCAGAAGTCGGTCAGGACAGCTGTCACTTCGCCCCTTAACCGACGCGGGCAACAGCGCATGTAGCTCTGGCCAGGTGAGCCAGTTTCCGCTGGCCATGATCCTCGATTGGGCCTTGGACTGTAGCATGGCCTCTCGGCGGGAGGCATTGCTCGCCTTTCGGAATCCACGCATTCTGCAAAACGCTCCATAAGCCTTAGGGGGAGGGGTGACTACTGGTTAATCCTGAGCTGCCCGCCGAGAGATAAATCACCGCTTATTCAGATTGCTCGGTAGTGGTCGCGATCGACCGCTGGCCCAGGATAGTCGGCGCTCTTCCTCATCCGGTCCAGCTGATCTGTGCGCTGGAACCTTTACCCAAACCGTCTCCGATGGCCGATCAAGGACTCACTGTCAGCGACGACCCGTGTCCTGGAAGTAATCGTCCCGGGTAACCAGGCCCACGTCATCACTCTCAGCAGAAGGCTCACCACTGAACAGGCGCTGAACACGTCGCTCTTGCTTCACGTACGCCAGGGTTTGAAAAAAGCAGTGCTCACAGAGGTGTACCTCAAAGCGCTGACCATCGTGGTCGCTGCCATACCCCCAGTGGGCTTGCAGGGTTCCGTACTGGTAACTGCCCGCAGCCATGCGCGTAGAACTACCGCAGACGTCACACGTGACATCAGTAATGGCCTCAATCTCGACCCGCCCGGTAATTTTCACTCTTGGCTCCTAGAAAAAGGCTTCGATCCCTGTGGACGCCAGGCTGGGAATCGGCAGGCGATCCGAGCTCAACCGCGGTCGCGCATGCCGATGCGTTTAACCGAATGCGCGCGCTCCTGATCATGCGCGTGATAATAGGTGTTCTGGGTCGTACTGAGGTTGCTGTGCCGCAGGTCTTCCTGCAGGTCTTTAGGATTGCGCAGCGGCGCGTCAAAGGTGGCAGAGGTGTGTCGCAGCCAGTGCGCAGACGCACAGCGCAGACTTTCCATCTCATGGTTCGCGCGGCCTTCGCTGCGCATCTTCTCTACGGCTTTATCAAAAACAGCCTGGAGGAGGGCGCGGATCTGTCGGTCAGACAAACCTGCGCGACCCTTGAGCGTTTTGATCAGCGGCGTACTTTCCCCGGGATGAGGTAATTCGGAAAGCCCCAGGAATCGGCGATAACGTTTCAAATAGCGCTCTACGTAAATATCCCGCACGGCAATCTTGGCCGCCTTGTTGCCTTTACCCACCGTGAAGTACCACCAGTTGCCTTCATCATCTAAGCGAAAGTCTCCCATGGTGGGCTTCCAATTCTTTCGACCGGCGAGATCTGAAACCCGCAGGTACATGGCGAACAGCGTGGCAACAATAAACAAGGTTCGCTCATGCCGCTCCGGCTCGGCGTTCGCCATCTCCTCAACGGTATCCAGGACGAAGTCCCACTGCAGCGGCGTGAGCGCCCGCGAAGAAGCAACTTCGAGTTCTTGCGTGGAGAATCGGTTGCCTTTTTTAAGGAGTCGAAAAGGATTCGCTTGGGTGAAGCCATCTTCAATGAGGAACTCATAGAACCGGCTGCAGACCGTGTACACCTGATTTAATGTGCCGTTCGCCGCTTGATAGTGCTGGGTGCCAGGAGATTCTGCAGCCATCGCCTTGCTGGACTTCATGTTGAAGGGATGCCATTTGGGATTAGGCATCCAGGCTTCGCGTGCATCCACCGCGACCGGGTTGTCCAGAAAACGACTGCGGGTCACCGGACCGACCCAGTCAGCTGGCGGGTTTCGGCAGAAATCCAGATAGTCTTGCGCATCCTGGCGCTTCAGGTGATTCAGCGGCTTGCCCTGGACCAGTAGTGCCCACAGCAACAAGCGCTCGGTATGACTGCGGTACGAATTGAACGTCTGCGCGTTGTCGGAAAACGCGCGCAAGAACGCACGCACCGCAGCGTAGCCCCGGTCAGGTTCCAACGTAGCTTCACACTCATTCAAGAAGGACGCGACGCAGGCCAACGGTGAGCCGTACATACTGAAGTCTTGCTCGATGAAGTTGTCGTAGGTTTCGAACAAGGGTTGGGGTGCGCGCGCCATGGAATACCAGCCAGATTTTGAAGACAATAGACTTCCAGTTATGACAGTAATCGGAAGTTCGATGACATTAGAGACGTAAGCGTCAGGCGATCGATAGTAGCGGTGCGTCACTTGGCACGCAATGGTGGCCGATGAAACCTTCTCCTAGGTCAATGTAAGTGGCTTCGCATGGGTGACATCCACTTTCCGGCTTACCACTAAGGCGGAAAAATCATGAAAATATGCCAGTGCAAGGACATGAATGCAGTCGATCAATCCTGATGGTTTTCACAAAAGCTCACATATCAAAATTCGTGGTCGAGTCAGCGGAGAATCGGTTGTGAAGGGCATTAAGCGTCTCGTAAGCCAATCTACCACGCGTCTGGCCAAACCCATAGGTATCAATAGATCTCATAATGCTAGCCGTACGAATACTATCCATGCGCGCCTCCGTAACTTGTTTGATTAATGTTTCATCACAGCCGTCTCTCGCCATCAGATCTGCCGCCACACACGAAACATCCCTCATAATATTACCAATCTGTCTGACGCTTAACCCTGGCCTTCCGTGCACCGTGGTGAAAAGCGCAACATCTGGCAATCGGCCTTGGATAAATGAGACGTCTCGCGCATTCAGATAGCGTTCTAAGTAGGGGGTAAATTCAGCAGGAGCGCTAATTTTAAAAGATCTAGCGGAGTCAAAAACTAAATAGTTCCAGGACGAATCCTTATGGAAGCTAGAACAAGTTGGCTGCCAAAACCTATTTCCTGACATGAACCTGACAGGAACAAGCAGATAAATTGTCATGGCCAAAATAAATAGGGATCGTTCATGCGCAGAGTCATGCTCGCACATGTACCTTGCCGCCCTTAAAAGGTATTCCAGATGTTCCGTTTCCAGTCTTCCTACTAGCGATACACCCTTGCCACCGATACTATTGACGAAAGAAGTTTCCACCTGCGAAGCTGGATTGACCTCTAGAATTGCTTTGGCCGCTAAGTAGTCGAAAATTTGGATGCATATCGATTTAATACCTGCGAGCGCTCTTGGTCCGGCCCCCTCGCTGGTTGATGCACTTGAAAAAGGGCGCCACCAATTATTCATTAACCGTTTTCCATCATCCCCGGAAATAAATCGGCGAAAAGGACTAGCTGCTATCCAGTTATCAGGCGGTGAAGCACAAAATCTGAGGAACTCCTTAAAATCATGCACGCGCAAACTTGAAAGCGGCTGTTGACGCTCGACCCAGGACCAGAGCAGTAACCGCTCAGTCACTCCACGGTAGTATGCATAGGTAGAGCTAATTTCGGCCGGTTGGTCATGTCGAATATAACCAGCAAGAAACAACCTGAGCGCATCAAAAAGAGCTACAGGGTTATCTTCATGGTTGAATTTCTCAATGTACCCACGGATTTCCGGATGCAGCTCAAAGTACTTTTCCAAGGGGAGCGTGATTGTGTCTTGATCAGAATAAATTGGGCGAGGTTCAATCATCACGGTCGTTCACATTGCAAGCCTGAACTGAAGTGTAGCTTAGACATCACCTGAGGATATTCGGAGCGGTGTTCGCATCTATGAGGTGCCGGAGCATTAAGGATTTATCATTTATGAATTTCACAATTGATCTCTAAGTTATTGAGTTTTCTAGATTAAGAGGTTTGGCTTCAGGCTGAATTATCATCTATGAGTAACGTGATTTTTGGGTCGTTCCTCGTCGATTTCGCGCATTTGAGGAGTACGTCAAGGCTGCCGCAGGCAAGCCAATACAGCTAAGTCACTGATTTTTCGAGCGCATCTATGGATTACAAAATTCGCATCTATGGATGCCGGTCACAAGTAAAGATTACCGACGACTACGCGTACGAACATCTCTGACAGAGCACATAATTTAACATAATATGCATTATGAGACACCATGGATGGAGCTACCAGGGCGAGAAGTGGACAGATTTGAAGCCAGGCTCACGAAGGTTCAGGCTCATTTCCCGCTTTGGACTGGAAATCGGCCGGCGTCATCCCATGGCACACGATGAACACATCGCGGCAGCCTTGCTCGCGGTACCACATCACAACGCGCTCAATCATCTGACCCAAAATGTAGATCAGCATGTCGTCATAACCGCCTGGCGAGCTTGCTTCGTACGGATAGCGAGCGTTTGTGAAGACGTTACGATAACGCTCGATCCATTCTTCCTCCTGGTCGAATAGAAGTCGCGACCGGACATCTGCAGGCACTGCGTAAAAAAGCGTGAGTAGATCGTGCTTATCTAGCTTCGGCGCAGCACGACCAGAACGCTTAAGTTCAAGGTGAGCTGCCTTGATCATGCTTGCGTCCAGATCGTAAGTCTCATGAATCTTGCCGTGGTTCCCGTTTGGACGGGCAACGAAGCTTTTAAGCAGGATTTCCATGCCAATTGCCGCATTTAGTTGGGCAATTGCCATCATGTCGTGACCAGTAAGTAGGTGCTTTGCAGCCTCGCAATAGCGGTACGCGCTCTCAACCATCCAGGGTGTCAGATGCGGTTGCATCGAGATTCTCCAAAGAGCAGCGGTCCAGGAATTGAGCTTTCCCTGGTTCAGCGGATGAGCTACCCTGCCCTTATAATATTCGACCAAGGAATAACTAAACTAAATATTCATTTAGTTTAGTTATATGCGTGGCTTGTCAAGAAAGTAACCTTCCCGGATATTGCAAGCCCCCTACGCCGGTAATGAAGCTACCTTCAACTCCTACCGCACGCATGTCGAGCGTTTGCTGCTTGGGTCGCTGCTGGTGGCTGAAAAACCACTGCTGGCCCTGCGGCGCAGCGATGCCGAAGCCGAAGCCTTTGGTGAAGTCACGATTCCTGCGAATCGACGGCCGGCTGAAAAGCCGCGACGACATTTACGAGGTCCATCCCGCCTGGCGCCCATTCAGCCAGACCGCGCCTAAGCGTGAGGCGAATCCATTCCGCGCAATCAAACAAAAAGGCGCCTATAAGCAGCCCAACACCCAAGAAGTGGCCGGCCGCGCCCTCGCCCACCTGCAATGGGACTATCTGATCGAGGCGACGGAAGCGTTGGCCGAGGAAGATCTGGTGCCCGGTCGTCGGATTGTCGACAGTGGCGAGGTTCAGACATGACGGTAAAGGGGCAAGCCCTTCGGTCAAACGTCAAGAGCACCGCTGTGCAAGGCATTCAGCATGCGCGGGGCGTCAGCGCCTCCCTCGTCCAGCAGGCATAGCGGAATTCCGTTCAAGGTGGGTTGCGAATCGGCCAGCCCCTCGCCTATCAAGGCCAGCGGGCACGCAATTTCCATCTGCAACGACCGCAAGCGCTTCGCCAAGGTTGGGCTCACCGGTGCGTTGACTTTTATCACCAGTGCCGCAGGCTGCATGGCCGCACACACGATGGGGAGCTCTTCAAGTGGCTGTCCGCAACCGAGCACGTCGATTCGCTGTTGCTCGCTGCTCAAGAGTAGCCCGGCGCACAACACACTGAGTTCGGCTTGCCCCTCGCTACCGGCTAGCAAAACCTGCGGCGCATCGACCTGGTTCACCTGCAGACGCAACAGCAAGCGGGCGCGCAGGAACGTGTCGAGAAACAACCACTGGCTACGCTGGCCTGGCGCTTTGCCTGAAGCCAGGTCATGCCAAACCGGCATCAGCACTTCACGCAGCACGGTGGCCTTCTGCAAGAGAGTGAACAACTGACCATGGATCCCCTCCAGTGCCGGCCCATCGAATGCCTTGGTTGCGCGCACCACGGCCGCGCGCCAGTCGTCAAAGGCCGAATGCTGCTGCGCAGACGCCTCAGGGTGCGCCGCGAGCAGATCGCCGACCTTGCTGACGGACAGGCCGTTTGCCGTCCAGCGCAAGATGTCGCGTATGCGCTGGACATCCCCCACCGTGTACAGGCGATGGCCGCCCTCGGTGCGCTGTGGACGTAGCAACCCATGGCGCCGCTCCCAGGCACGTAGGGTCACCGGGTTGATGCCGGTCATGCTGACGACATCGCGCATAGGTAGCAAATTGGGTGGGGTGGCGTCAGTCATAACGAGGGAATATCCGAGTGGTGAACCATTCTAAACCCATATGCACCTTCTGCGGCGAGCCTCCTTGGTTCATCATGCAACAAACGGCGCCGAAACCTTCTGCACAGAAGCTACGCTGCGCATATCGCATACGAACCGCTGTAGGTGGGCCCCTATGATCAACGCGAAACTCCTGCAACTGATGGTCGAGCATTCGAACGATGGTATCGTCGTCGCCGAGCAGGAAGGTAATGACAGTATCCTTATCTACGTCAACCCCGCCTTCGAGCGCCTGACCGGCTATTGCGCCGACGATATCCTCTATCAGGACTGCCGTTTTCTTCAGGGCGAGGCTCATGACCAGGAGGGCCTGGCAACCATCCGCGATGCGATCCGCAAAGGCCGCCCCTGCCGCCAGGTGCTGCGTAACTACCGCAAGGACGGGAGCCTGTTCTGGAATGAGTTGTCCATCACGCCTGTTAACAACGAAGCGGACCAGCTGACGTACTACATTGGTATTCAGCGGGACGTCACAGCGCAGATATGCGCCGAGGAGAAAGTACGCGAGCTTGAGGCTGAAGTGGCTGAATTGCGCTGGCAACTGGGACAGATCGAGCAATGACAAAAATCTATACAAAGTCGTCTTCCTGTATAGATTAATGCTTGGTTTTCAGCTATACCTGTACAACAAACAGATTTTGTACAGGATTGCCTGGAGCCCAGTATGTCAACGTACCTACAGCAATTCGTCGAGCGCTTCACCAGCCTCGATGGGGCTAACCTCGACACGCTGGAAAAACTGTACTGCGAAGATGTCACCTTTCGCGACCCTCTGCATCACATACAAGGGCTGCCTGCCCTGCGCGCCTATTTCGAGCAGTTGTACGCCAACGCCAGGGATATCCGCTATTCCATCACCAGCGCCGACGAGGTAAGGCCAGGTCAAGGCTACCTGCGCTGGACGCTGCAGTTTTGCCACCCACGCTTGGCCCGCGGTCAGCCGATCACGTTGCAAGGGTGTAGTTGCTTGCATTGGCGCGACCGCGTGCATTTTCATCAGGACTATTTCGACGCCGGTGCCCTGCTTTATGAACACCTCCCCCTCATGGGCGGTGCAATCCGCTGGCTCAAAGGCAGGCTGGCATGAGCCGCTGCTGGTTGACCGGCGCAAGCAGCGGTATCGGTGCCGCACTCGCACACATCCTCCTGGAGCAAGGCCACCAGGTTGCCTTGGGCGGGCGCCACGCCGATCGACTTGCTCCTCTGGCCCAAAAGTTTCCCGGGCAGGTAATACTGGTCATTGGCGATCTTGACAAGCCTGAGCAGGTCGCCGGGATCGCCGCACAGATCGAGAAGGCCTGGGGAGGACTGGACATGGCCATTCTCAATGCCGGCACCTGCGAATACCTGGAGCCTGGGCATTTCGATCCAGCGTTGGTCGAGCGTGTAATGCGCACAAACCTGCTGGGTGTCAGCTACTGCCTGGCGGCCGCACTGCCCTTGCTTCGCGCCGGCCAGCGCCCTCACCTGGTGGTGATGGGCAGCTCTGTGACCTGGCTGGCCCTGCCCCGCGCCGGCGCCTACGGCGCGTCCAAAGCCGCAGTGCGCTATCTGGTGGAGTCACAGCGAATAGACCTTGCTCACGAGGGCATCGCAGTCACCCTTGTCAGCCCTGGCTTCGTCGACACGCCACTGACCCGTCGCAACGATTTCCCCATGCCGCAGCTGTGGACGGCGCAGCGCGCAGCGCGGTATATCGCCACGCGCCTGCCCCGGCGCCCCCTGGAAATCAACTTTCCCGGCCTTTTCACCTTGGTGTTGCGCTTGTTAGGGGTGCTACCCGCGCGCCTACGTTTGGCACTTGGCCAACGACTCGCCCGTCATGAACAGGAATGATGATCCATGCGTATCGCAATCATCGGCAGTGGCATCGCGGGGCTGACCTGCGCCCATCTGCTGTCACGCAAGCATGAAGTAACGGTTTTCGAAGCCGAGCAATGGATCGGAGGGCACACGCACACCCTCGATGTGGTCTGGCAGGGCCAGCGCTATGCAATAGATACCGGCTTCATCGTTTTCAACGACTGGACCTACCCCAACTTCATACGCTTGCTCGACCAGCTCAAGGTCACCTCGCAGCCGACTGAAATGAGTTTTTCCGTGCATGATCCGGTCATTGGCTTGGAATACAACGGTCACGATCTGAACACACTGTTTGCCCAACGCCGTAACCTGGTGTCGCCAGGTTTCTGGGGCATGATCCGTGATATTCTGCGCTTCAACCGCCAGGCGCTGGCCGACCTGGACAATCGGCGAATCGATAAAGACACCACCCTGGGCGCCTACCTTCAGACACAGCGCTACGGGCAGCGTTTCATCGACCACTACATCGTGCCGATGGGGTCTGCGATCTGGTCGATGTCCCGCGCCGATATGCTCCATTTCCCCCTTGAGTTCTTCGTCCGTTTCTGTCGCAACCACGGCTTGCTGTCGGTCAACCAGCGTCCACAGTGGCGGGTGGTTCAAGGCGGTTCACGCAGCTATATCGCGCCGCTGTGCAGACCGTTTGCTGAACGCATACGCCTCAAATGCAAGGTATCCCGGGTCAGCCGCGATGACGGAGGCGTGAATCTGGTGAGCGCGGCCGGCCCCGAACGCTTCGACAATGTGGTGTTCGCTTGCCACAGCGACCAGGCTCTGGCGCTATTGGAAACCCCAACCATGCAGGAGCGCGCTGTACTCGGCGCCATCGGCTACGCCAGCAACGATGTGGTGCTGCACACCGATACCCGCCTGCTGCCACGCCGAAAGAGCGCCTGGGCCAGCTGGAACTACCGCCTGGGCGGCCCCTCGCAGGCTCCCGCCGCGCTGACCTACAACATGAACATCCTGCAAGGAATCCAGGCACCGACAACCTTCTGCGTGAGCCTCAACCAGACCGCACTGATAGACCCGGCGCAGGTGATCGCGCGCTTTCAGTATGCCCATCCGCAGTACAGCATCGCCGCGTCCGCCGCACAGGCGTGCCAGGCACAACTGCAGGGCCAGCTTCACAGCTACTTCTGTGGCGCCTACTGGGGCAACGGCTTTCACGAGGACGGGGTGGTCAGCGCCCTGAAGGTGGCTGCACATTTCGGAGAGCAATTGTGAACAGCAGCCTTTGCCTGGGCTGGATCAGCCACCGCAGGCTGAAACCGCACCTGCATGCTTTCCGCTACCGGATCGGCATGTTCTACATGGACTTGGACGAACAAGCCTGGTTAATGGGCCTGTCACGCTGGCTTGGGCGCTGGCGTATGGCGCCGCTGTGCTGGCGCGAGACCGACTACCTGCCAGCTCAGACCCGCCACGGCGTAACCCTGGCGCAGGCCGCACGCTTGCTGGTGTGTCAGGCCACTGGTCACATGCCCAATGGCCCGGTACGGCTGCTGACGCAACTGCGTTGCTGGGGGCTGTCGTTCAACCCGGTGAGCTTCTATTTCTGCCACGACCGCGACGACTATCTGACGGCAATCCTGATGGAGGTGCGCAACACCCCGTGGCGCGAGCGTTTTCATTACGTACTACCGGTGCAGGAAAACCTTGCCAAACCGTTCACCGTGGCCAAGGCCTTCCATGTTTCGCCGTTCATGCCACGGGACATGGACTATCACCTGCGCTTTTCCCTGAGCGCAGACCATGTACGCATACATATGCAGAACTGGCAGGACGGCCACAAGGTGTTCGAGGCCGACCTCGCCCTGCACCGTCAGCCACTGGATGCAACCGCGCTGCGCGGGTATGTCATGACCTTCCCATGGATGAGCCTGCGCACTGTCTCGGCCATCTACTGGCAAGCGCTACGCCTGTTACTCAAACTCACCCCCGTGCATGACCACACCACCAGCCAGAATGACCTGGCGCTGGGCCAACCTTGCGAGGACCCTGATGATGTCGAATCCCACACTGAGCGTTAGCAAGTTCGCAGGCCTTGCACCCTTGCTTGGCGGGCTGGCACGAGGCGCGGTGCTCGCCCAGCTGCGCAAGCTGCGCCACGGCCATCTGCGTCTGCTCAGCCACGGGCAGCAGTGGAGTTTCGGTGATGTCGACAGCCCGTTGCAGGCTGAGGTGGAGATCCTCGATGACGCCTCCTGGAGCCTGATCGTCGGCAATGGCTCGATCGGTGCTGGCGAGGCCTACATCCACGGATATTGGCGAAGCCCCGACCTGGCGCTGGTGACCCGCCTGTTCGTCGCCAACCTTGAAGTGCTCGACGCGCTGGAGGGGGGGCTGGCCCGTTTCGGTCGCCCTGCCCTGCGGCTTCTGCACCGGTTCAACCGCAATAACAAACGCGGTGCACGGCGCAATATTCTGGCGCATTACGATCTGGGGAATGCTCTGTTCGAGCGGCTGCTGGACCCCACCATGATGTATTCGGCGGCCCAATTCGAACATCCCGGGCAAACACTGGAGCAAGCCCAGTTGTACAAGCTGGAGCGCATCTGCCAGAAGCTTGAACTGCACCCTGACGATCACCTGCTGGAAATTGGCAGCGGCTGGGGCAGCCTGGCGATCCACGCAGCCACCCGATACGGCTGCAGGGTCACCACCACGACGATCTCCGAGGCGCAGTACAGCCATACCCTGGCGCGCGTTCAGGCCCTCGGGCTGGAGCAGCGCGTCCAGGTACTTCGCGAAGACTACCGGGACCTTCAAGGCACCTTCGACAAACTGGTTTCGATCGAAATGATCGAAGCAGTCGGCCATCGTTACCTGCCCGTGTATTTCCGCCAGTGTGCCTCGCTACTCAAGCCCGACGGCCTGATGCTGCTGCAGGCGATCACCATCCGCGACCAGCGCTACGCCCAGGCGCGGAGCTCGGTGGACTTCATCCAGCGCTACATTTTCCCCGGTGGCGCCCTGCCTTCGCTGAGCGTATTGCTCGACACCGCCAGCCGGCATACCGCACTCAACCTCGTGCACATGGAAGACTTCGGCCGGGACTATGCCCGCACCCTGCAGCACTGGCGGGAAAACCTGCGCCAGGCGCGCACAGCACTGACGGACCTGGGCTACGACGACATGTTCCAGCGCCTGTGGGAGTTTTACCTGTGTTACTGCCAGGGCGGTTTCGAGGAGCGCACCATCGGCGTTGCGCACCTGCTGTGGGCAGCGCCACTGGCACGGCGCGCCCCATTACCTTACGGTGCCTGATGCCCGGGCGGTGGCTGGTCGCCAATGCCGTCTGGTTACAGGCTGGCTGGTGGATCTGCGTGCTGGGCGCAGAGCGCCCTTGGCTACTGCTGCTGGTGATTGTAGGTGTGGTGGTGCACCTGCGCCTGTGTCCGGATGTTAACGCCGAGGTCAAGGCGCTGTTGCGCGTCACCTTGGCCGGGTGTGTGCTCGATAGTTCGCTGGGGGCACTGGGCATGTTCGGTTTCGACGCCTGGCCGCTGCCCCTGTGGCTGGCGCTGCTGTGGGTGGTGCTGGCCAGCGGCATGCGCCACAGCCTGGCATGGGCCGGCAGGCACTGGCAGCTCGGTGCGCTGCTTGGCGCAGTGGGTGGCCCCTTAGCCTATGTAGGCGGCGCAAGGTTTGCGGATGTCGCCCTGCCGCTTGGCGCGCTGCAAACCGGCCTGCTACTGATGCCGATTTGGGCCTTGGCCCTGCCACTGCTCGCGCGCCTCGCGGCGCGGCGCTGACCGGCGGCATCGCTCGGAGCAATAGCGCACCTGCTCCCAACAGCGGGCCCAGCGCTTCCGCCAGTTGAACGGCCGACCACACACCACGCAGACCTTGCTGGGCAAAAGGCTCTTTTTCATAACGCCTGCTGCGCATCAAGCTGCGCCAACAGTGCCTGGCCACGCTGCCACACGGCGTCGCGGCGGCTAGCCGTCATGCCATCAAGGCTGCGATAGACCAGAGCTAAACGCGGGTTCGTCGATAGCAGGGGGCGATGGCGGATGAGAAAATGCCAGTACAGGGCATTGAACGGGCAGCCATCGTCCTCGATCACATGATCGACCTTGTAACTGCAAGCCTTGCAATGATCGGACATGCGCTGGATGTAACGACCACTAGCGCAGTATGGCTTGGACCCCAGGTAGCCGCCGTCGGCGTGCATCACCATGCCAAGCGTGTTCGGCAGCTCGACCCAGTCGAAGGCATCCATATAGACCGCCAGGTACCATTCGCAAATCGCGGTGGGCACGATTCCGGCCAGCAGGGCGAAGTTGCCGGTCACCATCAGCCGCTGGATATGGTGCGCGTAGCCCAACCGCAGGGTCTGCCCGATGGCTTGCTCCATGCAGCGCATGCGGGTGCGCCCGGTCCAATAGAATTCAGGTAACGCTCGGTCGTTGCCTAGGTGATTGAGCCCGGCATACTCCGGCATGCGCAGCCAGTAGATGCCGCGCACATACTCTCGCCAGCCGATCAACTGGCGAATGAAGCCTTCAGCTGCATTAAGCGGTACCCGCCCCTCTCGCCAGGCCTTGTCGACCTCCTCACACAAACCTCTGACATCCAGAAGCCCGATATTGAGCGCCGCACTGATGCGCGCATGGAACAGGTACGGCTCGCCTTCGGCCATCGCGTCCTGGTAGTCGCCAAAAGCCGCCAGGCCAAAATCCAGAAAATGCTGCCACAGCTGCTGTGCCTCGGCATGGGTCACAGGGTAGTCGAAGCCGTCGATGTCCCCGTAGTGGTCGCTGAAGCGCCGACGTACCAGGGCGACCACCGCTGCCGTGATCCCGTCCTGCGCGAAATGCGCAGCGAACGGCCCACGCAAGTGGCGAGGTAATGACTTACGGTTATCACCATCAAAATTCCAGGCCCCGCCTGCCGGACTGCCGTCGGGCTCCAAAAGCAGGCCGGTTCGTTTGCGCATGCCACGGTAGAAGTGCTCCATACGCAGCTGGCTACGCTCATGGGCCCAGCGCGCGAAGGCTTCGCGAGAGCACAGAAAACGCGTGTCGCGATGCCACACGAGGGGCAATGCGGTATCCCGCAAAGCCTGCTCCAGGCGCCACTCTCCGCACTCGGTCAGGTGAATGTGCGTGGCGCCCAGGGCGTGTTGCCAGCGATGCACTTCGCCAACGATGCTGCCGCTGTTGCCGTCAGCATCGAGCTCGACATAATGCACCTGCCAACCCCGCTCACGCAGGGCCTGGGCAAAGTGCCGCATGGCGCTGAAGATGAGAACGATCTTGAGCGGATGATGCGGCACGTAGCGGGCCTCACCCTCCACTTCCGCCATCAGAACAGCATCGCGGGCGGGGTCAAGGGCAGCCAGGCTCGCCAGGTCGAACGACAGTTGGTCACCCAGTACAAGGCCAAGGCGCATCGTTCAGGCTACCACTGACTAGTGAGCGTTACAGGCACGCGCAGCGGCGCAACGGGGGCGTCACGTTGCCCGCACATCTCATCATGTACCACCTGCTGTACCAGCATGCAGGGCACGGGTGGCAGGTCGGCCAACAGCTGCCGCAGCTCGGTAGTGGAGCGCACGCGAACGGGCTGCCCATGGGCATCGCTCAATGTCACGGGGCCGGCGTCGGTCAAGGCGCGCAGGAGGTAGAAGCCGCCCTCCAGCGACAGCAGTTCAAGTTCCTTTGCTTCGCCGGTCGAGACCAGCTGGGTAAGCGCGATCAGGTTCATGGTGTGCCCTCTGGCAGGCGGCGGAAGAACAGGGTGATCTGGCCAATCTCAACGCCCAGCTTACTCATGCTCGAACGGTTGATCAGGGTGTCGTCATCCATGAGGTACATCCAGTCGTCCAGGTCTACCTGCCAGTGCCGCCCGTCAACCGGCAGGTCCAGCTGGTAACGCCATCGCAGCGCGTTACCCGCGACTTCGCCGCGCGCTTCGCCGATCACGTCCCCCGCGGTACCGCGCCAGCGGCCAGGGCCGTCCGGCACCAGTGTCCAGGTACGCTGCTGGCGAGTGCCATCGCTGTACAGAAAATGTTCGTCGAGGATCAACCGCTCACCTTCGCGGCGGCTGTCGATACGCACGTGGAAGCGCTTGACCACTTCCCCTGAACGCTTCTGGAACATCCCCCAAGCCTGCACCGGTCGCGAAAAAAATGCAGCCAGGTCCAATTTCGGCTGCTCCTGGGCATAGTGCTCGACACCGACATTGCCACAGCTGCCCAGAAGCAGGCAGGAAACCAGCAACAGTACTTTGTACATGTTCATGTTCCTCGATCGTTGCCAGCCAGCCCAAGCAGGCGCTGACGCAGCTGTGTATCCCTGGCTCGGGGGTCGAGCCAGATGGCAAAGAACGCCCTGGCAAAGGTTGGGTCGGCGATTTCGCGGCTGAGTTTACCGTCGACGTAAAAGCGGCAGCCCTGCCCCGGCAGGTACAAGCCAGTAATGCGCATGCCGGGGCGTACGTCCACGAATGCCTGTTCAATCGCATGGGCCCACGCCGTGTGTTGGTGCGGCGTTATACTGCGGGCGTTGAGACGGTGCATTTCCTTGAGGCTGGCCTGTACCAAGGTTTCCCTGGACAGCGATCGGTGGTAGAGGAGCTCAAGGGCGAAAGGCTGGTTCCAGTCATGAACTGGCCCTGTTGTCCATAATTGGGCTGTGTAAAGACGCAGGCCAAACCAAGTGAACTCACCGCCCCCCAGCCGTTGCGCCCCCGGCAGCTCCGCTCGCCAGCCCGCCACCGCCGAAAAGGCAGCCAGTAGCAGACAAAGCAAGGTCCAACGAGCACGGTGTGCCATACTGACCTCCAGCACGCCCAAATACTGTACAATAATAGCACTGTGTACAGATATTTAATTGCCTTGCATAGATTTTAATACGACAGGAACAGCAGGGCGTAGCGGCCATCCTGCTCGAAATGCGCGCGAAGCCCTTCGAGCTCGTCGCCTTGATGGCCCTGATGTTCTGGAAGTGGCCTGAAGGGTTGGCTGTCCTGAGCTGCGGCGTGCTCGGTTGGCTGCTGAGCAGCACCTTCTAGAGGGCTTTGAGGCAGTATCGGGCAGTTCACTGCAAGGGAAGCGACACGATGGCAGCAAGTCCACCATTGGCCCTGTTTTCCAAGCGCACCTGGCCCCCCAGCCGATCGACAATAGTGGCCACGATGGATAACCCCAGCCCTGCGCCATTGGGGCTATTGCGGCTATAGAAACGCTCGAATACCCGCACAAGATTCGCATCGTCTATACCTGGGCCTTCATCTTCGACAACCAGTTCGAAGCGATTGGCCAGGCGCCTCAGTGATACAGTGATGCGCCCGCCAGGCGGTGAATGCTCCACCGCATTGGAAACCAGGTTCTGCAAGGCGATGCCCAACGCTCCGGCATCGATCATCAGGCCATGGTCACCTTCGCTGAGATCCAGCGAGGGCTCAAGGCCGCGATCCAGTATCCAGGGGGTGAGATCCACCAGCACATCGGTGACCACTTCGCCCAGGTCGACACGGGTGGTGGCGCGCTGGCCAAGGCGCGGCTCGACCCGGGCGAGGGTCAGCAACTGGTTGACCACCCGGGTCAGCCGGTCCACGCCGCCAATCAGAAAACCCAGGGCTTTCTGGCGCTCGGCATCGGTACTGGCGGCCTGTGCGTTCTGCGCATGCAGACGCAGGATCGCCAGCGGTGTGCGCATCTCATGGGCGGCGTCGGCAATGAAGCGATGCTCACGCCGCAGCAGATCATCGATCTGCGCCAGCAGGCGGTTGATGGCGGCTTGCATAGGCTCAAGCTCGGTCGGCAACGGCACCAGTTGCAGGGGTTCGAGGGAGTCGGCATGGCGCCCACGAATCACATCGGCCATGTTCTGCAACGGGCGCAACCCCCAGCCGATGGCCGCCCAGACCAACAGCGCCAGGCCCAGGCTGCCGAGCAGGAACGGGAAAAGGGTATGGCGTACGATGCGGTCGATCAGGTCGTAACGCACATCGTCGCGCTCACCCACCCAGATTACCCACTGTTTTTCGGGCACCGGTAATACAAAGCCGCGCCACTGTTCGCCACCACTGTCAAAATCGTAGAAGCCCGCCGCCGCAGGCGGTGCGTCGAGCGTCGGTGCACTGGGGGTGTGCACCAGCAACCGTGCTCCCTCACCCCACACCTGGAATGCCAGCTTGCTCTCATAGGGGTGGCCCACACGGTGGCGCCCGGCCTTGCCCAGCGCCTCGTTAAATGCCTGATACAGCTTTTCGCGGTTGCCATCCTGCACCGGCAGGTTCATCACCCCCTGCAACAGCCGGGCATTCTGAGCCATGTGAGCATCGTAGACTTCATTGATCTCGCGTCGGCTGTCGTGATAGTTGTACAACGCCAACAAGCCGGTGCCGAGCAGCATCAGCGCCATCACCCGCCACAATGTGCGCTGGCGCAACGAACTCACAGCTTGGCCTCGACCAGATAACCGATACCGCGCACCGTGCGGATCAGGCCGTTGAACAGTTTCTTGCGCAAGTGATAGATGTTCACCTCCAGCGTGTTGCTCTCAGGCTCCTCGTCCCAGCCATACAGCAGCTGGGTCAACCGCTCACGGGTGAACACCTTGCCCGGTTGCGCCAGCAATTCGTGCAGCAGGCGATACTCCTTGGGCGTCAGTATCACAGGCACGCCGTTGTAGCACACCTGCTGGGTAGCAGGGTCCAGGCTTACACCGGCGTGCTCGATCACCACCTTGGCCCGCCCGGCGCTGCGCCTGAGCAAGGCGCGCAGGCGGGCCTTGAGCTCATTGAGGTCGAAAGGTTTGACCAGGTAGTCGTCGGCACCGGCATCCAGGCCAGAGATACGGTCCTCGGTCGCATCACGCGCGGTGAGGATCAGTACCGGCAAGCTGTTGCCCCCTGCCCTCACCCGTCGCAGCAGCTCGATGCCGTCCAACCGCGGCAGCCCGAGGTCGAGGATCACCAGGTCGAATACTTCGTGTTGCAGGGCATGCAGCCCGCTCAGGCCATCGCGCAGCCAGTCGAGGGTGTAGCCCTCTTGGCGCAACCCGTCGCAGATCCCCTCGCCCAAGGCGGTATCATCCTCAACCAGCAGCAGCCGCATGTTCAGTCCTGTTTGTCCTTGATGGCCTTGAGTAAAGCATCGATATCGCCACGCCGGCCCTGATCGGCCAGTTCGCGGCCTGGCCGTGGCGGCGCCTGGCGTGCTTTTTCCAGGGCAGCGGTGGCTTCAGCGTAGCGTTTCTGCCGGAAGAGATGATCGGCCCAGAAGTAATTGCTGTCGATACCATTGGGGTTTATTTGCAACGCCTTGCGCAACAAGGCGTCAGCTTTGTCGCTGTCCCCAAAACCGATGGGCCAGCCGGGTACCTGGTCGTACAAGGTCCCCAGGCTGGTGTAAGCGGACCCTTGCAAGGCGGTGGGGTCCATTTCCATCGCCTGTTCCAGGCTCGCCTTGGCCGACTTGACCTTACCCAGCGCCCCCAGGCCGCCTGTGGCACCCGCCCAACTGCTGTTGATGATGCCCTCCCAGATCAGGGGTTCGGCCGAGCCCGGGTGCTGATGGACCAGCGTAGAAGCATCAGCTGCGAGTTTCTCGAACGCATCGGCGCGTTTGTCTTTAGGCGTCTGGTACTGGATCTGCGCCCAGCGCTGCTGCAAGTTAGCCAATTGTTGGCTGCCGGCCTGGTCCAGCGCCCAGGTGAGCGGTGCGAACGCAAGCAGGCTAGCGATGAACAGACGTTTCATTTGATCGACTCCTTGGAATGGCTAGCGAGGTAACGACGGATCAACGGCAATTGCTTGCGCAGTGCACGGTCGACCACGCCGGGCAACATGCCGTTGATGCGCACGAAGAGCTTTTCTGGCCAGCCCAGGTAAAGCTCGCTGCGTTCTGACTGCACGGCCTTGAGCACAGCACGGGCCACGTCTGCCGGGTCGTCCATGCCAACCTTCAGCGCCTCGTTGAGCGCCGTGGCAGCGCTGCTGTTCATTGCGGTGCGGGTCGCCCGGGGTGCAGCGTACATGACATTAATCGAGGTATCGGCCAGCTCGCGGCGCAGCGCCTCCGAGAAGCCGCGCAGGGCAAACTTGCTGGCGCAGTAGGTGGCATAGCCGGGGTAGCCGATCGAGCCGTAGGTGGAGCCGACGTTGACCACCAGTGCTCTGGGTTGTGCGCGCAGCAGCGGCAGACACACACGCGTCAGTTGCAGGGCGGCTTTGAGGTTAATGTCCAGCAACTCGTTCAGCGCCAGCTCGTCGACCTGGTCGAACAGGGCAAAACGGTTCACGCCCGCGGCATTGATCAGGACGTTGACCCCGCCCATCTCCCGGGCACGGGCAAGCACCTGCTCACGCCCCTCATGGCTGCGCAGATCGGCCGACTGCCAGAGCAGCCTGTCGTGATAACGGTTCATCAAACCGGCGAGCTTGCCCATCTGCCGGCTCACCGCCAGTACCCGGGCACCGGCTGCACACAACTGTTCGGCCAGCTCCAGGCCGATGCCTCCGCTGGCGCCGGTGAGTATGACTACACACTCAGACAAGCGCATGACGCACCTCTTGCAGGCCCGCACGCGGCAGCCCCTGGAACATGTCGGTATACAGCCGGTAAACCACTTTGGCCGCATGGATCACAGCCCGCTGGTCGTCAGCATCATCAAGGCGGTCCATCAACTGCCGGTAGGTGACCATGTGGTCTTGGTCCAGCGCGCCATGGGAGCTGAGGTAGCTGAAGGCCCTGTCGGGCAACGCCAGCGTGCGCTGGATTGTGCCGGCGGCCTGGGTGGCCAGGGCAATGCTGGTGCCTTCGAGCACATTGACCATGCCAAACAGCCCGACCGGGTTGCCACGGGCAATCAAGTCGTAAAGGTAAGCGACCATCAGCTCGATCGGCAGCGCCGGGCGACCGTCACGCACCGCCTCCCAATCGGCACCACAGGCATTGATGTCATTGAGGATCCACTGCTCGTGGCCGTACTCCTCCTCGATGTATTCACACACGGCGCCGCGCAGCCATTCCAGGCGCGAAGGCAGGCGCGCCCCGCACGCCATCATCAGCGGCACGGTATGGCGTACATGGTGGTATGCCTGAGTCAGGAAGGCCACATAGCTGTCGATGCTGACGTGCCCCGCCAGCGCATCGCGTATAACCGGCACGGCAAATAGGGCCTGACGCTCCTGGGTGGTTTGCATTTGCAGGGTATCGAAAAAGGACATGGCAGACCTCACAAAGGGATGTCGGATAACAGGGAGTGGTAACGCCGCAGGATGGCCTCGCGGCGCGGGCGGCCATTGGCGGTCAGTGTGTCGTCGGTACTGGACAGGGGGCACGGCAGGCGACGCCAGGAATGGACCCTGGCGTAGTCCGGCAGCAAGGCATTGCACTGCTGCACAGCCTGGTCGATGAGGGTGTCGGGGGTAGCGGGGTCCAGCGGCCAGAGCAATGCCAGGTTCTTTGGCAGGGCCTCGCCATGTACGAACGCCTGGGCGATCACGCCGCTCTGGGTCAGTTCGGCCTCCACCCATTCCGGGTTGACGTTGCGCCCGAAGCTGGTGATGAACTGGTGTTTCTTGCGACCATCGAGGTACAGGTAGCCCTCCTCGTCGAAATGGCCTAGGTCGCCGGTGGCCCACCAGCTATCGCAGACGGGTGGTTCCTCCAGATAGCCGAGCAGCACCGAGCCCGCCACCAATACCTCCCCGTCCTCGGCGATCCGCACCTGCACATGGGGCAGCGGCTTGCCGACACTGCCTCGGCGGGTTGCGCCCGGCCGGTTCAAGGCCACCACCGAAGCACACTCTGACAAGCCATAGCCCTCGAACACCGGCAGGCCGATCGCTTCGGCGCGGGCCAGCAAGCTGGGTGCCACACGGGCACCGCCGACCGCAACGAACCGTAGCGCCCCCACCCGCATCAGCCCACGCTCGATAGCAGTGATCAGCCCCATCAACAGCTGCGGCACCAGAATCAGGCTCTGCGCGCCGCTCAGGGCGATGGCCCCCAGCAAGCGCTTGAAATCGACCTGGCTTGCACCGCCCATGCCCAGTTGCGCCTGGGGGTAAAGCAGCACACTCGCCCCGGCCATCAATGCGGCGTAGACACCAAGGTTTTCCAGCAGCACGCCCAGCGGCAGCACCGCCAAGTAACGCTGAGGTTCACTGGGCCGGCTGGCCACCTCCAGTTCCCGGGCGACACGCAACAGGGCCGCTGCAGAAAGGCACACGCCTTTGGGCTTGCCCGTGCTGCCGGAGGTGTAGGTGATCTTGGCGGTACCTTCAGGCAGCGCTGCAGCGGGCTCTGCCTCGCGAACCCAGAACACGTCCTGCTGAACGAACCCCAGTTCGGCGAGCGTACCGTGCCATTGCGGGTCGCACAGCACATGGCTGGCGCCACTCTGCTGGATGCAATGGCTGAACTGGGCAACACTGAAGAACGACGGCACGATTACACAAGGACGCTCGGCAAACAGCGCCGCCAAATCCCAGAACACCAACTGCGGGCTGCTATCCAGCGCCAGTACCAGAGGGCCTGGCGAACACGTACGCAAGCCGTGGGTGCGCAACCCCACCTCTGCCAGTAGCTGCCTGTAGGTGAAGCGCTCAGTCGCCCCTTGCACGGCAATGGCGTCACCGTGATCGCGGGAAAACGTGACCAGCAGTTGATGGAAGCGCGCCAGTTCATGCGGCATGACCAGTCTCCTGGAAGGCGGTTGGCAACCCTAGGCGCTGGAACACCCCAGCCTTGCTCAAGGCATCGAAGCCATGACCAATGCTGCCGGCAAAGACTTGCGGATGCTGAGCGTAGTAGGTACCCCATTGGTCCACCTGCCCATTCAGCCGAGCCGGGTCGGCCGCCGCCAGTACCGATGGCACCAACCCCAGGCGCTGGAAGCTGTTGATCAGTGTCGTCGCGCCGGTGAATGCCACCCACTTCAGGCCCCGTGTAGCCAATAGCCAGGTCACCGCTATGATCATGATTCGCGCGCTACCGGCACTGAGCGAGGCCAGGTTGCCGACTTCGACCATGCACTCACGCTCAATGGGGTAGCCCGCTACGCGTGAAACTGCAGCTTCCAGCGGCTCATCCAGGTAGTGTTCGAGAAACAGCGGCCCGCTGCTGGCCGGGCGCAAGCCTGCGGCAGCAATCAGCCGACCATGGCTGTCATGCAGCGCCAGCAGTTCTGGCAGGTAATGCTGCACATCAGCGTGGTGCACGCTGGCAAAACACTGATGAATGAAGTGCTCCAGCTCATCGCGGCCAGGGTCCTTGTGCAGATGCAGCGACAAGTGGGCCTGATGGTCGACGTGGCTGCCGATAGGCAATGGGAGCAGGCCGCTCCACTGAGACTGGGTCATGAAACTCCCCCCGTTGGCTTGATGGGGGGAGTATCAGTGGTCAATCTGAAGGGAATCTGAAGTCACCGATTCGACCTTGGTCGCAGGGCGCGTGCTGATCGTTGGAGACAGCAGTCAGCGCGATAAGAGCGGCCTTTCCTTGGTCACAATGGTGTCAGCATTGCTGCTTTATAATCAGTCGGAACGCTCCGAATTTTGAGGTCCAGACGTCGATAGCGCATAAACAGGCTTATACGCGAATGCGCCTGGGCAAGAATGCGTATTCGACGGGGAGCAAAATTCCCCTGCTTGGGAGCTATCGCCAAAGGCTGCTATCGACCCATAGCGGTCAGTGGTTGCAGACCTTTGGTCAGATCACTTTTACCGCGCGGCCAATGAACTTCACTGGGCCCGTAGGCAGCCCGGTAGGCGAACCGCCAGATTTCTCCAGTGTCAGTTCGAACAATTGGTTGGCCTCTAGCGGTGGCAGGCTCTGTAGCGGAACACGATAGGACTCCCCGGGTTTGACTAGGCCCAGTGAAACCGGTGCTTGCCATTGGTCGCCCTTGGTCCAGAACTGAAGGGCCATGCCTTCGGGGACAGCATCCTGGCCAAGCGGGATCAGCTCTATCATGCGGCTATCGCTGGTCTGCACCACCCAGCCGGCAGTTTGGCTGTTCGGCGCCACCAATACCACCACGAATTGGGTGGTCGGCGGGGGCGCAGTAAGCAATGTAAACGCCAGGACCGCGCTTGCAGCCAGCCCCGCAGCACTCAGCCCATGCCACAGGCCGAGGCGTCGCCACCATTTAACTTGCTGTTGTGTGGCAGGTGCGGCCATTTCATTCAGGCTGCGCTGGATGCGGCCCCACAGGCGTGCGCTTGGAGGTTGCGGCGCCGCCAGCGCGGTCAGCTCCAGCAAACGTGCTTCCCAGGCATTCACTGCGGCGCGCAAAGCCGTGTCGTTGACCAGACGCTCGGCCACTGTGGCGTGTTGCTGTGGCGACAGGGTTCCCAGCACGAACTCGCCGGCGAGGCTGTCCAGTTCCTCGGCAGTATCCGGCTTCATTCCAGGCATTCCCGCAATGCCTTGAGGCTGCGCTTGATCCAGGCTTTGACGGTGCCCAATGGCGCTCCCAGCAGCCCGGCGATTTCGGCGTGGCTGCAGCCGTCCACATAAGCGTGCAGGATGCAACGCTGTGGTGCAGGCTGCAGTTTTTCAAGGCAACGGTAGATCTTCGCCGACCCTGACCAGAGGTCAACGTCATCGAATCCCCCGTGCAATGTGGGCGTCGTATCCATATCGGCTTCGTCCAGCACGGTTTCACGGCGTGAATCGCGGATCGAATTCAGTGCCAGGTGTCGGGTGATGCTGTAGATCCAGCCGCGCGCAGAGCCGCGTGCGGGGTCGAAGCTGGCGGAGCGGGTCCAGATACGGATAAAGGCATCGTGGACGATGTCTTCTGCGCTGGCGTCGTCACGCGCGATGCGCCGGGCAACGCCCAGCAGGCGCGCGCCTTCGTGGTCGTAAAGCGCCTGCAGGGCACGCCGGTCACCCTGTGCGCAGGCCTCTAGGCAGCGGTGGAAGTCGAAGGGGGCGACAGGCGAGTTCAATGTGTGCAGCTTCCTTGTGTCATGCAAGGTACCCCGGCCATCCAGCCGGGGGCTTGCCAACGAGCATAGATGAACGATTGCAAGGCGTCTGCTCAAGTGCGTCTTAATTGGCTGTCCAGAACACATAGTCGGCCTGGTACATGACGACCTGCCTAGCACCTTTGTTCTGCGCCGTACAGTCACTTGCCGGCGCCACGCCGCCGCGGGTGGCCAGGCGCTGGATGTAGCTGACGCCCTGCATGGCGCCTTTGCCTTCGGCCAGGTTGGCCTTGACCAGTTGATAAGGTATAGCGCCCTTGTCTGCAGGTGCCACCGCCACCTGGGTGCCGGTGACTTTTGATCCGTCCTTGGCCTGCCAGGTGGCGGGTGGGCCGAAGTAGTCGCCCACCTGTCTGCCGGCACGGTCATTGAGCGCGGCCTTGGGGCCTACGAAGGTCCATTCGGTCTGGCCAGGGGTGTTGGCCTTGTCGCGGCACTCGTAGGTGATCTCGCCGACGCCGACGGTCTCGAGCAAGACGCGATGACCATCGGGGACCTTGACCGCATCTGGCAGCGCGGTTTGGGCGTGAGCGGGTTGCAGCGCCAGGGCGAGGCAGCAGGCGAGCAGGCAGACGGAGGGTTTGAGGCTCATGGGTAGTGCTCCTGACAGGTCATTTGGCTGGGCAGTCACAGGCCGCCCATAAGCAATACCCGCCAACGGCCGGACTGGATGCACTGAATGGGTAAAAAACGGGTTTCGCCCATCAGCACCGACAGCTAACGACCCCTCTGGATACAGATGAGTGATCTCATCTGTATTCATTTAGCGTAGTTATAGGACGGATAACTGCCCACTCTTTGCCCTTACGCCAATCCACCAAACCGCTTGTAGAAGCTCTCGTTAACATCGGGCAATGGACCGTCAGCCGTCTCCAGTGCTGCGTTCAGCCATTCCTCTGCCCTGGCAAACACCAACCGATAGAGGTTACGGCACAGCTGTCGTGCGGCCCTTCCCTCCCAGTCCCCTGGCAGTAACTCCTCTGGCAGTTGCGGGTCGCGTAACAGCAAGCGGCGGTACTCGTGAATCAGCAGCGTGCGTGCCAGGAAGCAATCTTGCGCATCAAGCACCGTCTGCTCTTTCAGCCCCTGCCACAGCGGTCTGAACAGCTGGATGAACTCGCTGTACTGCTGTCCCAGCTCGTCGATACGCCAGCTCTCCCGCACCTGGGCGCGCATGGCTTTTGACGCAAGTACTTCCTGTGTGTGGGTTTCAAAGACGATGCTGTCGTCGCTGGCTTCAAGTTCGCGCAACGTGGCAGCCAGGTCTGCACGGTCTGCCCGCGGGCAACCCAACAGGTTCGGCGCCATTACACCAAACCCCTGCCACTCCAGCTCTTCACGCAAGGCCTTGCGTTTCCCTGCCTCCAGTTGCGACAGCAGCACCAGCGTCCACGCCCCGTCCCAAGCGGGTTGGCTTGGGCTGTAGACGCGTTTGAAGGCTTTCTCGAAGCGCCTTCGACCCGTGCCCGTCAGGCTGTAGTAACTGCGCCTGCCAACCTTTTCAGCCGTGAGCCAGCCTTCTTTGGTCAGGCGAAAGATCGATGTGCGAATCAGCCGTTCATTGATGCCGATTGGCTCCAGCAGGTTGATCAGGCTACCTAGCCAAACGGTACCGCCGTGGGGCTCGATGGCATCGCCGTACAAGGTGATGATCAGGGAGCTGGCGCGGATCGGCGTCTGCTCCTGGAAGCGAGTGATCAAGTTGTTCAGTGGGGCAAGATTGCTCATGGGCGAACTGTGCGCGGATAAAGCACCGACTATACCTGTGCGGCGGGCCGCCTGGCCATTGCGTGACGCAAGCAGGCTCATGCTGTCGCCTGGCCTTTGGGCCTGATGCCTGTGTCTTCCATACGCAGCCGCCCCGCTTCAACCTCGGCCAGTGGCGAGCATTCGACCATGGTGTTCATGCAGCGCTGCGCCAACTGCTGGTATTGCGCAGTGCCGCGCTGCTTCCAGGCCAGCTCCTGCTCGCTCAGGCGCCGTTTCATCTGGGCTGGCGAGCCCATTACAAGGCTTTGAGCTTCGCACTCGAAGCCGGCTTTGACGAAGCTGGCAGCCGCTACGATGCAGCGTGGTGCGATATGGGCACCATCCATCACCACCGCATTCATCCCGATCAAGGCGTCCTCGCCCACTCGGCACCCGTGCAACACGGCGCCATGTCCGATATGCCCGTTGCGTTCTACCACGGTATCTCCGCCCGGAAAACCGTGCATTACGCAGGTGTCCTGCAGGTTGGCACCCTCCTCCAGCACGATACGGCCGAAATCACCCCGCAGCGATGCCAATGGGCCTATGTAGCAACCAGGGCCGACGATGACATCGCCGATCAGCACTGCACTGGGGTGTACGTAGGCTGATGGATGCACCACGGGCGTCACGCCGTCCAGTCGATAACAAGGCATGGCAAAACTCCTGAAATGATTTGAAATGCGGTTAGAGCTTGTATCATAAGTAGCTTGGCCGTCAATCGTGTATCGCTTCTGAGGTGAGTGGAAAATCGGGAAGGATCCAGGCAATACCACTGAATAATGGCTTGGTGAACCGTTTTATCGAAATGTCATCGATGCCTGTTTTTGAGGTTTATGAGCGAGTGAAGAGATACACGAAACATTTTATACGTTGCATATCAGTATCGCATGGTGCATATACTGGCTGCACTTGGTCGTGATCCTGCATCACGCCTTACAAAAAACAATTCCAAGAAATGCCGGCGCCACGATGTGCCGCGCGTGTAGCCAGAGGAACCCGAGATGCCGCGATATCTCGATGTGCAGGCGCCCGAACTTGGCGTTCAGCTCATCACCTTGCAACGGCCTGAGGCCCTGAATGCCTTGTGTACCGAGCTACTGGCAGAGCTGGCTGCGGCCTTGAAGCTTGCCGAGGGCGACGAGCAGATACGCGCCGTAGTGATTACCGGCAGCCCCAAGGCATTTGCCGCAGGTGCCGACATCCGTGAGATGGCCGAGCGCGATCTGGTCGGGATTCTCAGCGACCCTCGTGTAGCCCATTGGCAAGCGATCGCTGCATTCGCCAAGCCGCTGATTGCCGCCGTGAACGGCTACGCACTGGGTGGTGGTTGCGAGCTGGTGATGTGTGCCGACATCGTCATTGCCGGTACCGACGCCCGTTTCGGTCAGCCGGAAATCAACCTCGGCATCATCCCCGGCGCCGGCGGCACCCAGCGCCTGTTGCGCGCCGTCGGCAAGCCGTTGGCCATGCAGATGGTGTTGACAGGTGAAGCGATCACCGCCCGCCACGCCCTGCAGGCCGGCCTGGTCAGCGAAACCACTCAACCCGAACTCACCGTGGAACGCGCCCTGCAGGTTGCCCGCAGCATTGCCGCCAAGGCGCCCCTGGCTGTGCGCCTGGGCAAGGAAGCGTTACTGAAAGCCGGCGACACCGACCTGGCCAGCGGCCTGCGTTTCGAACGGCATGCGTTCACCCTGCTTGCCGGTACCGCCGACCGCGATGAAGGCATCCGGGCATTCCAGGAAAAGCGCCAGGCCCGCTTCCAGGGCCGCTGACCATTTTCCCTCGACTGATGGAGCGAGTCTGTCATGACTTTCCAGCACATCCTGTTTTCCATCGAGGACGGCGTCGCCCTCCTCTCGCTTAACCGCCCCGAGCAACTGAACAGCTTCAATACCGCCATGCACCTGGAAGTGCGCGAGGCACTCAAGCAAGTACGCCAGAGCAGTGACGCGCGGGTGCTTCTGCTGACCGGCGAAGGTCGTGGCTTCTGCGCCGGCCAGGACCTGTCCGACCGCAACGTTGCCCCAGGTGCCGAAATGCCAGACCTTGGCGAGTCCATCGACAGGTTTTACAACCCGCTGGTGCGCACACTGCGCGACCTGCCGCTGCCGGTGATCTGTGCGGTCAACGGCGTGGCTGCTGGCGCCGGTGCCAACATACCGCTGGCCTGCGACCTGGTACTGGCTGCCCGCTCTGCAAGCTTCATTCAGGCGTTCTGCAAGATCGGCCTGGTGCCGGACTCGGGTGGTACCTGGCTACTGCCGCGCCTGGTCGGCATGGCAAGGGCCAAGGCCCTGGCGATGCTGGGCGAGCGCCTTGGCGCGGAGCAGGCCCAGCAGTGGGGGCTGATCCATCGCGTAGTGGACGATGCCGCGCTGCGTGACGAGGCCCTCACCCTCGCCCGCCAGCTTGCCACCCAGCCCACTTACGGTCTGGCCCTGATCAAGCGCGGCCTCAATGCCAGCTTCGACAATGGGTTCGATGAGCAGCTGGAGCTGGAACGTGATCTGCAGCGCCTGGCAGGGCGCAGCGAAGACTACCGCGAAGGCGTGAGCGCCTTCATGAACAAGCGCACGCCAGATTTCAAGGGGTGCTGAACATGAGTGCACTCGCAAGCGAAGTGCAGGTGGCGGTGATCGGTGCGGGTGCCATGGGGGCCGGCATCGCCCAGGTCGCGGCCCAGGCCGGTCACCCGGTGACACTGTACGACAATCGCCCAGGGGCTGCTGCCCAGGCTGTGGCCGGTATTGATCGGCAACTCACCCGGCTGGTGGAAAAAGGCAAGTTGCAGGCAGCCGAACACGAAATGATCCGCCTGCGGCTATGCCCGGTCGACACCCTTGAAGCATTGGCTGATGCCGGCTTGGTGATCGAAGCCATTGTCGAGAACCTGCAGGTCAAGCAGGCGCTATTGCGTCAGCTCGAAGCCCTGTGCGCCGAGGATTGCATACTGGCCAGCAACACCTCGTCGTTGTCCATCACCAGCTTGGCCGCCGGCCTTGCACGCCCGCAACAGGTCGTTGGCATGCACTTCTTCAACCCGGCGCCGCTGATGGCATTAGTCGAAGTGGTGTCGGGTCTGGCAACCGAACCGGCAGTGGCCTCTTGCATCTACGCTACCGCCCAGGCCTGGGGTAAACAGCCAGTGCACACGCGCTCGACACCGGGCTTTATCGTCAACCGTGTGGCGCGGCCTTTCTATGCCGAAAGCCTGCGCCTGTTGCAGGAAGGTGCAGCCGACTGCGCCAGCCTCGATGCACTGTTACGCGATGCGGGTGGTTTCCGGATGGGGGCGTTCGAACTCACCGACCTGATAGGCCACGACGTCAACTACGCCGTCACCTGCTCGGTGTTCGATGCGTTCTATGGAGATTTCCGCTTCCAGCCTTCACTGGTGCAAAAAGAGCTGGTGGATGCCGGACGCCTTGGCCGCAAGACTGGCCAAGGCTTTTATAGCTACGCCGAAGGCGCCGAACGGCCAACACCTGCTGAACTGTGCAGCCTCACCAGCGCCGAAGCCTGCGTCATCGAGGGGCACCTGGGTGTAATGCAGCCACTGGTAGAGCGCCTGAGCCTCAACGGCATCGCTGTCACCCGGCGTGCAGGTAGCGGTGTGATCCTGGTCGGCGATGCCACCCTGGCACTGTCCGATGGCCGCCTCGCCAGCCAGCGCGCTCGTGAAGATGGCCTGCGCAACCTGGTGCTGCTCGACCTCGCACTGGACTACAGCACGGCCACGCGAATAGCCATCAGTTGGTCGGCGGACATTACCGAAAACGCACGCGACCACGCCGTGGCCCTGCTGCAGCGCGCCGGGCTCAAGGTCACGGCGGTCGCCGACCTGCCTGGCCTGGTGGTACTGCGCACCGTGGCAATGCTTGCAAACGAAGCCGCCGATGCCGTGCTGCAAGGTGTCGGCAGCGCCGCCGACATCGACTTGGCCATGCGCGCCGGCGTCAATTACCCCTGCGGCCCGCTGGCTTGGGCCGGGAATATAGGTATTGCCCACACCCTGCGCGTGCTCGACAACCTGCAGCGCAGCTACGGCGAGAGCCGTTACCGCCCTTCCCTGTTGTTACGCCGCTGCGAAGCCAAAGGAGGCACCCTGCATGACTGAAGTGGAACTGGCACACGCCTGTGCCGACGCCATGTACGCCCGCGACCAAGCCACCCAGAGCCTGGGTATCACCCTGCTGGATGCCGGCCCAGGCAGGGCCAGCCTGCGCATGCCGGTTCGTGCCGACATGATCCAGGGTCATGGCACCTGCCATGGCGGCTTCCTGTTCGCGCTGGCCGACTCGGCATTTGCCTTCGCCTGTAACAGCTACGATGAGGCCACCGTGGCGCTGGGCTGCACCATCGACTACCTGGCCCCGGCGTTGCGCGATGACGTGCTCACCGCCCGCGCCAGCGAGGTCAGCCGCAAGGGCCGTACCGGCCTGTACGACGTGCGCATCGATAACCAGCGCGGTGAGCTGGTGGCGATGTTCCATGGCAAATCCTACAAAGTGCGCGGCACCGTGCTGGCGCAGGAGACGCAAGATGAATGACCACACGCTGCCCGATGCCTTGATCATCGACGCCGTGCGCACCCCTATTGGCCGCTACGCCGGCGCCTTGAGCGGCGTGCGGGCCGATGACCTCGCCGCAATCCCGCTCAAAGCGCTGATCGAGCGTCACCCCGAACTGGACTGGAAAGCCGTCGATGACGTCATGCTCGGCTGTGCCAACCAGGCCGGTGAAGACAACCGCAACGTGGCGCACATGGCCAGCCTGTTGGCCGGGCTGCCACTCGAAGTGCCTGGGACCACCATCAACCGCCTGTGCGGCTCCGGCCTGGATGCCATCGGCAATGCAGCCCGCGCCCTGCGCTGTGGGGAAGCTGGGCTGATGCTGGCGGGCGGCGTGGAATCAATGTCCCGTGCGCCATTTGTAATGGGCAAGTCAGAGCAGGCATTCGGTCGTGCCGCCGAGCTGTTCGACACCACCATCGGCTGGCGTTTCGTCAACCCGCTCATGAAAGCTGCCTACGGTACCGATTCGATGCCGGAAACGGCCGAGAATGTGGCGCAACAGTTCGGTATTTCGCGCACCGACCAGGATGCATTCGCCCTGCGTAGCCAGCACAAGGCAGCGCTGGCTCAGGCCCGCGGCCGCCTGGCCCGGGAAATCGTGCCGGTCGAAATCCCGCAGCGCAAAGGCCCGCCCAAAGTCATCGAGCACGACGAGCACCCACGCGCCGATACCACGCTCGAGCAACTGGCCCGGCTTGGGACGCCTTTCCGTGAAGGCGGCAGCGTAACAGCGGGCAACGCCTCCGGGGTCAATGACGGTGCCTGCGCCCTGCTGCTGGCCAGTAGCGCGGCTGCCCGCCAACACGGCCTCAAGGCGCGCGGCCGTATCGTCGGCATGGCCGTGGCCGGGGTCGAGCCCCGGCTGATGGGCATCGGCCCGGTACCGGCAACCCGCAAGGTGCTGGAATTGACAGGTTTGTCGCTGGCCGACCTCGACGTCATCGAGCTTAACGAGGCCTTTGCGGCCCAGGGCCTGGCGGTGTTGCGCGAACTGGGCCTGGCCGATGACGACCCGAGGGTGAACCGCAACGGCGGTGCCATTGCCCTGGGTCACCCACTGGGCATGAGCGGTGCACGCCTGGTAACCACTGCCTTGCATGAGCTGGAAGAAACCGCCGGCCGCTACGCCCTGTGCACCATGTGCATCGGCGTTGGCCAAGGCATTGCGATGATCATCGAGCGCCTCTGAGCGGATCAGACCATCTGCCTGTTACCCAACCGAACGCAGCCATATATGCTGCGCTCATGACACTCACCGCGCGGCCTGCAACCGGTCCCGCGCGGCGTACAAGAACAATTCGAGTGAAGCCATGAACATGTACCATGATGCCGATCGTGCCCTGCTGGACCCGATGGAAACCGCCAGCGTCGATGCCCTGCGTCAGCACCAGCTGGAGCGGCTGCGCTGGAGCCTGAAGCACGCTTACGACAATGTGCCGCTGTACCGCAAGCGCTTTGCCGAGACCGGCGCCCACCCCGACGACCTCAATAGCCTTGAAGACCTGGCAAAGTTCCCCTTCACCGGCAAGAACGACCTGCGTGACAACTACCCCTACGGAATGTTTGCCGTGCCTCAGGAAGAGGTGGTGCGCCTGCACGCCTCAAGCGGCACTACAGGCAAGCCGACGGTGGTTGGCTATACGCAGAATGACATCGACACCTGGGCCAATGTCGTCGCCCGCTCGATCCGCGCGGCCGGAGGGCGTAAAGGTGACAAGGTGCACGTTTCTTACGGCTATGGGCTTTTCACGGGCGGCCTTGGCGCGCATTACGGCGCCGAGCGCCTGGGCTGTACGGTAATCCCGATGTCCGGCGGCCAGACCGAGAAGCAGGTGCAGCTGATTCGCGACTTCCAGCCTGACATCATCATGGTCACCCCCTCCTACATGCTCAACCTGGCTGACGAGATCGAGCGCCAGGGCATCGACCCGCACGACCTCAAGCTGCGGCTGGGCATTTTCGGTGCTGAACCCTGGACCGACGAGCTGCGCCGCTCGATCGAAGGGCGACTGGGCATAAATGCCCTCGACATCTATGGCCTGTCGGAAATCATGGGCCCTGGGGTGGCGATGGAGTGCATCGAAACCAAGGACGGCCCGACCATCTGGGAAGACCACTTCTACCCCGAGATCATCGACCCGGTCACCGGCGCGGTGCTGCCAGACGGTCAGCTCGGCGAGCTGGTGTTCACCTCGCTGAGCAAAGAGGCGTTGCCGATGGTGCGCTACCGCACCCGCGACCTCACCCGGCTGCTACCGGGCACCGCTCGCCCTATGCGGCGGATCGGCAAGATTACCGGCCGTAGCGACGACATGCTGATCATTCGCGGGGTCAACGTGTTCCCGACCCAAATCGAGGAACAGGTACTTAAAATAAAACAACTCTCAGAACTTTATGAGATTCATCTGTATCGCAACGGAAACCTGGACAGTGTCGAGGTGCACGTGGAGTTGCGTGGGGAGTGCCAGCACCTCGATGAAGGCCAGCGCAAACAGGTGGTCGGTGAGCTGAGCAGGCAGATCAAGACCTACATTGGCATCAGCACCCAGGTGCACCTGCAGCCTTGCGGCACGCTGAAGCGCTCCGAGGGCAAGGCCTGCCACGTGTTTGACAAACGGTTGGCCAGCTGATTCATTCGGCTGCCTTTTCGGCCCCGGCTCAGTCCGGGGCTTTTTTTTGCGTTTTACACGCACTGACAGGGCTGCGCGATCCCTGCGGGGGCGGGTTTGCCCGCGAAGAGGCCTGAAAGCGATACATAAATCTTATTTGATACACACAAAACAGTTTGACGTTATGTTTTGTATCGCTTACAAATGACTCATGCCTTAGCAGGAGTCGCAGCACATGTACGCACAGCTAGTGGAAACCGGAGTCAAGCGCGTCAAGTCGCTGGAAGAGATGTCGCCCGAGGAGCGCAACTTCCAGGAAAAGATCGACGCTGAAATCAAGATCGAAGCCAAGAACTGGATGCCCGAGGCCTACCGCCAGACCTTGATCCGGCAGATCTCCCAGCACGCCCATTCGGAAATCGTCGGCATGTTGCCCGAAGGCAACTGGGTCACCCGCGCCCCCAGCCTCAAGCGCAAGCTGCAACTGATGGCCAAGATCCAGGACGAAGCCGGCCACGGCCTCTACCTGTACAGCGCCATGGAAACCCTGGGCGCCGATCGCGACGAAGAAATCGCCAAGCTGCACAGCGGCAAGGCCAAGTATTCGAGCATCTTCAACTACCCCACGCTCAGCTGGGCCGACATGGGTGCCGTGGGCTGGCTGGTGGATGGCGCCGCCATCGTCAACCAGGTGGTCTTGCAGCGCACCTCCTACGGCCCCTACTCCCGCGCGATGATCCGTATCTGCAAGGAAGAAAGCTTCCATCAGCGCCAGGGCTACGAAATCCTCCTGACCATGATGCGCCACGGCACCCAGGCCCAGCGCGACATGGTGCAGGACGCCATCAACCGCCTGTGGTGGCCCTCGCTGATGATGTTCGGCCCCAGCGACGAACATTCCCCCAACAGCGCCCAGTCCATGGCCTGGAAAATCAAGCGTCAGACCAACGATGAGCTGCGCCAGCGCTTCATCGACCAGACCGTGCCGCAGCTCGAACTGCTCGGCTGCACTGCCCCCGACCCCGAGCTGAAGTGGAACGCCGAACGCGGTCACTACGACTTTGGCGAAATCCAATGGGACGAGTTCTACGAAGTGATCAAGGGCAATGGCCCGTGCAACCAGGAACGTGTCGCCACCCGGCGCAAGGCCATCGAGGACGGTGCCTGGGTACGCGAGGCCGCCGTGGCCTACGCGCGCAAGCAACAGAACAAGAACGCCGCCTGAGCGGCGATTGATGCGGAGATCGAAAATGTCTGTCTGGACCCTCTACGAAGTGTTCGTGCGCAGCAAGCACGGCCTTAACCACAAGCACGTCGGCAGCGTCCACGCCGCCGATGCCGCCATGGCCATCGAGAACGCCCGCGAGCTGTACACCCGCCGCAGCGAAGGCGTCAGCCTGTGGGTGGTGCCCTCGGCGCTGATCACCGCGTCGTCCCCTGACGAGAAAGACCCGCTGTTCGCCCCTTCGGACGACAAGGTCTACCGCCATGCCAGCTTCTACGAACTGCCCGACGAAGTCGGACACATGTGAGGTTGGCCATGCACAACGAAGCCCTTATCCCCTACCTGCTGTTGCTCGGCGACAGTGCCCTGGTACAAGGCCAGCGCCTTTGCGAGTGGTGTGGCCATGCCCCGGCCATCGAAGAAGAACTGGCCTTGATGAACGTCGGCCTCGATCTGGTAGGCCAGGCGCGCAATTGGCTGGAGTACGCCGCCGAGCTGCTGGATGACGGCCGCGACGCCGATGCCCTGGCCTTCCGCCGTGACGAGCGAGCCTACCGCAACCTGCTGCTGGTCGAGCAACCTAACGGCGATTACGCCGTGACCATCACCAAGCAGTTCCTCTACGACGCCTGGCACCTCGCCGTGCTGCAGGGGTTAGCTGGCTCCAGCGATGAACGTATCGCCGGTATCGCCGCCAAGGCATTGAAAGAAGTCACCTACCACCTGCGCCGTTCCAGTGAGTGGGTACAGCGCTTGGGTGGCGGCACCGCAGAGAGCCGCCAGCGCATACTTGCCGCCATTGCGTCACTGTGGCGTTTCACGGTCGAGCTGACGGCTGGCAGCGACAATGAAGTACAGCTCGCCAAAGCGGGTATCGCTGCCGACCCCGGTGCCGTGGGTGCTACCTGGCTCAAGCAGGTAAGCGAAACCTTCGCCTCGGTCGAACTGCCGCTGCCAAAGGCTGCCAGCCACTTCTACCTGGACGGTCGCAAAGGCTTGCACACCGAACACCTGGGCCTGCTGCTGGCCGAAATGCAGTTCCTGCCAAGGGCCTACCCCGATGCAACCTGGTGAGCTGATTGCCGGCGACCGGGGTGCGCGGGCGCTGCAAGGTGACGACCTGGCCCGGGCATGGGCGGTGCTTGGCCAGGTCATGGACCCGGAAGTGCCCGTGGTCAGCGTGGTCGACCTGGGAATCGTTCGCGACCTCGACTGGCGCGCCGGCCACCTGCACCTGGTGGTTACCCCGACCTACTCCGGTTGCCCCGCCACCGAGGTGATCGAAGGTGATATCCGCCAGGCGCTGGAACAGGCCGGTTTTGCCGCGCCAGACCTTGAACGCCGGCTGACCCCGGCATGGAGCACTGACTGGATCAGCGAACTGGGCCGCGAGCGCCTGCGGGCTTACGGCATCGCGCCGCCTCAAGGCAGCGCCAGCAAGCGCAGCCTGCTCGGCGAAGTGCCCCAAGTGTGCTGCCCACAATGCGGCAGCGCCCATACCGAATTGCTCAGCCAGTTCGGCTCCACCGCGTGCAAGGCGCTGTACCGCTGCCGCGAGTGCCTGGAGCCGTTCGACTATTTCAAATGCATTTGAGCCGTGGAGAACGCCATGAGCCAGTTTTACAGCCTGACCATCAAGCAAGTGCGCAACGAGACCCGTGACGCGGTGTCTATTGCCTTCGACGTGCCCGAGCACCTGCAAGCGCAGTTCCGTTTCACCCAGGGGCAGTACCTGGTCATGCGTACCCAGCTGGACAACGAAGAAGTCCGCCGCTCCTACTCCATCTGCAGCGCCGTACAGGACGGTGAGCTGCGCGTGGCCGTAAAGCGCGTGCCCGGCGGGCGTTTCTCGGCGTTTGCCAATGATAGGCTCAAAGCTGGCCAGCAACTGGACGTGATGCCGCCATCGGGCAGCTTCTTCGTACCGCTGGACCCTGCCCGCCAGGGTAATTACCTGGGCGTGGCCGCCGGCAGCGGCATAACCCCGATCCTGTCGATCATTGGCACCACCCTGGCCAGCGAGCCACACAGCCGCTTCACCTTGCTGTACGGCAACCGCTCCAGCTCTGGCGCGCTGTTCCGCGACAAGCTCGAAGACCTGAAAAACCGGTACCTCGACCGCCTGAACCTGATTTTTGTATTTAGCCGCGAGCAGCAGGATGTCGACCTGTACAACGGTCGCATCGACGCTGACAAGTGCGGCCAGCTGTTTTCGCGCTGGCTGGACGTTCCAGGCCTGGACGCGGCCTTCATCTGCGGCCCCCAGGCGATGACTGAGACCGTACGCGACAGCTTGCAGGCCAACGGCCTGGGCAAGGAGCGCATCCATTTCGAGCTGTTCGCCGCTGCCGGTAACGAAGCACGACGTGAGGCCCGCGAAGCCGCGCGCCAGGTGGACGCGGCGCTCAGCCACATCACCGTGATCAGCGACGGACGCGCGCTCACCTTCGACTTGCCACGCAACACCCAGAACGTGCTGGACGCCGGCAACGCCATCGGCGCCGAGCTGCCCTACTCCTGCAAGGCCGGCGTGTGCTCTACCTGCAAGTGCCGGGTGATCGAAGGCGAAGTGGAAATGGACAGCAACCACGCACTGGAAGACTACGAAGTGGCGGCCGGGTATGTGCTGTCGTGTCAGACCTACCCGGTGAGCGACAAAGTGGTCCTCGATTTCGACCAACTCTGAGACCGAGTCGCCTGCTTCGCGGGCGCACCCGCGAAGAGGCCATCAGCGACACCGCAACACCCGCGTGACCTCAACAAAACAATTACAACACCAAGAGATCGCTTGCCATGACACCCGAACGCATAGAAAGCATCGCCAAACACCCCGACTTCCAGCACCTTGTACGGCGCAAACGCCGCCTCAACGGCAGCCTGACCCTGGCCATGCTGGTGATCTACTACGGCTTCGTCCTGCTGGTCGCGTTTTCGCCCAGCACCCTCGGCCAGTCCCTCAGCGGCGGCGTGACCACCGTGGGCATGCTGGTGGGTGTGCTGATGGTGCTGCTGTCCTTCGCCCTGACCGGCATCTACGTGCACCGCGCCAACAACGTGCTCGACCCGCTCAACGACAAGGTCAAGCAGGAGTGCGCACAATGAACTGGACTGCCATCTCGATGTTCATGGTGTTCGTCTGCTTCACCCTGCTGGTTACCCGCTGGGCTGCCCTGCGCACCCGCTCGGCCAGCGACTTCTATACCGCCGGCGGGGGGCTGACCGGCATGCAGAACGGCCTGGCGATCGCCGGCGACATGATCAGTGCCGCTTCCTTCCTGGGCATCTCGGCCATGATGTTCATGAACGGCTACGACGGCCTGCTGTATGCCCTTGGCGTGCTGGCCGGCTGGCCGATCATCCTGTTCCTCATCGCCGAGCGCCTGCGTAACCTGGGCAAGTACACGTTCGCCGACGTGGTCAGCTACCGCCTGGCACAAACGCCGGTGCGCCTCACATCGGCATTCGGCACATTGGTCGTCGCATTGATGTATCTGGTCGCGCAGATGGTCGGCGCCGGCAAGCTGATCGAGCTGCTGTTCGGCATCAGCTACCTGTACGCGGTCATGCTGGTCGGTGTGTTGATGGTTGCCTACGTCACCTTCGGCGGTATGCTTGCCACCACCTGGGTGCAGATCATCAAGGCAGTCATGCTGCTGTCGGGCACCAGCTTCATGGCCTTCATGGTGCTCAAGCATTTTGGCTTCAGCACCGAAGCCATGTTCGCCAGCGCCGTGGCCGTGCATGCCAAGGGGCAGGCAATCATGGCCCCGGGTGGCTTGCTGTCCAACCCGATTGATGCCATTTCCCTTGGCTTGGGCATGATGTTCGGCACCGCTGGCCTGCCGCATATCCTGATGCGCTTCTTCACCGTCAGCGACGCCAAGGAAGCACGCAAGAGCGTGTTCTATGCCACCGGCTTCATCGGCTACTTCTACCTGCTGCTGATCGTCATTGGCTTTGGCGCCATCGTCATGGTTGGCACCGAGCCGTCCTACCGCGATGCCACCGGCGCCATCATCGGCGGCGGCAACATGGTCGCCGTGCACCTGGCCCAGGCCGTGGGCGGCAACCTGTTCCTTGGTTTCATCTCCGCCGTGGCCTTCGCCACCATCCTGGCCGTGGTGGCTGGCCTGGCGCTGTCTGGCGCGTCGGCCGTGTCCCACGATCTGTACGCTTGCGTGTTCCGTCAAGGCAAGGCCACCGAGCAGGAAGAAATGCGTGTGTCGCGTATCGCCACCCTGCTGATAGGCCTGCTGGCGGTGATCCTTGGCCTGCTGTTCGAGTCGCAGAACATCGCCTTCCTCTCCGGCCTGGTACTGGCAGTGGCTGCCTCGGTGAATTTCCCGGTGCTGCTGCTCTCGATGTTCTGGAAGGGGCTGACCACCCGTGGCGCGGTATGCGGCAGCATGGCTGGCCTGGTTACGGCAGTGCTGCTGGTGGTGCTTGGCCCGGCGGTGTGGGTCAACGTGCTGCACAACGAAAAAGCTTTGTTCCCTTACAGCAACCCGGCGTTGTTCTCCATGAGCCTGGCGTTCCTCAGTGCCTGGGTGTTCTCGGTCACCGACAGCTCTGAGCGTGCCACTGAAGAGCGCGGCCGCTACCTCGCCCAGTTCATCCGCTCCATGACCGGTATCGGCGCCGCCGGCGCCAGCAAGCACTGACTTCAAGGACGAACAATCATGTCGGGTAAAACAACAACAATGAACCGCACGCACTTCATGTCAGCTGCCTGGCTGGCCACCCTCGCATTGCCATTGCCAGCGATGGCAGACTTCATCAGCGACAGCCACGCACGGCTGGAGCTGCGTAACCACTACATCAACCGCGACTTCCGCCAAAGCAATGCCCCGCAGGCCAAGTCCGAGGAATGGGGCCAGGGCTTTACCGCCAAGCTGGAGTCGGGCTTTACCGAAGGCCCGGTCGGTTTTGGCGTCGATGCCATGGGCCAGCTGGGTATCAAGCTCGACTCCAGTCGCGACCGCCGCAACACCGGCTTGCTGCCCTTTGGACCAAACAGCCATGAACCGGTCGATGACTACAGCGAACTGGGCCTGACCGGCAAGCTGCGCGTGTCCAAAAGCACATTGCGCCTGGGCACGCTGCAACCCATCTTGCCGGTGGTGGTCTACAACGACACCCGCCTGCTGGCGTCCACCTTCCAGGGTGGCCTGTTGACCAGCCAGGACCTTGATGGCTTCACCTTCAACGCCGGCCGCCTGACCAAGGCCAACCTGCGCGATTCCTCGGGCCGGGACGACATCGGCTATGGCGCTGCGACCAGCGACCACCTGGACTTCGGCGGTGGCAGCTATGCCATCACCCCGCAAACCAGCGTCAGCTACTACTACGCCAAACTCGAAGACATCTACCGCCAGCAGTTCGTGGGCCTGATCGATACCCGTCCGTTGAGCGAAGGTGTGAGCCTGCGCAGCGACCTGCGCTACTTCGACAGCCGCAACGACGGCGCCGAGCGTGCCGGCAACATCGACAACCGCAACTTCAACGCCATGTTCACGCTCGGCGTGCGGGCGCACAAGTTCACCGCCACCTGGCAGCAGATGTCCGGCGACAGCGCCTTCCCGTTCGTCAACGGCGGCGACCCGTTCACGGTCAACCTGGTCACCTACAACACCTTCACCCGTGCCGGGCTGGACTCATGGCAAGTGCGCTATGACTACGACTTTGTGGCGATGGGCATCCCCGGCCTGAGTTTGATGACCCGCTACACCGACGGCCGCCACGCCGAAACCGCCACCGTCAGCAATGGCCGCGAGCGCGAACGCGACACCGACATCACCTACGTCATCCAGAGCGGCCCGTTCAAAGACGTGAGCCTGCGCTGGCGCAATGTCACTTTCCGTTCCGGCAATGGCCTGACCAATGCCGTGGACGAAAACCGACTGATCATCGGCTACACCCTGGCGCTGTGGTAACAGCGCGCCCCTACATTTGAACAGCATGGAGAACAGCATGTCTGCCGCCCCTACCCTGCAAAGCTTCATTGCCGGCCGTTGGCTGGGCCAGCATGGCGCTCAGGCCCTGCGCAGTGCCCTCGACGGCCACGTGCTTGCCTACAGCCATGAAGAGCGCCCGGACTTCGCCGAAGCCGTGGACTACGCCCGAGCCCGTGGCCTTGCCAGCTTGATGGCCATGGACTTCCAGCAGCGCGCCCAGCGCCTCAAAGCCCTGGCCTTGTACCTGGCCGAACGCAAGGAACAGCTTTACGCCTTGTCGCACCACAGCGGCGCTACCCGTGCCGACAGCTGGATCGACATCGAGGGTGGTAACGCCACGTTGTTCTCGTACGCGGGCATTGGCAGCCGTGAGTTGCCGTCGGGCAACCTGGTTCACGAAGGCCCTGCCATTGCGCTGGGCAAACAAGGCCATTTCGCCGGCAGCCACATCCTGGTGCCGCGTGCAGGCGTTGCGGTGCACATCAACGCGTTCAACTTCCCCATCTGGGGCATGCTGGAAAAATTCGCGCCGACTTTCCTGGCCGGCATGCCTTGTATCGTCAAGCCTGCGACCTCCACCAGCTACCTGACCGAAGCCGTCGTGCGCCTGATGAACGCCTCCGGCTTGCTGCCGGAAGGTAGCCTGCAATTGGTGATCGGCAGCACAGGCGACTTGCTCGACCGCCTGCAGGGTCAGGATGTCGTGACCTTCACCGGCTCCGCCGATACCGCTGCCAAATTGCGCGTCACGCCGAACCTGATACGTAATTCGGTACCTTTCACCGCAGAGGCGGATTCGCTGAACTGTGCCATCCTCGGGCCGGACGTGAGCCCGGACAGCGAAGAGTTCGATCTGTATATCAAGGAGGTGGTGCGTGAAATGACCACCAAGGCCGGGCAGAAATGCACCGCCATCCGCCGGGCCATTGTGCCGGCCAGGCACATCGATGCCGTTGCCACACGCTTGCGCGAGCGCCTGAGCAAAGTCGTGGTTGGCGACCCCTCGCTGGAAGGCGTGCGCATGGGTGCACTGGCCTCCCACGACCAGCAGCACGACGTGGCCGAGCGGGTACGCAGCCTGCTGCAAAGTTGTGACCAGCTGTTCGGCGCCAGCGATGGCTTTGCGCCGCGCGGCGAGGGTGTGGCCGAAGGGGCGTTCTTCGCCCCGACCCTGCTGCAAGCCCGCGACCCGCACGCCGAAGGCGGCGCCCACGACATCGAGGCGTTCGGCCCGGTCAGCACGCTGATGGCCTACGATGATCTTGACGAAGCCTTGGCGCTGGCCGCGCGGGGCAAAGGCAGCCTGGTGGCAACCCTGGTCACCGCCGACCGTAGCGTGGCGGCCAAGGCCATTCCGGTGGCGGCTGCCTGGCATGGCCGCCTGCTGGTGCTCGACAGCGAGGCCGCGAAGGAGTCCACCGGTCATGGCTCGCCATTGCCGCAACTCAAGCACGGCGGCCCTGGCCGGGCCGGTGGTGGTGAAGAGCTGGGTGGCCTGCGTGCGGTCAAGCACTACCTGCAGCGTGCCGCTGTCCAGGGTTCGCCGAGCATGCTCACGGCAGTCACCGGCGAATACGTGCGCGGTGGCGAAGTGATCGAAACCGAAGTGCACCCGTTCCGCCGCTACTTCCAGCAGCTGCGCATTGGCGAGTCGCTGCTGACCCACCGCCGCACGGTGACCGAAGCCGACCTGGTCAACTTCGGCTGCCTGTCGGGTGACCACTTCTACATGCATTTCGACGAAATCGCAGCCAAGGAATCGCAGTTTGGCAAGCGCATTGCCCATGGCTACTTCGTGCTGTCGGCGGCAGCCGGCCTGTTCGTGTCGCCGGGTGCCGGGCCGGTGTTGGCCAACTATGGCCTGGATACTCTGCGTTTCATCAACCCGGTGGGCATTGGCGACACCATCCAAGCGCGTTTGACCTGCAAGCGCAAAATCGACCAAGGCAAGACCAGCCCGTTGGGCCAGCCGCAGGGTGTGGTGGCGTGGGATGTCGAAGTCACTAACCAACTGGGGGAGCTGGTGGCCAGCTATGACATCCTGACCTTGGTGTTGAAGCAGCCGGAGTGATGGTTTGACCTCGCCGGCCACTTCACGGGTTCAACCGCGAAGTGGCCGGCAGCTTCAGGTGTGGCATCAACGCATTGCCGCCGGATCCACCGCCGACTGGTTCGGCTTGCTCCCCGAAATTCGCCAGGTCACTTCGGTAATCCCGTAGCGCTCGGCCATGGGCCGGCTGATCTTCCGAATTTTTTCGCGCCCGAACTTGGGAATGATGCCGATGCCCGCATCGCAACTTGCCCAATGCCAGGCCTCGGCATTGTCCAACCGCTCCAGACGAATGATGAAACTGCGCGGCTGGCCATGCAGTTGGTAATCGATGATGTACAGTTGTGGGCTAGGCATCGCAAGGGGCCTCCTCTTCTCCATGGATGACAACCTGATTGATCCGGGCATGGCCAGATAATTCAAAAAAATGTCGAACAATTAGAACCCGTTACCCTAAGGTGGGGATGTTCAGTCACTGGCTGCGGCTGCGCCCGTGGCTATTCTGCCCCCCTTTGCGGCCCGCTTCCGATGCCCGCTGGCGGTCATTGGCAAAATTGCCGCCAGAAGCCTGCCCTCCCTTTTGCCCGGCGCGGGAGGCGCGCTCTCTGTCGTTGGCGAAGTTGCCTGGGTTGGTTTCCTTGGTGCCACCACGTTGGCCGGTTTGCGCTTGATCCTGTGCCATGTCGTTACTCCTTGCGAGGATTTGGCGGGTTGCATGGCCAGTACCATGCCCTAATTCCGAGCCGCCAATTGCAAGGTCTGCTCAATCGTTTTGCCCGCAGGTGACGAGCGGCACGAAACTGTTACGGGCAAAATGTTTGCGCGGCAAAGCTGCCGGCCTTGGACCGTCAAGCGTGAACACTCCACTGAACCGCATCCACGTCGATCGGCATTTCATCAATGGCATGGATCATCCCGTTCTCCAGCGCCTCCCGTGGCCCCAATATGCGCGGATAGGCCATCAGATACCGCGGCACATCCAGTACCTCAGCGGCGCCTTTGGTGCGTTCGGCGACGATCTGCGCATACAAGCGCAAATCGTAATCCAGGCTCATGGCGTACTCGGCCATCCTTGAATGGTCCACCGAGCCATGCAAGGTCCAATGAAACGGGTGGAACAGGAACTTGCTGTAACTGCATGCCGTACGCCGCTCCCCGGCCAGAAACAGAATATTACCCATGGACTCCACCGTGCCCAGGTTGTGCGTCTGCACCTGAATCGGTAACGCACGCAGGAAGTTGTACAGGGTAAACCCGTAGCTGCACTCGCCCCCCATGGTGGCGATGTTCAGTTGCAGTACCTCGGCCCCCTGCTGCAACGCCCGTGAACAGGTATTGACCAGGTTGCCGCAGGTTGACGAGTTGATAGGCCCGGTGAAATGGATGATATGTCGTGCCATGTTTGCCTCCAGGGTTGGCAGGTCACTCCTTGGACTTGGCGTGTATGCGGTGGAAACGTCAACCGCCGCAAAGTTCAACCCGGCCTCACCCTGTTGGCGCAACGCCATGCAGAGGCCGTCTGGCCTGGCATTACGACACAGGTTACACGTGGCTGAACAACACCCGTTTGAACGCTTCGGCCGCCAAGTGAACCTGCACCGCCCAGTCATCCGCTGCATCGCTGCCGGCATCGTCGGAAATGTACTTGAGGCAAACAAAAGGTATGTTTTCGTCGCGTGCGATCAAAGCCAGCACATAGGCTTCCATGTCGACCACGTCATAAGGCGCGTCGCCATGGTTGATCTCGAAGTTGTCGCCACTGCCACAGGTTTCCTGCGCCAGCCCGGGGATAGCGGTGCCGTGCTCCAGTACCACCGGTATGTCCGACAGCGGCGTTTCATACCGGGCAAAGCCCAATGGCGTCACATCCATGTCGCGTTGCACGAAGCGGCTACAACACACCACCTCGCCCTTGCCATGGCGCTGGCTGCCCGCCGAGCCCAGGTTCACGATCAGCTTCGGGCGGTGCGCCGCAATGGCTTTGGTCAGGGCGATGGCAGCATTCACCTTGCCAATACCCGTGAACACGGTGCGCACCTCGGTGAATACATCGCCCGCCTCGGCCTCGAGGGCGAAGACGAATAGCGTGTCATCCAGGGAAATGTCAGGGAATTGCTTGATCAGCATCATGGAGCAGATGATTCCGGGTGGCTGCAAAGGGCGCCGCCATTGTCGGCCAACCCTGGCTAATTGCAAACCCCCGGTTCATTGCAGTGCCAGGTCGCCCCGGCACTGCCATCAGGTCACTTACGAGCGGCCGCCCTTACGGCCCGACTCGCTATCGTGGGGCATGTTGCCGCCCGAAGACTGGCCGCCCTTGCGTCCGGCTTCGGAGGCCTTTTCACGATCGTTGGCGAAGTTGCCCGGGTTCTTGCTACCACCCTGGCTGCCTTGTTGATTGCCGGTGCGGCTGTTTTCTTTGTTGGCCATGGTCTTGAAACCTCGTATGACTTGGGTGTGCACGGCACGTTGCCGTACACAGGTTGTGAGTACGGCTCCCTCGGGGGATTCGGTTTATTGCGAAGGGTTCGGACCGGTGGCGTTAAATAAGCGACAACGCCATATTTGGGGCGCCTGTCAGTCGTGCGGCGGGCTATCCAGGCGAGCTTGTCGGCGGCCCAGCCAGCCACCGGTCACTGCCCAGCCCAAGGCAATCAATGCGCCGATGAGCATCGCCAGTTGCGGGTGCTCGCCCATCACGTCCAGTGCCCGCTTGACCCAGCCGCTCAAGGCATCGCCACCCCGGTAGACCACCGTGTCGATGAAGTTCTTGGCCTTGTACTTGTCCTCGGCCGGCAGTACCGTGAACAGCATTTCCCGCCCAGGCCGCACCAGTGCGTATTCGCCAGCTCGGCGCACCACCATGACCCCCACGAACACGGCGAACACCGGGGCCAGCGCCAGCCACACAAAGCCCACAGCCATCACCAGCGGCACCGCTACCAGCAACACCCCCACGCCCAACCGACGCGCCAGGCGGCCCGTGAGGAATACCTGGGTAAGGATGGCCAATGCCTGCACGACGGTGTCGATCAGGCCGAACACCTGGGTTTGCCGGGTGCGATCGGCAAAGGTTTCGCTGACGATGCGTGCCTGCTCGAAATACAAGAAGGTGCTGACGCTGGCCAGCAACACGACGAACAGCGCGATCCCCAGCAGATACGGCGAGCACAGTACGGCGGTGGCACCGGCAAACGGGTTGCCGCCCAAAGGTCGCGATCCCGAGCGTTGGGCTTGTGCCGGTAGAGGTTCGCGTGCTCGCCAGCGTTGCAGGAACAGGGCCGCGCTACTGCTGCCCAGCAACAATACCGCCGCCAGCACCAGCAGCCCGGCATGGCCCAGCGGCGCCACCAGCAAGGTGCCTAGCAGGGGGCCACTTAGCCCGCCCAGGCTAGCCCCAGCTGCCAGCAGGCCGAACAAACGCTTGCCCTGGGCGGTGGAAAACAGATCAGCAAGCACGCTCCAGGCCAGGGAGATGGTCAGCAGGTTGAATACCGACAGCCAGATGTAGAAGGCCCGGGCCGCCCACACGTCGTCAGGGGCAACTGCGAACAGGGCGGCGAACAGCAGCAGGTTGCTGGCAAAGAAGCCATAGGTCCACGGCAGGATGAGCCTGCGTTGCACCCTGGACGCCAGCCAGCCGAACAGCGGCAGGCACGCCAGGGTGGCAATGAAGGTGCCGGTGAACAGCCATTGCAGGTTGTCCACCCCACCGGCAATACCCATGGTTTCGCGCACCGGGCGCAGCATGAAGTAACCGGTGAACAGCAGGAAGAACAGCAGCAAGCCGGCGATGACCGCCGGCCCCTCGCCGGGCTTGATGTTCAGCCCTTGATCGAGACGCTGCCGCCACGCTTGCATGGTGTCAGGCAAACTGCTTGATCAGCGCCTGTTGCTGCGCCTGACTAAGCAGGGGTTCATGCCCGGCCTTCAGCTGGTCGAGCTGGCGTTCGGGCCGGCCGGTGGCGGGGATGACCGTGGTCACCGCCGGATGGCTGATGGCGAACTTCAGAAACAGCTGCGCCCAGCTGCCGATGCCTGCTTCTGCGGCCCAGCCGGGCAACGCCTGGTCCTTGACCCGCGCAAACAGGCGGCCATCGTCGAAAGCACGGTTGATCAGCACCGCAACACCTTTGTCCTGGCAAAGCGGCAGCAGTGCGCGGGCGGCGTCGGGGGCGTTGACCGAGTAGTTGATCTGGATGAAGTCCAGCGGCTCGCTGCGCACGATTCGGGCGACTTCGTCCTGGCCACTGTTCAGGTAATGGGTGATGCCGACGTAACGGGCCTTGCCCTGATGCTTCAGCTCACGGGCATAGGGCAGCTGGGTCTGCCACTCACGCAGATTGTGAATTTGCAGCAAGTCGACTTTGTCGGTACGCAGGCTCTTCAGGCTGCCGGCCCACTGTGCTTCGGCCTCGGCCCGGCTGTTGGCAGCGATCTTGGTGGCTATGAAGCACTGCCGATGCCAGCCACCCTCCTCGAGCAACTGGCCGAGTATGCTGTCGGCGCCACCATAATTGGGCGACGTATCGATCACCCGGCCACCGCCTTCGAAAAAGGCCTTGAGCACGATTTTCAGCTGCTCGTACTGAGCCGAACCAGCGTCCACTTCGAAGCTGCCCGAGGTACCGGCACCGATAACCGGCAACGCTTCACCGGTGGACGGCACTTTACGGGTCAGCAGGCCGGCCGGGCTGGCGGCATGCAGCCAAGGGGCCGCCGCCAGCAAGCTCAAAGCGGCACTGGCGCGTAGGACATCACGACGTGCGTACATGGAAAGCTCCCGTCATGAATCGGAAACTTTCAAGGCTAGTCGCTCTGCTCCGCGCCAGCAGGTGTTTCTGTTTCTGGATGTTTAGTGATCAGGCCTGCAGCAGCTGGCGCAGGTCGACCCCCGCGTCACCCATCGGCGGGCACCAGTAATAGCCACCGGTGAGTGGCCGGCTGAAGCGGTACAGGCCATCGATGATGCCGTCCTCCAGTCCGCTCATACGCCGCAGTTGCACCTCGAATGCATCGAAGCTGTGGCCCAGGGCGACAAAGGCCAGGCCGGCACCGCGCTGGTCGGCCCAGGCCACCGAGCGACGCACCATGAACGCCTCGGGTTCGAAGCTTTCCTGGGCGGTGCGCTTGACGTGTGCGGACTCGGGCGCGTCGTCGAGCTCTTCGTTGTCGCTCAGGCGACGGCCGATAATGTTGTCCTGATCGGCCTGGGGCAGCGACTTGAAGTATTCCAGGTCGTGCTTCCACAGCTGGAACGCGGCAAAGCTGGAACCGTCGCTGGCAATGGCCGCTTGCACCGCATCTTCGTCCACCGGGTTTTCGGTGCCGTCTTCGTAGCCTGTCAGGTCATGGCCGCCACGGTGCAGGAAGCCATCAACGCTGTCCGCCAGGCGCAAGGCCGGTGCCAGCACCTGTTCCAGGGCGTGGGCGCGCAGCAGCAGGTCGCCGCGCTCGTTCCCGCGCAACCACAGCCACAGGGCGTGCTGAGTGCTCGGGTTTTCTACGGCGGCATCTAGCAGCGGGAAGGCGCGCAGGCCGGGCACTTCGCGGCCCAGGGCCTTGGCCAGCGGGGCGCCGACACCGAGCAGCAGCTGTTCTCCATCGACCTGCGGCAGCAAGGCATCGAGCACAGCAGGCAACGCCTCGGGTGACTGCAGGGTGAAGAACAGGTGACGGGCGTGGGCCGGCACAGGGTTGGCAAGCAGACCTTGCTGGAACGGCATGACAGGCTAATCCTTGGTAAAAGCGGGAATGCTACTGCGCCTGCAGGCCTACTGCAACGCGGCATGCAGCCTGGCCAGCCGCTGCGCTTGGTAACAAATGGTTACCAATAGCTGGCCCTTTGCAATGAGCTATCAATCCGCGCCTGCCTACACTCCTCGAGATCCTTCGCCCAAGAGACCCCCCATGACAGCCTCGCCCTTGCTCACCGCCGTTCTGCCGCTAGCCTTGGGCATCATCATGCTCGGCCTTGGGCTGTCGTTGACCCTGGCGGACTTCGCTCGCGTTGTGAAATACCCCAAACCGGTGATGGTCGGCCTGGCCTGCCAGATCCTGCTGCTGCCGTTGGTGTGTTTCCTGATCGCCAACGGTTTTGGCCTGGAGTCGGCCCTTGCGGTAGGGCTGATGCTGTTGGCGGCCTCGCCAGGCGGCACCACGGCCAACCTGTTCAGCCACCTGGCCCATGGCGATGTGGCGCTGAACATCACACTCACGGCGGTCAATTCGCTGATCGCAATCCTGACCATGCCATTGCTCGTGAACCTGTCGTTGAGCTGGTTCATGGCTTCGGATCAAGCCATTGCGCTGCAGTTTGCCAAAGTGATGCAGGTGTTTGCCATTGTGCTGCTGCCGGTGGCACTGGGCATGCTGATACGCCATTTCGCCCCGGCTTTCGCCGCGCGCATGGAAAAACCGATGAAGCTGGTGGCCGCGCTTTTCCTCGCCTTCACCATCGTCCTGGCCTTGGCCAAGGACTGGCAGACCGTGGTCGAGTATGCGCCGGTGGTGGGCCTGGCGGCGCTGCTGTTCAACCTGTTGAGCCTGGCAGTGGGTTACTGGGTGCCGCGCCTGCTGAATATTCCCAAGCGCCAGGCAATTGCCATTGGCATGGAAATCGGCATCCATAACGGGACCTTGGCCATTGCCTTGGCGCTGAGCCCTTCGCTGCTGAACAACGCGACCATGGCAGTACCGGCGGCACTGTATAGCCTGATCATGTTCTTTACGGCAGCGGGGTTTGGCTGGTGGGTGAGCCGTGGGCATGTGGCGGCGCAGCCCGAAGGCGAAGCGGCGAATTGAGGCCCGTTCAGGTTGTCACTGCTGGCTGCGCTTGCTGCGCAGCTGCTGCTTCAACACCTTCAATGGGGGCGCATAGAAGAAACCGAACGAAACACTTCCCTTGCGCCCCTTCACCGCATGGTGCAACCGATGCGCCCGGTGCAAGCGTTTGAGGTAGCGGTTGACTGGCCGAGGCTTGCGCGGCCAGTGCCGGTGAAAAAATCCGTCATGGGCCACCACATACAGCACCCCGTACCCAGCCACCCCACCGCCCACCCACTGCAAGGGCGCATAACCGCTTTTGCCAAGCGCTACCAGTGCCGTGGCGATCAGGCCAAGGGCCACGAGGTACAGGTCATTGGTTTCGAGCATGCCCAGGTGAGGCTCATGGTGCGAACGGTGCAGCCACCAGCCCCAGCCATGCATGATGTACTTGTGAGCCAGCGTGCCAACGCCCTCCATGGCCACCAGGGTGCCGAACAGTACGGCGAGATTGAACAGCATGGAACGGTCCGGGTGATGGCAAAGAGAGGCGCAAGGTTAACGGCTGCCCAGGTTTTTTTCCATGTGGGCGTGAGCGGCTGCACGCCATTCAAGGATGAAGCCATTGTCATGTTTCGCCCTTGACCTGCTCTGCCACCGGGCGTATGGTCCGCGACGCAATTTTGCCTTCCTAAACAGGAGACCTGCCTTGGACAGTAGCCCCAGTCGCTTGCGACAGGCCCGCGTGGCGCACTAGCCCGGCAGTGTCCTGCACTGTCCGGCCGCCCTGGCAAGACGGTGGTTTCTTGTAACCCCCGCTTTTCCTCCCTTCCTCGTGATCCTGCGCATTGATCTGGTTTTTCAACCACGCCAACTGATGGCGTTCATGCGGGCGTATGCCTGCGCAAGAGGTTTGCTATGGATTGGAAAGTATTTCTGCTGCGCGCCAGCATTGCCTTGCTGTTGGGGGCGTTGATCGGTGCCGAACGGCAATTGCGCCAACGCCTGACCGGGCTGCGCACCAATGCGCTGGTCAGCACCGGTGCCTGCCTGTTCGTGCTGATGACCCAGGCGGTGCCAGGCATGGCACCTGCCGATGCGTCGCGCGTCGCCGCCTATGTGGTGTCGGGCATCGGCTTTCTCGGGGGTGGTGTGATCATGCGTGACGGCTTCAACGTACGAGGCCTGAACACTGCAGCCACCTTGTGGTGTACGGCGGCAGTGGGTGTGCTGTGCAGCCTTGGGCTGCTGTTGGAGGCGGCATTGGGTAGCCTGGTGGTGCTATGTGCCAATATCCTGCTGCGTGACATCGCCCAGCGCCTGGACCGTCAGGACGTGGTGCCGGCCAGCGAGGTGGAGCAGCACTTCGAAGTGCGAATCGTCTGCCGCGCCGAGGACGAAATCCAGGTGCGCAGCCTGATGCTGCATAGCCTGGGCGATCCGCAGCTGCGGCTGCAGTCACTGCAAAGCCAGGATCTGGACAGCCCGGCGCGCCTGGAAGTACGCGCCGAGCTGTTGGGCACCGCGCAGGCACCCGCGCAACTGGAGCGGCTGGTCAGCCGGGTGAGCCTGGAGAAAGGTGTAAGCTCGGTGCGCTGGCAATTACAGCCGCAAGTACTGGCGGCGGATTACTGAAACAGGAGTGATTCATGCGTATCCGCCCTACCCTCGAGCGCGATATTCAACACCTGCCAGACCTAGAGCGTTCGGCGGCCCAGGCGTTTGCCGGCTGGCCGACGCTGGCCTGGCTGGCGCAAGGTGATGTGATGGATTGCGTTGCGCACAGGGCTTTCGTCGACGCGGGCGGTAGCTGGGTGGCCGAGGACGATAATGGGTGCCTTGCCGGTTTTGCTTGTGCCCGCCGTGAAGGGCAGGCGCTGCACCTTTATGAAATATCGGTGCGCCAGGAGGTTCAAGGGCAAGGCGTGGGGCGGCGTTTGCTGCAGCAAGTGGCTGATGCCGCGCGTGACGCGGGCCTGCGCGAGCTCACGTTGACCACCTTTGCCAATGTGCCCTGGAATGCGCCCTTCTATGCACGGTTCGGGTTCGAGGTGCTCGATGAGAGGCTGCTGAGCCCGCGGTTACGGGAAACCCTGGCCAATGAACGTGCACACGGCCTCACTGAGCGTTGTGCAATGCGCCGTTACGTCGATCATTAGACGGGCCCGTCACTCGGCATGTGCAGGCAGGTGTGCCCTGCATTGCGCCAACGCCACATCGCGTTCTTTTAGCTCTTCTTCATACCGCAGCAACTGCCGCGTCTGTTCCGCGCACACGTCGCGCCTGGTTTCCAGATGCTGCGCTTGCACATCCAGCTGCCGGCGCATTTCTTCGCTGGCACCTTGTGCCTGGGCCAGGATCGTCCGCAAGCCCTGGATCTGCGCATCGCGTTGCTCCAGCAACTCGTCCTGCGCCCGGCACGCGCTGGCGGCCTGGCGGTGCTCACCCAACAAACGCTCATTATCGCGGTGCAAGCGGGTCAGCTCGTCCTGCTTCACGATCATGCCTTGTTGCAGTTGACGTACTTCCACCTGCATCTGCTGCAGTTGTGCTTCGTGGCGGCGTTGCTCCTGCTCGCGCTGTTCACGGCTGGCATTGCGGTAATGCTCCAGGGCATCGCGGGCATGTCGGTGTTTGTCCTCCAGTGACTTCACCTGTTCGTCCTTGTCGGCCAGACGCACCTGCAATTCACCTAGCGACTGGTTGAGGCTGGCGCTGCGCAGCTGTTCGGCTTGCAGCGTGCTCTGTGTGGTCAGCCGTTTTTCCGTCTCGTCGGCCAAAGCCGCTGCATCGATCTTATGTTGCTGAAGCGCCGCCGCCAGGGCCTGCTGGGCGATGTCGAGCTGAGCCTCAAGCGCTTCTCGCTGTTGAGTGAAGGTGCTTTCGGCCTGCTCGATCTTCAGGTCGGCCTCATCTTGTAGCTGAGTGGCCAATTGCCCGACCAAGCGGCTTAGCACATCGCTCAGCGCCGCGCCCCCTTCGGAGGCCACGGGTTGCTGGCCGTTCAATTCCTTGAGGTAGCGGTGAATCGTGGTTTTCGATCCGGTATTGCCCAGCTCGATACGTATGGCATCGATGCTGGGGTTCTCGCCGCGGGCAATCAACGCCTGACGTGCCTGCTGAACCACCACCTTGTTGATACCGCCCCGGGCCATGCCTGCTCCTACGATTTTGTACTGTGTTATGTAACATGTAATTACGTACTGATTATGGCGATAACAACGCTCACCTGCAAACGTTTCCTCAGGAAGAATAATCACGGCTTATCGCATGTTACCGGCAAAAATCCGCTCCAAGCGTGCGTTTAGCCGTACGGCAAACAGCAAAACGCCCCGTCCGGCTCAAGGCCGGCGGGGCGTTACGGGCTTCAAAGTGGCGGGTGTATCAGTGCGTGCGCTCAACCTGCGCGGGCGTGCGGCGCATCAACACCTTGCCGTTTCGCACCGACACCAGCGCGTGCCCTTGGCTACGCACCATTTCGTAATCGTCCGGTGCCGACAGCAGCAACAGGTTGGCCGGCCGCCCCACCTCGATGCCGTAGCGCTCCCCCAGGTTCAGGGTGCGGGCGCTGTTATCGGTGATCAGGTCCAGGCAGCGCTGCAGGTCTTCGTAGCCGAGCATGTGGCAGATGTGCAGCCCGGCTTCGAGAATGCGCAGGATGTTGCCATTACCCAGCGGGTACCAAGGGTCGACGATGGAGTCCTGGCCAAAGCACACGTTCATGCCGGCGCGGTCGATCTCGGCCACGCGGGTGACGCCGCGGCGTTTCGGGTAGTTGTCGAAGCGCCCTTGGAGGTGAATGCTCTCGGTCGGGCACGACACGAAGTTGATGCCCGACAGTTTCAGCAGGCGGAACAGCTTGTAGCAGTAGGCATTGTCATACGAACCCATGGCCACGGTATGGCTGGCGGTTACCCGGGCGCCCATACCGCGCACCCTGGCTTCTTCGGCCAGCACTTCAAGGAAGCGCGATTGCGGGTCGTCGGTCTCGTCGCAGTGCACGTCCACCAGGCAGCCGGTACGTTCGGCCAGGTCCATCAGGAACTTCACCGACGAAACGCCCTGCTCACGGGTGTTCTCGAAATGCGGAATACCGCCCACCACATCGGCACCGATGGCCACCGCTTCGGTCATCAGCGCCCGCCCGTTGGCGTACGACTCGATACCCTCCTGCGGGAAGGCGACGATCTGCAGGTCGACCCGTGCGCGCACTTCGTCTCGCACCTCGACCATGGCCTTGAGCGCAGTGAGTTTCGGGTCGGTCACATCGACATGCGTGCGTACATGCTGGATACCGTGGTCCACCAGCATGCCGATGGTCTTTTTCGCGCGGGTCTTGATGTCATCGTGTGTGGTGATTTCCTTACGCTCGGCCCAACGCTCAATGCCTTCGAACAGGGTGCCGCTCATGTTCCACTTCGGCTCGCCCGCGGTCAGCGTGGCGTCCAGGTGAATGTGCGGCTCGACAAAAGGCGCCACCACCAGGTTTTGCCCGGCGTCCAGATCATCACCCGCGCACGGTGCCACTCCATCGGCCTGAGGCACAATGGCGCCGATGTACTCGCCGCTGAGTTCGATCCGGAACAGGCCAGGTTTGCCGCGCAGCCGTGCGTTGACAATGTTCATGGTGTTTCTCCTTGTCGAGGGCTTCGCTCAAAGGTGCAGATTAGCCTCCGTTTAACCCCATCTGCCAGAAGTCTGCCTCCAGGCTGGAAGCTTGCCCGAAAATCCCCACCAACTCTGCAAAGCGCTGCTCGGTCATGCTCCGCGCCGCCAGCTCATCCAGATGCTTGCGCGCTGCCGCCGCCACGCCTTGATAGCCTTCCCCGGCATATTCACCAATCCACTCGCGGTACGGGTGTTTGCTCAAATCGCCGATCCGTTCCGCCAGGGTCCGGCCGATTTCGGCATAGCCGATCACGCAAGGCGCCAGTGCCACATGCAGTTCCAGCAGATCGCCGGCGGCACCGCAATCCAGTACATAGCGGGTATAGGCCACCGTGGCCTGGTGCTCGGGCGCAGCTTCGATATCGGCCTGGGTCAGCCCCCAGCGCGCGCACAGGCGCAGGTGCAGTTCAGTTTCATCCAGGATCGCCGCCAGCCCGGCCTGCGCAGCGCGGATGTCGGCCGGGCGGCGGCTCTTGTAAGCCGCCAGCGCCCAGGCACGGGCAAACTGGATAAGGAACAGGTAATCCTGCACCAGGTAAGTCCGGAATGCTTCTTCGCTCAACGTGCCCTCGCCCATCTGCCGCACGAAGTCATGGTCGACATAGCTGTTCCACTGTAGCGAGGCAGCAGCCTTGAGGCGCTCGAAGACGTCCATGCTCATTTGCCCTCCGGGTAAACGGCATCGAAGAAGGCCAGTTCTAGCGCTACGGTGCGCTGGTAGAAGTCAGTGGCCAGTGCAGCTTCCTGCGGGCCGACGCGGTCCAGTTCGGATTGCAGGAAGGCAACGAAGGCCTGGAAGGCCGGGTTATCGTGCAAGGTGATCCACTCGGCATGGACGAAATTGTTCGGCATGGGTTTGGGCGCCTTCAGCGCCCAGTCAAGGTACAGGCCTTCGGCAACGTTGAGCACTGCCAGCGCCGCCGCATAAGAACGGGTTGCCGCCGCTTCACGCATGATCGCCTTGAAACCTGCGGTTGGCACAGTGTCGGTCGGTTCAGTGCGTTGCGCCGGGCTTACATCCAGAGCGTCGAAAGCGCGCAGGAAGTAGGTGTTCTCGTCGCTGGAAATCATCCCGGCGAAGCGGCCGAAGCGCAGGCGCGCCTCGAACGTGTCAGCGGTGGCGATGGCCGCGCCCAGCAAGGTGAGGAAGCTGTCGAGGAAACGGTGGTCCTGCACCAGGTAGTCGACCATGATCGGGTCTGGCAGGCTGCCGTCGCACAATTGGGTCACGAAACGGTGGCCCACGGCCGCCGACCAGGTCGGCTCGCTTTGGCGGCGCAGGGACTGGCTGAAACGTTCGGTCATGTTGCTGTCCTTGATGGGGGTGACAGCGAGACCTTGGCAGTGAGCATGGACGGGCCTCGCAGTGAGGCCGGCAAAAAGGCAGGTTACGAATCCCATCCCTTCGCCGGCATGATCCGGATCAGGTTCGAAGGGTCACCGCGCTGCAACGCTCAGCGGTTTCTCAGCCCGTTGCCGGGCTCCCCTTGGTGGCGCTCAGGTATACCCCAGTGAGCCAGTGCTGTCACTACCCATCCCCCCAAAGACTGGGCACTGGGTGACCCGCTAGTGGGGACATATCCCCATTTTTGACGCTCTGTTATCTAGCGCACATCAGGCGCTACAACGATTTGTTTAATAGAGCATTACCGAAATATCGGTTGGCACAGCCGTTGCTCAGGGCTTTTTACCGGGCAAAACGCCATTGATGGCTTTAAGCCATAAAGCCGCGAGCGAGGCATAAGGCAATGAAAACATCTGCCGTGATCCACCCTGCTAGGCATGCATTCCAGCTGTCCACCGTCACCGCGCTGATGCTCAGCCTCGGGCTGATCACGGTTACAGCGGCCCCCCTCGACGATAACGGCCTGCCGCCGCCAACCGATCCTTCCGCCTACACCGACCAACCGGCTGATCCGACCCCGGCCCTGCTGAACCTCAATACATTGCCCGAAGCCAACCAAGGTTCGCTGGAGCTGACCAATGGGATGTATGGCGACCGCAACACGGTGCGCACCGACAACGTACTACCGCCTGCCCTGCAAACCTCTGACAGGTACCCTACCAACGGCAAGCCCAGCCCGCTGTTCGGTGCGCAGCCGTTCACCCAACAATTGCTGCTGTTCGAAGAGTTCGGCACAGAAAAACTCGACCCCACCCTGCCACCGCCCAGCCTGACCTTCCCGGTTCCCACCCTGGGGGCCGCCCCGGCGCAGGACCCCAACGTCGTTGCCCGCAGCGGCCCCAGTGGCACCGCGCTGGAAGCTTTCCTCAAGCAACCCGGGCTTTACCCGTTCCCGACCCAGTACGCCAACGTGCTGGACCGCAACCCATGGAAGGCGCAGATCGAGATGTTCCTGAACCGCAAGCCGGTCGGCTCCCCGGCTGAAGGCCGTCCACCAGGCAAAGGCTGGTCACACCAGCGCTGGAACGAGTTTTACCCGCAGACTGCGTTCAAGACCGCGCAAGCCGGTGCACGCATCAACCAGGGCCTGCGCGACCGCAAGCAGTTGCACAACTATGCGGTCGGTGAATTCGGCCCGGGCGGGCTGTACTACCAGACCTCCGACATCCCGAATACGCTGGGCACGACCAAGGGCATCGACACCCGCTTCCACCCGAACATGCCGCTGCAGAACCACAAGTCGCTGTGGACGTTCGATGGCACGTTCCCGGTCAAGCTGCTGATGGTGCGCTATGGCCAGCCGGTGCTGATGCGCCATTACAACGCCCTGCCGATCGACCCTTCGGCCAACGGCGGTTTTGGCCTGCATACCATCTCGACCCACGAGCACAACGGCCACTCCCCCGCCGAAAGCGACGGCTATGCCAACGCCTACTTCTTCCCCGGCCAGTACTACGACTACCGTTGGCCGGTGCAGCTGGCCGGCTACGACACCATCAACACCCGCGCACAAGACCCGCGTGCCGCGTTCCCTTGCTCACCGGGTGAAACCTTGTTCGTCAATGACGGCTCGCCCGGGCTGAAAACCTGCCAGAACGGCAGCATCAAGATTCGTGGCGACTGGCGCGAAACCATGAGTACCCACTGGTTCCACGACCACATGATGGATTTCACGGCGCAGAACGTCTACAAGGGCAACGCCGTGATGATGAACTACTACAGCGCCCTGGACCGCGGCAACGAGGCCTTGCAGGATGGCGTGAACCTGCGCTTCCCCAGCGGTTCGGGCATGCCTTGGGGCAACCGCGACTACGACGTCAACCTGGTGATGGCCGACAAGGCCTGGGATGCAAACGGCCAGCTGTGGTTCAACCCGTTCAACACCGATGGCTTCCTTGGCGACCAGATGCTGGTCAACTGGCAGTACCAGCCCAAGCTCAAGGTGCGCGCGCGCAGTTATCGCTTCCGTCTGCTCAATGGCTCGGTATCCCGCTACTTCAAATTCGCAGTCGTGCGTGAAATCGCCGGGACCAGCGGCGAATTCAAGGGGCCATCCGGCTCCAACGTGTCGTATGCGCGGGTGCCGTTCCACATGATCGCCAACGACGGCAACATCATGGAGCACGCCGTGCCATTCGACGGCACCATGGACCTCAACGGTGACGGCAACCTGCAGGACAACAACGGTATCCTGCCGCTGCAAGGTATTGCCGAGCGCTACGACATCATCATCAACTTCGCCAAGAACGGCATCAAGGTGGGCGACAAGCTGTACTTCGTCAACCTGGAGGAACACCTCACCGGCAAGGGCCCGGAAGGTGCCATCTCGCTGGCCGACGTGCTGTCGGAGAAGTACAAGGCAGTGATCAAACAGACCAGCAAGGGCCCGCTGTGGGAGAACGGCGACCCGCTGGTCGGCAAGTTCCTGCAGTTGATCGTGCAGCCGTACAGCGGCCAGGACGTGAGCATGGACCCGGTGGCCTACGAACCGGCCAAACCCGGCAAGGCCGCAGGCCTGAAAATGCTCCCGCTGCCCATTGACCGCAATTCGGCCGCCGACCAGGCCAAGATCAAGGATGCCCGCCACCGCGAGTTCATCTTTGGCCGCTCTGACGGTACCGATACCAAACCCTGGACTATCAAGACTGACGGGGGCTTCGGTTACAGCATGGACCCACGGCGCATCAGTGCTGCACCACAACTGGCCCAACAGTCCACCGACGGGGGCTTCAGCGGCGACGGCACCCTGGAAGTGTGGAAAATCGTCAACGGCGGCAATGGCTGGAGCCACCCGGTGCATGTGCACTTCGAGGAAGGTGTGATTCTTAGCCGCGACGGCAAGGCGCCGCCAGAATGGGAGAAATGGGCGCGCAAGGACGTCTACCGCATCGGGCCGGATGCCGATTCGTCGGAAGAAGTGGAAATGGCTATCCGCTTCCGCGAGTTCGCCGGTACCTACATGGAGCACTGCCACAACACCCAGCATGAAGACTCTTCGATGCTGCTGCGCTGGGACATTGAACACCCAGGCCAGTTCCAGGTAATGCCGACCCCGCTGCCAGGCTGGGATGGCGTGCAATACATGGCGTCGGTGGGCCTGCCGACCTTCCGCACCAAAGGCAAGGACGACAACGATGATGCTGCCAACAAGCCACCGGTCGCGGCCAACGACAGTGCGGCAACCACTGCTGGCAAGCCGATCACCCTGAGCGTGCTGGCCAACGACACCGACCCGGAAGGTAATCTGCCATTGACTGTCGTCGGCCTCAGCCAGCCCGACTCCGGCCAGGGTAGCGTCAGCACCAATGGCACCACGGTGACCTACACCCCGCCGGCCACGGTCGCCACGCCGTTTACCGCCAGCTTCAACTACACGGCGCGGGATGCCAAAGGGGCCGAGTCGGTGAACCCGGCCACGGTCAGCATCGCGGTCAGCCCGGCTGCAGCGGTCGACCAGATCCAGGTCACCAGTGCCACGGTGCAGGTGCGCAGCGGCAACCGCTTCACCTGGGATGTGCAAGGGACGACCACAGTGGCCACGGGCAACAGCATCAGCGTGACTGCGGCGACCACTGGTGGCCCGGTAAGCCTGGGTAACGCCACGCTGACCGCCACGACCACTGGTGCGCGCTGGCGCGTGTCGGTGACCACCACCGGCTTCGGCCCGGCCACACCGGCGACGGTTACCGTGAAGTCGGCGCTGGGGCAGACCGTGACGGCGCCAGTCAGGTATCAGTGAGTGCAAGGCGGGGGCCGCTTTGCGGCCCCCACTGCCAACCGATGAGGACCGCATCATGTCCGGCTCATGGCGTTTCCTGCTGGTGCTCGCGCTGTTCGCCGCCAGCATCCCGTTCTGGCCGTTGCTGCCGCAACAACCGGTGGCCAAAGACGCTGAAAGCCCTTGGGGTGCCGACTACTTCCCCAACATCCCCCTGCTCACCCAGGACGGGGAGCAAGTGCATTTCTTCGACGACCTGATCAAAGACAAGGTTGTCGCCATCAACTTCATTTTCACCGGCTGTTCCGACTCCTGCCCGGTTGAAACCGCACGCCTGCGCCAGGTGCAGAAGATTCTTGGCGACCGGGTCGGCAACGACATTTTCCTGTACTCCATCAGCATCGACCCTTACAACGACACGCCAGCCACCCTCAAACGCTACGCTGAAAAGTTCGGCATCGGCCCCGGCTGGACGCTGCTCACCGGTGAACCTGACGACATCGAACGGTTGCGCCGTAGCCTGGGGCTGTGGATTGACGGATTGGAAAACGGCCGTTCCAAGGACCACAACCTGAGCCTGATCATCGGCAACCAGGCCACCGGCCGCTGGATGAAGGCTTCGCCCTTCGAAAGCCCGTACATCCTCGCCGATCGCCTGGGCAACAGCCTGCACAACTGGAAACAGGCCAGCGCCAAGAACAATGACTACGCTCAAGCGCCCGAAGTACGTCCGCCAAGCAGTGGCGAGCAGATCTTCCGCACCCGTTGCTCATCCTGCCACACGCTGGGTAACACCGAGCCGGGGCAACCGGGTATAGGCCCCGACCTGCTGGGTGTGACCCGCCAGCGTGATGCCAACTGGCTGACCCGCTGGTTGAAAGAACCCGACCGCATGCTGGCAGAGAAAGACCCCCTGGCCATGCTGCTGTACGAGCAGTACAACCGCCTGGCGATGCCCAACATGCGGTTGGGTGATGCCGAAGTCAGCGCCTTGATGAGCTACATCGAAGAGGAAACCGCACGCCTGCAGGCGCCCTTGGCGGATACGGGGAACCCTTAAAGGCAATTAGCTATCAGTCATCAGTCTGTCATCTTATTGTCGTATTTTTCGAGCATCACCCAGGGTCGGGAACCATCAGCAGTGATTCGCCGTTCGCTTTCGTCCACCAGCCTTTTACGGCTGCTGATCCTGATGCTGTGCGCAGCCACCCTGGCCTTTCTTTGGGGGCTGCACATCCCCTCCGTAACCGCCGCCCACCCGGCGTGCGGCCTTGGCCTGCCTACACCCTCGGCATTGCCCCATTGTCGGCAGTTCTGGCTGAACCTGAGCATGACCCTGCTGATCCTCGGCAGTTTGCTGTGCACCTTGCGTCTGCTGCGCAAGCACCAGGAGGCTTTCAATGCTCTGGAGCAGGCCCAACAGGTCAACCAGCAACTTATCGGGCGCCTTGAGGAGGAACACCGGCGCAGCAGCCATGCCGCCGCCACCGACCACCTCAGCGGGTTGCACAACCGCCGCCAGTTCGTCGAGGTGGCGGGTCAGGCGCTTACCCGGCAACGGGGCAAGCGCCGGCTGATGGCGATCCTGTTCATCGACATGGACCGCTTCAAGTCGATCAACGACTCGCTCGGGCACAAGATTGGCGACCTGCTGCTGCAGGCTGTGGCCGGGCGTATCCAGCGCCTTCTGGAGCCCGGCGACGAGGCTTCGCGCTTTGGCGGCGACGAATTCGTGGTGCTGCTGGCAGGCGAACGCAGCGAGGAACAGATCAATACCTGGGTTCACGAACTGGTTCAGCGGTTGTCGGCCACCTATGCCCTGGATGGCCAGGAGGTCAACACCAGCCCCAGCGTGGGCGTAAGCATCTGCCCCCGCGATGGCCAGGACATCGACAGCCTGGTCCGCAGTGCCGACGCGGCGATGTATTCGGCCAAACAGGCCGGGCGCGCGCAATATCGCTTCTTCGACCCCTCGCTGAACCTGGCCGACATTCAGGCCTTCACCCTTGAACAGGCCTTCGGCAGTGCCTTGGCCGAGCGCCAGTTCGTGCTGCACTACCAGCCACAGATTCGCCTCGACACCCAGCAAGTGCTGGGCTACGAAGCGCTGGTGCGCTGGGATCACCCCGAGTTCGGCCTGCTGTACCCGGACCGCTTCATCGACCTGGCCGAACGCAGTGGTTTCATTGTCGAGCTGGGTTGGGAGGTGTTGCGCCTGGCCTGCGAGGCCCTGTCGGAGTGGGACGCCCAAGGCCGACAGACACGGCTGGCTGTCAATGTCTCCGCCCTGCAACTGCGCCAGGGCGACTTCGCTACGCGGTTGCTGAACGAACTGCAGCAGTATGCGATTGCGCCGCAGCGGCTGGAGCTGGAAATCACTGAAACCACCATCCTCGACCCGGAAAGTACCGCTGTGGCGCACCTGCACACCCTGCGCAGCGCGGGCCTGGGCATCAGCCTGGACGATTTCGGCCGCGGCTACGCTGGCTTCGCCCACCTGCATTCGCTGCCGCTGAGCAAGCTGAAAATCGACCGCTCGCTGATCGCCCCCTTGTCCAACAGCCATGACGACAGCCCGATCGTGTCCTCCACCATCATCCTGGCCAAACGCCTGGGCCTGGAAGTGGTGGCCGAAGGTGTGGAAACCCGTGAGCAAGTGGTGTGCCTGAAACTGGCGGGCTGCGATATAGCCCAGGGCTATCACTTCAGCCGGCCGCTGTCGCCGGCGCAGTTGCGCGACTACCCACACTTCAACGGCATTGAGCCCTCGCACGATACGATGGTGCTGGTGCCGGCCCTGCAGGATGGCGTTGCCCCGGTGCCGCATTAGGTGCTTGTCTTGGGATTTCGGTTTATCGTGTGCCCATCACCCACCGACAGCCGCACCATGACCGATATCGAGCGCTACCTTCGCGCCGCCACCCGTGACAACACCCGGCGCAGCTACCAGGCCGCCATCGAGCACTTCGAAAGCCACTGGGGCGGCTTTCTCCCGGCCACCGCCGAGAGTATCGCCCGCTACCTGGTCGAGCATGCCGAACACCACGCCGTCAGTACCCTGCGCCAGCGCCTGGCCGCGCTCAGTCAATGGCACGTCGCCCAAGGTTTCCCCGACCCGACCAAGGCACCGCTGGTACGCCAGGTTCTACGCGGCATCCGCACCCTGCACCCGACGCCGCCCAGGCAGGCCGCCCCGCTGTTGCTGCAACACCTGCAAACCGCCGTGGCGTGTTTTGAAGAGGAGGCTCGCCAGGCCCACGAACACCACGACCTGGCCGCCCTGCGCCGGGCACGCCGCGACACTGCGTTGCTGTTGCTGGGCTTCTGGCGAGGTTTTCGCGGTGATGAACTGGCACGCTTGCGCATCGAACATATCCAGGCCGAAGCCGGTGTCGGCATCACGCTGTTCCTGCCGCGCAGCAAGGGCGACCGCGAAGCCTTGGGCGTGCAGCACCGCACCCCTGCCCTCAAGGCCCTGTGCCCGGTAACGGCCTACCTGCAATGGCTGGAAGTTGCCGGCATTGCCCACGGGCCGGTGTTTCGCAAGCTTGACCGCTGGGGCAACCTCGGTGAAAGCGCGCTCAACAGCAACAGCCTGGTCGGCCTGCTGCGGCGCATGCTGGAACGTGCCGGGGTACCGGCGGCGCTGTATACCGGCCACTCGCTACGGCGTGGCTTTGCCACCTGGGCCACAGCCAATGGTTGGGAACTGAAATCACTGATGAGCTACGTGGGCTGGAAAGATGCCAAGTCGGCGCTGCGCTACATCGACTCGGCGCAGCGTTTTGGCGAACTGGCCGTGTTACCGGCCAGCCAAGCCCAAGCGCTTATTCCTTGAAGCTGTGCCGGGCGACACCGCCAATTGTCGGGTGGATGGCATACAGGTCGCCAGCATCCGGGTAATGGAGCAGGTCTTCAGGGCTCATGTCGAAACGCGCGGTGCTGATGAACAAGGTATTCATGCCGGGCCCGCCAAAGCAGCAACTGGTGGGGCACGGTACCGGCATCAGTACCTGATCGGTCAGGTGGCCGTGGCGGTCGTAGCGCAGCAGGCAGCTGCCATGGTACTGGCACACCCACAGCCCGCCTTCGCGGTCCAGCGCCAGGCCATCTGGCCGCCCCAGTTCGGCAGGGGTTTCGGCAAACAGCGTAACAGTGCCCAGCCGGCCCTCCATGAGGTACTCGGCACGGTAGATGGCGCGCGCCGCCGAATCGACGAAGTACATCGTCTGGCCGTCTTGCGACCAGGCAACCCCAGTGGGCAAGGCCATGTCATCGTGGATGACCTCGTCGCTCAACTGCCCGTCAAAACGGAACAGCGCCCCGGTATTGCCGCTAAGGGCATCGTCCATCAACCCGGTAACGAAGCGCCCTTGCGGGTCACAGGCGCCGTCGTTGAATCGGTAAGTGGAGCGCGGATGGACCGATGCCGAATGCTGGCATACCTTGCGCGCCGGCACATCGAAAATGGCTACGCTGGCATCTTCGGTGAAAATCAGGTTGCCCCGGTCGGTCAGCGCAAGGGCGCCAATGCGCGCGGCTGACGCGTAAAGGTTCTCGACTTCGCCGTCTGGCGTCAGGCAGTTGATGCGCCCGCCAGAAATATCGATGAAGTACAATGCGCCGTTACGCTCATCCCAGACCAGACTTTCGCCCAGGTCGGCGCGGGTATTGGCGACCTTGACTGGCACGCAGCTGCATTCCTTGATGCGGGGCGATCGTCCGGCCAGCCCCATTCCATAGGCCAAGACCAGGCCCTGTGCGGCATCGGTGACGGCCGCAACTTCGTTGTGGAAAGGCTCTGTAACGGGCATTTCTGGCTACCTTCGATTTTCCTTTTTACGATAACAACAAAAAATTCAATGACTTAATATTAAAAGCATGCAACTTTGATATCTCATGGATATCACCACCGAGTCGCCGCGCTGAAGGAATGCTTGATTGATCGAAACACGTTTGCTCAGGCAGTTCATCGCCGTGGCAGAAGAGCTTCACTTTCACAAGGCTGCCGAGCGCCTGCACATGGCACAGCCGCCGCTGAGCCAGGCGATCAGCCGCCTGGAAGAAAAGCTCGGTTTCAGCTTGTTCTTGCGCAATACGCGCGGGGTGCGTCTGACCCCGGCCGGCACAGCCTTTCGCGATACGGCTTACCGCGTGCTTGCCGAGCTGGAACAGGGTATCGAGTACGCCCGTAATGTCTCTGCGGGTGTCAGCGGGAAACTGACCATCACGGCCATTTCCATCGCCTATTACGACTCGTTGCTCACCAGCTTGCGGCGCTATCGCGAGACTTACCCGAACGTGCAGCTGACCCTGCGCGAGATGCCATCGGCGACGCAGGCCAAGGCGCTGCTGGCCGGTGAGGCGGATATCGGCTTCATGCGCAGGTTACCGCTGCCGGTGGGTACGCTGGAGTCACGGCTGCTGCTTGACGAGCAGATTGTCATGGCGCTGCCCGCCGGCCACGTGAAAGCGCAGCAAGGCGACGTCGACCTGCGCGAGTTTGCCAATGAGGATTTTGTGTTTACCCCGCAAGCGTTGGGCGGCGGCTACCATGCCCAGCTGGTCGCCCTGTGCGAGTCGGCCGGCTTCTACCCTCGGGTGGTGCAGGAAGCCGCACAGATTCATACCCTGCTGGGGCTGGTCGCCTGTGGTTTCGGTGTGGCCCTGGTGCCGGCCTCATTCGCCCGATCGACCCCACGCGAGCGCGTACAGTTCTGTGCGATCCGCCCGATAGACGAGCAAGCCACCCCAGGCATTGGCCTGTACATGAAATGGAACGCCCAGAATGCCTCGCCTGCGCTGGCCAACTTCATCGCCCTGTTCGAAGACGCAAAAGCGCTTTGATCAGGCGCGCGCTGCGCAGCGCCATAACCGGCCCACGTCACAAGCCCGAGCCTGCAGCAGTTCTGCCGCGTTGGCACATGCTTGTTCCAGGCTCATCGGCCCGCTGGCCAACGCAAATGCAGCATCGACCCCATGGGCATACAACTGCTGGTAGCCCTCACCCAGTGTCCCGGCCAGCACCACCACCGGCACACCGTGGCGCCTGGCGACCCGGGCAACCCCCATCGGCGTCTTGCCGCGCAGTGTCTGGGCATCGAAACGCCCCTCACCCGTCACCACCAGGTCCGCGCCCTGCACCAAGGCGTCAAGTCCGGCCAGTTCGGCCACCACCTCTACCCCCGGGCGGAACTGTGCCCCCATGAACGCACGGGCGGCGAAGCCCATACCACCGGCAGCGCCGCACCCAGGGTAGTCGCGCACATCGTCGCCCAGCAGCTGTGCGCAGTGGTCGGCAAAATGGCCCAGCGCCTGGTCCAACGCCTGCACCTGCTGCGGGTTAGCGCCCTTCTGCGGGCCGAAAATCGCCGATGCACCGTTGGCGCCGCACAGCGGGTTGTCGACGTCCGCCGCGACTTCGAATTGCACCTCCGCCAGGCGCGGGTCCAGGTGACTGGCGTCGATCCGCGCCAGCTTCGCCAGTGCCAGGCCGCCTTCTTCCAGCGCTTGCCCGTCGGCATCCAGCAGGCGCAGGCCCAGCGCGCGCAGCATGCCGCTGCCCGCATCGTTGGTGGCGCTGCCACCGATGGCCAGCACCACCCGCTGTGCGCCGGCGGCCAAGGCGGCGGCAATCAGCTCGCCGGTGCCCCAGGTACTGCTGCGGCACGCATCACGCTGGTCGGTAGGCACCAGCTGCAAGCCACTGGCCTGGGCCATTTCGATAATGGCCGTACGGCTTTGCGGCAGCCACCCCCAACCGGCTTCGACGCTGTGCCCCAATGGCCCACGCACCGCTTGCCGGCGCAGTTCGCCGTGGCTGGCGGCCAGGATCGCCTCCATGGTGCCTTCGCCGCCGTCGGCCATCGGGCACTCGACCAAGGCTGCGTCCGACCACGCCTGCCTCAGGCCAGCAGCGATGGCGCGGGCGACACCGGCAGCATCGAGGCTGTCCTTGAACGAGTCGGGGGCAATGACGATCTTCATGGGGATTCTCCTGTCCTGATGAGCGGCATGCTGACAGGTGCCCGCCAGGCTGGCCTCGGTCAAATGCACAAAACGCCGGGCGGGTTGTTTGGGCAGATGCCTTCGTGGCGGTGCCTGCAGGCGCCGCGTCAATCAGCAGGCAACAGCTGCAACCCCAGGTACAAGCTAAGCATCCCCTCCATGCGCAGCGGGTCGACCTCACCCAGTTCGGCAATCCGTTCCAGGCGATAGCGCAGGCTGTTGCGGTGGATGCCCAAGGCATCGGCACAGGCCTGGCTTTGGCCGTCATGGGCACACCACGCGCGCAGGGTGCTGAGCAACTGCCCACTGTTGTCCTTGGCGCGAATGCGCTGCAACGGCTCCAGCAGTTCATCCAGCGCGTCATCGTTGCGATGCCGCCACAGCAGTGCCGGTAGCCGGTAGCGTTGCAGGCTGAGCAAACGCTCGGCGGGCAGTACCTCGCGCCCATAGGCCAGCAAGTCTCGCACCCGGCGATAACCTCGGCGCAGTTGCTCCAGGCTTTGCGCGGTACTGCCCAAAGCCAGGCGCTCCACGCCCCAACCGTGGCGTTGCAGGCGTTCGAGCAGGCGTGGCTCATCCAGCGTCACACCTGCGGGCCGACACCACAACAACGACTGCCGCGCCGGGCTGACACACCAGCTGTCCGGGTAGCGGCTGAGCAACCACGCAGCAAGTGCCTCGGCGGGTGGCCCCGAGGCCAGCTCGAACAGGCAAGGCACCCTTGGCAACTGCGGCTTCAGGCCCAGTTGCCGGGCTTCGTCGAGCAAGCGTGGCGAGTCGCCGCTGCCGCCTAGCAACAGCGCCAGCAGGTCATCACAACGCTGCCGTCGCCATTGCTGGTCGTCTTGCAAATGGCGCTGGGCCAGCAGCATCTCGGCGGTCATGCGTACCAGCTCGCCATAGGTGCGCACCTGTTGCGGGTCACCCGTCAGGCCCAGTACGCCCATCAGCCGGCCATCGAGCATCAGCGGCAGGTTCACCCCGGGCTGCACGCCCTTGAGGCATTTGGCCGCTTCAGTATCCAGTTCGACGATCCGGCCATTGGCCAGGACCAGTTGCGCGCCTTCATGTCGGGTGTTGATACGCTCCGGCTCACCACTGCCCAGGATCAACCCCTGGCTGTCCATGACATTGACGTTGCACGGCAGAATGGCCATCGCCCGGTCAACGATATCCTGAGCCAGGTCATGGTCGAGTTCGAACATTGCGGGGTCCTTTAGGAGTCAGGCTTTTGGGCTCGGGCACAGCAGCCTGGGCCGGGCACTGTGCAAAAGCACAAAGACAGGCCGGCCACAGTCCCCGAGACTCGTCAGGGCGAGCGCCGACACAGGCGACGCGGCGACAACCATAACAACAGAGAACCCGATCATGGCACACAGCCCCGCCCCTGACCAAGGCACGGACACCACCCGCAACGCGCTGTACCGGCGCATCACCCTGCGGCTGATTCCGTTCATTTTCATCTGCTACCTGTTCAACTACCTGGACCGCGTCAACGTCGGCTTTGCCAAACTGCAGATGCTCGACGCCCTGAAGTTCAGCGAAACGGTGTACGGCCTCGGCGCCGGCATCTTCTTCATCGGTTACGTACTGTGCGGTTTGCCAAGCAACCTGGCGCTCAACCGGTTTGGCCCTCGGCGCTGGATTGCACTGATGATGATCGCCTGGGGCAGCCTCTCCACCTGCCTGCTGTTCGTCACCACCCCCACCGAGTTCTACACCTTGCGCCTGCTCACCGGCGCCGCCGAAGCCGGCTTCTTCCCGGGTGTGGTGCTGTACCTTTCGCGCTGGTTCCCGGCGGCCCGTCGCGGGCGCATCATGGCCCTGTTCATGTCGGCGATCCCGGTGTCGGGCTTGCTCGGTGGGCCGTTCTCCGGCTGGATCCTGCAGCACTTCGCCGCCGGCCAACACGGCTTGGCCGGCTGGCAGTGGATGTTCCTGATCCAGGGCCTGCCAACCGTTGCCCTGGGCATACTGGCGGTGTTTCTGCTCAGTGACGGCTACCAGAAAGCACCCTGGCTGAGTACGGCGGAGCGCCAGCTGGTTGCAACCGACCTGGAAGCCGATGCTGCCAGCAAACCGAACACTACCGGCGACAGCGTACTGGCCGTTTTGACCAACCCGCTGATCTGGACCTTCGGCTTCGTCTACTTCTGCATCCAGAGCGGTGTGTACGCGATCAACTTCTGGCTGCCATCGATCATCAAGAACATGGGCTTCGACAACCCGCTGCTGATCGGCTGGCTCAGCGCCATTCCGTACCTGCTGGCAGGTGTGTTCATGATCCTCTGCGGGCGCTCGGCCGACCTGCGCAACGAGCGCCGCTGGCACCTTGTAGTGCCGATGCTGATGGGGGCTATCGGCCTGCTGATCGCGGTGAACTTCGCGGGTAACCCGACCATTGCCATTCTTGGCCTGTCGATCGCCACCATGGGCGCGCTGACCGGCCTGCCGATGTTCTGGCCAATGCCCACCGCGCTGCTCAGTGCCGGTGCCGCTGTGGCAGGTTTGGCCATCATCAACTCGGTGGGCCAGATGGCGGGGTTCCTCAGCCCGTACCTGGTGGGGTTCATCAAGGATCAGACCGGTTCAACCGATGCCGCACTGTATTCGCTGGCGGCGCTGATCGTGCTGGGTAGCCTGGTGGCCTTGCGGGTTACCCGGGCTGGTGCGCTGAGTACTGCCAGGGCCAGTTGAACCCATTCGCGGGCTCGCCCGCACCCACAGGACCGCCACAGTGTTCGAGCTTGTGGTGATCCTGTGGGAACGGGCAAGCCCGCGAACAGGCCAGCCCAGGCCACACACAATCCACACCCTCCACCGATCGTCAGCTCAACGCATCCCCTCCCCGACCCAGGCGTCAAATGGTTCCAAAGGCCCCTTTGGAGAAACCCCATGACCCAGCACGCCGTGGCCCGCCTTAGCCAGCTCGACGAACACCGTCCTCTGCGCGTTCAGGCCGGTAGCGAAGAACTTGTCCTCATCCGCCAGGGCGACCAGGTTCGGGCCTACCAAGGCAATTGCCCCCACGCAGGGGCTCCGCTCGACGAGGGTGTGGTTTGCGCTGGCCTGTTGGTCTGCCCTTGGCATAAAGCCGCCTTTGCGGTTGACGACGGGGTGGTCTGCGAGCCCCCTGCGCTGGCCGACCTGCGTCGCTACAAAACCTGGGTCAAGGGCGATGAAGTCTGGGTCGATGACCAGCCCCTGCCGGCAATCGAGCCGCCACGGCACAGCGATGCCCGCTGCTTTGTCGTGGTCGGTGCAGGCGCCGCTGGCAGCGCTGCCGTCGCCACGTTGCTGGCCCACGGTTTCGCCGGCCGGCTGGTGTGGATTGATCAGGAACGCCAGCCCGCCTACGATCGCACGGCCCTGAGCAAATTCGTGATTGCCGGGCAGATGCCGCCCGATGAAGTGCCCGCGTTGCTTGATGCCGACGCCTTGCGCAAGGGCCAGTTGGAGCGCAAGCACGGCAAGGTGCGCACACTCAACAGCCAGAAACGCCAGCTTACACTCGCCGACGGCCAACAGATCGATTACGACGCCTGCCTGCTGGCCACCGGCGGGAAAGCACTGCGCCCGGACATCCCCGGCGCCGACCTGCCCGGGGTGTTCACCCTGCGCTCACGGGAGGATGCCGCCCAGTTGCTCGATGCAGCCGAACCCGGCCAACCGGTGGTCATCATCGGTGACGGTTTCATCGGCCTCGAAGCCGCCTCGGCATTGCGCAAGTACGGCCTACAGGTGCATGTGGTCACCCGCCACGAAGTCCCCCTGGCCCGGCAGCTGGGTGAACGCATCGGCCGCAGCATCCGTGAGCTGCATGAGCGCAAGGGTGTCACCTTCCATGGCCCTACTGAAGTTCAGCGCATCGAGGGCCAGGACAAAGTCGAAGCCGTGCAACTGGCCAACGGAGAACGGCTCCAAACACCCTTGGTGCTGCTCGGCACGGGGGTAAAACCGGTCACTGCCTTCCTCCAAGGCGTGCCGCTGACCGAGGACAAGTCTGTGAGGGTCGACGCAGAAATGCGCGCTGCCGATGGCCTGTGGGCGGCGGGAGATATCGCCACCTTCCCGCTCACCGGTCGACCTGTGCGCATCGAGCACTGGCGCCTGGCCCAGCAACACGGGGTAATCGCTGCAGCCAACATGCTTGGCGAGCAGCGCCGCTATGCCGATGTGCCGTTCTTCTGGACTTACCAGCACGGCCGCACTTATGAAGTGCTTGGCCACGCCCGGGACTGGAACCGGGTCGAGTTCGTCGGTGAGCCGGAAAAAGGCGATTTCATTGCGCTGCAGTGTATGGATGATCGGGTTGAGGCCGTGGTCGCCAAGGGTTATTCCGATGCCATGGCAACGCTGTCGCAACGCATGAAACGCCCCTTGAGCCTGCAAGAGGCGTTGGCGCTAATTGGCTGAGGTCCGCCTTTCAATGCGCCCCGGTTGTGTGTAAAACAGCTGGATCAGCCGACTGATAAGGACCCAAGCGCATGATCTACCGCCCCCTCGGCCACAGTGGCCTGCAGGTTTCCGCCCTTACCCTGGGCAGCATGATGTTCGGCGAGCAGACCAGTACCGAGGACGCCCTGCGCATCATCGACAAGGCCTGGGACCAAGGCATCAACTTCATCGACACTGCCGACGTGTACAACGCCGGGCGCTCGGAAGAAATCGTCGGTGAAGCGGTGGCACGCCATCGCCAGGACTGGATCGTCGCCAGCAAGGTCGGCTTCGGCCCGGCCGATGGCTTGCCCAACCGCAGCGGGCTGTCGCGCAAACACATCTTCAATGCCCTGGAGGCCACCCTCACCCGCATGGGCATGGACTATCTGGACATCTACTACCTGCACCGCGAAGACCACAAGGTGCCGCTGGAAGAGACCGTGCAGGCCATCGGCGACCTGCTGCGCCAGGGCAAGATCCGCTACTGGGGCGTGTCCAACTTCCGTGGCTGGCGCATTGCCGAGGTCTGCCACATTGCCGAGCGCCTCGGGGTGCCCAAGCCGGTGGTGAGCCAGCCGCTGTACAACATCGTCAACCGTCAGGCCGAGCCGGAGCAGCTTACCGCTGCTGCCGCCCATGGCCTGGGCGTCGTGCCGTTCAGCCCGTTGGCGCGTGGTGTACTCAGTGGCAAGTATGCGCCGGGGGCCGTGCCGGATGCCGGCAGCCGCGCAGGGCGCCAGGACAAGCGCATCATGGAAGTGGAGTGGCGCCAGGAGTCGCTGGCCATCGCCCGGCAGATCCAGGCTTACGTCGAGGCCAAGGGCGTGGGAATCGTTGAGTTCGCCATTGCCTGGGTGCTGAATAACCAGCTGGTGAGCTCGGCGATTGTCGGGCCGCGTACCGAAGAGCAGTGGGACACCTATGGCGGTGCATTGGCGGTGAAGGTCACGGCGGAGGATGAGGCGTTCATCGACTCACTGGTGACGCCGGGGCATGCATCCACGCCGGGGTTCAATGATGTGGCGCATTACGTGAGCGGGCGGCGTGCACGGTCTTGACAACACGGCTGGTTGCTTGAGGCTGGTAAGCGAGTGTCGGCGTAATCATCACTGACTCAGGTGCCTACAAATGCTCTCACAGCTTCATTGTTACGCGCTAGAATATCAGCTGCAATACGTTCCCCCCATGCTTTGGTTACATTGGCACCGTACCCCAACTGCCAGAGCATGCTCAGCGCCATTTTTTGTTTGATGTCTACACCATCACTCCCTAGCTCTTTTATAACCTGATGCTGCACAAGCTCGTAAACAACCTTCGCTCTCTTTTCTGACGTCATTTCCTTAATTCCAAGGGTTTCGGAAAAAGCATCCCAGTGTTTTTTGTCTGCACCGCCATCCCAAGGTTGTTCAGCAGATAGCGCCGGCGTTTTCGTTTTGACACGACGGGTCGAACTGCGTGGCTCTACCCGCGAAGTGGTTGCCAGCAAAGTCGGGTCATCGATAGACTCTACTGCGACGTGGCGAGGCAGCCGACGGGCACCAGAACGCAAATTCTGATCGCGTCGGTAGGCTGAAACCTTGGCATACGAATGACCGCTGGGGTCGACATGGTTTATGGGGTCACCCGAGCAATATCCATAACTATTTAACCCGCCTTTACCAAATGGGCTGAAACTATCCGGAGTCGTGAAGCGCATGAGAGCGCAGCAGTAAAGACGAACGCCATTGCCTAAAAGATAGCCTTGAATGAGTGGCTCAAGCGCCTGCCCGTTAAATGCCAGTAATATCGCTGCGCTTTCGCTATTTGAATGACCATAAGCACTATAAGCTCGCACTCCAGTGATGCTGGTTGACTCATGGAGGCGGTATTCATGAGGCGGCGTTGTTACCTCGGCTGATTTTTTCATAGTTTATTCCTCATAAAAATACACTATTTAACGGTTTGGCTGCTTCATGATAAGTGATGACTGCCCCACCGGTAACTGTCAGAAATGCCAGTTCGCTTAAGTTTTCGTTCATACATGTTCATTGGGGAGCCCTGCGCCGGGCTCCCGGTCCCCCCTTTCCCCAATCACCCCGGTATCGTGCGCACCATTGGTTTTCCACCTCTGGAGCTGCAATGAAACTCTTGCAACCGCTGCAAATCGGCCCCCTCACCCTGCCCAACCGTGTCTTCATGGCGCCCCTCACCCGCCTGCGCAGCCTGGAGCCGGGCGATGTACCCACCACGCTGATGGGCGAGTACTACCGTCAGCGCGCCAGTGCGGGCCTGATCATCACTGAAGCCACGCAGATCTCCTTCCAGGCCAAGGGCTATTCTGGCTCGCCCGGCATTCATAGCGCCGAACAGATCGCTGCCTGGAAGCACATCAACGAAGGCATTCATGCCGATGGCGGCCACAGCGCCGTGCAGGTCTGGCACACCGGGCGGGTGTCACACACTTCTCTGCAACCTGGCGGCGAAGCGCCAGTGGCCCCTTCGGCACTTCCGGCAGGTGCGCGCACTACCCTGCGTGACGAGCAAGGCGACCTGATACGCGTAGAAACATCCGCGCCGCGGGCGCTCAGCGAAGCGGAAATTGCCGGTATTGTCGCCGACTTCGGCCTGGCCGCGATCAACGCCCGTGAAGCCGGGTTCGACTTCATCGAGCTGCATGCGGCCCATGGTTACCTGCTGCACCAGTTCCTTACCCCAAGTGCCAACCAGCGCGAAGACCGTTACGGCGGCAGCGTCGAAAACCGCGCACGTATTGTGCTGGAGGCGGTGGACGCGGCCGTTGCCAACTGGAGCGCCGAGCGCGTCGGCATCCGCGTGTTCCCGTTGGGTGGTTTCAATGGCGTGGACAATGGCGAAGACCAGGAAGCCGCCGGCCTGTATCTGATCCGCGAGCTGGCCAAGCGCAACCTCGCCTACCTGCACCTCTCCGAGCCTGACTGGGCCGGTGGCAAGCCATTGCGTGACGAATTCCGCCAGGCAATCCGCGCGGCTTACCCGGGCGTAATCATCGCGGCCGGTGCTTACACCGCCGAGAAAGGCGAAGACCTGATCGGGCGTGGCCTGATCGATGCCGTGGCGTTCGGGCGCAGTTACATCGCCAACCCGGACCTGGTCGAGCGGCTGCGGCTCCAGGCGCCGTTGAACGAGCACCGGGCGCAGTTCGACTATGCCAATGGGCCTGAAGGGTATACGGATTATCCGTTCCTGAAGCAGGCTTGATACAGAAACGGGAGCCCATATGGGCTAGTGCCAGTCCGGTAAGGTTTTTGGCTTGCACGTGTTCGGCTTTGGTGGTTTTTCGCCTGTGACATCGAGCGCCGCGCGGGCGGCGCTCGATGTCAGCAGCCCCACATGACTCAAGGCAGGCGCATGCAGGCCCAAAAGCCCCATTGCAGCCTAAGCGGCTTAACTGACTGGCATTAGCCCATAAGGGCTCCCGTTTTTTGTTGCCAATGCCGGCCTCCTCTCGGGCAAGCGCGCGAAGAGGCCGGTAGCTTTAACCGAGTTCCGCCAGCGCCTGCGCCGCATAGGCATGCGACCGCTGCCGCGCCAGCGGGTCATGGATGCGGCAATCGATCATCAGCTCATCCGCCCCGGTCTGCTCGATCAGCGAGCGCAGCCCTTCCCTCACTCGCTCAGGCCCACCCGCCACGGTGCAGGCCATCACCTGCTCCAGCACTGCACGCTCGTGCTCAGGCAGGCGTTGCACATAACCCTCCTGCGGCTTAGGCAACAGACCATAACGCCCCACATGCAGGTCCAGCATCCACTTGCGATGGGAGCTGGCCAGGTAATCTGCCTCGGCATCACTGGCGGCGGCGAAGAGATTCATGCCCACCATCACATAAGGTTTGGCCAACTGCGCCGAGGGCTGGAAGTTGGCCCGGTAATGGGCAATCGCCTGCAGCAGGTAACGCGGCGCAAAGTGCGAAGCGAAGGCGTACGGCAGGCCCAGCTTCGCCGCCAGGTCGGCGCCGAACAGGCTGGAGCCAAGGATCCACACCGGCACCTCGTGGCTGCCTGGCACGCCACGCACCCGGCGCTTGCCGTTGTCGGCCAGGTAGTCGCGCAGTTCGGCGATGTCCTGGCTGAAGTCACGTTCTGGCGCGGCACCGCGCAAGGCACGTACGGTCGGCCCGGAAGTGCCTGGCGCACGGCCCAGGCCCAGGTCGATACGGCCCGGGTGCAAGGTATCGAGGGTGCCGAACTGCTCGGCTATCAGCAACGGCGCATGGTTGGGCAGCATGATGCCACCCGCGCCAACACGGATGTGCCGGGTGGCGTTGGCGATTTCGTTGATCACCAGCGAAGTGGCCGCCGAGCCGATGCCTGGCATGTCATGGTGCTCGGCAATCCAGTAGCGGCTGTAGTGCTGTTGCTCGACATGCCGCGCCAGCTGGCGGGACTCTTCGATCGCGTCGGCGAAGGTCTTGCCTTCGCCGATCATGACCAGATCCAGTACGGACAGTGCAGTCATGGGGTCTCCAGGGGGATTATCAGTGGCTGCCAGTTTCCCTGCTGCGCCGCTAGCGATAAACCCAGGTTCAGGCCCGGTATAGGGGCCTGGCATTCCCCAATCAGTACTCCCAAGGCACGCCCGGTTCCCAACTGGCTACCAGCAAGTCGATGAACCCACGCACCCGTGGGGACAAGTGGCGTTTGCTCGGGTACACGATTCGGATAGGGTCTGCCGGCGGCCGATACGCCTGCAGCACTTCTACCAACGTGCCGGCGCGCAAGTCGTCACCGGTGATGTAGGTGGGCAGGTGAATCAGCCCGAAGCCTGCGCGGGCGCCGTCGAGCATGGCTTCGGAACTGTCGATGTTCAAACGGCCGGGGTCTTCGCACAGGTGCAGCCCCGCTTCGGTGTGAAAACGCCAGGGCATGGCCTTTTCACCTGCCAGGAACGCGATCTTGTCATGACCATAGAGGTCCGCTGGCACCCGGGGTACCCCGCGTGCTTCCAGGTAACACGGTGCGGCGCAGGTAACAAACTGCTGCCAAGCCACCGTGCGGGTCAACAACTGTGAGTCTTCCTTGGGTGCGCCAATACGCACCGCAACGTCTACGCCCTCCTCGACCAGGTCGACGAAGCGGTCGGTGAAACGGATGTCTGCGCGCAGTTCCGGCCACTGCTTGAGATAGCGATCCAGGATCGGAAGCACGTGACGTTGGCCGAACGAGAGCGGCGCGGTCAGGCGCAGGGTGCCTGTAGGCTTTCCGCGGCGCTGGGCCATGGTGCTTTCCACCTCATCCAGGTCATCCAGAATCTGCCGCCAGCGCTCAAAGGCCACCAAGCCTTCGTCGGTCAAGCTCAGCTTGCGCGTGGTGCGGTTAAGCAGGCGCACAGCCATGCGCGCTTCCAGGCGGGCGATGCTTTTGCCCACCGCCGAACGCGTCAGGCCAAGGCTGGCGGCGGCAGCGGTGAAGCTGCCAGCCTTGGCGGCACTGACAAAGGCGGCAATGTCGCCGAAGCGGTTGGGTTCCATGAGCGGGTTCCTGGAGTCATCGAACCGGCATAAATGGGGCCGAAGCCAGCTAATGCAAGGCCACAGGCTGGCTAGGGCGTGTTCGGGGCTGGCCTCATGTACGCGTCTGTCCAGGCGGCCAACGGCAGTGGTGGCTGCTGGTCGACAATACGCCGCCAGATCAAACGCAGGTCATTACCGTTGAACATCGAGCCAGGCCCGCTGCCTTGCCACCGCGAAGGTACGTCGGCAACCCAGTGTCCCTGGCGGTCACGGTGGGCCATGCTGAAACGGAAGGTGTAGTTGCCAGGGATGCCCATGCGCAAGTCGGTCACCACCAGCGCGTCGCCCACCTGGTCGTAGCGCAGCCAGTCATCGGTAAACCAGCGCAAACGCTGGTGCAAAGGGCTTCCTGCCAGTGCTTTCGCCAGCTGCAGATTACGCGGCAAACGCTGCATTTCAGGCGCTTGCCGGTCGAACCCGCTGCTGATGCCCTCGTAGTAATCACCCTCCGGGGTCTTGGCCAGTACTCGCCAGACCAGACTATTGAAAGCGATCGGCACGGCGCGCACTTCACTGGCGACAATGCCTTGCTGATCCAGCGCCGCCTGGAAGCGCTGCTCCGCCGCCATACGCCCGGCGAGGCCGAAACCCAGGTAAGCGGTACTGAACACCAGCGCCAGGGTCAGCAGACGTGTCGCCTTTGCGGTCACCCCCTTGAAGATGGCGTAGATAACCGCCGCCAGCAGCGGCAAGGTGTAGACCGGGTCGATGATGAACACCGCCGCCCAGCTTTGCGGGGTGACTTGCAGTGGCCAGAACAACTGCGTGCCATAAACCGTGAAGGCATCCAGCAACGGGTGAGTAACCAGTACCAGCCAGAACGCCACGAACAACCTGGACAAGGTGTAAGCCTTGCCAGGCCAGCATTTGTGGACCAGCCAGGCCAGTAGCAAGGCCAGCCCGGTAAGCACGAACAGCGAGTGGGAGAACCCGCGATGGTAGGTCATCTGCGACACCGGGTCGGCGTAGCGGATGATCACGTCCAGGTCGGGCAGCGTGCCCAGCGCAGCGCCATACAGCAACGCGCGCCGCCCCTGGATGCGGTCAAGCACGGTACCCTGCAGGGCCGCGCCGAGTACGGCTTGGGTGATGGAATCCAAGGGGCGCGCTCCTGAAAGGGATATTTGCGCAAGCTACCTTCATACGACCTCGGTGCGCAATTCCCTTGGCTGGCTCAGAACAGCTGCCAGGTGTACACCAACGTCAGGCGGTTTTCGTCGATGTCACTGCGGTAATTGGAGCGTGCCATGGCGTTCCTCACCCGAATCCCCAGCCCCTTCAGCACGCCGCTCTGCACGGCATAGCCAATGTCCAGGTCACGTTCGCGATCCCGCCCTTCGTAACCCAGCCCGGTATCGACATTGTTACCGGTTATGTACCGCACGGTCGCCGTCAGGCCGGGTACGCCCAGGGCGGCGAAGTTGTAGTCGTAGCGTACCTGGTACGAGCGCTCATCGGTGTAGGCAAACTCATACGTCGGCACCTCGTTACCCAACGGCGAAATGTTGGCGAATACCCGAGGGAACGGGCTATCGCCATAGATGCCCTGGTAGCCAGCATGGAAGCTGTGCCCGCCATGCCGGGCGGTGAACATCGAGAAGAACGCCTGGTTGTCGATATTGCCCAGCAGCGCATCGCCATCCTCACGCGCGGTGAAATAGCCCAGGTTTGCGCTAAGCACCCAGTCCCCTACTGGCTTGCTGTGCTTCAGGCCGATAAACCCTTGTTCATAGATGTCTTCCAACTGTCCGTACCATAGGCTGACGCTGCTCTGGTTGGCGTTGAACGCATAGTCCCCGCCCACATAGTTGAAGGCATCGCTTTCAGCCTGGCGCATCGGCACATGGCCGAGCATGGCGTTCATCTTGCCGTCGCCGCCTTCATTACGCAGGTGAGTGCTTTTCAGGTGGCCGGCCTGCAAGGTCAGCCCGTCGATTTCCGACGAACTCAAACTGGCGCCCTGGTATGTCGGCGGCAACAGGCGGATATCACTGAACGTCAGTACCGGCAGGTTGGGTTGCAGTTCACCGACGCGCAGTTCGGTCTTCGACAGGCGGGCCTTGAAGGTGGGCGCCAGGCGGCTGTACTCGTCGGCGGCACGGCCATCGCCATGCACCGGCAGCAGGCCGGTATTGGCCCGTTCGGGGCTGCTGTCGAGCTTGATACCCAGCAGGCCCAGCGCGTCCACGCCAAAACCGACGGTACCGGGGGTGTAGCCCGACTTGAAGTCGAGGATGAAGCCCTGGGCCCACTCCTCGGCCTTGGACTGCTTGTTGGCCCCGACGATGTCAGAGAAATCGCGGCTGAAATAGTAGTTGCGGGCACTCAGGGTGGCCTTCGAATCCTCGAAGAAGCCGCCTTCGGCAGCCAGCAGCGGTTGGCTGAGCAAAGTCAGGCCCAGGGCGACACAAGGGGTGTGATTCATTCCGAAGCTCTCTTGATCTTGTTTTTATGGGTAAAGCGTTGGGAACACGGCAGTTCATGGGGTACGGCGCAGCACCTCCCGGGCACGTGGCCGATGTAACCTGAGCAGCGCATGGGCCAGCAGGCCGAACAGCAGCCCCCAGAACGCCGCCGACAGCCCCAGGAACGCCACCCCCGAAGCGGTGACCAGGAAGGTGAACAGCCCGGCGTCGCGCTCGGCCGGCTCTGCCAGGCTACGGGCCAGGGCCTCGCTGATGGCGCTATACAGGGCCAAGCCGGCCAGGGCAGCGATCAGTGCGGCTGGAAAGGCGGCGAACAGCGACATCAACGTGGCGCCGGCAATGCCCAGCAGCAGGTACAGCGCACTGCCAGCCACCGCCGCTACATAACGCCGCCGAGGGTTTTCATGGGCTTCATGGCCGGTGCACAGGCTGGCGGTAACCGCCGCCAGGTTCAGCCCGTGACAGCCGAACGGCGCCAGCAGCGCTCCAGCCAGGGCACTGGCGCTGATCAACGGGCTGGCGGGTGTGGCGTAGCCGGCGTTGCGCAGTACCGCCATGCCTGGCATGAACTGCCCGGTGAGCGCCACCAGCACCATTGGCAAGGCCAGGCTGAATACCGCCGAAAGGCTGAACTGCGGCGTGACCCACTGTGGCGAAGCCAGCTCCAGCACCAGTGCATCGCTGCGAAACGCCCCGCTGCCAACGGTCACCAGGGTGCCCACGCACAGCACCGCCGCCACTGCATAGCGTGGCTGTAGCCGGCGCATCAGCACGTAGGTAACGAACATCGTCAGCACCAGCAGCGGCTGCACTGGCAGGGCGCGGAACACTTCGATGCCGAAGCTGAACAGAATGCCCGCCTGCATGCCGGCAGCGATGGAGCCCGGCAGGCGGACGATAATGCGGTCGAAGGCCCCGCTGATGCCGATCATCAGCAGCACCAGATTGGCCACCAGGTAAGCCCCCACGGCCTGCTCCAGGCCGAGCTGCGGCAAGGCGGTGACCAGCAGCGCGGAACCTGGAATCGACCAGGCGATCACCACAGGTACCCGGTAGCGCAGGCTGAGCAGTGCGCCGAGCACGGCACTGCCCATGGACACGGCCCAGACCCAGGATGACAACTGTTGGTGGGACAGGCCGGCGGCTTCGGCGGCGTGGAAGATGATGACCAACGGGCCTGCGTAGGAGATCAGCGTGGCGATGCAGCCGGCGACGATGGCGGACAGCGAGCTGTCCTTGATCAGGGTTTTCATGGGACCTCTGGCAAGGCATCGGCCGGGCGCGGTGCCCGGCGCTTGTTCTTCGGGTTATGCCTGCGCCGCAAGGGCCTGAGCTTGCCGACGGCCACTGGCCAGGTGCACAGCCATGGCCAGCGCAGCGATTGCGCCAGGGATGGCGAAGGCGATGAAGTTGAGTTGCAGCGGCAGGTTGATGCCCATCAGCGCGCCGCCCAGCAGCGGGCCGACGATGGCACCATTGCGACCGATGCCCGAGGCCCAGCCCAGGCCGGTGGAGCGCACCGACAGGCCGTACATTTGCGCAGCGCCCGCATACAACAGGATCTGCGTGCCGATGGTGGTGGCGCCGGCAATGAAGATCAGCAGGTAAAGCACCGGCATCGGGCTGTTCACCCCCAGCAAGCTGATCGACAGCGCAGCGGCAATGAAGAATGCCACCTTCACCTTGACCAGGTTGTAGCGGTCGCCCAGCCAGCCGCCCAGAATTGCCCCGGCCATGCCGCCAAAGTTCAGCGCCAGCAGGAACGACAGGCTCGAACCCAGGCTGTAGCCCGCGTTGGCCATCAGTTTCGGCAGCCAGGAACTGAGTGCATAGACCATCAACAGGCAGCAGAAGAACGCCAGCCACAACGCCAGTGTGCGTATGGCCAGGCCATTGCGGAACAGCTCCAGTACCGATGCCCCGCTGCCTTTGCGGTCAGCGGCCTGCAACACGTCATCCGCCTGTACATCGCATTCTGGGTCCAGCCGTTTCAACAGTTTGCGAGCTTCTTCGGTACGGCCCTGGCGCACCAGGAAACCGATCGATTCAGGCAGGTAGTAGAGAATCACCGGCAACAGCAGCAGTGGTACGGCAGCGGCGAAGAACATCGACTCCCAACCAAAGCGCGGCAGCATGAAGATGCCCACGCCTGCCGACAGCATGCCGCCCAGCGAGTAGCCACTGAACATGATCGCCACCAGCGTGCTGCGCAGGCGCTTGGGCGCATATTCGTTCATCAGTGCCACGGCGTTGGGCATCAGGCCGCCGCAGCCCAGGCCAGCGATGAAACGGTAGATGCCGAACTCGCTCGGGCTGCTGGCAAAGCCATTGAGAATGGTTGCCCCCGAGAACAAGGCGAAACAGATGGCAATGCCCTTCTTGCGCCCGATACGGTCGGCCAGGCTGCCGAATGCCAAGGCGCCGAACATCATGCCGAACAGCGCGTAGCTGCCCAGCGCACCGGCCTGCAACGGGGTAAGCCCCCACTCTTTCATGATGACCGGCAGTACCACGCCGTAGATGAACAGGTCATAGCCGTCGAAGATCAGCAGCAGGCCACACCAGGCCATGACCATCCAGTGGAACGGGGTAAAGCGCGCGTTATCGATGATCGGGTGTACGTCAAGGGTTCGCATGGCATCTGTCGCTCTTGTTTTTGTTGTGAGGGAAAGCTGTTGCCTTGAGGTTGCTGCTCAGCCGAGGTCGCCGCCTCCTACCGGCAAGGTCACGCCGGTGATGTATGAGGCTTCGTCAGAGGCAAGGAACAGAATCGCGCCCACTTGCTCGTCGATGCTGCCGTAGCGGTGCATCAGGCTGCTGTCGAGGGTCTGGTCGACGATCTGCTGGTACCAGTGTTTTTCCTGTTCGCTTTGTTCGGCGCTGTTGCGTGGCACGCGACGGGGTGGCGCTTCGGTGCCGCCGGGTGCGGTGGCGTTGACGCGGATGCCACGGCCAGCGGTTTCAAAGGCCAGGCACGCGGTGAGCGCGTTGACGCCGCCCTTGGCCGCGCCATAAGGCACCCGGTTAACGCCACGGGTGGCGATGGACGAGACGTTGACGATGGCGCCGCTGCCGCGTTCGAGCATGTAGGGCAGCGCGGCATGGCAGCACCACAGGGTGGGGAACAGCGAGCGGCGCACCTCGGCCTCGATCTGCTCCACCTCGTAGTGTTCGAAAGGCTTGGCCCAGATGGTGCCGCCGACGTTGTTGACCAGGATGTCGAGGCGGCCGAAGGTTTCCACTGCACTGGCCATGACACGGGCGCAGTCGGCGTGTTGTTCGAGGTCGGCGGTGAGTGTAAGCATGCCCTCGCCTGCCAGCTCGTGGACCAGTTCGGAACGGTCTACCGCCACCACTTGCGCGCCTTCGGCCTTCAGCCGCCAGCACACGCCACGGCCGATGCCTTGAGCGGCACCGGTGACCAGCGCGACCTTGCCTTGGAATCGGTTGTTCATGTGTTTCTCCTGCTTGATCCGTCAGGCCGCTGCCGCGAACTTCTCGTAGTAGAAGTTGGCCGGGGTAATGCCCTGTTCGCGTACGTACTGGCTGACCGCTTCCACCATGGGTGGCGGCCCGCACAGGTACAGGTCCACATCGCCATCGTTCAGGTGGCGCGGCTCGATGTGCTGGGTCACATAGCCCTTCTGCGGGTACTGGCTGTCCGGGTTGGCTACGCAGGCGCTGAAGGTGAAGTTGGGGATACGCGCTGCAAAGTCTTGCAGCCGATCCAGCTCGACCAGGTCGAAGTCATTGGTCACGCCATAGATCAGATGCAACGGGTGCTCACTGCCCTGCTCGGCGATCTTCTCCAGCATCGCGGTGAACGGGGCAAGACCAGTGCCGCCAGCCAGCAACAACAGCGGGCGCTGGATTGGCCGCAGGTAGAAGCTGCCCAACGGCCCCGCCAGGCTCATGCTGTCGCCGGCCTTGGCCAGGTTGGTCAGGAAGCTGCTCATCAAACCGCCCGGCACGTTGCGGATCAGGAAGCTGACTTCGCCGTCCTTCTGCAACGAACTGAACGAATAGGCACGGCTCTGCTCGCTGCCCGGCACCTTGAGGTTGACGTACTGCCCCGGCAGGAAGGCCAGGCGGCTGAGGGCCTCGCCCTTGATCGACAGGGCAATGGTGCTGGCCGACAGCTGGCGTACTTCGCTGATGGCCGCCTCGAAGCTGGCCTGTTCGGTCTTGCACAACTGCGACGAGGCCGGAATGCGGATGACGCAGTCGCTTTCAGCGCGCATTTGGCAGGTCAGTACGTAGCCTTCGGCAATTTCGTCTTCGTTCAGGGCGTCTTCGATGAAGTTGTCGCCTAAGTCGTAGCGGCCAGATTCGGCCTTGCACTTGCAGGTGCCGCAGGCGCCGTCGCGGCAGTCCAGCGGGATGTTGATGCCTTGGCGGTAGGCAGCGTCGGCCACGGTTTCATGGCCGGTGGCTTCAATGAAACGGGTAACCCCGTCTTCGAAATTCAGTGCGATCTGGTAGCTCATGTTGCACCTCGCGGGCGAGCCGGCCCACGGCGCGTCGCAGGACGCACCGGGCAATGCTCGCAAAACCCTGTATCAGATGTGGTAGATGTCGATGACCTGGCGCACGTAGTCGTTCTTCAGCACCACTTTCTTGGCCTTGATCAGCGGCTGCTCGCCGCGCAGGTCGAGGGTGTAGAAGCTGGTACCGAAGTAACTGTCGGTGGTCTTGTAGCGGAAGCTCAGGGTGTGCCAGTTGAAACGCACCTGACAGCTGCCCTCGCACTGCGAGACGATCTCGATGTTGCTGATGTTGTGCGAGGTGCGGGTATCCGGCACGGTCGCACTGGAGCGCTCAGTCTTGATACGGAACACGCGGTCTTCCAGGCCGCCACGGTTGCCGTACCAGATCAGCGAGATTTCGCTTTGCGGATCGATGGTGAGGGTGTCATCGTCATCCCAGCTCGGCATCCAGAAGCTGGCGTCGCTGGCGTACAGCTCCAGCCACTGGTCCCACTGGGCGTCGTCCAGGTAGCGCGCTTCGCGGTAGAGGAAGTCGCGCACGGTTTCATACAGGCTCATTGCACGGCCTCCACAGGGATCAGCTGCTGTTCGTCCTTCAGGGCCTGGATCATGGTGTCCTGCCAGTACTTGTGCTGCAGCACGAACAGGCCTTCGTCCTCGGTGCGCACGCCAGACAGCAGCGGATGGAGCTCGATCTCTTTAGCGGCTTCATCGGCGCCTTCGACCCAGTGCTTCGCGCCACGGGACATGTCGTTCCAGCCAGTGCCGCCGCCGTAGCCGGTCTGGCAGGAGCGGAACTCTTCCAGGTCGTCCGGGGTGGCCATGCCGCTGACGTTGAAGAAGTCTTCGTACTGGCGAATGCGCTTGGCGCGGGCATCGGCGCTCTCGCCTTTGGGCGCGATGCAGTAGATGGTGATTTCGGTCTTGTTCACCGAAATCGGCCGCGCAACGCGGATCTGCGAGCTGAACTGGTCCATCAGGTACACGTTCGGGTACAGGCACAGGTTGCGCGAGTTCTCGATCATCCAGTCGGCACGGGCCTGGCCGAAGTCGGCAGCCAGCTGGTCCCGGCGCTCGTAGGCCGGGCGGTCTTCCGGGTTGGCCCAGCGGGTCCACAGCAGCAGGTGGCCATGGTCGAAGGAATAGAAGCCCCCGCCTTGCTTGGCCCAGGCGCCGGCGCTCATGGTCTTGATCTCGTCACCGGCTTCACGCTGCTTGCGCTGGTTCTGGGTAGCGGCGTAGTTCCAGTGCACGGAGCTGACGTGGTAGCCATCGGCGCCGTTTTCGGCGGTGAGCTTCCAGTTGCCTTCGTAGATGTACGAGCTGGCACCGCGCAGCACTTCCAGGCCTTCTGGCGACTGGTCGACGATCATGTCGATGATCTTGGCCGATTCACCCAAATGTTCTACCAGCGGTTTTACATCGGCATTCAGGCTGCCGAACAAAAAGCCCCGGTACGACTCGAAGCGCGCCACCTTGGTCAAGTCGTGGGAGCCGTCGCAGTTGAAGCTGTCGGGGTAGCCGGCGTTGCTGGGGTCTTTCACCTTCAGCAGTTTGCCGCTGTTATTGAACGTCCAGCCGTGGAACGGGCAGGTGTAGCTGGAGCGGTTGCCGCGCTTGTGCCGGCACAACATGGCGCCGCGGTGGCTGCAGGCGTTGAGGAAGGCATTGAGCTCACCGTCCTTGTTGCGCGCGATGAAAATCGGCTGGCGCCCCATGGTCAGGGTGAGGAAGTCGTTCTTTTCGGGGATCTGGCTTTCATGGGCCAGGTAGATCCAGTTGCCCTCGAAGATGTGTTTCATCTCCAGGTCGAACAGGCGTGGGTCGGTGAACATCTCGCGCTTGCAGCGGTAGATGCCCTTTTCACGGTCGTCCTCGAGCATGGCATTGAGGTAGTCGAATCCCAGGGACATGGCCAGGGTCTCCCTTGTTATTGTTTAGACCTGGTCAGTTTGGGCGCTGGTATTAGGCGGGAGTATCCGGTTTGTGCGCAGTGATATCCGTTTTGTGCAGGTTAACGGACCTCTTCGCGGGCGAACCCCATGAAGAGACCCGCGAGTTCAGCGCCGCTTGCGTAAGGTTTCCGAGGGCAGCTCGCCAAATTGCTGCCGATACACTTCGGAGAACCGCCCCAAGTGCAGGAAGCCATAGTCCATGGCCAGCTCGGTCACGCTGCGTACCGAGCAAGTGGCATCGCCCAGGCAGGCACGCACCTGCTCCAGTTTGCGCTGGCGTACGTACTGCTTGGGTGTAGTGCCCAGTTGCCGGTCAAACAACGCGTACAACGAGCGCAAGCTCATGCACGCCTGCTCCGCCAGCGCCTCGGCTGTCAGCTCAAGCTTCAGATTACGGTCGATGTGGTCGATGATTCGCTCAAGGCTAGCCCCTGGCGAACCCAGGCTTTCGCGGCGGATATTGGTGCTCATCAGGGTTAGCAACTTGCTGGCGACAATCTGGCTGTAGTGCCCCTGCACGCGCGGCAGCGAATCGGTCACTTCCGCTTCGTGGCAAACCATGGCCAGCAGGTTCACGAACCCGTCCAGCTCATCCAGCCGGTAATGGTTGCGCAAGAACCGAACACCGCCTTCTGGCCGATGCCAACGCTGTTCGTCGCAGATCGAATCCAGTAGCCGGGTGGGCACCTTGAGGATGAACTTCTCGCAGTCTTCCGAATAGGTCAGGTCAACCGGGTCGTCGGGGTTGATCAGCAACAGCTCGCCCGGCACGAGGTGATGCTCGCGCTTGTGCCCGCGCCACAGGCAGTTGCCGTTGAGCAACACTTGCAGGTGGTAGATGGTTTCCAGCGCCGGCGAGGTAACGCGCACGCTGCCGCCGTAGCTGATGCGGCACAGGTCGAGTTCGGCGAACTTGCGGTGGCTGAGGCTGGCTTGAGGGTGGGTGGTGCGCGACAGACCGATGCAATGCTGGCCTACGTGCTGGTTCACATAATCGGACACAGCATAAGGGTCGGCGTGATGAAACACGCTACTGCGCTCGCTCAGCAGGCGGCTTTCCATAGGCAAGGCACTCGGTATCGTTATTGTTCTGGTCGCCGCCTCCTACCGCCTTGTGGGCAGTGGTCGCGGTCGTCACGGTCATTCTATCGGGCCGGTTGCGGGTCGCGGGGGCAGGCGACAACCGGCGGATAGCCACACTACAGCAAAAAGGTGGGGGTTGGGCAATGTGGAGAAGGGATTGGATGGGCGGATAGCGGACATGCCGAGGGAAACCAGTGTTCGTTTATCGAACGGTAATTACAACATCCTGAGCATGGAATACCACATAGCAATGGCACACCAAGATAATTGTGTAACTAGCAAAAATATCAATATGATTTGACGATCTTTCACTGCACCGGCAGAAAATTCATCAACAGCAGGCTTTGCGCGTAATTCAGGCCAATCCGCCGATAACGCTCATCCAGCAACTCCGCCAGCAGATCCAGCCGCGCAACGATTTTGCCAAACTCCACGGCAAAACTCAGGTTACTGCCCTCTTCGGAGATCTCGTTGGAGAACAGCAGCAGCACCCCATTCGCGTCCTGCCGCTGGCTGAGCATCCAGGTCGCCTTCTCGATATTGCGCGCCGCGTTGTTGACGAACAGCGGGTCGATGGTATCGGTCATATAGAACTCGGTACGCCCACCATGCGCGGTAATCAGCATGCTGCCGATGGCGTAAATGAAGGCGCCAACACGATCACCGCGAAACTCCGGGCTCAGGGCGTAGCTCAATGCCGCCAGGTCGCGGCGGTTGCCCAGTTGCGGCAATGGCTGGCGTTGCTCGATGGCGATGCGGATCTGTCGCTCGGCGGTGGCGGCGTCGATGTAGCCAGACATCTTCCACTGGTTGGGATTGCGCTGGTACAGCTTGTTCATCAGCAGGTACAGGCTTTGCAGGTTGTCACGCATGGACAGCGTGGCCATGCGGTCGACGCTGGTCTGGAACAGCTCGCTGGGCTTGCCGTTGCCGAACTGATTAACGATGTCACGGCCTTGCTCCTGGGTGCAGGCGCACAGGCATGTGAGGGCGCCTGCCAGCAACAGGCGGGAGAAGAAACTTGGGTAGCTTGCAACCATCGGCACCGGGTCGATATTCGGCGGCTGCCTTGGGGGTCAAGGCAGCCTGGCCAAGCATAGAGCCTCGAAAACGGAAAAAGTGCAGTGGTTGGGGATTTGCGGACGACGCTTCAACTACATGGCGTGGCGCAACATCTCCACGACCTGCGCATGCAACGCCGGGTCACCACACGCCACCACGCAACCACCATGCTGCGCCGAGCTACCATCCCAAGCCGTAATCACCCCACCTGCTCCCTCGATGATCGGCATCAATGCCTGCACGTCATACGGCTGCAGGCTGGCCTCTACGATCACATCGACAAAGCCCGAAGCCAGCATGCAGTAGGCATAGCAATCACCGCCATAACGCATCAACCGCGCCCGGCCGGCAACGGCCTCGAACGCAGCCTTGCGCTCGACGGTATCGAACATGTCGGGGGTGGTGCACATCAGCGTGGCCGAGGCCAGGTCGGCGCAGGCACGGGTTTTCAGCGGCGTGCCGCTGCGCCACGCACCTTCAGGGGTGCCGACAAAGCGTTCGCCAGTGAACGGCTGGTTCATCACGCCAACCACTGGGCGCGTGCCGTCGTTCAGGGCAATCAACGTTCCCCACAGCGGCAGGCCGGTGATGAAGGCACGAGTGCCGTCGATTGGGTCGAGCACCCAGGTCAACGGGCTGCTGCCGACGGCGACACCCGCTTCCTCACCCAGAATACCGTGGTCGGGGTAACGGGCCTGGATCAGCTCACGCATGGCGTCTTCCGCCGCCTTGTCGGCTACGGTGACAGGGTCGTACAAACGCCCGCCCTTGTCCTCGACAGCCAGGCTGGCACGGAAATAAGGCTGGATCGCCACAGCGGCAGCATCGGCCAACTGCTCGGCAAAGGTGCGCAATTCACCGATCTGTTCAGCACTCAGGGACATGGGACGGCCTCAGGACAATGATTAGGGGCAGCATCATACCCGATCGCCAGCCTGCTGCTCATGCAGCCTGAAGCGAACTAGACTGAACAAGACCAGAGCACCGGGGGGCTGCCACACGTGGAGGTGTGAGATGAGCCAGTTCAAGCGTTTGTTCGTCATGCTCGGCCCGCAAATGCGCCATACGCCCGCGCTGCAACGCGCAGCGGCGCTGGCGGAGTCCAGCGGCGCACTGCTGGATATCAACGTTTTCGTCGATGATGTCGACACCTTTGGCTTGATGAGCGATGGTCGCGAACGTGAGCGGCTGCTCAGCGACAACCGCCAGTGGCTGGCGGACGAGGCCGAACAGTTGGGCGATGCAGGCCTGGACGTGTCCACCGAGCTGTTATTGACCCGCGACCCGCTGGGCAGTGTGCTGGAGCGGGTCGAGCGGCTGGGTTGCGACCTGCTGGTCAAGGACGTGCAGCACGAACCGATTCTCAAACGCCTGCTGGTCACGCCCCTGGACTGGCAACTGCTCAAGGACAGCCCGGTCGCCGTGCACCTGGTGAGCGACATCCGCCTGCCCCTGCCCCGGCAGATTGCCGCAGCGGTGGACCTGAACAGCCACGGCGCAGGTGAACACCTGGATGAACAGGTCATACAGACTGCCCATGCCTTGGCGCTGCAATGCAACGGCGAGCTCCATCTGCTGCATGTGTGCGATGCAGCCAAGACCCATATCGCCGATTTTGGTGCGGGTACGGTAACCATGCCTGGCTTCGACAGCAGCGTGCGTACCGCGCAGCGGGCAGCGTTCAACCGCCTGGGTGACCATCATCAGATTCCGCTGGAGCGCAGGCACTTCCTGGAAGGAGCAGCGATCAGGGCGATTGCCCAGTTTGTCGGCCACAGCCGGGCCGATGTGATTGTCATGGGCAGCCACCGGCATGACGCGATGCAGACGTTCCTGGGCGGGACCACGGCCCATGTACTGGAGCATCCGTTGTGTAATGTGCTGGCGATCAAGGCCGTTCACTGAGTTCTGGCATATCTGAACCGGCCGCTTCCCGGGATAACCCGCTCCCTTAGGGATATTAATGGTGGGAGCGGTTTACCTGCGTAGAGACCGGGGTGTATTTCACCGGTTGGTATTTGGTACACCAGTGCCACACAAAAAGAATGCATTTGATAATGATTCGTAGTAATTTCGCGGCGCTTCCCTACCCTTTCCCTCAGCGCCCCACTCCAGGATCGTACCGTCGATGCGTCGCACGTTCGTTTCGCTTTGTGTGCTTCATGCTGTCTCCCCGCTGGCCTTTGCCGAGCCCGAACCGCTCAGCGACCCTGCCCAGATTGAACTCCAGGCTTTGAACATCACCAGCAACGCCGACAGCGAACGCGCCGACGGCCCGGTCTTTGGCTACAAGGCCACCCGCTCGGCCAGCGCCACCCGCACCGACACGGCGCTGCACGAAACGCCGCAGTCGGTCAGCGTGGTGCCCAAGGATGTGCTGACCGATACGGCCAGCACCCGCCTGCAAGACGCCCTGGACTATGCCGGTGGCGTGGGCCGCGCCAACAACTTTGGCGGGCAGGGCCTGACCACGGTCACTGTCCGTGGTTTCACCACTGGCGAGTACTACCGCAACGGCTTCCCGATGAACCGCGGTTACCCGAATGCGCCTGATGCCAACAGCGTCGAGCGTCTGGAAGTGATCCGTGGCCCGGCCAGCAGCCTGTACGGCCGTGGCGACCCCGGCGGCACCTTCAATGTGGTTACCAAGCAGCCGCAGGCTGAACAGCAGGTAACCCTGGGCAGCCAGCTCGACGATCAGGGCATGCACCGCGCCACCCTCGACGCCACCGGTGCCTTGAACCAGGACGGCAGCCTGGCCTATCGCCTGAATGTGTTGGGCGAAGGTGGCGACAGCTTCCGCGACAACGTCGAAAGCGAACGCTACGACGTCGCGCCGGTGCTTAGCTGGCAGGTGAACGATGCGACCAAAATCGTCTTTGAAGGCGACTTCATGCGTAACAACCACCCGCTTGACCGCGGCCTGACGCATTACACCAACCAGGCTGGCAGCGCCTCGCGCGATACCAACATCTGGGGCAAAGGCAGCGACAACATGCTGCACAACGATAACAACATGGCGCAGTTGCGTTTCGAGCATGCGCTCAATGATGACTGGACCCTGGGCGGCGGCATGCAGTGGCTGGACGGTACCCTCAAGGGCAACGCCATCGAGGCCAACCGCTTGCAGGCCGATGGCCGGACCCTGGGGCGTAACTTCAACTACCGCAAGCTGGAATGGCGGGACCGCGACTACCAGCTCAACCTGACCGGGCATTTTGACACCGGTGGTTTCAGCCATACGTTGCTTACAGGTGTCGAGTACGAAGACTACGACTACAACTCGATCATCCAGCGTTCGGCTACCACTCCAACGTCCTATCCAATCGACCTTTTCGATCCGGTATATGACCAGTCGCGCCCAGCCCTATTGAGTACACCCACCACCCATGACAAGGAAAACCTCAAAACCTGGGCATTTTTCGTTCAGGACCAGGTTGCCCTGACCGAGCGCCTTAAAGCTTTGGCAGGTGTGCGCTTTGAACGCTTTGAACATGACTATGTCAACAAGCTCAACAGTGCGGGTAACTTCGATAAAGGCGAGAACGGTGTAACCCCGCGGTTCGGCCTGCTGTTTGACCTGACCGATACCGTCGCGGTCTATGCCAACACCGCACGCTCATTCAAGCCCAATAGTGGCGCGCCTGCCGGTGCAACAGGGCGTGGTTTCGACCCCGAGAAAGGCAAGTCCTACGAACTGGGTGTGAAATGGGAGGCACTTGATCGCCAGTTGAGCGTTGACGCGGCGATCTACCACATCGTCAAGGAAAACGTGCTGGCCAACGATCCCAGCGACCCTACCGGCACCTACAAAATCGCAGCCGGCGAAGTGCGCAGCCGTGGCCTGGACATCAACGTTGCCGGCAACATCACGCCTGAGTGGCGGGTGATTGGTGGCTATTCGTACGTGGATGCCCAAGTCACAAAGGACACCAGCCTGCCGACCGGCACGCGCCTGGCAAACATCCCGCGCAACAGCTTCAGCCTGCTCAACACGTATGAATTCCAGGATGGCGTGGCCAAGGGGTTGGGTCTGGGCGTTGGCGTAAAGTATGTGGATGACCGTCAAGGCCAGACCGCCGCGACGACCTACACCATGGAGCAATACACCGTGGTCGACTTGCTGAGCTTCTACCAGGTCAACGAACACGTCCGTCTGAACCTGGATGTGAAGAACGTGTTCAACAAAGGCTATGACGAAGGGGCGTTCAACAGCTATGTGTACCCGGGGGCGCCTCGGACAGTGCAGGCTGGGGTTTCGTATACCTTCTGACGGGTGTGGGGCCGCCTGGCGGCCCCAAACTGCTAGAAACCCTTGCTGTAGAACAGCGAGTACGACTCGATCCCGTCGTTGGGCTGCTTGATGCCCGCGTTGGAGTAATGCATCGCGCGGATGCCCACCTTCTGTTCCCCCGGCAACTTCAAGCCAAAACCGATGCGGTCTTCGAAGTTGACCGAAGAACCCAGACGCTGATCGCCCACGTCGGTCTTGGAGAACGCCGCCAGGCCAATGCCGGCCTCGATGTACGGCGTGTAAGTGAAACCGCTGAATTCATAGGTGAACACCGGGCTGAACGACAGCGAATGTGCGCCACTGGCGTCCCCGCCCTCCCAGTAGGTGTACGCAGCGTCCCAGTATCCGCTCAGATACCCGGTGCTGCTTTCCAGCCATTTCTTGTCCCAGTCGAACGACATGCCAATACGGTAGGTCATGTCGCCTTGGCCGGTGGCGCCAACGGCACCGGACACCTGCGCGGCCTGGGCCAGGTTGGCCCCTGCAAAGGCCAGCACTGCAGCGGCCAGCGACGCTGCTAGACGGGTTTTCATCAACGACTCTCCTGATGGTCTACACGGCAAGCGGGGGCTTGAGCCCCTCGATCTTATGCGGTGCCCGGCCCTTCCAGGCCGGTCACACGAAGTAATATTTTTTTATTATTGTCCAAATAATCAGAAAGTTGAAAGTGAATTGCCACTATTGGCTAATTCGCTTCTTCAAGATGTGCCTCGCCGTGCGCAGGGCTGCAGTTGTATTCCGCCTCAGGGGTTCGAGCACATCCGGGATCAATACATACCCCCGCTCGTCCACCATCTCCAGTTGAAGGCTATGCTCCGACCCGACAGGAGTACATGTGTACTCCTGCCCGTTATCCCTTAACGCCAGTTAAGGCTCACCGTCGTAGGGGCCTTGCCGTTAACAGTCACCATTTGCTGCACCGTCTGCCCTTGAGCGTTACCGGTGACTTTGTATTTGCCAGGCGGCAACTGCACATACAGCAGCGGCCCGGCATCCATGACGCTGAGCACGGGCTGCCCCTGGGCGTTCTGGATATCGATAGTGGCCCCGCTCTGGAACTTGCCTTCCGGCCCCGTGGAAAGCTCTACGTGCAAGTCGTAACCTGGGGTTTTGCGCAGGGCGTTGGCCTCATCCTGGCCGATACCTCCCTGCAGAAAGCGCACGCCGTTCTGTTCCTGTGGTTGTAACTGAACGGCCTGCATATCGATGGGGGCATTGAGGTTGGCGGCGGCTGCCAAGGTCCATGGCATGGCAAAAGCGACCAGCAGTGCCGCACCGAGGGCATAGTGATGGTTACGCATGGTACGACCCTCCTTCAGAGGATGGCTTACCTAGTATCTGATCCTTCAGGCGTATCGGTGTTCGTGCCGATGTGTGGTTACCCTCGTGATATTCGGCACTAACGCATGAAGCGAACGTAAATTTATATAAATATCAGGATGTTGTACGCGCTTCTTCAAGAAGTTTTACAAACATGCTCAAGCTGCGCGATACCGTGCCCCGCCGCCACACCAGCCAGGTTTTCAGGTAGCGGAAATCCTCCGACATCGGCCACGCACTGACGGTGCTGCACCCGGGCATATTGTCGAGCATGCTGCGCGGCATCATGGCCAGGCCTGCGCCAGCGCTGACGCAGGCCAGCATGCCGTGGTAAGACTCCATCTCGTGGATCTTGCCCGGCACCGCCTGGTCCTGCACGAACCAGTTTTCAAAGTGATGGCGGTAGGAGCAGTTGGCACGGAAGGCGTAGATGCTCTCCCCGTTCACGTCCTGTGCACGGGTAACCGGGGCATGGTTGAGCGGCGCGATCACCATCATCTCTTCCTCGAACACGGGCATGCCCTCCAGTGTCGGGTGCAGCACCGGGCCATCGACGAACGCCGCCACCAGGCGACCAGACAACACGCCTTCCAGCATCGTGCCCGAAGGGCCGGTAGACAGGTCCAGGTCGACCTTGGGATAGCGCTGGTTGTAGGCCGCCAGCAGCGCCGGGATGCGCACGGCCGCGGTGCTTTCCAGTGAGCCCAGGGCGAAGGTGCCCTGCGGGTCTTCACCGGCCACGGTCAAACGCGCCTCGTGAACCAGGTCGAGAATGCGCCGGGTGTATTCGAGAAAATTCCAACCGGCAGGCGACAGGCGCAGGCGGCTCTTTTCGCGAATGAACAGTTCAACGCCGAGGTCTTCCTCCAGCTGCTTGATGCGTGTGGTCAGGTTCGACGGCACCCGATGGATGTGCTGCGCGGCGGCACTGATGCTGCCCTGCTCTGCCACGGCCTTGAACATCTCCAGTTGCACCAGGTCCACAGTCTTTCTCCAAACGTGAATGTTTCACTCATTATTATTCAGTTTTCATTAAAGCCATAGCCCACTAGTCTGGCGTCACTGATTAACAACAAAGAGAGTGTCCGCCATGAGCGCGATCAGCAGCCTGACCCACGCCATCTCCCTCGACCCGTACAGCGGCGAGCAGATCGGCGCCTACCCGTTCGACACCGACGCCGCACTGGAAGCGGCGCTGCAACGTGCCAAGGTTGGCTACCGCCAGTGGCGCCAAGTGTCGCTGGGTCAGCGCAGCGAGTACCTGCTCGCCCTGGCCAGCACCCTCGAAGCCAAAGCCGAAGCCTTCGCCCAGATGATCAGCCGCGAAATCGGCAAGCCAGTCGCCCAGGCCCGTGGCGAAGTCAGCAAGTGCGTTGGCCTGTGCCGTTGGTATGCCGAGCACGGCCCGGCCATGCTCGCGCCGGAGCCTACCCAGGTTGAAAAAGCCCGTATCGAATACCGTCCGCTTGGCCCGATCCTGGCCGTGATGCCCTGGAACTTCCCGGTCTGGCAGGTATTGCGCGGCGCCGTGCCGGCGATCCTGGCGGGTAACACGTATGTACTCAAGCATGCGCCGAACGTGATGGGCAGCGCTTACCTGCTGGGCGAGTTGTTCAAGGATGCCGGGCTGCCAGAGGGCGTGTTCGAAGTGCTGAACGTGACCCCGGATGGCGTCACCCGCGCCATCAACGACACGCGCATTGCCGCCGTGACCCTAACCGGCAGCGTACGTGCCGGCATGGCGATCGGTGCCCAGGCCGGTGCCGCGCTGAAGAAGTGCGTGCTGGAGCTGGGTGGTTCCGACCCGTTCATCGTGTTGGCCGACGCCGACCTGGATGCCGCCGTCAAGGCTGCGGTCATCGGCCGCTACCAGAACACCGGCCAGGTCTGCGCCGCGGCCAAGCGTCTGATCGTCGAAGAAAGCATCGTTGACGAATTCACCCGCAAGTTCGTTGAAGCCACCCGTGAACTGAAAGTGGGCAACCCACTGGACGACGACACCTACATTGGCCCGATGGCCCGTTACGACCTGCGCGATGAGCTGGACGGCCAGGTGCAAGCGACCCTCGCCGAAGGCGCCACCCTGCTGCTGGGCGGCAACAAAGTCGAGGGCGTGGCCAACTTCTACGCGCCGACCGTGTTCGCCAACGTCACGCCGGGCATGACGGCGTTCAAGCAGGAGCTGTTCGGGCCGGTGGCCGCGATCATCACTGCCCGTGATGCCGACCATGCGGTGGAGCTGGCAAACGATAGCGAGTTCGGCCTGGCCGCAACCATCTACACCGCCGATTATGCGCTGGCTGAGCGCATGACCGCAGCACTGGATACCGGTGGCGTGTTCATCAACGGTTACTGCGCTTCGGACCCCCGCGTGGCGTTTGGCGGTGTGAAGAAGAGCGGTTTCGGGCGTGAGCTTTCGCACTTTGGTGTGCGTGAGTTCACCAATGCCCAGACGGTGTGGCTGGACCGTAACTGATTGTGTAAATGGGGGCCGCTTTGCGGCCCCCAACAATCTCAATCGCGAACCTGGTCCTTGACCCAGTCCAGCATCCCTCCCGGCACGATCAACTCATGCCGCGCCCGCGAACAGGCGGTGTACAACCCCGCCAGCATCCGCGCCCGCTCATTGCGGTTACCCGCCACCTGAGGCGCCACCATCAGCTCCGGCGACACCATCACCCGGGCGAATTCCATGTTCTTCACGTCCCTTACCCGCCCCAGGAACAACTTGGGTGCCTTGTCCCAACGGTAACGGCTCTTGGCCTTGGCAAAGTGCTCAGGCGTGTAGCCCTTGCGCAGCATGTTGGCCACGGCAACGAAGGCCTTGTCATCGCCCTTGTCCTGCTCCAACGCCTGCCAGCTGGCATAGCGGAACAGCATCGGGTGCCGGGGCCGCGTGCCGTAACGGTACAACTCGATGCAGTCTTCGACGAACAATTCGAAGTCCTTGCGCGCGCTTTTGAGCAGCACGAACGGCACGCCCTGGTGTGTCAGACGCTGGAACCAGCCAAACAGGCCCCATTCGTCATCGACGATCAGCGCCGTGGGCTGTTCCGGCACCGTCACGGCATCGAAGAAGCTGACCCGGGTGTAGTGCTCGGCGCTGCCACTGAAAGCGGCCTGAATCGAGGCCGGGTGCGCCTGAATCAGCGGGTTCAGCACGTTGTCCATCGCCGGCCCGGCACGCAGCGAATGGTCGATGCAGCGCTGGCGAATAAAACCGCCATGGTGCGGACTCAGACCGTTGAGGTTCTGCAGCTCGTCCCCCAGGGCAATGATCGACTGCGGGCTGCGATCAAGCACGGCAAGCATCGGTGCGGACAGCTCGTGGGATTCGTCGACGATGACGTGGGTATAACGGCTGTCGATCACATAGTCGGTCAGTGACAGCAGCTTTACCCGGTGGTAGTCGCGCACCGGTAGCTGGATTTCTCGTGCCGACGGGCGAATCAGTTCCTGCCAGTACGACCTCGCCTTTTCCAGCAGCACCTCTTGGTCCAGCGGCGAGGTGCCCGGCCCGGCCCATGGCAAATGGTGCAATTGCAGCTGGGTGTCGGCGCTGTGGCAGAACGTGCGCACGGCGCGCACGCACAAGGCAACCACATCGCGTGCAGCAACTGGGCCGATGTCGGGAATGGCCAGCCAGCGCACCACCTGTGCGTCCTGCGGGCGCCACGACAGCTTGGTACGGTACGGGTCGCGCAAACGCCAGCCATTGCTGGTGAGGTCGCGGTTCAGCAGCTCGTCTGCCAGCTGGCCGAAGGTCATCGCGGTGTAGGCGGCAGCGTCCTTCACCCGCGCCTGCAGGGCGCGCAACTGGCCCTCGGTCAGTGCCAGCAGCAACGTGCGCTGTGGCTCCAGCAGCCGGGCGAACTGGTGAATCAGGAAGGTTTTGCCGGTGCCGGCGAAGCCTTGCACGGCCACCGACTCGTCTATGCCACTGAGAAACTCGCGCAGCAGGCGGTTTTGCTGATCGCTGAGCATCAGGTCACTGGCCAGGGACGGCAAGTACACCGGGTGCAGCGGTGTGGCCCGCTGGCGGTAGGTGTCGGCGAACTGGAAGCTCCACTGGCCTTCGGCATCCAGCAGCTCGTCTGCGGTGTACTCCACCTCGGCCGACAACAGGGCAATGCCGTTTTCACCCAGCATGCCAAGGCCCATGGCAAAAGCTTCGCGATCGAAGTGCTGCGCCACCTGGCCCTGGAAACGCCCGGGCGCGACGCTTTCGACTTCGTTGGCGATGCGCACGATTCCGGCGAAACGGCGCTCTTGCGCGTCGGCCGATGCGGTGCCGGGCTGGCGTGGGAGGTTTTGCACGAACAGCACTGCGGCGGCGTCGAGCACGCTGGCAGTGGTGAAAAAGTCAGTGTTGGGTTCGCTGGCGAGGCGATCGGCCTGGTCGCTGGGCAAAGGCAGGTAAAACATCGGCACCTCGGGTGGAAACAGGGCGGCACGATAGCAACTTTCGGTAGGGAATGCTGGGTTTAACCCCTGCGCCGCTTCAACGTCTCGCTGGGAAACTCCTTGAACAACTGTTTGTAACTCTCTGAAAACCTTCCCAAATGCCAAAATGACCAGCGCATCGCTACTTCGGCGACCGTTACGCCACCACCGCGCAACAAGTCGCGCCGCGCACCGTTCAGCCTGCGCAACCGCAGCCACTGCGCCGGCGGCATGCCGGTAAATGCCTTGAACGCCTGCTGCAACTGACGCAGGGAAACCCCGGCAACCCCCGCCAACTCCATCAGGTTTAGCGTCTCTTCCGGGCAGTCGGCCGCCCATTCGCTGACCCGGCGCATGATCGCGCGCTCTTCGTCACGGCGCCCCAACGCCACACCCTGCAAGCGCTGACAGGCATTGTCGAGAATGAACAGGCAGTCCTCCAGCAATTGCTCGGCCAAGGCCTGCCCCTGCAGCCGGCAATCCGCGTCGCCCAGGCGCGTCAGCGTGGCGCTCAGCCAGCTACCGAACAAGGCATTCTGCCCGCTGCCCAATGGCACCATGAATAAACCTTCGAGACGCTGCGGGTCCAGCCCATGGCGGGCCAGAAAGGCCTGATCGAACACCACCGCCACCTCCTGGTAGTTCTCCGGCGTGATCCAGATATTGCGGCTTTGCTCGTTCAGCAGGTACAGGCTGTTCTCGCTACGGTCGAAGCAGAACGCCAGCGAACCGCTCGGCGCGCGGAAAAACTGCTCCACCCGGGTATTCAGCCGCTCTTCGTACACCTCCACGCCATCGAGCCCCAGGCAACGCAGTTCACCGCTGAAATGCCCGGGTGACATCTGCCGATACTGTTGCTGCCAGCCAGGGGTGGCGCGCACTTGCTCGGTAACGTCGGTGGTATGAAAAGCCTGGACCTGCAACGCATTGGCGGTTGTCACGCATTGTCCTGTATGCACTCTTTTGGTGCATTCATTGCTGAAGAAAGTGGATAGATTGCCTCGGGGGGCTGCGACCAAGATAGTCTCCAGCGCGTCACCTGGGAAGCGTGATGCCCCGGAAACCCTGAGACGGCTTTCTCGGGCTTACGCGTTCCCACACTAAAACCCAACCAAGAGGTCTGTATGAACGCCCCCTTCGATCAGCTGTACACCTGGCTGAAAGAACACCGCATCACCGAAGTCGAATGCGTGATCAGCGACTTGACCGGCATCGCCCGTGGCAAGATCGCGCCCACCGCCAAGTTCCTCCATGAACGTGGCATGCGCCTGCCAGAAAGCGTGCTGCTGCAGACGGTCACCGGCGACTACGTTGACGATGACATCTACTACAACCTGCTCGACGCCGCCGACATCGACATGGTCTGCCGCCCCGACCCAAGCGCTGTGTACCAGATCCCGTGGGCGATCGAGCCGACTGCGATCGTGATCCACGACACCTTCGACAAACAAGGCAACCCCATTGAGCTGTCGCCGCGCAACGTGCTGAAGAAGGTGCTCAAGCTGTACGCCGACAAAGGCTGGCAGCCGATCGTCGCGCCGGAAATGGAGTTTTACCTGACCAAGCGCTGCGAAGACCCGGACTTGCCACTGCAGGTCCCGCTGGGGCGCTCTGGCCGTGCCGAAAGCGGCCGTCAGTCGTTCTCGATCGATGCCGCCAACGAATTCGACCCGCTGTTCGAAGACGTCTACGACTGGTGCGAGATCCAGGGCCTGGACCTGGATACGCTGATTCACGAAGACGGCCCGGCGCAGATGGAGATCAACTTCCGCCACGGAGACGCGCTGGACCTGGCCGACCAGATCACCGTGTTCAAGCGCACCATGCGTGAGGCAGCCCTCAAGCACAACGTCGCCGCTACCTTCATGGCCAAGCCGATCACCGACGAGCCGGGCAGCGCCATGCACCTGCACCAAAGCGTGGTGGACATCGCCACCGGCAAGCCGATTTTCGCCAATGAAGACGGCAGCATGAGCCCGCTGTTCCTGCACCACATCGGCGGCTTGCAGAAGTACATCCCCAAGCTGCTGCCGATGTTCGCGCCCAACGTCAACTCGTTCCGCCGCTTCCTGCCGGACACCTCGGCACCGGTCAACGTCGAGTGGGGCGAAGAAAACCGCACCGCGGGCTTGCGTGTGCCCACGTCCAGCCCCGAGGCGATGCGCGTGGAAAACCGCCTGCCGGGTGCGGATGCCAACCCGTACCTGGCGATTGCCGCCAGCCTGCTGTGCGGCTATCTGGGCATGGTCGAGCAAATCGACCCCAGCGCGCCGGTACAAGGCCGTGCCTACGAACGGCGCAACCTGCGCTTGCCGATCACCATCGAGGATGCGCTGCAGCACATGGAAGACTGCGAAACCGTGCAGCAGTACCTGGGCAAGCAGTTCGTCCAGGGCTACGTGGCGGTCAAGCGGGCCGAGCACGAGAACTACAAGCGCGTGATCAGCTCGTGGGAGCGCGAGTTCCTGATGCTCAGCGTTTGACCCACACAGGGGGGGCTTGAAGCCCCCTGCACCGAATTCGAAGAACAAGACCAACGAGGTGTCCCCATGCGTCATCTGCAAGCCCTGATACCCGCTGCATTCACCCTGCTGTTCGCCACCACCACCCACGCCACCCCTTCGGTCAGCGTGTACAACTGGACCGACTACATTGGTGACACCACCCTGGCCGACTTCCAGGCCAGCAGCGGGATCAAGGTGGTGTATGACGTGTTCGACTCCAACGAAACCCTCGAAGGCAAACTGCTGGCCGGGCGCACCGGTTATGACGTGGTGGTGCCGTCGAACCACTTCCTCGCCCGCCAGGCCCAGGCCGGTGCCTTCTTGCCGCTGGACCGCAGCAAACTGCCGAACTGGCAGCACCTGGACCCCAAGCTGCTCAAACAGCTTGAACAGAACGACCCAGGTAACCAGTACGCGGTGCCTTACCTGTGGGGTACCAATGGCATCGGCTACAACGTCGATAAGGTCAAGGCGGCTCTAGGCGTGGACCATATCGACTCGTGGGCGGTGCTGTTCGAGCCGGAAAACCTCAAAAAGCTCAAACAGTGCGGCGTGGCCTTCATGGACTCGCCCGATGAACTGTTCCCGGCTGTCCTCAACTACCTGGGCATGGACCCGCGCAGCGAAAAACCGGCCGACTACGCCAAGGCCGAAGCCCGCCTGCTGGAGCTGCGCCCCTACATCACGTACTTCCATTCATCCAAATACGTCTCCGACCTGGCCAATGGCGATGTCTGCGTGGCCTTCGGCTACTCCGGCGACGTGTTCCAGGCCGCCAACCGTGCCGTGGAAGCGAAGAACGGCGTGAAAGTGGCCTACAGCATTCCCAAGGAAGGCAGCAACCTGTGGTTCGACCTGCTGGCCATCCCCAAGGACGCCAGCAACCCCGAGCAGGCCCTGGCATTCATCAACTACCTGCTCGACCCCAAAGTGATCGCCAAGGTCAGCGCAACCGTCGGCTATGCCAATGCCAACCCGGACGCCAAGGCCTACATGGATGCATCGCTGGTCGGCAATCCCGAAATCTACCCACCCCAGGACGTGCTGGACAAACTGTACATCTCCAGCACCCCGAGCCCGAAGATCATGCGCGTCATGACCCGCTCCTGGAGCAAGATCAAGTCCAACCGCTGAGTCGAGAACGCCCATGTCTTTCACTACTCAACACGCCGCTTCGTACTACGCCGCCACGGCGCGCGATGCGGCCCCCTACCCCAGCCTGGACGGCGAACTGACGGCTGACGTATGCGTGGTCGGCGGCGGGCTGACCGGGGTCAATACCGCCCTGGAGCTCGCCGAGCGTGGCCTTTCGGTGGTGCTGCTGGAAGGCCGGCGCATCGGCTGGGGCGCCAGTGGGCGCAATGGCGGCCAGCTGATTCGCGGTATTGGCCACGATGTCAGCGGTTTCGCCCGGCATGTTGGCCAGGACGGCGTGCGTTACCTGAAGCAGGCCGGCATCGATTCGGTGGCGCTGGTGGCCGAGCGTATCGCCCGCTACGGTATTGCCTGCGACCTGCGTTGGGGTTTCTGCGAGCTGGCCAATACACCTGCCCAGTTCGCTGCCTTCAAGGATGAACAGGACGACCTCGCGGCGCTGGGCTATCGCCATGCAACACGCCTGGTCGGTGCGGGGCAGTTGAACGAGATTGTCGCCAGCGACCAGTACGCCGGCGGCCTGGTCGACATGGGCTCGGGCCACTTGCACCCCCTCGACTTGGTCCAGGGCGAAGCCCGTGCCGCGCACGGCCTGGGTGTGCGCATTTTCGAGCAGAGCCCGGTATTGCGCATCGAACACGGACCTTGCGTCACCCTGCACACGGCTCGCGGCAAGGTGCGGGCCAGTAGCCTGGTACTCGGCTGTAACGCCCACCTCGACGAGCTGGAGCCGCGACTGAGCGGCAAGGTGCTGCCAGCCGGCAGTTACGTGGTGGCCACCGAACCATTGCCCGAAGCACTGGCCAGCAGCCTGATTCCGCAGAACATGGCACTGTGCGACCAGAAGGTCGGCCTGGACTACTACCGCCTCACCGCCGACCGCCGCCTGCTGTTTGGCGGCGCCTGCCACTACTCCGGGCGCGACCCCAAGGACATCGCGGCCTATATGCGGCCCAAGGTGCTGAAAGTGTTCCCCCAGCTGGCCAATGTGCGCATCGATTTTCAGTGGGGCGGCATGATCGGCATCACCGCCAACCGCTTCCCCCAGGTTGGGCGCCTGAGCCACCACCAGAACGTATACTACGCCCAAGGCTACTCCGGGCATGGGCTGAACGTGACGCACTGGACGGCGAAACTGCTGGCCGAAAGTATCGCCCTCGGCCATAGCCATGGCCTGGATGTGTTCAGCGCCGTGCCACACCTGACCTTCCCCGGCGGCAAGGCACTGCGCTCGCCGCTACTGGCACTGGGCATGTTGTGGTACCGGTTGCGCGAAGCGTTGGGGTGAGTCCAGCACATGAATTGCGGCGCCAGACAGACCAGGCACCGCAATTCATTGTCCAGATTGAACGCCCCCACTGGCCAACTGCCGCGCACCTGCTAGCGTTGTTCTGGCCGACCTCTCATGGATGCACCTCCATCATGAAATCACTGCCTCGCATTACCCTGTTGTGCGCCGCGCTGCTTGCCGTGGCCGCCTGCTCCAGCAAAAGCGTGGACCCCAAGGACTATTCCGGCTTCCTCAAGGATTACAGCCGCCTGCAGGAAGCCAAGAGCCCTTCGGGTGACCCGGTGATGCGCTGGATCGACCCCAACGTTAACGTCAACCAGTACAGCCAGGTGTTCATCGAGCCCAGCCAGTTCTACCCCAAGCCACAGCCAACGGCGGTGATTTCGCAGCAGACGCTGCAAGAAATCACGCGTTACTTCAATGAAGCCTTGCGCCGTGAAATGGGCAGCGTGATACCGCTGGCCAAGGGGCCAGGCCCGGGAGTGATCGTGGTGCGCCCCGCCATTACAGCGGTGTCGACCAGCAACGAAGGCCTGAAGCCTTACGAAGTCATCCCTATCGCACTGATTTCGGCGGGCGTGAACACGGCCATGGGTGGCCGTGATCAGGAAGTGGATGTCGGCGTGGAGGCAGCGTTCCTTGATGGTGCCAGCCAGAAGGTGCTGGCCCAGGTGGTGCGCAAAGGCACGGGGCAGGAACTGGAGAACGATACCCAGAAGCTGACCTTGAATGACGTAAAGCCAGTGCTGGATGGTTGGGCGAAGGACATGCGTGCCAGCTTTTTAGCAGCGAAGCAGAAGGCTCGTTAAGTTTAGGGCCGCTTTGCGGCCCTAAACCTGATCTAGCCTGTTAGCACTCTACGAATGCAACCGCCAAACCGCCGCGCGAAGTTTCCTTGTAATTGGCATGCATATCCGCCCCGGTATCCCGCATGGTGCGGATCACCCGGTCAAGCGAGATGAAGTGCTCGCCATCCCCACGCAACGCCATCTGTACGGCGTTGATCGCCTTTACCGCAGCAATCGCATTGCGCTCGATGCACGGCACCTGCACCAGGCCACCGACCGGATCGCAGGTCAGCCCGAGGTTGTGCTCCAGCGCAATTTCGGCGGCGTTCTCAAGTTGTGGCGGGGTCGCACCCAGCACCTGGGCCAGGCCGGCAGCGGCCATCGAACACGCTGAGCCCACCTCGCCCTGGCAACCGACCTCGGCGCCGGAGATCGACGCGTTTTTCTTGCACAGAATACCAACTGCAGCGGCGCCGAGCAGGAAGTCCACCACATCCGCGTCATTGGCACTGGGGTTGAACTTCATATAATAGTGCATCACCGCCGGGATAATGCCCGCCGCACCGTTGGTTGGTGCAGTGACCATGCGCCCACCGGCCGCATTCTCTTCATTGACCGCCAGGGCGAACAGGTTCACCCACTCCATGGCGCTGAGGGTCGAGCCAATCACGTTGGGCTTGCCCAGTTCCTGCAAGCTACGATGCAAACGCGCGGCGCGGCGCTTGACATGCAGCCCACCCGGCAGAATGCCTTCGTTGCGCAGGCCGTTCTGAACACACTCCTGCATGGCCGCCCAGATACGCAGCAAGCCTTCACGCACTTCGGCTTCCGGGCGCCAGGCACGTTCGTTGGCCATCATCAGTTGCGCAACGCTCAAACCGTGGGTTTTACACAAGGTCAGCAGCTGGGCCGCACTGTCGAACTCATACGGCAAGATCACTGCGTTGCTTTCGGCGGCAGGGGCATCGATTTCGGCCTGCTCGACGATAAACCCACCGCCCACTGAATAGTAGGTCTGGCACAGCAGGCTGCCCTGCCCGTCCAGCGCCTCCAGGCTCATGGCATTGGGGTGATAAGGCAGGTTTTCGTCGAGCAGCAACATGTCACGGCCATACTCGAAGTCCAGCGGGTGGCTGCCATCCAATATCAGGCAACGCTCCTGCAGCACCTGGCTGATACGCGAATCGATGGTGGCCGGGTCGATCCGGTCTGGCCATTGGCCCATCAGGCCCAGCAGGCAGGCGCGGTCGGTGGCATGGCCAACCCCGGTAGCCGACAGCGAGCCATACAACCGCACTTCAACGCGCGTCACCCGCGTCAGCACCCCCTGCTCACGCAGGGCCTGGGCGAACGTCGCTGCTGCCCGCATCGGGCCGACGGTGTGAGAGCTGGACGGCCCGATGCCGATTTTGAAAAGGTCGAAAACACTGATAGCCATGCTAATGCCTGACCGTACCCTGAGATGAATCCACGGCACGGTTATCTGAAGAAATTGAGCGGTATTGCGATTTTGCGCGATACTGACGCGCTCATTCACGAATGACCAACGAATCTTTCTAAGCAAGACTTTAGTGGTACTAAACGATGCGACGACAACTCAATGGTCAGGTGTTCGTCTGGCTGCATGTATTCGCCTGCGCAGCCCGGCACCTGTCCTTCACCCGCTGCGCCGAAGAGCTGCACATCACCCCAGGTGCTGTCAGCCAGCAGATGCGCCAGCTGGAAGAACGCCTGGGTTACCGGCTGTTCCTGCGTCGGGCACGCGGTGTGGAGCTGAGCGCCGAAGGGCAACGCCTGGCCCAGACAGTGGCAGAAGCCTACGGCAGCATCGAGGCCGAATTGTTGCGCCTGGATGCCGGAGAAATCCGCGGCACCTTGCGGGTGCGCTCGATCCCGTCTTTTTTGGCCAAATGGCTTACCCCGCGCCTGCCGCGCTTTCAGCAGCGTTACCCGGACATCGAGCTGCGCCTGGTGGCCGAGGACAGTGCCCAGGCATTGACCCCAGGCGATTTCGACCTGGCTATCGACCTGAACGATGGCAGCTACCCTGGCATGCTCTCGACACCGCTGCTGGACGAGCAGATCTTTCCGGTGTGCTCACCTACCCTGCTACGCGGGCGCCCGCCGCTGCATGGGCCGGCAGACCTGGCGCACTACCCACTGCTGCACGACATCACGGCGTGGCGTGGCAGTTCGGAGTATGCGGAGTGGGAGTTCTACCTGGAGGGTATTGGCGCCGCAGGCCTGGATGTGCGGCGTGGGCACACTTTCAACCGCAACCACCTGACCATCGAAGCGGCCATCGCCGGTATCGGCGTAGCGATCGCCCGTCGCACACTGTTGAATGACGAGCTGGAGCGCGGCGCATTGATCGTGCCGTTCGGCGTTCCGATCGCCAACCACAAACGCTACGTGGTGCATTACCCGCCAGGCGGGCTGAACCAGCCTGGGGCGCGGGCGGTGCATGACTGGCTGGTGGAGGAAGCGCGAGGATTCCGGGAATTGCACCCGCTAAACAAGGAATAGCCAGCCTGTACGCTCCTACAAGGGTCTCGCCAGCTTTATGACTAGTAAGCCTGCTTGCCGGTAAAGGCGTTCAGGGTACGCACCAGAATCACGAAGTCCAGCCACAGCGACCAGTTGTTGATGTACTCGATGTCCGAGTCCACCCGCTGGATCATCTGCTCGATATCCTTGGTCTCTCCCCTGAAGCCACGTACTTGGGCCAAGCCGGTCATGCCTGGTTTGATGTTGTGGCGGGCGAAGTAATCAACGATGTCCTGCGAATACAAGGTGTCATGCTGCAACGCATGCGGTCGCGGCCCGACCAGCGACATTTCCCCGGTCAGTACATTGAACAACTGCGGCAATTCATCCAGGCTGGTGCGTCGAATGAAGGCGCCAATCTTGGTGAGCCGCGGGTCATCCTTCTGTGCCTGCTTGACCACACCACCTTCGGGCTGGTGGACATGCATGCTCCTGAATTTCCAGATCCGGAACGATTCCCCGGTCCAGCCCGTGCGTTCCTGGCGGAAGAACACCGGCCCGGGGCTGGTGAGTTTGATGGCCAGTGCAACCGTCAGCAACACAGGCGAAGCGCACAGTAGAATCACCGCTGCCAGCACCCTGTCCTCAAGGTTTTTCAGGAAAAGGCTCATGCCCGTCAGGGGCGTTTCCGACAAGGTCAGCACAGGAATCCCGGCAATTTCCCGCACACTGTGGTTGATCAGGCGCAACGAAAAGATATCCGGCACCCAGTTCACCGCGATGCACTTGTCGAGCAACTTGAAGTACACATCGTTGATGACCTCGGAGCCACCGAGCGGCGTGACCAGGTAAACGGTGCGTATGCCATGCTGGGCGACGATTTCATCCAGGTCTGCAATGTGCCCCAGCACAGGCAGGCGCTGCTTGCCCTCGCCGTTGTCACGCCCCTGGCCGTCGCCCTTGTCGAGCAGTACGCACCCCAATACCCGTTCACCAAACCAGGGGTTGTTGCTGATTTTCTGATAAAGAAAATTCGCCAGGTCGCCGTCGCCGATAATCAGCGCGTTATCCAGGCGTGCATGGGCGGTAAAACGCTTTTGCAGTTCACGAACGGCAAAGTGCAGGAATAACTGCGCGATGTAGCCAATGATGAACAACTGCACCACCAACAAACGCGAGTACGTTTCACTCTGCTTGGTCAGGAAGGCCATGACCACGAGAAAACAGAACGTTGCCGACCAGGCCTTGAACAGGCGGAAGGCTTTGATCGAAAGCCCGACATTGGTGCGGTAGATCGCATAATGGTCGTAAATGACGGCCAGTGCGCCAATCAGCAACAGCAGCATGATTACATAATCGGAGGTAATGTAACCAAACTGGTCGTAGATGAGATACCAGGCAATACCGGTGACTGCAATGCCATCGAGCCCTGCCTGAATGGCGTTACTTACGCTGCTTCTTCTTTGGAGTAAGGAACGACTGCTTCTGGGTTCGAAAACCATTTCAGACCTCATCTGTGTCAGCGTAGCCAGTGCCTTCCATCAAGCATCAAGTCTTGAAAACAGCGTGTACAACGCCAGATAAGCAGCCCCCAAGCCACTGCTCTCACTGTAGCAGCCACCCGCCATCAGCGCGGATTTTGGCCGATTTATACAGTGCCCCTGGCCGAATCGGCTGCCTTGCGGTAAAGCAGCGTGCGCAGCAAGAACAGCGGGTTGCCCACCACATAACGCATGAACAGACGTTTTGGCTCGCGCAACAGCCGGTAGGCCCACTCTCCCCCCAGCCGCCTTAGCCAAGGCGGTGCCCGGCTGACCTTGCCGCCGAGAAAGTCCAGAATTGCCCCACCACACACGATCAGGCACGGCCCGCCAACGGCTGCCAGCCTGGCCGCCACCGCCTCCTGTTTGGGCATGCCCATGCCCAGAACGATCAGCTCGGGTTGTTGCTCACGGGCCAGCTGCAGGTAGGTTTCGAGGCTGGCGAAGCCGTCATGTACCGACACGGGTACTACACCAAAATCGGTTTCACACCGCTGCACAGCCTGATTCAGGTAGGGTTGTCGGGTGCCCCAGAATGCGACCTTGCGCCCACGGTATGCGGCCATGAGCCTGGGAATGAAGTCAGTCCCGTTCATGTTAAGCCCGGGTGCCAGGCCCAGACGTCGGTACAGGATGGCCATGCCGGAGCCGTCGCGCAGCAACACGTCGGCTGCCGACAGTGCCTGGCAGTAGGCGCCGTCACGGACCACCAGGTTCATCGCATGGGCATTGACGAAGCCCAGCACGGTCGCGGCTTGCGGGGCTGCCAGCCTGTCGAGCAGGCGCTGTGCCGCGCCGCTGTCGGGCACCACCTCGAGCGCATCGATTATGCGTTGCCAGCGATTCTGCCATTGCCACAGTGCCATCAGTCATCATCCCGTTTTGAGCGCACCCACTCAACCTGGCGCTTGATCAGGAACCCTAGGTACAAAGGGATTTTCTTTGCCGCGTAGAACGGTGCGTAAAGCAAGACGGAAAACGGGATCAGCTCACGGCAGAAGCGCGCCCAAGCCAGCAAAACCGCAAGGCTGAGCATGGCCAAGGCTATCAGGGCGATCCACGCTGGCGCGGCAACATCGAACAGCAAGTACGCCAGCCAGGCCACCAGATTGAGCCCCAGCAGGGTCAGTACCAACAACGCCAAAGGCGGTACCAGCAAGTCGAGGGTCATCGCCAGCAGGCTACCATTGCCTTGGGTCACGGCGGCCAACGCACGCTTGGGCGCATCGGCCAGCATCAAGCCCAGGTGGCCATGCTCCCAGCGGGTGCGCTGGCTGTTCAGGCCTTGCTGGCTGGCAGGAAACTGGCTGGTGACCAATGCCTCAGGGCAGAACACGGGAGGCTTGCCCTGCTGACACAGGTCCAGGCCCAGTTTCACGTCCTCTACCAGGTGCCCATTGGCAAGGTTGATCAAGGTCAGGTCGTGCCAACCGAATGCCATGCCCGCCCCCATCAGTTGACAGGGCAAGCCCAGCCGCGCCCAGCCACGCGGGCGCACCAGGTTTTTCACCCGCCAGGCAAACTCGGCGACTTGCACTTTCAGCCCGGTACCCACGGGCGCACGCATCAGGTACAGCGCCTGTACCGGCCGCCGGGTCTGGTGATAACGACGCGCCAGGCAGTCAATTGCCCCCTCACCCACCTGGCAATCGGCATCCACCACAATCACCACCTCGGGTGGCTGTTCGGCCAGGTGACGCACGCCGAAGTCCAGCGCATAGCCTTTGCCACGCAACACCGCGTCGAAGCGTTCCACCACCTCGGCGCCGGCGTCGCGGGCCAGCTGCGCCGTATCATCGGTGCAGTTGTCTGCCACCACCAGCAAGCGGTCACCGTCAAGCAATTGCGGGGCAATGCTCGCCAGCGTTGCACGAATGATCGCAGCCTCATCGTGGGCAGGTACCAGCACCGCCACCCGGGGGCGCAGACTATGGCCCAGGTACTGCGAGCGTGGTGGCAGACACGCCAGCAGCATCTGTACAAAAAAAATCGACACAGGCACAAGGACGATGAACGTCAGCAGGCCCAGCGACCAACTCAATACACTTATCATGCGGATGCCTTGAAGTAAGCGGCCAGCCGGGCCGCTTCGGTGTCGATATCATGCCGCTGCAGCACACGCTGGTAGGCTGCCTCGCCCATGCGCTGCAATACGTCGGCCGGTTGGCACAGGCAATCCGCCATGGCTTCAGCCAGCTCGTCGACGGCGCCAGCGGGGAAAAGCCAGCCGTTCTCACCCGGGCGCACCAGCTCGGGGATGCCCGCCACATAGGTAGTCAGCACGGGCCGGCGCAAGGCCATGGCCTCCATGATCACCACCGGCAGGCCTTCGGCGAAGCTGGGCAATACCAGCGCACGGGCGGCGAGGATTTCTTCGCGCACCTGTGCACTGCTGATCCAGCCAGTGATGCGCACGCGCTGCTGCAGGCCATGCCGGGCAATCAGGGCCTCGATCTGCTGGCGCATTTCACCGTCACCCGCCAACACCAGTTCGAAGTCAATCGACTGTGCAGCAAGCTGACGCGCCGCCTCAAGCAACAGCAGCTGGCCTTTCTGCTCACACAGGCGCCCCACGCAAACAAACCGTGCTACTGACGGTACATCGACCGGCGCCACCTCATGGAAACCCCGCTCCAGGCCGCAATGCACCACCTTTACCTTGGGCCAATGCTCGTGCGCCACCCAGCGGAACAGCTGGCTGCGCCCGTAGGAACTGACCGCTGCGACAAAGGCGGCTCGCCGCACCTTTTCGCCCATGTGCAGGAACTGCGGTTTGTCGAACTCTTCCGGTCCATGCACGGTAAAACTGTAGGCCGGTCCGCCCAGTTGGTTGGTCAGCATGACCACCTCGGTGGAGTTGGTGCCGAAATGGGCATGCACGTGTTTCGCCTCACTGGCCTGTAGCCACTGCAGCACCAGGCAAGCTTCGGCCAGGTAGACCAAGTGGTAGGGCCAGGCGCGGTCGGCGCGCAGGCCAAGGCGCATGGCCAGCCACAGGGCCTGGAAGAACCGCCCGGGTTGTGCTCGCAGCACCTGTAACGTGGGCCTCAGCAAGCCCTTTACACCAGCCCGCAGCACATAGCGGGTCTTGTCGCGCTCGGCCGTATCCTCGGCATCCTGCAACTCGGCGTCCCATCCCCGCAGGGCGATGCGTTGCACCTCTACGCCCTGACGCTCCAGCGCCAGGATCTCGCGGCGGATGAAACTGTGGCTGACCTTCGGGTACTGATTGATGAAGTAAGCAATGCGCATACGAATCCAGATCCCAACCCGCTTGATGACCGGCCTGCCCTGGCAACCTTCACTTCAGGCTGTCGACTACCGGTGGTCTGTCTACTGCCGATGCACTCAAAGCAAATGCATCCCCCTGTTTTCCTTGTAGTCCAAGGTTGTGACCGCTGCCCGGCAATGCGGCCTGCAGGCGAATAAAAACATCGTCGAGCAGCGCCTGCCGGCGGCGGTACATCGCGCGCTTTTTGGCCGGGATGTCCTGCTCGGCCCGTTGTGCCGGTGCCAAGGGGATAGTGAAGAAGTCGTCGCGGTTCGACGCCGTAGCGCCATTTTCCTGCCAGATGACGTCGTAATTGGCCGCCAGATCCTGGGCCTTGTCGCTGCCAAAGTACGGGTGGCGATGGTGCCGGCAGGCATCGCTGACGGCATACAGGTGCGCAACGCCCAGCATGCGTGCCAGGCACTTCAACGCTTCGAGCAGCAGGCTGCGCGGGCGCAGCCCCTCGAAGTCCTTGGTCAGGTCACGGTAGATGGCCAGCGAGGTGTCACTGTCGATGCCCTTGTGAATGCCTTGGACGGCACCGATGAACATCGACAGCCCCCCCTGATCACGGCACAGGCTAAACGCCAACGACGCCACGCGCAGGTCGCCCTGGAACAGGTTCAGTACCAGTTCACCTTCGCGCTTGAACCAGATCGGCCGGTCCAGCACCAGGCGGCAGCCCGGCGAATAACTGGCCAGCTCGCACAGCGTCAGGCTTTCGTCCCGCCCCAGTAGCAACAGCGCCGGAAACTGCCCGGCCAGCACTTCAAAGTGCGAAGCCACCACCTCCAGGCGCTGCGGGGCCTCCCAGCATTTGCTGAGGTAAGGCCACTGCACCACGCCGATGCAATCCACACCCAGCCGCTGCAGCCCCTGCTGGCCCAGCGCCGCCGTCATGCGCTGCATGAAGGCATTCAGCTCAGGCCATTGCCTGACAATCTCTCGGGTCAACTTGTACTTGTTGTTCAATGCCCGCAACGAGTAGCCCGGTTGCAGGGTAAACACGCTTTTGACGAGGGCGCCGAGCATCATGGGGTTTCTCACTTGTACTCGATCAAAGCCGATTTGCCGGCCGCGAAGCGGTGGCGCATGAATTTCAGCTGGCCGAGCATTTCCGGGAACTTGCCCAGCACCAGGAACACCGCCTGCAGCCAGTTCGCGCGCGCCGATTTGGCACCACGACGGGCCAGGCGCACAGCCTGAAGCGGATAAACCAATAGCAGTAACAGGCCCCAGCCACCCAGCAGCAGGCAAGCCAGCACAATCACAACAGGAATGCCCAAACCCCACAGCCAGGCCCGGCGTGACTCGCGTATCCAGTGCTGCTCTGGCGGCTGCCCATGCAGGTAAGCCCCCTCGGCATAGGCATGGCCGGCCCGCAGGCTGCGCCGCCACCATTGGCTGAAGCGGGTCATGGCCGCGTCGTGCAGGGTCATCTCGGCGTCCAGGCGCCAGACTTTCCAGCCATTGCCTCGCAAGCGCACGCACAGCTCGGGCTCCTCGCCAGCGATCAGGTCAGCGCGGAAGCCGCCAGCGCCAGCGAAGGCGTCTGCGCGCATCAACGCATCGCCGCCACAAGCCTTGGCTTCACCGATGGGGGTGTCCCATTCCAGATCGCACAACAGGTTGTACACCGATCGTTCCGGGAAGCGCTCACGGCGGCGGCCGCACACCACTGCCACCTCGGGATGGTGGTCGAGAAATGCCTGCGCCGTAGCCAGCCAGCGGGCATCCACCTCGCAGTCACCATCGACGAACTGCACCAACTGCATCGACGGCAACAGCCGCTGCAAGGCGCTAAAGCCTTCGTTGCGGGCGCGCGCGGCAGTGAACGGAACACGCATGTCCAACGCCAGCACCTCCACCCCCAGGCTGCGGGCCAGCTGCGGCGAACCGTCGGTGGAGCCCGAGTCGACGTACATGACCTTGCCCACACCCTGCATCAGCGAACGCAGGCAACGCTCCAGGCGTGTGCCTTCATTGCGGCCGATGACCACCACACCGATTACCGTTGCCATAAGCCTCACTCAACGGGCGCGGTGCTAGCCGGCTGCTTGGTCTTGATGGTGGCCGGCACCCCTACCGCCAACGAGTTGTCCGGCACATCCACCAGTACCACGGCATTGGCGCCGATGATCACGTTGTTGCCTATACGAATACTCCCCAGCACCTTGGCGCCGGTGCCGACATCGACGTTGTTGCCGAACACCGGGGCAATCGGCTCGTCGACATTTTTCAAGCCCACCACCACGCCGTTGCGGATGCGGCAATCATCGCCAAAGCGGGCATAGCCGCTGACAACGATGCCGCCAAAATGGTCGATGACGAAGTTGCGGCCAATCACCACTTCGCACGGCAGTTCGATGCCGGTGATGATTTGCACGAATTTGAACAGCACCTTGTAGATCAACGAGCACAGCTTGCGCAGCAGCGCCGGGCGCACGGTATAGCGCCAGCGGCCAAAGCGATACACCAGCAGTACCCAGAACCCCTGGGCGCCCCAGTCACCGCCGTGGGCCCGCAGGTCAGCACGAATATTCTCGAACATGGCTCCACCTACCTTGTCGCCTGGCTGGCGTACCGGGTCTTGAACAACAATGACCAGGTTGCCTGGCAATGACGCCAGCAGGCCTGTATCGCGCCCCAGCCGCGTCGTTTCAACAGCGCCTTGAGTGCCAGCACCAGGTCACCCAAGGTGACCAGCAGCATGTGCAGGGCTAGCCCCGCCACCCCGTGGTGCTTGCGGAAGTACAGCAACTCGCTTTCGATCTGGTACGCCGAGATCTGCCGGCTTGCCGCCTCCAGCTCGGCCACCGATTTGGAGCTTTCACCCCCGATGTGCACCACGGTTGTATGCGGATAGAACACCACTTTCCAGCCCGCCTCCTTCACCCGCTTGCAGTGGTCCACCTCTTCGTAATAAAGGAAGTAGCGAGGGTCGAACAGGCCTACCTTGTCCAGCACTTCGCGGCGTACCAGGTAGAAGCAGCCGGGCAACCAGTCACACTCGCGAACCGATGCGTGGTCCCAGTTCATTTCGTCGACCATTTTCAGCCCGGGGAAAAACCGCCCCAACCCGGTACGCGCGACAAAAACGTTGAGCGGTGTGGGGAAGTAGCGGCAACTGGGCTGCAGGTCACCGTCTCGGCCCTCAAGGCGCACCCCCAGCACACCGCACTCCGGGTGGGCCTCCATGTAGTCGAGGGTTTTCTGCAAGGAGTCGGCGGCGACAAAGGCATCGGTATTGAGTAGCAAGGCGTACTTGCCCTTCAGGTGTGCCAGCAGCTGGTTGTTGGCCCGGCCGAAGCCCACATTCTGTTTGTTGCTCAACAGCAGTGCTTCGGGACACACCTGGGCCATGCGCTGCACCGAGTCATCGCGTGATGCATTGTCCACCACCAGGTAGCTGGCCAGCCGCTCGCCGTCGGCGCGGCGCAGGGCGTCGAACATCGGCTGTAGCAGCCCGGCGGTATTGAAGTTGACCACCATGACATCCACAGGTTTGCTAGCCATTTTTGCTGTCCCCGAAGAAATACTGACGCCTTTGCGCCATCAACAGCGGCTCCACTTCCGGGTCGTAGGCGCCATTGCGCTGCTTGACCAGGTCGATCCACGGGTACGCTTCGCAACGCGCCTCGACCCGTTTGATCAGCTGTTCGGTGGTACAGATGAATTCAGCCGGGTTGCCACCGTAGACTGTGCCAGGCGGTACATCCTTGGTCACTACCGCGCCGGCAGCCACGATCGATTCCGGCCCGATGGTCACACGGGGCATGATGATCGCACCGTGGCCGATGAAGCAGTTGTCCTTGATATCGATGAACCCGACTGAATCCAGGTGCTTGCCGAAGCGATGCTCGATCAGCAATACCACCCCGTCATGACCGATCAGCGTGCAGTCGGAAAGGCCCACACTGTTGCCAATGCGCACCAGCGACGGGTCGAGGAACTTGCAGCCTGTATTGACAAAGAAGTTGGTGCCGACCGAGTGAAAGTTGCCCCAACGGGTGAGGTAGGCGCCCCATTCAAGCCCTGAAGGCCTGCAGAACCGCCTGTAGAACGTGCCGCCCCGCCCGGTTGCATGTGCATAATGCGCCACTGCCTTGCGTATCCATCCCTTCATACTGCCTGGCCTCGCAATCAAATCCGTCTGGAATGTTCCTGAGGCGTTCCGGTCTCGTTCTTCTGGTTGCTGACCGCAGCGCACTCAACCCATGTACAACAAGCGTCACGCCACGGCGCCCCTGGCCGCCGTCATCTTGGCATTGAGGTGGTCGGCCAGCCGCACGGCAAACTGCAGCAGCGGCATGGTCGGGTTGGAGGCGCCGCCCTTGGCGAAAATACTGCTGCCGGCGATGTACAGGTTTTCGGTACCAAACACCTTGCAGTTGGTATCGACCACGCCGTACTGCGGCGAGGCGGCCATGCGCGTGGTGCCCATGTGATGGGCATGCGGGGCCATCTTCAGCGGGATCGACGTGTCGTAGACAAAGTCGTTGAGCTTGACGAAGCCCAGGTCCATGTTGGCGAACTGCTTGGCCAGCTCGCTGCCAATGCACTTGATGGTGTGCCGGTCATCGGCAGTCAGTGCCCAGTTGACATTGACCTTGGCAACGCCCAGTGCGTCCTTCTCGTCCAGCAGCGAAATACGGCTGTGCAGGTTCGGGAATTGCTCGATCATCGTACTGATCACGCCATCACCGGGGCAGCTGAACTTGGCAACGAACGCTACCTTGCTGGCGAAGCCCCAATCACAGGCCAGGTTTTCGAGAAAATGTTTGACCTCGGCAGTACGACCATAAGTTTGCACATCGGCCAGCAAGGCGGCGGTGACGTTGCCTTTGCCGGCCTTGTACTCATCGACGAAGGCATCGGTGGTGTAGTACTGGCGTGGCTCCGGGTCCTGCCCGGACTTGAGGATGAAGGTCCCCAGGTCGATGTTCAGGTGCTCCATGAAGCACCCGCCAACCAGCCCGTCCTTGTTCACCACGCCCGCGCCCACCAAGGTCTCACTGTTGAGCAACTGCCGGGCATTCTCGATGGCACCGGTGGCCAGAATGAAGTTGCCTGCCACCAGGCGCTGCCGATTGCGTTCGTAGTCGGACAGGATCACGGCGGCCAGGTGCCCGGACGCCTTGTCGAACTCCAGGTCCACGCAGTTGCAATTGATGAACACGTCCAGGCCTTTGGTCTGTTCGAGGGCCGTGGCGTATTTCTGCGCAAAGCGCGTAGGTGTGCTCAGCAGGAAACGATCGGGTTCGAAATCGCCGCCGTTGAGGCCGGTATTCATCGCACGAAAATCCGACCCGGCCGGCAGGTCTACGATCTCCATGGCTGCAGGCAGGTAACCCTCGATCTCCGAATAGGCGATGGGCCAGCCAGGCAGGTCGCCTGGCGGGGAGATAGAAAAGTCGGAGGGCGTGAAGGGGCGACAACGGCCGGCCCAATGGTTGGAAGTGCCGCCCAGGTAACGCAGGCGGGTTTCCTCGGCGTACAGTTCAAGGCCCGTGGACGCGCAAGCATACAAGCCTTGCGAGTGCGGCGCATACTCACGCCCGCCGCCCTCGGCGAGCAACACGCTCCAGCCCGCAGCGGCCAAGCGCAGGCCCAGGGTAATACCTGCCGGGCCGGCGCCAATGATGCAAAAATCGTAATGATCGCGCAGCGCCTTCTGCTGCTGATAGTCCTTGATCATGCTGGCTCGTTCCGGAAGTAACGGGACGGCAATACCCAGCCGTTGATCACCACGAACCCGGGCTTTTCGACAGGTTTGCCAGCAACGGGGGCAAAAGCGCCGAATACAGCGCCACCGACGCCCAGCAAGACACAACTCTGGAGAAAGCCCCTACGCCCCAGCTGCGCACTACAAAAAGTAAGCTTCCCCATGATCCCGTGACCTGTACCCGTTGAATTTACACCCAGCACGCTGCATCACAGCCAGTTGAAAAAGGCCGTCAACAGCGCCCCGCACAGCGCCCCGACCAGTAGCATCGGTAGCACCACCAGCTCACGTTTAAGGCTGAAGATACCTAGCTTGCAATTCACGTACACAACCAGCACCAGCGTGGGCACGGTATGCAGGGCAACACCCCAGATGGCCCATTCCACACCGCCAATCGCCAACAGCAGCGGTAGCAGCCCCCACAGCGAGACCAGGCGGATGATGTTGTCCATGGCTTGATACTTGGTCAGGCCCAAGGCGATCCACACCTGATGAGCCAAGGTATAGCGCAATACGATGAACGACAGCGAAAGAATCGCCAGCATCGAGCCTGCCTCACTGTATCGCTCGTCGTACATCCAGCCGATCAGCAGAGGGCTGGCGGTCAGGAAGCCACCGCAGATGAACAGCACCAGCAGGTCGACCAGCAGGCGGAAACGGTGATACAGCGCTTTCAGCCGCGCCTTGTCGTCGGCGCGGGCCGCTTCGCTGAAAGCAGGAAGCGCCACGGCGCCCACAATCTTCATCAGTGCGGTCTGCACCGCGCCCAGGATCAGCACGGCAATCGAATACACCCCCAGCTGCGCCGCCGACATGCTGGCACCGAACAGGATGCGGTCGCCGTACATGGCCAGCACGCCCACCATCGACGACAGCAGGATCCAGCGGCCAAACACGATCAGTTCGGTAAGCGCCGTACGGTCCCAGCGCAGGTGGTTGCGCGGCCCCTCCAACGCCGTGTGGCCCAGCACAGTCCAGGCCACGGCAGACACCAGGCCGGCAATGACCAAGGCCCAGATGGAATGGGTCAGCAAGCCCAGCACCAGCATCACCACCAGGCCGGCCGCTTGTGACGCCAGGTCCACCAGTACCACACGCTTCTGTTGGAAAGTGCGTACCGCCACGTCTATCTTGGTGGACTGGAACCCCCAGATGACCGCCGACAGCCCGGTAACCGCCAGCACCATCGGCAATATGGGCGCGGCATAGGTGGAGTCTGCCGGCCACAGTTCTTCGAACTGCGCCACCCAGGCACACAAAGCCAGCAACAGGGTCAGGCCGAACAGCACGAAGCCGCGGATGATCTGCACGGTCCAAGCGGTATTGAGAAAGTCCGGGTCGTCACCCCGTTGGCTCTGGATGATGTTCTGGCGCAGGCCGACATCGGACAGCAGGTGCAGCAGTACCGAAACGGTAGTGGCAATGACCATCACCCCGAACATTTCCGGCAGCAACAAGCGGGCCATGATCAGGTTGCCACCAAGGCGCATGACCTGTGACGCCACCTGCGACACCAGGTTCCAGGACCCGGCCCTCATGGCCCGCTGGCGCAGGCTTGCGGTGGCTGACACATCAATCGACGGCATGACTTCAATCTCTGACTGATTGGCTAAAAGTCACTATAGTTTCAATTAGCCACGATGCTAGCCGTTGCCCACCGAGGGAAAGGTGTACATAGCCGATGCCTGAACATTTTCGTGCGTTGATCGTCATCCTGTTTTTGGCGAGCGTGGTCTTCCTGCTTGCGCGGCGCCCTGCCACCGAGCTGATTCCGCTCGCTGACTTCAAGCGCCGGCGCAACTTGTGGTTCCTGCTGACTGTGCTGGCTTTCGTCTCGCACAGCTTCTGGCTGTATCTGGGTGCGGGCGCGGTCATCCTGCTGATTGCCGGGCGCCGCGAACACAACCCCATGGCACTGTTCTACATGCTGCTGTTCCTCATCCCGCCTGCGTCGGTGCAGGTGCCCGGATTTGGCGTGGTCAACTACCTGGTCGACCTGAACCATATCCGCTTGCTTACCCTGTGTGTGCTGCTGCCCGCCGCGCTGCAGCTAAGCCGCCAGGCAGGCACCCTGCGCTTTGGCCGCACCTGGGCCGACAAGCTGCTGGCGGCCGGCCTGGTGCTGATGAGTGTGCTGTACTTGCGCGAAACCACCCCCACCGACACCCTGCGCCAGGCGCTGTACTTGTATGTCGACGTCTTCCTGCCGTATTACGTGGCCAGCCGCGGCCTGCGCCAGATAAGCGACTTCAAGGATGCCATGCTGGCCTTCGTGCTCACCGCCTTCGTCATGGCACTGATCGCCGTGGCCGAATATGTACGCCACTGGCTGCTGTACAGCGCCCTGGTCGATGCCATGGGCGTGCCTTGGAGCATGTCGGGTTATCTCAGCCGCGGCGGCGCGCTGCGGGCCAGCGTCACCACCGGCCAGGCAATTGCCCTGGGCTATGTGATGAGCGTGGCCATCGGCCTGTTCCTGTTCGTCCAGGGCTATGTGCAACGCCCGCTGCACAAAGCCCTGGGCGCCCTGCTACTGGCCGCCGGGCTGTTCGCACCGTTGTCACGCGGCCCGTGGATCGGCGTCGTGGTCATCGTGGTGGTGTTCATTGCCCTGGGCAAAGGAGCCGTCAAGCGCCTGGCGCTACTGGGGGCAGCCGGCATGCTGGCCCTGCCCTTGCTCACGATCGTGCCCGGCGGTGAAAAGGTACTGGACCTGCTGCCCTTCATTGGCAACCTGGAAAAAGAGAACATCACCTACCGCGAGCGGCTGATGGACAACGCCTGGATCGTCATCCAGCGCAACCCGCTATTCGGCTCATTCGACTTCCGCAACACACCTGAAATGCAGTCGATGATCCAGGGCGAAGGCATCATCGACATCGTCAACACCTACATCAACCTGGCGCTGCGGGTCGGGCTGGTGGGGCTCGGGCTGTTTGTGGCGTTCTTTGCCGTGGTGCTGCACGGGATCCGCAGGGCCATGCTCAGCTTCGCTGACAAGGATGATGAACGACGACAACTCGGCCGGGTGTTGCTGGCGACACTGATGGGCATTCTGGTGATCATCTTCACCGTCAGCAGCATCACCTTCATCCCGGTGGTCTACTGGTCCATCGCGGGGCTGGGTGTGGCCTACATCCAGATGGTTCGCCGGCTGCACGACAGCCAGGCCATGGAACTGGCCAAACCCGGCCTACAACCCAGGTAATGTACATGAACGTGCTATCCCTGCGTCCTTTCGTACGCCTGTCGGCCATTGCCGGCCTGGTCTTGCTGCCCTTGGCCGGCTGGGGCTCCGGCTGGCAGGTCAGTGTCGATGAACAGAGTGGGCTGCCCACCGTGACACACGGCGGTGGCCCGGTGATGAAGGCCAAGTTCGACTTCTGGGCTGCCAACTGGAGCTGGACCGGCTTCTATACCGACTTCAAGGTCAATGGCCCCTATCAGTACACACTGCGGGGCAAGAACAAAGAGCTGGACTTCGACCTGGCGGCTGATATCCGCAAAGCGCAAGCACAAACCCTGAGCTGGGCCTTCGACCTGGACGCCCATAGCCGCCAGACCGGGGTGATGGGTGGCGGCATGGTGTTCCAGTTCGACCCGGCGCAAATCGCCGGCGATATGGGTGCGCCACAACTGCTGGCCGACAATCGCGGTTGGTCCTGGGGCAAGGCTGACCAAGGCCGGCGCATCGAAATGCGCTTCGACCCGCCACTGGCCAAGGTGTATTTCGAGCGTGGCAACCCGTCCGAATTGCGTGCGTTCCTGTACAAAGACCCGATCAACGCCGGCAAGCAACAACTCAAGGCTGTACTCAACGTGACCGGCGACATCGAGCTGGGGCCCACGCCCACTGAGCGCTTCGGCCTGGCCGATCCCGCCAGCTGGCCCGATGATCAGCTCGACTGGCGCACTTCACCGGTGGACCTGTCGTTCCTCAACGCGGCGGAAAAGCCCGCCGGCAAACGTGGGTTCGTCAAGGCGGTCGGTGAACAGCTGATGTTCGAAGACAACACCCCCGTGCGTTTCTGGGGCACCAACCTGTCTGCCTATTCGCTGTTCAAAAGCCCAGACGACGAAATTCGCCAACAGGCCAAGCGCCTGTCCGCACTGGGGTTCAACCTGGTGCGCCTGCACCACCACGACTCGCCCTGGGTCAGCCCGAACGTGTTCGGCGACGGTACCCTGGTGCGCGACACCCAGCAGCTCAGTGCCGAGTCACTGCGCAAGCTCGACCTGTGGATCAAGGCGCTCAAGGACGAAGGCATCTACATCTGGCTGGACATGCACGTACAGCGCGCACTTACCGCCAACGACAACATAGACGATTTCGATGAGCTGCCCAAGAAGGATGACCGCGTCGACCTGAAGGGCTATGCCTATGTGAACAACAGTATTCAGGCGGCGATGAAGCGCTTTGCCGAGCAGTACCTGACCCATGTGAACGAGTACACGGGCCTTGCTTACAAGGACGACCCGGCCATCGCCGCCGTGCTGATCACCAACGAGAACGACCTTACCCAGCATTACGGCAACGCCCTGATGCCGAACAAGGATGTACCGCGCCACAGTGAGCGCTACATGGCAGCGGCCAAAGCCTTCGCCAGGCAGTACAACCTGCCCGTCGACCAAACCTGGCGTGCGTGGGAGCACGGCCCGTCGAAGCTGCTCCTCAACGACCTGGAACAGCGCTTCAACGTCGACATGATCACTCACCTGCGCAGCGTGGGGGTAAAGGTGCCGATCGCCACCACCAGCACCTGGGGCGGCAATGGCCTGAGCGCATTGCCGGCCCTGACCGCAGGCGACGTCGTCGATGCCCACAGCTACGGCGCCATCGGCCAACTGGAGAAGAACCCGTTGACCAGCGACGGCATGATCGACTGGATCGCCGCCGCCCAGGTCGTGGGCAAACCGCTGACCGTCACCGAATGGAACGCCGAGCCTTTCCCACTGCCCGACCGCCACTCGCTGCCGCTGTACGTGGCCGGCACTGCCAGCCACCAGGGCTGGGACGCACTGATGCAATATGCCTACAGCCAGCAGGCCTTCAACCCGGGCTGGCGCACGGCGGACAACTGGCACGCCTACAACGACCCCGCGATGATCGCCACGCTGCCCGCTGCTGCCCTGCTCTATCGCCGTGCCGATGTGAAGCCTGCAACCACCCATTACGTTTTCGCACCGACGCCCACCACCCTTTACAACCAAGAGATCACCCCACGAAATTCGCCTTTGTTGCGCACAGCCATGGAGAAGGGCCAACTGCAGATTGCCCTGCCGCAAACACCGGAGTTGCCGTGGTTGAAACCGGCCGCCATTCCCGCAGGTGCGCAAGTGCTGCAAGACCCAGGGCAATCGCTGCTGGCCACCGATGCTACCGAATCGGTGACCGACACCGGCGAGCTCAAGCGCAACTGGCAACAAGGCATCTACACCATCGATACACCGCTGAGCCAGGCCGCCACCGGCTGGCTGGGAGGTCGTTCGATCAGCCTGGGGGCCATTCAGCTGCAAACGAAAACGCCTTACGCCAGCGTCGCAGTACAGAGCCTGGACGGCAAACCGCTGGGCCAGTCACGGGAGCTGTTGCTGTCACTGGGTACCCGCGCAATGCCCAAGGCCGATGACAAGACGCCATTCAATGTCGAACCCTTCGAGGGCAGCCTGACCATCGAGGCACCTGCCGGGCTGAAGCTGTTCGCACACGATGCGCAGATCCAACTCAAGCCCCTGCCGGCAACGTACAAGGACGGGCATTACGTGATTACGTTCGACGGCAACTACATGTCCAACTGGCTGTTCTTGAAATAGGGCATCTGGCCATCTACGCTCAAGTCACCTGTAGCTGGCCAATTCACCTGAACTTTTCAGGGACGGTTCACCGCGTTTGTAAAACAGCAGGTCACAGGAGGTGCGGATGAAGTTCCTGGTTGTCGGTGGCGCCGGCTACATCGGCTCGCATATGGTCAAGCACTTGATCGCTGCAGGCCACGAGGTGGTGGTGGCTGACCTGGTTGCACCTGCACCTGGCGTCCAATGGGCCAAGCTGGATATCGCCGACGAGGCCGCACTGGATGTGTTGTTTGGCGTGTGCCGCTTTGATGCCGTCTTTCACTTTGCCTCGTTCATTCAGGTAGGCGAGTCGGTCAGCGCGCCTGGCAAGTACTACCAGAATAATGTCGCGGCCACCCTTAGCCTGCTGCAGGCCATGGTGAATGCCGGCATCAAGCATCTGGTGTTTTCTTCCAGCGCGGCCGTTTACGGTAATCCGCTCTATATTCCAATCGATGAAGCGCATGCCAAAGGACCAATCAACCCGTATGGGCTGAGCAAGTGGATGGTCGAGCAGATTCTCGAGGACTTCGACCGGGCCTATGGCTTGAAATCGGTTTGCCTGCGCTATTTCAATGCAGCAGGCGCTGACCCGGAAGGCCAGCTGGGAGAGCGCCACGAGCCCGAAACCCACCTGATCCCGCTGATCCTGCAGGCTGCCGCGGGCCGACGTGAGGCGGTGACGGTGTTTGGCCGGGATTACGACACGCCGGATGGCACCTGTATACGCGACTACATCCATGTGGCCGACCTGGCGACGGCGCACGCGCTGGCTGTGGACTATCTGCTGGCGGGTGGCGAACGTACGGCATTCAACCTGGGCAACGGCCATGGGTTTTCAGTGCAGCAGGTGATCGATACTGCACGCGCAGTGACCGGGCGGCAGATTCACGTACTCGACGCACCACGCCGCGCCGGCGACCCGCCCCGCCTGGTGGCTGATGCCGGCAAGGCGCTGAGTGTGTTGAGCTGGCGGCCGGAGTTTGTATCGCTGGAGCAGATTGTGCGGCATGCGTGGCATTGGGAGTTGCAGTATCCCTGGTCTACGCGGCAAGGCTGAAATCTTCGGGGCTGCGTAGCAGCCCCAATGGTTGGATTTCAGGCCTCAATAATAGGTCCGCGGTTGCTCGTCAGCCTTGTTCAGCACGGTCCCGATCAGGTTCACCTGCCCCAGGTGATGCAGGCAATCCTCGATTTCCTTCTTGTTGTTCATCCCGTTGGCCACCACCAGCAATACACAGTCGAACTTGGGTATCACGGTGATCGCATCATCAGAGCTAAGCAACGGTGGCAAATCGAAAATACAGATGCGCGACTCGTAGCGGTTGCGCAAATCGCTGATCAGGTTGTTCACCTTGGGCGACGACAGCATCTCGGTCGACAACGGCACAGGTACCCGCGTAGGCAACACTACAAAGCGCGGCAGGGTCGGGTTGACCAGGCACTCCTGCAGTTCGGCCTTGTCCGTCAAAAACTCGTTCAGCGCCTGTTCCATGGGCAGGCCCAGGCTGCTGCCGACCTTGGGCCGGCGCAAGTCGAAGTCCACCAGCAGCGCAGTCTTGGTGGTGTGGTGGGCGATGCTCATGGCCAGGTTGATCGCCAGCACCGTCTTGCCCGCTTCAGGTGTGGGTGAGGTGATGGCCAAGGTGCGCCAGCCGTTTTCGTCCATAAGCCTGAGTACCTGCGTGCGCAGCAGGTCGATCGGCCCGTTCATGCTGGAGTTCTTGTTGTAGGCCACGATGCGGTGACGTTCAAGGTGCTCCGCGCGAAGCGGCACTACCTTGGTGTTCACGTAGTCGAACTGGCCAGGCACTTCCGCCAGTGCCGTCCCCGGGGCAGGTGACAAGGCCTGGGGAGTTCCCGGTGTCACCGGGTGAACGTTATTGCCAATAGCCGGCTTGATCCTGTCCATCACTGCTTTCCCTATGCAAACCGAGACATGACTTTGAACAACAGCACATCCAGTGGCATGTAGAACACGTGCACCAGCACTACCATGATAGCCGCCAGTGCCAGTGCCGCCAGGATCAACCCGTTCCGCCAGCGTTTACGCCTGGCCACATCCGCTTTGGTATCGATGTACGGCACCGCCACCAACACGCGTTTGCCCAGCAGGTTTTCCAGGGCACCGACGCCGCGCACACGCTGGTTGAGCATTTCCAGCAGCATCACCAGCGCACCACCGCCTGCCGGCGCCAGCACCAACCCCAGAGCCGCGATTTTCTTGCGGTTGGGCTTGATCGGCTTCTCTGGCATCAACGGTGGCTCCAGCAGCACGAAGCGCTCGGCCTTGTTTTCCTGTTCCAGGCTTTCGGTAATCTTCGCGCCCATTTCCTTGGCGCGGATTTCTTCGTACTTCTTGCGCGCGTTGTCGTGGTCGCGCATCAAGGTCACCAGGCCACGTTCGACCTGCGGTGCTTCGAGGATCTCGGCCTCATAGCCTTCCATCTTTTTGGTCAGTTCGCGCTTCTGCTCGGCCAGCGAACTGATACGTTCCTGGGCTGCACTCATCTTGGCGCGCACGCGGGCAACATCGAGGCCCACCGTGGAAGCCGCTGCCGTGCGACCGCCCGTGGCTTCGAGCGCCTGAATCTTGCGTTTGATCGCCACCACATCCGGGTGAGCGTCTTTGTAGCGAGTCAGCAAGCGGGCGTATTCAGCCTTCAGGCTCGGCAGGTCCTCGGGCTGGTCGGCGCTCGCTGATTTGCTGCCTTCGGTTGCCTTGGTGGCCAGGCCAGCATTGGCGGCGGACAATTCCAGCTCAAGGTAGCGCAGCTCTTCCTGGGCAGCCTTGTAGTCACGGTCGACTTCACGGAATTCCAGCTCCGAGCGCGACAGCATGTTCATGCGCAGGGTCTGGTGCTCGGGCAAGGCGTTGGCATGGGCTTGCTTGAAGTCGGCCAGCTGGTTTTCCAGGCTGGCCAACTCGGCGCCCAGCTTGTTGGCCTCCTGGGTGAGAAATTCGGTGGTTTCGTTGGCCCGTTCGGTGCGCTGCTTGAGGTTCTCGTTGAGGAACAGCGTCACCAGTTCGTCAGCCACTTCCTTGGCCACTTGCGCCTGCTTGTGCTCGAAGGACACATTGAACGCCACGGTGGCTTCACCCCGCCCGCGCACGAAGGTGGTGAGGGTTTCGACCACGATGGCATTGCGCATCTGGTCGATCTTGTCGCTTTCGCTGAGGCGCTTGTCGGCGAACAGGTCGTACTTGCCGATGATGCGCAGCAGGTTCCCACGGGTCATCACCCGCTGGCGGATCACTTCGATGCGCTCATCGGCAAAGCTGGTGTTGTTGGTAGAAACCAGCTCGGGCGAAATCTGCTGCGACTCCACCAGGATAGTGCCGGTCGACTGGTAGATCGGCGGCACCATCAACGCGACGGCCACGGTCGCGGCAAGAATGACTGCGGCACTCACCCCTAACACCAGGGCCCTGTCCTTGATAATGGCGATGTAATCCCTGAGGGAGAGTTCGTAGTCAGACTTCATGGGGCCACCTGCCTGAAGTTCAGATGTCGGGGTACCTGTACGTCAACGTCAAACCAACGATCGTCGCGGTTGCATCCGCTACATGGTCCTGCTGCCGTTCCTTGTACATCAGCGACAGGCGCAGGTCCCAGTACGGCGAAAACTGGCGGCTGGCCCATACGCTGTAAGTCTGTAACGTGTTGGGGCTCTGCCCCTTGCTGTCTTGCCAGGCCGCGTCCGCGCCCACCCGGTTCAGCTCGCTGACCGCATAACTCCACACACCGCGCACCTGGTCCAACTCGGCGAAGCCACCTTCGGCGCTGGCCACCGTGCTGCGTTCGGCAGTAAAACTGGCATCTGCGCGCACACCGGTGTAAAGCAGCGACACGCCACCCTCCCCGCGCCGGCCGCCTTCATCACCGGATACTTCGTTGACGCCTACGTGCGCGTCGGCGCTCAGGCGATCCGAAAGCTGGTACTTGATCCCCACCGCCGGGGTGTAGCTGTTGGAGGCTGTCGCGGTAAGGTCTTGCTCGGGCTCATACCGCCGCGCGCCGAAACGGGTGTACAGGTCGGCCCGCTCGCTCCAGGCGTAGGTCCAGGTAAAGACGTTCGCCAATTCGTCGTAACCCGTCAGCGTACTGATGTCATAACGGGCGCGGCTGTACGTGGTTTCGTTACTCAGGGTGCTGCGTTCGGTAACCGCCTGGCTCCAGTTGCCGGTCAGCGTATACAGCTTTTGCGTACCGTCGGTGGTGATCACGCCAGTGTCCAGCACGGTTCCCGACAGGGTCGAGCTTTCGTTATAGCGAGCCACCAGGCCAAAACGCCCACGCTCGGTCGTGCGCTGCCAGCCCAGGCTCAGGTCAGGGTCTTCCCGGTCATCGACTATGTCCGTGTCGGATGAGCGCAACACATGCATGCCCAAGCCCAACCTCAGTTCGTCACGGTCGAAGGTACCGATCAGGGTGTAGTCCGGCGCAATGATCGTGCGCGTTATGCCCTTTTCCCCCGACGTGAGCAACAAAGGGTTGCTGTCGTATTCGACGGATGTCGGTACCACCACCGTGGACTGCCAATTTGCCGCCAGGACCGCGTCCGTGAACGGCAACACCAGAATTGCCGTTGCAATGCGTGTTGTTTTAAGAAGATGCATTAAATGTTCTTATTAAAGGCAAGATCAAGGAACGACCAGCGTGTCGCCAGCCTGAAGTTGGATGTTGGTGGACATGTCCCGCCCAGACACCAGGTCCTTATATCGCACGGGCAGGATCTTTTGGGAAGCGCCAGTGCCACGGACCACCTTGATTTCGCTTTCGTCCGCAAACTTGTCCAGGCCGCCCGACATGCTCAGGGCCTGAAGCACCGCCGTAGGGCCTGCCATTTGTACAGGGCCCGGCTTGATCACTTTGCCTTGGACATAGACCAGGTTGCCGGCGATGCTCTTGACGACAACGCTGACGTTCGGGTCGGGGAGGAACTTTTCGAGTTTGGCAGCGACTTGCTTTTCAACCGCCGTGACATCCAGCCCGGCAACATTGATGCGCCCGGCCAGGGGGAAGGTAATACTGCCATCGGGAAGTACGGTGGCTTCTTGACGCAGGCTGTCTTCCTGCCACACCGAAACCATGACGACATCGCCGGGGCTGAGCAGGTAAGTCGCACTGCTCTGGTCGGCGTTGCCCACGCCAGACCACACAGTCAGCATGCAGAATGCGGCAATCAACGAACGCTTCATGAGGGTCCCTCCGGCCAAATGGCCCGACAAAGAGCACTGAATGAGAACAGCACACCAACTCTCGCTCCGCTTCGCGACCGACATCCGCCGCGATGGCCCCTACCTTCCTGGAGGCCTTTACCTTGACGCTGTATACGAGGGCTGCAAGGTGCTGCAACCGTGGGCCTCATGGGCTAATGGGAATATAGCAACGGTTGGGGAATTCACAAGCCAGGCCCAAGGCTTGGAGCAACGCGTTGTACTTTATAAACGTGCCGAGCAGGTTCAAATCTTTCTTCTGTTAGCCACCAGCACAAAACCCACAACAGCAAAAGCCAACAACCAGCCTGCGGTTGAAACAGGAATGATACTGTTTTGATTTACATACGAATCTGCTGCGCGAGCGGCACCACTCAGCAACACCAGCAAAAACATCGATTTGATAATCAGAGTCGTGCGCATACGCCCCTCCAAAAAACAGGAAAATCAATTAGTTATTTGCGTGGTGTGGCGGGAGTTGTTTCGCTGTTGAATTGAGCTTATGGGCACAATGACACTACGTCAATGATCCGACACCATAATAAAATTCAATGGACGATGGGCGCTATCGTCAAAATACCGACATGCAGAATGTGCAACCGTACACTGTCGGAATGGAGGCTGTGCATCACGGTCGAGAAGGCATGGGGCCGTGCCACACGCCCCTGGCTTTTCATTCGTCCGCGTGGTGAACCACGACCAGCAGCTGCGCCGGTTGCGCACCCACCGAGCGCAGTCGGTGGGGTGTCTGGGCGTTGAAATGCAGGGCATCGCCCTGTGCCAGCAGCACCCGCTCGTTCATGAAGTCCACCTCGACCTGGCCGGCATGCACGAACAGGAACTCCTCGCCCTGATGCTCCTTGAACGTGGGGTCACTGAATTCGGAAGGCGGCTGGATCAGGAACGGCAACAGGCTGCGCTGCCCCACCTGGCTGGTGAGGGCCGCGTACCCCGGCCCTCGCCCATCGCCGACCAAAGCCTGGCGTTCGCCATGGCGCACCAGACTGTAGCGGCTCGGCCCTGTCTGTTCTTCGGCGAACAGTTCTTCAACATTGACGTTCAGCGCCCGCGCCAGCTTCAGCGCGGCTGCGATCGAGGGTGTGTTGAGACCACGCTCGACCTTGGACAGGTAGCTTTTGGTCATGCCGGTCTTTTCGGCCAGCACTTCCAGAGTCATCCCCAGTTTCTTACGCAGCAGTTTCAATCGGATAGACATGTGACGCGGGTTTCCCAGGCTGAGGCAGCCATGATACGCGTCTGAAAGCTGACGCCAAGCCTGAGAGCCCCTTTAACTACGGCATTACCGGCGGCACATACTGCAGCGTCGTACCTAGCGCCCACAGCAACACCAGCACCAGCGGCACATGCACCAGCAACTGGACGAAGGAAAAACCGATCAGGTCGCGCGCCTTGAGCCCTAGCACGCCCAGCAGCGGCAGCATGTAGAACGGGTTGATCAGGTTCGGCAGGGCTTCGGCAGCATTGTAGATCTGTACCGCCCAGCCCAGATGGTACTGCAGGTCGTTGGCCACCAGCATCACGTAAGGCGCTTCGATGATCCACTTGCCACCGCCCGAAGGGATGAAGAAGCCCAGCACCGCCGAATAAACGCCCATCAGCACCGCATAGGTGTCATGGGTGGCGATCTGGGTGAAGAACAGCGAGATGTGGTGCGCAAGGGTCTGCTCATCCACACCTTTGACCTGGGTAAGGATGGCAGCAATCGAGCCATAAAGCGGGAACTGGATCAGCACCCCGGTGGTGGTCGGTACCGCTCTCGCTACGGCGTCAAGAAAGCTGCGCGGGCGCCAGTGCAACAAGGCACCCAGCATGATGAACAACAGGTTGTAGGTGTTCAGCCCGGAAATCGCCGTGATCGCAGGTTTAGTGGCGAACTCCTGGTACAGCCAGCCAGCAGCCAGGGCCACCAGCAGCAGAATCAGGATCGGGCTGTGCTCCAGCCACTCCCCCGGGCGCGTACGTTGCGGTGCCGGTGGCGCGGTGAAGCTGGGGTCGACACCGCAGTCTTCGGCGCTGCGTGCACTGTTTGGCCCAGGGGCCGTGGCGTAGGCAATCACCAGCGACACCACCACCAGCGCCGCCAGCATTGCGCCGGATTGCCAGAGGAAAATGGTTTCGGTGAACGGGATGACCCCGGTAATCGACAGGATCGAAGGGGGCAGGCTGGCCGGGTTGGCTTGCAGTTGAGCAGCCGATGACGACAGGCCCAAAGCCCATACCGCGCCCAGGCCCAGGTAGGCAGCAGCACCTGCGGCACGGTAGTCCATTTTCAGCTCGGTGCGCCGTGCCAGGGCGCGTACCAGGAGGCCACCGAATACCAGCGACAGGCCCCAGTTGAGCAAAGAGGCCAACATCGAGATCAGCGCGACCCAGCACACTGCCGAGCGACCATTGCCAGGGATGCGCGCCAGGCGGTCGATCAGCCGTGCAGCAGGCGGCGAGCTGGCCACCACATAACCGCCGATAACCACGAAGGCCATCTGCATGGTGAACGGAATCAGGCTCCAGAAGCCATCGCCAAAGGCTTTGGCGGTGTCGGTCGGCTTGGCCCCCATGGCCAGCGCGCCGATGCACACCAGCAGCACCGCCAGCGCGGCGAACACCCAGGAATCGGGGAACCAGCGTTCCGCCCAGTTGGAACAACGCAAGGCAAAGCGGGCGGAGCGGCTGTCTTGGATTTCAGCGGCCACAGTTGAATTCCTTTTATTGGTTTTATCGGATAAAACAGCAAAAACACAAAACCCCTGTAGGAGCAGCTTTGTGTCGCGAAAGGGCCGCAAAGCGGCCCCTGATCTCAGCGTCGAGGCCGAAATCGCGGGGCTGCTTTGCAGCCCTTTCGCGACACAAGGCCGCTCCTACAGGGGGCGGTGTAAAGCGAGTGATTAGAAGGTCATTTCCTTCACATCATCCGGCACGATCAGCTTGCCGGCGGTTTTCTCGATGATTTCCTCCACGCTCACCCCTGGTGCGGTCTCGCGCAGGATGAAGGCGCCGTCTTCGATTTCCAGGTAGGCCAGGTCGGTCAGCACCTTGCGGATGCAGCCAGCGCCGGTAAGTGGCAGGCTGCACTGCGGCAACAGTTTGGACTCGCCGTCCTTGGAGGCGTGGGTCATGGTGACGATGATGTTATCGGCGCCAGCCACCAGGTCCATGGCACCGCCCATGCCCTTGACCAGCTTGCCCGGGATCATCCACGAGGCGATGTTGCCCTGCACGTCCACCTCGAAGGCCCCCAGTACGGTCAGGTCGACGTGGCCGCCTCGGATCATGGCGAACGACTGCGCCGAATCGAAGATCGAGGCACCGCGGCGGGCGGTGACGGTTTGCTTGCCGGCGTTGATCATGTCGGCATCAATCGTACTTTCGGTCGGGAATTCGCCCATGCCGAGCAGGCCGTTTTCCGATTGCAGCATCACATCCATGTCGGCGGGGACGTAGTTGGCCACCAGGGTCGGAATGCCGATACCCAGGTTCACGTAGTAGCCGTCCTTCAGTTCGCGGGCAACGCGTTGCGCCATCTGTTCGCGGGTCAGTGCCATGATCAGGATCTCTTTGTTGTTCTGGTGGATGGCACTCAGGCCTTGACGGTGCGCTTTTCGATACGCTTTTCGAAGGTGCCGACGATAACCCGGTCCACATAGATGCCCGGGGTATGGATTTCGCTGGGCAACAGGACGCCTGGCTCGACGATTTCTTCCACTTCGACCACGGTGATCTTGCCGGCGGTGGCTGCCAGCGGGTTGAAGTTTTGCGCCGTGTTGCGGTACACCACGTTGCCGTAGTGGTCAGCCTTCCAGCCCTTGACGATGGCGAAGTCGCCTGTGATGGACTCTTCAAGGATGTACTTGCGGCCCTTGAACTCGCGCACCTCCTTGCCGTCGGCAACCGGGGTGCCGTACCCGGTGGCGGTGTAGAACGCCGGAATACCGGCACCTCCTGCGCGCATTTTCTCGGCGAGGGTGCCCTGCGGAGTCAGCTCCACCTCCAGCTCGCCGCTGAGCAGCTGGCGTTCGAACTCGGCGTTTTCGCCCACGTAGGAAGCGACCATCTTGCGGATCTGCCGGTCTTCCAGCAGCACGCCCAGACCAAAGCCGTCGACGCCGCAGTTGTTGGAAACCACGGTCAGGCCCTTGACGCCGCGCCGCTTGATTTCGCCAATGAGGTTTTCCGGGATGCCGCACAGGCCGAAACCACCGGCCAGTACCGTCATGTTGTCGGTCAGGCCTTCAAGGGCCTGTTCATAGGTTGCAACGCGCTTGTCCAGTCCGGCCATGCTGATCCGCCTTTTGTAGTTGTTGAACCGACGAAGCTGTCGGTGAGCGTGTGCAGGACATCTTCACCGCAAGCGACTGATTTGTTAATTTTGTTTTCGTCATCGATTGATAACTTTTACAAAACAAAAAATAGGCCCGTCATGAACGTCAAGCAACTGCGTGCTTTTGTCGCCGTGGCCAAGTACCAGAGCTTTGCCCAGGCCGGAGAGCACCTGCATGTCTCACAGCCCGCCCTCAGCCTGACTATCAAGGCCCTGGAAGAAAACCTCGGCGGTGCCCTGCTCAGCCGCACCACGCGCAGTGTCAGCCTGACCGCCGAAGGCGAAGTGCTGCTGCCGCTGGCACGGCGGCTTCTGGCCGATTGGGACGACACTGAGGAGATGCTCCGCCAGCGCTTCACCTTGCAACTGGGCCGCGTGGCGGTGGCAGCCATGCCGGCCTTCGCCGGCAACCTGTTGCCCCACTCGCTCAAGGTGTTTCGCCAACGCTACCCCAAGGTCAACGTCACCGTGCATGACGTGATCAATGAACAGGTGCAGGAACTGGTGCGCCATCGCCGCGTCGAACTGGGCATCGGCTTCGAGCCGGACAACATCGACGGGCTGGACTTCCACCCGTTGTACATGGACCGTTTCGTTGCGGTGGTACCTGCCGACTCGCCCTTGGCACTGCTGCCGGAGGTGAGCTGGGCACAGCTGATGGCCGAAGACTTCGTCGCCCTGCAACGTCCTTCGGCAGTGCGCCTGCTGATGGAGCAGAATGTGGCCCCCCAGCACGGCAAACTGGCCGTGGCCTTCGAAAGCCACCAGTTGGCGACCATCGGCCGCATGGTCGCCAGCGGCCTGGGGGTCAGTGCCGTACCGGCGCTGTGCATCAACCAGATGCAAGAGCTGGGCGCCCGTTGCGTGACCTTGGTGGAGCCCACGGTCGAGCGGCGTATCGGCGTGATTGCCCTTAGCGAACACAAGCTTTCCACCGCAGCGCAGGCGCTGCTTGAGGTTCTGCATTCCAATACCCGGATCCCGGAGGTGACATGCGTTACGTGAAACTGGCAGGTTCGAGCGTTCCGGCCATTGGCCAAGGCACCTGGTATATGGGGGAAGACCCTGGCCGCAAAGCGGCAGAAGTGGCGGCCTTGCAACAGGGCATCGAGCTGGGCCTGACCCTGCTCGACACGGCAGAGATGTATGCCGAAGGCGGGGCAGAAGCCGTGGTTGGCCAGGCCATTGCGGGGCGTCGCGATCAGGTGTTTCTGGTCAGCAAGGTATACCCGCACAATGCGAGTGCGCGCGGTATGGCAGCTGCCTGTGAGCGCAGCCTCACTCGTTTGGGGACTGACTGCATTGACCTGTACCTGCTGCACTGGCGTGGCCAGCACCCACTGGAAGAAACGGTCGATGCTTTCGAGCGCTTGCGCGAGCAAGGCAAGATCAAACGCTGGGGCGTGTCCAATTTCGACGTGGACGACCTGCGCGAACTGCACAACCCTGACTGTGCCACCAACCAGGTGCTGTACAACCCGGCTCAGCGTGGCATCGAGTTCGACCTGCTGCCGTGGTGCGAAAAACGTGCGCTGCCGACCATGGCCTACTGCCCGCTGGCTCAGGCCGGGCGCCTGTTGCAGCACCCCGTGCTGGCAGAAATCGCCGAGCGCCATGGTGCTACACCCGCCCAGGTCAGCCTGGCCTGGGTGACCCGCAACGACGGGGTGATCGCCATCCCCAAAGCCGTGACACCTGAGCATGTGCGGCTGAATGCTGCTGCGGGTTTATTGACCTTGAACAGTGAAGACCTGCGAGCGATAGACCGGGCGTTCCCGACACCGACGCGCAAGCAGCGGTTGGCGATGGTGTAAGCAGCCAGCCTTGAGCATCCTGGGGTTGCTTTGCGGCCCCGATCATTCAATGGAAGTCGCGGCTGCGCACATCCAGCCCCTGCAACAGTGGGCTCACATCCTCCAGTCGCCGCGCAATCAGGTGCCTCACGCCCTCCTCCTGCTCCAGCCGCCCACTGACCTTCAGTAGCTGCGACCCCACCAGCGCCCGCCGTTGCCGCTCGGCGAGCTCCCGCCACACGACCACGTTGACCATCCCGTGCTCATCCTCCAGCGTGACGAAGGTGACCCCACTGGCCGTCTGCGGCCGCTGGCGCCCGACTACCAACCCGGCTACGGCAATCGTGTCGCCATGCGCGACACCTTGCAGCTCACTCGAACTGCGACACCCCAACGCCCTCAGGCGTGAACGTAACAAGGCCAGCGGATGCGGCCCGAGCGTGGTGCCCAAGGTTTGGTAATCGGCCATCAGGTCCTCCCCCACGCTTGGCACAGGCAAATCAACTGCGGCTTCAGGCGCCGCTTCCACCTCTGCGAACAAGGGAAGCTGCGGCTGCACCGCCGCCACCTGCCAGCGTGCCTGATGGCGGTCGCTGGCCAAGGTACGCAACGCCCCGCCATCAGCCAGACGGGCACGGGCGCGTTGGTCGAGGCCAGCACGCAGGCAAAGGTCTTCGACGTCGCGCCACGGCCGTTGCGCCCTCGCCTGCTGCACGCGCCTGGCATCGGCTTCGGCCAGGCCACGCACCAGCCGCAAGCCCATGCGAATGGCCAACGCACCTTGAGCATCAGGTTCGAGGGTGCAGTCCCAGTCGCTGTGGCAAACGTCGACGGGTCGCACCTCGATACCTTGGCGGCGCGCCTCCTGCAGCAACTGGTCCGGGCTGTAGAAGCCCATGGGCCAGCTGTTGACCAGCGCGCAGGTGAAAATTGCCGGCTCATGGCACTTCAGCCAGCTGCTGGCATAACACAGCAAGGCAAAACTGGCCGCGTGCGACTCCGGGAAACCATAACTGCCAAAGCCCTTGATCTGTTCGAAGATGCGCTCGGCGAACGCCAGTTCGTAACCATTGCGCAGCATGCCTTGCAGCAGCCGCTCGCGGTGCGGCTCCAGGCCACCGTGGCGTTTCCAGGCCGCCATGCTGCGACGTAGCTGGTCGGCCTCGCCCGGCGTGTAGTCGGCTGCGACCATGGCCAGTTCCATCACCTGTTCCTGAAACAACGGCACGCCCAAGGTCCGTTCGAAAACTGCCTTGAGCTGCGGCGACGGGTAGGTCACGGGCTCCTGCTTCAGGCGCCGGCGCAAGTAGGGATGCACCATGTCACCCTGGATCGGCCCGGGGCGAACAATGGCCACTTCGATGACCAGGTCATAGAACGTTCGGGGCCGCAGCCGAGGCAGCATGGCCATCTGCGCACGCGACTCGATCTGGAACACCCCCATGGTCTCGGCGCGGCTGATCATCGCGTAGGTGGCCGGGCATTCGCTGGGGATGGTCGCCAGGGTCAGCTGCCGGCCACGGTGGTGTTGCAGCAGGTCGAAGCAACGGCGCAAGGCACTGAGCATACCCAGTGCCAGCACGTCGACTTTGAGCAAACCGACCATGTCCAGGTCGTCCTTGTCCCACTGGATCACCGTGCGTTCGGCCATTGCCGCATTCTCCACCGGCACCAGCTGGTCGAGCGGCTGCTGGGAAATGACGAAACCACCCGGATGCTGCGACAGGTGCCGAGGGAAGCCGATCAGCTCACCCGCCAGCACCAGCACCCGGCGTAGCGAAGGGCTGCCGGCCTCGAAGCCGGCTTCCGCCAGTCGCTGGTCGTCGGGTATGCGGTCGCTCCAGCGGCCACAGCATTTGGCCAGGGCATCCACCTGATCCATCGGCAAACCCAGCACCCGCGCCACATCCCGCACCGCACCCGCTGCATGGTAAGTGTTGACCACCGCAGTCAGTGCGGCACGGTGCCGGCCATAGCGGCGGAATACGTACTGGATCACTTCTTCGCGCCGGTCGTGCTCGAAGTCCACGTCGATATCGGGTGGCTCGTTGCGCTCGCGCGACAGGAAACGCTCGAACAACAGGTAGTGCTCCATGGGGTCGAGCTCGGTAATACCCAGCACGAAACACACCACCGAGTTGGCAGCAGAGCCACGCCCTTGGCACAAGATGCGCTGGCTGCGGGCGAAGGCGACAATGTCGTGCACGGTCAGGAAGTAACTCTCGTAACCCAGCGCTTTGATCAGCGCCAGTTCCTTGGCCAGCACATCACGTACCTTGTCACTGGGCCCCTGCGGCCAGCGCAACGGCAAGCCCTGCTCGCACAGCGCGTGCAACCAGCTTGCCGGGGTGTGGCCCTGGGGCACCAATTCGCGGGGGTACTGGTACTTCAACTCGCTGAGGTCGAATTGGCAGCGCTGGGCAATGGCCAGGGTTTCGGCCAACAGGTCGAACGGGTACAGCTCGCCCAGTTGCGCCAGGCTACGCAAGTGCCGCTCGCCATTGGCAAACAGAAAACGCCCGGCTTCGGCCACCTGGCAATGCTGGCGGATGGCAGTCATGCAGTCCTGCAAGGCACGGCGACCGCGCACATGCATGTGCACGTCGCCACAGGCCACGGCGCGGATCCCCACATCAGCCGCCAGTGCCCGCAAGCGTTGCAGGCGCATGGCATCGTCGTGGCCCCGATGCAGGTGCACCGCCAGCCACAGGCGCTCATCGAACACATCGCGCAGCCACTTTCCGGTGGCCGTATCGTCACTGTCATCGGCCACCCACAAGGCCAGCAGGCCCTGACCGTGCAGCTGCAGGTCGTCACGAAAAAGCTGGTACTCACCCTTTTCTGCCCGCCGACGGGCACGGGTGATCAGTGCGCACAAGTTCTGGTAGCCGGCCAGGTTTTCGACCAGCAGCACCAGCTTGGGGCCGTCGTGCAACTGCACCTCGCTGCCGACGATCAGCCGCAACCCATGCGCCTTGGCGGCCTGCCAGGCGCGCACGATACCGGCCAGGGTACATTCGTCGGTGATCGCCAACGCCTGGTAACCCTGTTCAGCTGCGCGGCGGAACAGCTCCTCGGCACTCGAGGCACCGCGCTGGAAGCTGAAGTTGGACAAGCAATGCAGCTCGGCATAACCCGGCGTGCTCATGCAAACCAGCCCTGCAACCACAGCGGGCCGGCCTGGCCCAAGTCACGGTAGGCCCAGCCACGCAGGCCCTCACGGGTTTCGATGCGGTAGTAGTCGCGGCGCACATCGCCGCCATCCCACCAACCCGATTCGATGCGTTCGGCATGGCCCTGCATCCGATAGCCGGCATCATCCAGCGCCATCGGTGCAGGCAGTAGCCAGCCTGGGCGGCTGCCCGGGGCAACCGGCATGTTGCCTTGTGCGCCCTGCTCTGCCAGTTGCCAGGCGCATTCAGGGCGGTGATCTGCAGCCGCGCTCAGCCCCTTGACGGCCTCATCACCCAGGCGGGCGCGCAGCCGCTCACGCAATTGCGCCCAGGGCTGCGCCTGTTGAGCACGCGGGTCGAACAAAGGCTGATGCTGCGGCACGAAGGGCGGCAGGTCTTCGGCGACCAACCGCAGGTTGCGCACCGGTGCAGGTATACGCAGTGGCTCCAGGCGCCCACGGGCCAGCTCGAACAGCATCGCGGCATCGCGCTCAGCCGCCAGCAGGCCCACCTTGAGCAGGGTATCCGGCCCTTCGGCATGTTCCAGATGCAGGCAAAAGCGCTGTACGCCACAGTCGCGCCCGGCGAGAAATGCAGCCAGGTCGTTGAGCATGCGCCGCAGCGGGAACAGCAGCGCCTGGTGTGATTCAACGTCGAAATTCAGTTCCAGCCGGGTTTCGAAACGGTCCGGTGGCTGGTAGAAGTCCAGCCCCAGGTTGCGCAGGCCGAGCAACTGGTCGAGGTGCAGCTGTACCTGGGCCGGAAAGCGCCTGGCCAAGGTATCGCGCGGCAAGGCCAATACCTGGCCCAGCTGACGCAAGCCCATGCGGACAAAGGCTTCGGCAGCCTCTGCCGGCAAGCCGATTCGCGTGATGGGCATGGCCAGCAACGCTGCGCGAGTTGCTTGGGCATCGCTCACCGCCAAACCGTCGTGGCCATTGGCGAGCATACGCGCCGCCACCGGGTTGCTGGCCAGGACAATGCGTTGGCGCAAGCCCAGGTCTGCCAGTTCCTGGCGCAGACGCGCCTCGAACAAGGGCCACGGGCCGAACAGTTGCAGGCTGGAGCCTACTTCCAACAACAGCGCCCGAGGGTAATGCACGCTGACCTGGGCGCTGAAACGGTAGGCCCAGGCCGCCAGCAACTGCTGCACCTGCTCGATGCGCTTGGGGTCGCTTTCGACACAGATGAAGCCATCCGCCAGGGCACGCGCTGCGGTCAGGGTTTGCCCGGCCCGCAAGCCAAGTGCCGCGGCAGCCGGATTGACGGCCTGCACCACACGCCGCTGGGTAGGCCCGCCAACAAGCACCAGCGGCTTATCAGGGTCGTCACGCTCACGCAGGACGGTGTCCAGCGCCAGCTGCGGCAGCAGGATGCAGGCCCAGAGCATGGTGCATCAGCCCCGGCCCGGGCAGGCGATGGGCAGCGCTGGCGGCATGCCGCCACGGCTCTTCAGCACACGCCATTGCGCCGGGCGCGTGTCAACGGCAATGCGCAATGCTGCAGGTGAAGGGTTGTGCGCCGCCTGCTGCGGCCTGCAGGCGAATGCCAGTGCCTGACCGGTTTCAGCAGCCACCTGCAAGCGCCTCAGGGCGCGGTCATCGGCACGTTCAGGCCAGCATAGCACCGCCGCACAACTGCCCGAGCGCAGGCACTGTTCGGCGGCCCACAGGGCATCGGCGGGCTCGGCATCCACCTGTACCAGCCAGCGCAGGTCCACCCCCGCCGCCTGCCAGGCCGGTGCATACGGAATGAACGGCGGTGCCACCAGCACCACGCGGCTGGCGTCAGCGCTTAGCCGGGCCAGGGTTGGCCACAGCAACTGCAATTCGCCACAACCAGGGCTGGCCAGCAACAGCTCGCTAAGTGCGGCCGCTGGCCAGCCACCTTCCGGCAAGCGCTCGTCGAGGGCCGCATGGCCGGTGGGCTGCAACCCGAGTGGCCGCGCCTGGGCCTGCCGCCCGCGCCATACCCGGCGTTGGTCGAGCAGCCTGTCGAGGTCGACCACCGCGCCCATCAGTCACGCCTCAGCAGGCCGCAGAACACGCCTTCGATGAAGAACTCCTGTTCAGGCTTAACATCGATGGGCGCGTAGGCCGGATTGCGGGGCAACAGCCGGTAATGGCTACCTTTGCGTTGCAGGCGCTTGATGGTGACTTCACCGTCCAGGCGTGCAACCACGATCTGGCCATCGCGGGCGTCGGCCTGCTGAAGAATGCCGACCAGATCACCGTCGAAAATGCCGTCGTCGATCATCGAGTCGCCACGCACCTTCAGCAGGTAATCCGGTGTACGGCAGAACAGGCTGGGGTCGAGCAGCAATTGTTCGTGAATGCCCAGGTCCGGGCCGATGGGAGCACCTGCTGCCACCTGGCCCAGCACCGGTACTTCGAGGATTTCGGGCCGGCGCAACGGTTCAGCCAGGCGGATGCCCCGCGCCTGGTTCGGCGTGACATCGATATAGCCGGCCTGGCACAGGGCAGTGATGTGCTTGCGCGCAACGCTGCGCGAGGCAAAACCGAAGCGCGTGGCGATATCGGCCAGGCTTGGCGGCTGGCCATGGTCGGCAATGCGCTCACGAATGAATTCGAAAATGGCGCGGCGTTTGGGGGTTAGATTGTCCATGGAGCACATTTGTACTCCTTTCGGAGCACGCTGAACAGCCCCCTTTGTCGCCAGCTTTGAGTGACCTGAACAAAAAAGCCGCCCGAAGGCGGCTAGCCAGTGATTTATGAGCGCTTTCCCAATTCATTGGGCGCTTCAATCAGCTCAAATGTTCTACTTCACGACTTTCGCGGATCATTTTTGACATCTTTCTCAGCAACCTTGTCGTGCCGACTATAGAGCTCTGCCTTTGAAGCCCGCTCGGTGTTGGCACCCTTACTTCCCTCCGTCCTTGGGCCTTGGGGAGGTGTATTTTCGCCAGAACTTCTTTCACCTTGGTGCGATGTTTTATCTGTCATATAAACCTCTGATGAGCCCGGTTATCCGAGCTCAAATAAATGAATTACTCAGCGAATGATCCATCATGTGTACGCCTCTGCCTCCGGTCACTCTCCGGACCTTTATCAAGGCCTGGCTCGTCATCATCTGGGGTGTAGCCCAGAGGATCATCAGCTTCAATGCGCGTATGGGGCGGAAGAGCGGTCTTTGGTTGGGCGCCTCTACCAACGACGCCCAGGATAAGTCCAACCAGCCTGCTGATTACTGAACGTTTCCTTATTTGAAGCTTTTTGACGTTCAGGGGGCTCAGGATTTTGTTCAGGCGTAGCGTCGGGATCGATATAATCGTCCCTATCCTCTGGGCTAGCTTTATCAAACCCCTCACGCTTTTCTGTACCTGATTCAACTTCCCATTCAAGCCCCGGAGATCCATCTGGCTTGGTAGTGTCACTAGACATAAGTACCTCTCAATAACTCAGAAAATCTGAGCTAAATCGAGTATGCGCCCTAAGTTTGCCACAGGGTGAAATACCAGACCACCGGGACAATTAATAAGACTGGCGCAGCGTTGGGACGCTTGAGCCCCTCTTCGGGCAAAAAAACCGGCTCGGTGGCCGGGTTTTGTTTATCACGCCTCAACATGCGCAGGAATGACAGGATGAACGCACATTGGCTTATTGGTTCAGTCGCAGTCAACCGACATTTGCGACCCAATGGCCTTCATGGTCGAGAATGTGCTGCGCTTCCAGCAACGCGGCCTCTACCTCAAGCTCCAGAGCGCGCAGGATGTCTCTCCTCCAGCGCTCCTGAGTCTTGATTGGGTGCGCGTCAGCTGCTCGATAGAGAGATTTCACTCATCGTCCTCATTCAGGATGAAGAAAGCGTGCGACACACGCTGGGTAAAGCATCTAGCCACGAGGGTTAGCGTCGTTACGCTGACGTGTATCCGTTATCAGCGCTGTGAAGCTGCCGGTAAAGCCATAACGAAGCTCCCTGGGCATTTCATAGGAAAAGTGAACAAGCCAGGCGCCCTCGTTAAGTCGAACCGTTTCCCTTCGGTACCGCTCAACTTGAGCCTCACCAATTCCAACTGCTGCAGCGACTTCTTGATTGGTCGGTTCGGTATTCAAGGGTTTTTCTCCAGCCCCAGTAAGGGGTGAGCCGCATCATTACGCTCGTTAATTGCAAATAGCCATGCAAATTGTGATTAACACGCCCTCCAGGCATGCCCGTTCGTGGCTCGTCACGACCTGCTCGGCCATCCCCCATAACTCCGGATACAAGGCTATCGGCTCGGCATCTACGCCAACACCTGCGTAGTACTGGGCATCTGTAGCACAGGCTAGGGCGAGGTTCTGGGCATGTGAGATCGAACCCACCACGCTGAGCGGAACACCTTGCGAAGCTTTTGCATCTGCGGTTTCGATGGCAGCTTGCTTCGCTTATGCTTCTCCGTATGCCCCTCACTGTCGCGGTGAATCATCTGGCCTTCGAGAAGGTAGCTGAGCGTCGATAGGCCTAGCTGGTCGGTCGCGCTTGCGCCTTCAGAAAGTCCAAAGCGCAAGCAAAGGTGTTTGATAGAGTGTGATCTGGGTTCGTGCCTGCATAGATTTGAGAAAATGTCACACTGAAAGTGGTGCCATCCTGTTGTGTCGAAATGACTGATACGCCTCCCGCGTGGGCCTTTGCTATTTGGCTGACTATGAATAACCCAAGCCCTGCATGACGCATTTCAACAGGCTGTTTCTGCCCACGTACCAGAGGCTCGAATAAACGCTCTAAAAGTTCAGCGGGAATTGGAGCGCCCATATTGTGGACGGTGATGACGACGATCTTATCTTGGTTACAAGATTTCACACTCACCGGTGACTGTGGGTCGCCATACGCAATGGCGTTGGCGACAAGGTTTCCAATGACTTGGAAAAGGCGGTCCTTATCGAAGAGGGCGAGACGCTGGCCAACGTGATTGTATGTTAATTGATGACGGGGAAATACCAGACGTAATTCCTCCAGGCATCCTTCCACGGCGCTCGGTAGATCCGAGACTGTAGGGTGAATGGGAACACCTCGCCCAGACTGGATAAGCCAGCAGCCGGGCAGTGAGCAGCTCACGTATGTACCTTTGCTCCTCGGTGTTGAACAAGGTCAGCTCATGAACGATGGCCTTTGAATGCGTGCAGGTAATGGCACTCGATATCATCGGCAGTATGAAGCCCGCATGGTGCACGAGATCGAACTTGACATTCGCCACCGCCCCCTGGAGCGCCATCAAGGGTTGCCAGTACATCTGATGAAAGGTCCTGGCCTCCACACTCAACAGTTGCTGAATTCGCATACCGTGGAGTTCTTCGAATGTGTAACCGATCCACCGACAAAACGTAGGGTTGGCGCTCTCGATGCGCCCGCTTTCTGCCGTCAACAGCACGCCATGATCGGATTCGTCCAAATATATTTGCGAAGCAAGGTCAGGGCTCTTTCTGCAGGTCGATATAGCGGTAGAGTTCCAAAGAGTGTTCAATACTCAAGCTCCTGCGATCAAACACCACGCCCCTGCCGGATAGGGAGGGGTGATAGCACCCTTCCAGGTTTTGGAGCGGTGCATAGGAGCAGGATGAGCGCGATGCCATGACAGGTCTGTTCGCTACCGAACAGACCTCCTTTGCGCCTCCCCTCAAACTGAGTGCTGACCGGCCAGATCTCGGTACTCCAGGACACCATGGACAATCCTTGGCTTCGCGCGCTCGCCTTCGTTAAACGCCTGCCTGGCCATGCGCGACCCTGGCGATCGCCCCGCCATTCGTTCACCTACGAGAGCCTGCTCCGGTCTGAGCTGTATAGCGCCAAGCAAATGGCGGAACACGGCACCTGGCTTGCTAGCCAGCATCGTTTGAGCCAACTGCCCGCAGATGATTCGCTGCTCGACCGTCTGGCTGACAACGAGCGGATGCTCTCCACCTGTTGTACCTCCCTTGCTGGCGCTCTGCCCAGCTCGCGCCCAGCGCTGCCAGCGGCGCAATGGTTGCTCGACAACTTCTACCTGGTCGAGACCCATATCCGCATCGCCAAACGTCATCTGCCGACAGACTACAGCCTGCAACTGCCGCGGCTGGACAACGGCCCCTCGGCCGGCCTGCCACGGGTCTACGACATCGCGCTGGAAACCATCTCCCACGGCGATGGCCGGGTCGACGCCGAGAGTCTCAGCCTTTTTGTCGAGGCCTATCAGCAGGTCGGGACACTGACCCTTGGAGAACTCTGGGCAATCCCGATTATGTTACGGCTGGCGCTGATCGAAAATCTGCGCCGGGTGGCAGCACGGGTCATGGCCAACTGGGCTGACCGCGATCTGGCCAATGCCTGGGCCGACCAGCTCGGGGAAACCGCCGAGCGCGACGCCAAGAGCGTAGTGCTGGTGGTGGCGGACATGGCCCGCTCGGAACCACCGATGACCCCCGCCTTTGTTGCCGAACTGGCAAGGCGTCTTCAAGGCCACAGCACTCTACTGACGCAACCGCTTGCCTGGGTCGAACAGATGCTCAGCGAGTCAGCACTCAGCATCGAACGCAATGTGCAACTCGATGCCCAGCAGCAGGCCATCGACCAAGTGTCCATCAGCAACAGCATTGGAAGCTTGCGGCTGTTGTCGACCATCGATTGGAAGCTGTTCGTCGAAAACCTGAGTCATGTCGAACAGATCCTGCGTCAGGACCCGGCCTCGGTATACCCAGCGATGGACTTTGCCAGCCGTGATCACTATCGGCATGTGGTCGAACAGGTGGCACGCCATAGCGCATTCAATGAGAAAGAAGTGGCGCAGGCGGCTATCGAGCTCGCTCAGGCCGCAGCCCCCCGGCCTGGAGACCAGGCCGAGCATGTTGGTTTCTACCTGGCAGGGGGCGGCCTGCCATCGCTGGAGCGACGGCTCGCGGCCCGTATTCCACTTGCCGAGCGGTGGCAACGCCTGTTGCACCGAGCGCCGCTGGTATTCTACCTGGTGCCTGTGATTCTGCTGTCGTGCCTGTTGGCCTGGGGCTTCATACGGTCCATTGACGTTGAGGGCTGGCCCACATGGGTACTCACGGTCATGGCCCTACCGATAGTGCTGACGACCAGCCGCCTGGCCATTGGCCTTGTTAACTGGCTGGTGACCCTGACCGTGAAACCTTCCTTCCTGCCACGGCTGGACTACTCGTCCGGGATTCCTGCTGACGCCAGGACATTGGTCGTGGTGCCCACCATGCTAGCCACTGCCAGCGATGCAGAAGAACTGGTCGAGGGGCTGGAAGTGCGCTTTCTGGCAAACCGTGATGAGCACCTGCATTTCGCGCTGTTGAGCGATTTCATGGATGCCCCTGAACAGACATGCCCTGAAGACATGGCCCTCCTCGACCTGGCCAGCGAAGGTATCCGGGCGCTGAACCACAAATACCCAAGCCCAGGCTGCGAACGCTTCTTTCTGTTGCATCGGCCACGCGCGTGGAACGGAACCGAACAGTGCTGGATGGGGCGTGAGCGCAAGCGCGGCAAACTTGCCGAACTCAATGCCCTCCTGCGTGGCCACGGGGACGGGTGCTTCATGCGCATCGTCGGCGATCTGCAAAAGCTCGAGCGCGTGCGCTATGTCATCACCTTGGACACTGACACCCAGTTGCCGCGCGGTGTAGCCCAGAAGCTCGTCGGGGCCATGCAGCATCCATTGAACCGCGCACGCTTCGACGCACAGACCGGTCGCGTGCGCTCTGGGTACGCGATCCTGCAACCGCGGGTAGGTATCAGCCTACCCAGTGTGTCGCGCTCGACCTACGCTCGGCTGTTCGGCAGCGAGGCCGGTGTCGATCCCTATACCCAGGCCGTTTCTGACGTCTACCAAGACCTGTTCTTGAGCGGTTCCTTCATCGGCAAAGGCATCTACGCGGTGGATGCCTTCGAACAGGCACTGGATGGCCGCTTTGCCGACAATCGCGTGCTCAGCCATGACCTGATCGAAGGCTGCTATGCCCACTCCGGCCTGCTCAGCGACGTGCAGTTATTCGAAGCATATCCGGCGCGCTACAGCGTCGATATCAAGCGCCGCCACCGCTGGATACGGGGGGACTGGCAACTGCTGCCGTGGCTTGTACCGTGGCTGCGCACAGGCACCCACGGTCTCGCGCAAAGTCCGCTAAGCGCACTGTCGCGCTGGAAAATCCTCGACAATCTGCGCCGCAGCCTGGAGCCGGCAGCCCTGTTAACGATGCTGCTGTGGGGCTGGCTGGCCAGCGCCTCGGCATTGCCCTGGACGCTTGCACTGCTGGGGTTGCTGCTGACTCGCCCACTGTTGGATTCATTGCTCGAGGTGTTGCGCAAAACTACCGATGTACCATTTTCCGAACACTTGCTTGCGGCCCTGCGCACCTCGGGCACCTTCTTCGTTCGTGCCGGTCTGTCACTGGCCTGGTTACCGTTCGAGACCAACTACAGCCTGGATGCCATCCTGCGCACCCTTTGGCGGTTGGTCGTCAGCAAACATCGACTGCTTCAATGGAACCCCTCGCGGGAGGAGGAGCGCACAAGCGCCGATACGCTCCAGGCGGTTTATCGCGAGCAATGGATGCAACCAGCCCTGGTACTGGTGCTGGCCAGCGTGTTGTCGATGCAGCCTAGGGTGTTGCTGCTTGCATCACCCATCCTCGCCCTCTGGCTGCTCGGGCCGGCACTGGCCTGGTGGCTCAGCCGTCCGCGTGGTCAGGTCACGTTCACACCGTTGGCTGAGGATCTGCGCTTTCTGCATCGGCTGGCCCGCAGCAACTGGGCGTTCTTCGACCGTCATGTCGGCCCTGAGGATAACTGGTTGCCGCCCGATAACCTCCAGGAGCCGCCCTTCGCCAGCATCGCTCACCGCACGTCGCCGACCAACATGGGCATGGCCCTGCTCTCACACCTGGCGGCCCATGACTTCGGTTATCTGAGTGCCGGCCGCCTGTTCGAACGCCTGGCGCATATACTCGACAGCATGAGCCGCCTGGAGCGCTACAGGGGGCATTTCTACAACTGGTACGACACCCAGACCCTCAAACCACTGTCACCACAGTATGTTTCGGCGGTGGACAGCGGCAACCTGGCCGCTCTGCTCCTGACGCTGAGACCCGGGCTTCTGGAAATGGCAGATACCCCCATGCTGGACCAGCGCCTGACCCTGGGGCTGCTCGACACCTTCGACACCCTGCTCGACGCCTTCAGCCGCTCAGGCCGTGACGCAAGGGAGATAGAAGCTTTGCGTGAACAGGTGCAGCAAGCCCATGAGCGATCAGGCAACCTGCCAGTCACCCAGATGTCGCTGCTGGCCGAGCAACTGCCAGGTTTGATTCCCCCATCACCTGGGGCCGAGGAAACCGATGACTGTGTGTTCTGGTTGCAGGCCCTGCATACGCAGTGCCTCGACCTGTGCACGGAGTTGCAGGGTTTCCAATTACCCCCTGGCAACAACCTAGCGCCCCAGACACCGTTGAGTTGGCGACAATTGGCAGAGCTCGATCCGGGCCAATGGCCGCTCTCCGAACAGCTGGCAGTGACCAACGTTCGAGCGCTGGCCCGCCAGCGCATCGCTCAAGCGCAAGCCTTGGCAAGGCGCATTACAACCTTGGCCACCATGGACTTCACCTTTCTCTACGACACCCACCGGGATCTTTTCGCCATCGGCTACAACGCCGATGAGCATCGACTGGATTCAGCATTCTACGACCTGCTGGCGTCGGAGATGCGCCTGACCAATTTCGTGATCATCGCCCAGGGACAGGTACCCCAGGACAGTTGGTTCGCCCTTGGCCGACTACTCACCAGCAATGCTGGCGTACCGGTTCTGCTGTCCTGGTCCGGTTCGATGTTCGAGTATCTGATGCCTCTGCTGGTGATGCCCAGCTATGAGGGGACCTTGCTCGACCAAACCTGCCAGGCCGCCGTCGACCGGCAAATCAAACATGGCAACCTGTTGGGCATTCCTTGGGGGGTTTCAGAGTCGGCCTACAATGCGCTGGATGCTCACTTCAACTACCAATACCGTGCATTCGGTGTTCCCGGCCTTGGCCTGAAGCGCGGTCTGGGCGAAGAGCACGTGGTTGCCCCTTACGCCAGCGCGCTCGCCTTGATGGTGGCGCCCACTGCCGCCTGCCATAACCTGCAGCGCCTTGGCAGGCTCGGACTTGCCGGACGTTTCGGGCTGTACGAGGCGGTGGACTACAGCGAGACACGGCTACCCCCCGGGCAGGACTCTGTGGTGATCCGCTCGTTCATGGCCCATCACCAAGGCATGAGCTTTCTCGCCCTGACCTCCCTACTACTTGGCAAGCCCATGCAACGGCGCTTCGCCTCGGACCCACAGTTCCAGGCCAGCATGCTGCTGTTGCAAGAGCGAGTCCCGAAAACGGCAGCCCCGTACCTTCATTCACTTCAGGCATCGGCCGTGGTGGCCGCAGACTGCACCGCCGAAACACGACTGCGCCTATTCAGCGAACCGAACCGGCAACACCCCGCCGTCCAACTGCTCTCCAATGGCCACTACCACGTAATGGTCAATCACGTGGGTAGTGGCTACAGTCGGCGTAACGACCTGGCGGTCACCCGTTGGCGCGAGGACGCCAGCCACGACGACTTAGGAAACTTCTGCTATCTGCGCGACGTCGCCAGCGGCGCGTACTGGTCCAACACCTACCAGCCGACCCACCACCGAACCAGAAACCAGGAGGCAATTTTCAGCGACGGCCGGGCGGAATTCCGCATTCGCGAACGAAACTTCGACTGCCATACTGAAATTGCCGTCTCCCCCGAAGACGACATCGAATTACGTCGCCTGCACCTGACCAACCATGGCGACGAGCGCCGCATCCTGGAACTGACCAGTTATGCCGAAGTGGTGCTGGCGCCGGCACTGAGCGATGCGTTGCACCCGGCCTTCAGCAAGTTGTTCATCCAGACCGAACTGATTCAGCCGTTGCAGGCCATCCTCTGCACCCGGCGGCCCCGCTCGCTGCAGGACGCCGTGCCGTGGATGTGTCATGTTCTGGCCGTGCATGGCGCCGATATCGATGCCGTGTCCTATGAGACAGATCGGGCCCGCTTCATAGGCCGCGGCCGTACCCTCGTGGCACCGGCAGCACTGGACTATGACACTGAGACGTTATCCGGCAGTGCGGGGGCGGTGCTCGATCCGATCGTGGCGATCCGCTGCCGCATAACCCTGACGCCAGGCCAGACAGTAACAGTCGACCTGGTCACTGGCGTCGCCGACAGCCGCGACGCCTGCCTTCAGCAAGTCGCCAAGTACCGCGACCGCCACCTGGCCGACCGGGCCTTCGACCTCGCCTGGCCGCATAGCCAGGTCCTGTTGCGCCAACTCAATGGTTCGGTGGCCGATGCGCGACTGTTCGAGCAAATGGCCGCATCGGTGATCTACCCCAATGCCGGCCTACGCGCTAGCGGGGCCCTGCTGGCCAGCAACGGGCGCAACCAGTCCGGCCTGTGGAGCCAGGGACTGTCGGGGGATCTACCAATCGTGCTGGTACAGATTGGCGACCTCGCCAACCTTCAATTGGTCAAGCAGATGGTGCTTGCCCATGCCTACTGGCGTCAGAAGGGCCTGACACTCGACCTGGTGATCTGGAACGAAGACCAGGCCGGCTACCGTCAGCAGTTGCAGGAGCTGATCATGGGTATTGTCGCCTCCGGCAGCGAGGCAGCCCTGCTCGATCGCCCCGGTGGGATATTCGTACGCCCTGCACAACAGTTGTCCGAAGAGGACAGGATCCTGACGCTTTCGGTAGCGCGGCTGGTGCTCAACGACAGCCATGGCACGCTGGCCGAGCAACTGCATCGGCGCCGTCAGCCTCCTGTACCACCCGCCTTCCAGCCGAACCCGGCCTACACCCGACCCGAGCCCGCCAACCACCTGCCAACGGGCCAGCTCGCGCTGATGCTTGCCAACTCCTACGGGGGGTTCAGTGCCGATGGTCGCGAGTACGTCATCCCTCTGATCCCCGACAAGCCGCCACCGGCACCGTGGGTCAATATCCTGGCCAACCCACGGTTCGGCAGCGTGGTCTCGGAGGCTGGCAGCGCCTACACCTGGTACGAGAACGCACACGAGTATCGGTTGACGCCCTGGCACAATGACCCCGTCACCGACCCCAGCGGCGAAACCTTGTACCTGCGTGACGAGGACAGCGGGCACTACTGGTCGCCGACTCCGCAGCCCTGTCCTGGCCCTGGCCGTTATTGCACCCGGCATGGCTTTGGCTACAGCGTGTTCGAGTATACCGAGGATGACCTGCGCAGTGAGCTTTGGGTGCATGTAGCGCTGGATGCCCCGGTCAAGTTCAGCCGACTCAAATTGCACAACCACTCTAGGCGAGTACGACGGTTATCTGTGACCTGCTTCGCCGAGTGGGTTCTTGGCGACCTGCGCAGCAAGTCTGCTATGCATGTGGTCAGCGAGACCGACCCGGTCAGCGGTGCCTTGTTCGCCCGTAATACCTATGCCGTAGAGTTTTGCGGACATGTGGCGTTTCTCGACTGCGACCTGCCTTTTGATAGCATCACCTGCGATCGCAGCGAGTTCCTCGGCCGCAACGGCGATTCTCAAGCGCCGGCCGGCATGCGCCAGGCGCGGTTGTCGGGGCGCACGGGCGGAGGGTTGGATCCCTGCGCGGCGCTGCGGGTCAGCGTGCTGCTGGAGGCCGGCGAAAGCCGTGAGGTGGTGTTCCGCCTGGGGGCCGAGCAGGATGCCAAGACCGCTACCCGGTGTGTGCAGCAATACCGCGGCCTACGGGCAGCCATGGAAGCGTTCGAAAAGGTTCAGATCTACTGGCGCCAGACCCTGGGCGCCCTGCGGATCGAAACCCCCGAACCCTCGTTGGATGTCTTGGCCAACGGCTGGTTGATGTACCAGGTAATTGCCTGCCGTTTCTGGGCGCGCAGCGGCTTCTACCAGTCCGGTGGTGCCATCGGTTTTCGCGACCAGTTACAGGACAGTATGGCAATGCTGCACGCTGCCCCGGCGGCGGCGCGCGAGCACCTCCTTGCGTGTGCCGCGCATCAGTATGTCGAAGGCGATGTCCAGCACTGGTGGCACCCACCCATGCAGCGCGGTGTCCGTACCCGCTGCTCGGACGACCTGCTCTGGCTGCCGCTGGCGACCAGCCGCTACGTGGAGATCACGGGAGACAAAGCGGTACTGGACGAGCCGGTCGGCTACCTGGAAGGGCGTGAACTCAATGTCGGCGAAGAATCCTATTACGACCTGCCAGCCCACTCGCACCTGGTCGAGAGCCTGTACCAGCATTGCCAGCGTGCACTCGGGCACGCCCTACAGTGTGGAGTCCATGGCCTGCCGTTGATAGGCAGCGGCGACTGGAATGACGGTATGAACCGCATCGGCGAACAAGGTCGGGGCGAAAGTGTATGGTTGGGCTTCTTCGGTCATGAGGTGTTGCGGGCGTTCGGCGACCTCGCTCTACGCCATGGTGACACTGGCTTCGCAGTGCACTGCACCAGGCAAGCCGCCGTCCTTGCCGAAAACCTTGAGCAGCACGCTTGGGATGGCGGTTGGTACCGCCGCGCATGGTTCGACGATGGCCAGGCACTGGGATCGGCAAGCAATCAGGAGTGCCGCATAGACTCGCTCGCACAAAGTTGGGCGGTGCTGTCCGGGGTCGCGTCGGCCGAGCGCGCACGCGCCGCCATGGGGGCGCTGGATCACCACCTGGTAAGACGCGATATCGGTATCGTGAAACTGCTCGATCCTCCCTTCGACCAGGGCGATCTGGACCCTGGCTACATCAAGGGCTACCTGCCTGGCGTGCGTGAGAATGGCGGACAATACACCCATGCGGCGATCTGGGCGAGCATGGCATATGCCCACCTAGGAGACGCAGACAGGGCCTGGGAGCTATTGCGCTTGATTAACCCAATACGCCAGGGTTGTAGCGCACTGATCGATACCTACAAAGTAGAACCCTATGTCATGGCCGCCGACGTCTACGCCATAACCCCCCACGCAGGGCGGGGAGGCTGGAGCTGGTACACGGGCTCCGCGGGCTGGATGTATCGCCTAATAACCGAAAGCCTGCTGGGCCTGCAACGTAGCGGTGACACCCTGCGGCTACGCCCGCTGTTACCGGCAGGCTGGCCAGGTTGTGTACTGCACTACCGTTATGGAAATACCTACTACCGCATTGAAGTGCGCAACAGCGCCAGCGCCGAACGGACCCTCCGCCTGGATGGCCAGTTGCTTGCCCATGCCACACTGCAACTGAAGGATGATGGAAAGCTGCATCAGGTAATCGCCCAGTGCCAAAGCTGCCTCTTGCCTACGAACTGAACCGTTCGACAGCGCGCGGACCTGGGTGAGAAACTGCAGTCCTGCTGGGCTAATCTTGTTTTGACAAAACCTGCCCTCGACGGTCCCGAACATGCAACCCTCGCCCCCCCCACAACAGAATCATCTGCTGGCTGCATTATCAGTGCAGACGTTCAGCCGGCTGGAGCCTCACTTGGAACGGGTGAGCCTGCCACTGGGCAAGGCACTCTACGAGTCTGGCGACGCAATGCGCCATGTCTACTTTCCTACCGACTCAATTGTCTCTTTACTTTATGTCATGGAGAACGGCGCCTCGGCCGAAATCTCGGTAGTGGGCAATGAAGGACTGGTCGGGATTGCGGTGTTCATGGGCGGTGAAAGCACGCCCAGCCGAGCGATCGTGCAAAGCGCAGGGCATGCCTATCGCCTGCCGGGGCAGCGACTCAAGGACGAGTTCAATCGCCATGGCGAACTTATGATGCTTATGCTGCGCTACACCCAGGCACTGATTACCCAGATGGCTCAAACAGCGGTGTGCAACCGCCATCATTCCATCGACCAGCAACTGTGCCGCTGGCTGCTGCTGTCGCTAGATCGCCTGCCGGGAGATCGCCTGTGCATGACCCAGGAACTCATCGCCAACATGCTAGGCGTACGCCGTGAAGGGGTGACCGATGCTGCGGGCAAATTGCAGCGTCTAGGTGTGATCGAGTACAGCCGGGGAAACATCAGGGTGCTGGACAGAGCACACCTGGAGCGGCTCAGTTGCGAATGCTATGCCGTGGTGAAGAAAGAAACTGAACGGCTGCTGCCCTACCTGTCGCCCGAGCCCCCTGCCATTTGACAGCCGGCGGTGGGCCTGCGTCTGTGCGCCCGGGCACCGACGCGGCGGCGCGTATTCCTCTGGCACAGCGACGTGAATCGGCTGCTGAACGTTATTCCTTCCGTGACAATAGCGAGGCCGCCGTCGGCAAACCCTGTCCGCGGGAAATCATGCTTGCCTTCTTCTCGCTCGTCTCGGCGGGGTGACGCCTATGCCTTCATCTTCGACCAGCAGGGGCTTATGGCCGGAGTCAGCATCGAGGGAACCAAGATATCCAGAATCAAGCGCTGAGCAGTGTGACGCTTCGTCATGGCTTGCGAGCAAGATCATGGATCCGGGGATTTCGAACTGAGCCGACGTGAAAAGCAAGGTAAGCCAGTACAGCGTAGCCAGGCCTGGCTGCGCTGTACTCATGGACTAGATGTACGGCTGGCCACTGAAGCCTCTTGGGAGACGCTGCAGGCCGGGCATTTTAGCAAGTCTTTCCAACCAAAAAGCACGCCAGCCAAGCTTCTCATGGGGTTTCAGCAACTTCCGGGCGGCTCTGCGCGCAGCGTTTCGCATGTCCTTACGGGCACTCTGGAATACCTCGGTGACTCTGCAGTTGCGGCACTTCACGCGGCCGGGCTGGTCAGTGCAAAGGAGGTTGGTGCCATGGCGGCCGCAGGCCAAGTGGCCGTCGACTTTGAAGTGAGTGATCATGGGCTGATTTCCTGGTCGCTCGGATGTGGCACTGTTGTGCCTCACCAAGCGCGCTATAGGGTGTTTGACGACCTCCGCCCCACAGGGATCATGGGGCGCGGGTCGGAACCTGCTCGTTACCTCATCGCATACCTGCTGGCCTGCTCCTGCCATAAAGTCATGGCTAGCCTCCCTTCTTGATTTCCTCCTTGATGTCACCAGTACATTCCTGGAACTCTCCGATCACCTTTTGCATCTTGCCCTTGTTCTCCAGCGATCTGTTTCCGAGCAGCTTCCCAGTGCTTTCCTTGATTTGGCCGGAAACCTGTTTGACTTTGCCTTTCACTTGATCTTCGTTCATGGGGCACGCGCCAACGGTAACGAGAATGAACGGCCGCTGGATGGTGGAACCGGTACACACCGTACTCGTAGCGGTCGGAGTAGGTACTTTGTCAGCAATTGGGGCAGCCGTCAGTGCGTTAGCGCACCCTTCTTTAGCAATAGCGAAATGGCATTTCGGGTGTTGCGACAGGCTACCGCGCTGCCGATTGCACGAAAGAAGCAAAACTCCGACAGGCAAAGCAAGGTCACCAAAGAGTCGCATGTCAAAAAGAGAGAAATTGGCACCGTCGAAAGCGACAACCAATTCCTGACTTGGAGACATCAAAATGACTGACTTCATCCCAACCCCAAACGAAGTGGCAGGCAAAGTGGTGCTGGTAACCGGCGCGGCTAGCGGCATCGGCAAGGCCATCGCCGAGCTCCTTCACAGCCGTGGAGCGAAAGTCATTGCCGAGGATATCGACCCGAAAGTCAACGCGCTTGAGCGTCCCGGCTTGGTTCCTTTCGTCGCCGATATCACCGTTGACGGTTCTGCCGAGCAAGCGGTGGCGTTGGCGGTAGAGAAGTTTGGCAAGCTGGACGTCCTGGTCAATAACGCCGGTCGCATCCTGTACAAGCCGCTCGTCGAAATGACCCGTGAAGATTGGGAATGGCAGATGCAAACCAACGTGACGGGGGCGTTTCTTCACTCCCGAGAGGCGATGAAGGAGATGATGAAGAACAAGAGCGGCGCGATCGTGAACATCGCCTCCTACGCGTCCTACTTCGCATTTCCCGGTATCGCGGCCTATACCGCGTCCAAAGGCGCCTTGGCACAGTTGACTCGTACCCAGGCGCTCGAAGCGATTGAGCACGGCATCCGGGTCAATGCCATTGGCGTGGGGGATGTGGTTACCAACCTGTTGAACCACTTCATGGAAGACGGTCGAGGGTTCCTGCAAGAGCATGGCAAGTCCGCGCCGATCGGTCGAGCTGCAGCACCGGAAGAGATCGCCGAGATAGTCTCTTTCCTGGCTTCCGAGCGCGCCAGCTTTATTGTCGGTTCGGTGGTCATGGCCGATGGCGGCATGAGCGTCCCGGTAGGTTAATCCTTCGCCTTGTCCGCGTTGTGCTGCATTGGCAGCACAACGCGTTTTCTTGCTACCAGACCTGTTCAACGGAGCCGTCATGACCGCACTTCGAAAATCCGACTTCCCTCTCATCGACGTTCGCCAGCATCTTGAAACCGGGCCCATAGTGCTCGTGACCTCAGCCTGGAACGGCGAAAGCAACATCATGACCATGGGCTGGCACATGATGATGCAATTCGATCCAGCCCTTTTTGGCTGCTACATCTGGTCGGGGAACCATAGCTATGAACTGATTCGCAACAGCCAGCAATGCGTGATCAACGTACCCACTCTGGAGCTGGTTGATCAGGTAGTCGCGGTGGGCAACAGTACGGGCGGTGACGTGGACAAGTTTGGTCAGTTCGGTCTTACCGCGACAGCAGCGACGCGGGTTGCAGCGCCGTTGATAGGCGAATGTTATGCCAGCTTCGAATGCCAGCTGTACGACTCGAAGCTGATTGGCGATTACGGCTTGTTCATCTGGGAAGTCGTCAAAGCGCATGTAGATCGCTCCGTGGAGCAGCCCAGAACGCTGCACTACAGGGGAGGCGGTCAATTCATGGTGGCTGGGGAAACCTTGGATTTTCGCCAGCAATTTCGTCCCCAGAACCTCTGACTGGCGTAGCCCACTCACTATTTACGGTATTGAGTGGGCGTGACGCCAACCTCACGTTTGAACACCTGTGAAAAATGGCTTGGGCTGCTGTATCCGATCTCCAAGCCTATATCGATCACGCTCCGATCCGTTTCGACCAGGAGCTGCCGGGCGCGTGCCATCCTCAGTCTGATAAAGAACTGCGACGGGGAATAACCAGCGGCTTTTTTGAACAGCCGGCTGAAGTGGTACTCGCTCATCCCAGCTATTTCGGCCAAGTGCCCGAGATTGAATTCCTCAGCCAGATTCGCCTCCATCGCCGACAGCACGCGGCGCAGCTTGTAAGCAGGCAATGCGTTGCGGCGCACGATATCGTCCGCTGAGCTGTCCAGGTAGCTGCGGGCAAGGTGAATGGCGATGCACTGGGCCAGACCTTGCAGATAAAGAGGACTAGCCCTGTGCCCCGTCAGCTCCAGGCGAACTTGCTCCAGTAGAACGGACAACCCATCGTCACGCCCGCCTGAGACCTCACGTAGTCGAACCGCTTCCACAGACCCGCCCAAGACCTCATGGATGGCTTTTTCCAAAAGCGGGATGCCGAGGTAGATATGCATGACTTCAAATGGTTCTGCACCGACTACGTTCCAGCGCATCTCGTAAGGCTGTGCCGAGGTAGTCAAGAAGAAATCACCTTTGGACACCTGGCTACATTGCCAGTCGCCGTCAAGCTCACGCTCCTGAACGGCAGCATTCCCGGAGATGATCCACACGAGCAAGGGCTCAGCTACGGCGGGCACGATAAAGCTCTCTTCCTTACGCTCCCGGTTAAAGATCTGCACCAACATATCCCTATCGGCCAGAACGTCCGAGGCGGCAAGCCGCTCACCCCGAATGTAAGCCTCCAAACCGTGGGCTGAAGTCCGCTCTATGACATCCATGGGAATCGTCACCTCAGTCAGTACGTCGGCACACACGAGCCATTCGGGCATTGGTCTCACAGGGTGGACTTGAAGTTCAAGCCTGGGCTTTCAACAGTGAAGGCCGTTCGCGGCCCCGTAGGGGATGTAAAAATCCGCTCTGGCTGCGTGCTCTGAAAGGTAAATGTCGAAAAAAAAGCCGGAATGTCTCCATTCCGGCCGGCCCCTCAACGCTCGGGATAGAGAATCATCCCTGCGTGATACAGCACGTTGCTTCTAAACTCCCCGTCGGCAGTAAATCCGGTGTCATCCACATACTCGATGTGATCACCCTCTAGCCAGTATCGACCTTGGTACGCGCTTTGTTGTGCTCCGCGGGCTTCGTCATAGCGGCCGCCAGGCAGGAGCTCATGGCGAATGCGTCCGTCAGCCGTCACCCACATGCCAACGTATTTGTCCTGATCTCCAAGTGGTTCACCCATGGCATTTCCTCGCTGTCGACCGGACATTCAGAATGGACTTGCGGTTGGACGCACGATCAGTTCGCTGACATCGACATCCGCAGGCTGTTCTACGGCGTAGGCGATCGCCCGGGCAATCGCCGAGGCTGGAATCGCGATCTTGCGGAACTCGCGCATCTCGGCACGCCCGCCCTCATCGGAAATGCTGTCGGCCAGTTCGGACTCGGTGACGCCTGGGGCAATGACGGTGACCCGGATGTCACCGCCCACCTCCTGACGCAAGCCCTCGGAAATGGCTCGTACGGCATATTTGGTGGCGCAGTACACCGCAGCGGTCGGGCTCACCGCGTAGGCTCCAATCGAGGCAATATTGATGATCTGACCGGCGCGCTGTTCTTGCATGAGCGGCAGCGTTGCGGCAATGCCGTGCAGGACGCCGCGAATGTTCACATCGATCATCCGATTCCACTCATCTACCTTGAGCGCTTCGAGTTTCGAAAGCGGCATGACGCCGGCATTGTTGATCAGCACGTCGACGCGTCCGTGCAGTTCGACAGCGAAGTCGATAAAGGACTGCATGTCATCCAGGTTGGTAACATCCAGCGCCAGGACATCAGCGACACCGCCTGCTGAACGAATCTCCCTGGCCAGCGTTTCCAGGCGATCGGTGCGGCGGGCGCCCAGGACCACGCGAGCGCCTTTGCTGGCAAGCAGGCGGGCTGTCGCTTCGCCGATACCACTGCTGGCGCCGGTGATCACGATGACTTTTTGTTCGATGCCGTGCATTTTCGTACTCCTGTTTCTGGCTTGAGGGGGCCACCGCCGACAGGCAGGTGGTGAAGCAAGAGTAAGAAGCCTTGGCTGGGCTGGGTTATCCGATTCCTGCGGTCAACATGCACGATCCTGCGTAAGCGGTCGGCGGTAGAGGTCATGCGATGTCAGCGGGCAAAAGGCAAACATGCTTATCTATCTCATCGAACGTAAACCACCCTACCGAGAGCCCGGCCCGGCGGGCTCTCGCATTTGAAGGGTGTCCATTAGCATCTACCCAAAAGGCTGCAGACCCATTTATTCTCTGCAATAGAACAAGCCTGACGGGAGGTAATGGCAGTGGATGATAGGGACGAAGAGCTGACGCGTCTGAGGGCCGAGCTAGCATCAACCATGCATCGTTATGCTCCCACCTACGGGGTGTTTCAGACGGGCATTGCTCCGCTGCATTTCATACGCAGTGATACACCCACCGATGTGATCCACACTGTACATAAGCCGGGGCTATGCATCGTTGTGCAGGGCCGTAAACAGGTGCAGTTGTGGGAAGAAAGCTATGTCTACGACCCTTTGAACTATCTGGTCGTCTCGGTAACCCTGCCTCTAGCGGGTCAAGTGACAGAGGCATCCTCAGAAACGCCCTATTTCTGCATCCGCCTGGATATCGATCCGGCAGAAATCGCTCAGCTCGTTGCAGACGTCAGTCCTATCGGCGTGCCGAGCCAACAGCCCCACCGAGGACTATATCTGGATAAGATCGACAGCTCGTTGCTTGATGCAGTGCTGCGATTGGTACGTCTGTTGGATGTGCCATCGGATATCCCAGCGTTGGCGCCGCTAGCACTAAGAGAAATTTTCTACCGACTGCTCAAAGGCCAGCAGGGTCAGCGTTTACATGAGATAGCCATTACCGATAGCCAGACCCATCGCGTTACTCGGGCCATTGAGTGGCTGAACAACAATTATGCACAGCCATTGCACATTGATGAGCTAGCGAGCTATGTCAATTTGAGTAATTCGACGCTTCACCACCGATTCAAGGCTGTCACCGCAATGAGTCCTTTGCAGTATCAAAAACAACTTCGCCTGCAGCATGCACGCAGGTTGATGATTTCAGAGGGTCTGGATGTTTCTACAGCCGGATTCAAGGTTGGCTATGAAAGTCCGTCACAATTCAGCCGTGAATACAGCCGGATGTTTGGGGCCCCACCGAGCCGAGATATCGCGAAGCTTCGGTCTCTCGGGTAAGGTGCTGTGAAGGCTTGGCTAAAACAACCCTGATGGCGGACGCCGAGCATCCCAGCCCAGACATTGCAAGATTTAGCTAAGATGACTGCCCTGGCTTGTGTTTTTTGATCTGGATATTTCATGCTGACCGCCCTGCTGTTCGACCTCGACGGAACCCTCACCGACACCGATACCCTGCACCTGCAGGCCTTCCGTCAGCTGCTGCGTGAGCAGGATGGCCGCGAGCTTAGCCAGGCGCAGTTCGATGCCCAGGTCAGCGGCCGCGCCAACGGCGAGCTGTTCGCCGAGCTGTTCAGCGACGCCAGCGCCGAACAGTGCAAGGCGCTGGCCGACCGCAAGGAAGCGCTGTTCCGCAACATGTCGCCTTCCCTTGAACCAATGCCGGGCCTGCTGCGCTTGCTGGCACATGCCCAGGCGCGCAGCATCGGCATGTGCGTGGTCACCAACGCACCACGGCTGAATGCCGAGCACATGTTGAATGCCATGGGCCTTGGCCAGCGCTTCGCGCATGTGCTGGTGGCCGAGGAACTGGCGCGGCCCAAGCCAGACCCGCTGCCCTACCTTACCGGGCTGCAGCGGCTGGGCGCCGAAGCCACGCAAGCACTGGCCTTCGAGGATTCATTACCAGGCGTGGCTGCGGCCAGTGGCGCAGGCATCTTCACCGTAGGCGTGGCCACGACGCAGACGCCGGAGCGCTTGTTCGCGGCGGGTGCCAGGCTGGTTGTGAATGACTTCGATGACCCGGCGTTGTGGGCATTGATCGAATCCATGCAGTGACCGCCCAAGGCCGCCCATGCTGATCGACGAAGAACTCACCCTCAAAAAGCTGGAAACCTTCCTCGCCTTCATGCGCAGCGGCAACCTCGGCCGCGCCGCTGCCGAGCTGTCCACCAGTGCGGTCAGTGTGCATCGCGCCATCCACTCACTGGAAAGCGCCCTGCGCTGCCCATTGTTCAAGCACGAAGGCCGCCAACTGATCCCGCTGGAAAGTGCTTACGTGCTGGAAAAGAAGGCCCGACAGCTGGTCCAGGACGCTGAGCAGATGGTGCGCCAGACCCGTGAGGCCGCCGGCTTCTATGCAGAGCGCTTCCGCCTGGGCGCGCTCTATTCGCTAACCGTGAAGACCGTGCCCAAGCTGGTCATGGGCCTGAAACTGCGCCGCAGCGAACTGAACATAGACCTGACCCTGGGCTCTAACATCGACTTGCTGCAACGCCTGAAGAACCACGAACTGGAGGCCATTCTGGTCTCCCTTGATGAAAGCGTCAGCGACCCGGCCTGCGAGCAGTTGCCGCTGTTCTCCGACGATATCTTCCTCGCGGTCCCCACCGACTCGCCTTTCGCCGAGCAAGCCGAGGTGGACCTGGCCGACCTGGCCGACTCCACGTTCATTACCCTGACCCAGGGCTTCGCCACCCACCGCGATGGCGCACGGGTGTTCCAGCAGGCCGGCTTTGAACCGAAGGTGGCCATGCAGGTGAACGATATCTTCACATTGCTGAGCATGGTCAGCTCGGGAGTGGGCTTTGCCCTGCTGCCCGGGCGCATCGCCGCGGTATACGAGAACCGCGTCAGGTTGATTGCCTTGAAGCCGCAATATCGCTTGCAGCAGCATATCGGTGTGGTGTTTCTGAAAGCCCGGGAGCGGGAGCCGAACCTGCTGGCGTTGCTGGCGGAGTGCCGGATGTACAGCCTGGAGCGATAAGCCAGTGTGCGGCATGCCGACCTTGCTGCCACGGCACCAACGCCGAAACCTCAAACCGACAATGCCCGCTGCACCTCGCCCACGGTAGTCGCCAGACTGTTCAGGTGCAGGTTCAACACCCGCTCGACCGGCGCCTGGTCCAGTGGCCAGTGCAAGGCAATGCTCCCGGCCAGGCGCCCTTCGGCATGCACCGGCAAGGCGATGGCGCGAATCAGGAACGGCAACCGCACCGGATACTCCCAGTGCCCTTCAGTCCGCTGGCCAAAGCCGTTGTGTGCGTCTTCCTCGATATTGCGCAGCACCGTGTCATCGCGCAGCCGCTCATGGGCCGCCAAGCGCTGCACTTCGTCCTCCGCCAGCTCACCCAGGCAGGCCCGCCCCATCGCCGAATGGAACAGGCTGGCATGGTGCCCAACAATCTGGCAGGTGTGCGGGTAGCGCTTGCGCAACACTTGGGGGATGGCACTCTCCATCACCTCCAGCCGTTCGCCGTCAAAGCACGACAGGTCTGCTACCAGCCCGGTGCGTTCGCTCAGCTCCAGCAGCATGGGCGCAGCGCTTTCCACCAGGCGTCGCTTGAAACGCAACTGGCGGTCGCCGAACAGGCGCCGCGCGCACAGCCGGTAGCGCCGGTCGCTCAGGCCACGGTACACCCAGCCTTGCTCCTGCAAGGTGGCAAGCATGCGCGATACCGTGGCCTTGGGCAGCGCCGTCAGGTAATGCAGTTCCTCCAGGCCCAGCGCCTGGTGTTCGCCCAACAGGTCGACAATGGCCAACGCCCGTTCCACGGAACGCACGCCGCCACTGTCTGCCGTGATGCCCATGGTTTTGACCTCCTTGTAGCGGGATGGTCAGCATAGCCAGCAAGATCCGCGCCTGCCCGGTGCATTCATGACGCCTGCAGGCACTGGGGTGGGCAACGCTCCACCCACCGGGTGAGCTGTTCGTGGGCATACGCCAACTGCAACACCGCATGGTCAGCCTGGGCCGGGCCTATGATTTGCAGGCCCATGGGCAACCCGGCAGCACTGAACCCGACCGGTACGCTGATGCTCGGCAAGCCGGCCAGGGTCGGTCCGATCACCACCTCCATCCAGCGGTGGTAGGTGTCCATCGCCCGCCCCCCAACCACCGTCGGCCATGGCTGGCGTGCATCGAAAGGGAACACCTGGGCCGATGGCAACAGCAAAAAATCGTAACGTTCGAACAGATGGGCCAAAGCTCGGTACCAGTCGCTGCGGTCCAGCGAAGCCTGGTACAGCGCTGCCGCACTCAGTTGCAAACCCCCTTCCACTTCCCACTGTGCCTCAGGCTTGAGCCGTGCGCGCTTGTTCGGGTTGGCATAGGCCACGCCGAGGTTGCCGTGCACCAGGAAGTGGCGATGGGTCAGCCAGCATTGCCACAACCGCGCGAGGTCGAATGCCGGCTGGCAAGCCTCCACCCGACAGCCCAGTTCGGCAAAGTCGGCCAGCGCCGACTCGCACAGGCTCATCACCCCGTCATCCATGGGCAGGTAGCCGTTGTAATCACCCAGCCAGCCGACCCGTACACCCCGGAAATCACGCTGCAAACCGGCAGCAAAATCCCGCCGACCTTCGCTCAGCGACAGGGGTACCCGTGCGTCGACGCCAGCCTGTATCGACAGCAACCGCGCCACGTCAACCACGCTGCGGCCCATGGGCCCCTCGGTGGCCAGCTGCTGCACGAACAGTTCGGGCGCCGGCCCATGGGGCACTCGGCCCTGTGAGGGGCGCAGGCCGAACACATTGTTGAACGCCGCCGGGTTGCGCAGCGAGCCCATCATGTCGCTCCCGTCGGCGACCGGCAGCAGGCGCATGGCCAGCGCCGCTGCCGCCCCGCCACTGCTGCCACCGGCCACACGCTGCGGGTCGTAGGCATTGGTGGTGGTGCCGAACAGGGTGTTGTAGGTTTGCGAGCCGAGGCCGAACTCGGGCACGTTACTCTTGCCCACGATCAGCGCCCCGCTCGCCCGCACCCGCGCAACACTGATCGCGTCCTGCTCGGGTATCTGTTCGGCAAACAAGGGGGAGCCAAGGGTGGTGCGCAGCCCGGCAGTGGCTGCCAGGTCCTTGATCGCCTGCGGCATGCCATGCATCCAACCTCGTGAATGGCCACGGGCCAGTTCACGGTCACGCTCATCGGCCTCGGCCAGCAGCGCTTCGGCCGGGCGCAGTGACACCAGCGCATTGACTACAGGGTTGCAGCGTTCAATGTGCAGCAGGTAGGCCTGCATCACGTCCCGACACGACACCTGGCGGGCATGGATAGCCTGGGACAATGCATCGGCATCGAGGGCTACGATGGGGTCGATGGCTAGCGGCTTCACGGTTTCACTCCAAGGTTGAAGTTGGCAGACTTGGCCACCCGAGGTGCTTCTTTCAGGCAGTAGGTACCCAGCAGTGTCAGCAGGCAGGCGAACAGCACATAGAACGCAGGCGCCACCGGGGTGCCAAGCACCTTGCTCAGCCAGGTCACGATCAACGGGGCAAAGCCGCCGAACACCATCACTGCCACGTTATAGGCCACCGACACACCGGTGGAGCGCACCTCGACCGGGAACTGCTCGGCCAATGCAGTGGGTGCCGGGCCGAAGAAGCCGCCGATGGTGGTGCACAGCAGCAGTTGCATGATCAGCAGGCGCTCCACGGACGGCGCTGCGGCCACCCAAACATACAGCGGGTAGACCATCACGAAGAACGCCAAGGTGAAGGCCATCAGAACCGGGCGCCTGCCCAGCCGGTCCGACAGCGCGCCAGACAACGGAATCACAACGGTCATCAGCCCCACGGCCAGCATCTGCACCAGCAGCACCTGGTCCAGCGGCAGCCCGAGGTTCTTGTGGGCGAAGGTCGGCATGTTCACCAGCACCACGTAGAACGACACCGTCGCGCCACAGGCCAGGCCCATCGACACCAGCAGGCTGCGCCGGTGCTCACGCAACACCTGCCACAGGCTGGGCGAGTGGCCCTTGGCCTGGCGGCGCGCTTCGACGAACTCTTCCGGCTCCTCCATATGCTTGCGAATCCACAGCCCCACCGGGCCGATCAGCAGGCCGAGCACGAACGGAATGCGCCAGCCCCAGCTGTCCAGTGCCTCAGGCGAACACAGGTGCGTCACCAGGGCGACCATTGCCGCCCCGGAAAACACCGCCAGGCACTGCCCCACCAGTTGCCACGAACCATACAGACCCTTGCGGTGGGCCGGCGCGCTTTCCACCAGAAACGCTGTCGCGCTGGCGTATTCGCCACCGGTAGCGAAGCCCTGCAGCATACGCGCCACCACGATCAGCATCGGCGCGGCCATGCCAATGGCCAGGTAATCGGGGGCAAAAGCGATCATGGCGATCGACACGGTCATCAGCCGGATGATCATCTGCATGGCCGCCTTGCGGCCCTTGCGATCGGAATACATGCCCAGCAACACACCACCCACCGGGCGCATGAAAAAGCCGACGCCAAAGGTGGCCAGGGCCATCAGCAGCGAGGCGTACTCATCGTCGGACGGGAAAAACTGCCGGGCAATGATGCTGGCCAGAAAGCCATACACGATAAAGTCATACCACTCCAGGGCGTTGCCGATAACGGCAGCGACCACCTGCCGGGTACGCGACACGCCAGTGCTCGAAGTCTGCATAGGGGAACACTCCACACAATGATTGGGTGATCACCCGGGCGCGGTCGCACCCGGGTTCCAGCGGCAGTCGTAAATGGGAAGGTCAGGCGGGTGCGAGCCAGCGCTCTGCCAGCGCGCCCCAGTAGGCGGCGCCGGTCAGCAGGATGTCGTCGTTGAAGTCGTAGGCCGGGTTGTGCACCATCGGCCGCGATACCCCATTGCCGATGAACAGGTAGGCACCCGGGCAACGTTGCAGCATCCAGGCGAAGTCTTCGCTGCCCATCAGCTTGCGGGTGTTGGCATCCACCGCCTCGGCACCCAGCAGTTCCACCCCGACCTGCGTGGCGAAGGCGTTCTCTGCGCCATGGTTGACCAGCACCGGGTAAGCCGGACGGTGTTCGATGCTGGCACTGCAGCCAAAGCTTTCGGCCTGGCTGACGATGATCGCCCGCACCCGTTCCAGGGTCTGTGCCCGCACCTCGGCGTTCAGAGCGCGCAGGCTAAGGCGCAGCAACGCCTGCTGCGGGATCACGTTGGCCGCTTCACCGGCCTGCAGCGCACCCACCGTGACAACAGCCGCCTCCTGCGCATCGATATTACGCGCCACCACGGTTTGCAGTGCCATCACCACACTGGCCGCCGCCACCAGCGGGTCGATGGTCAGGTGCGGCATCGAACCATGGCCGCCAACCCCGTCGAGTGTCACCGTCAGCAAGTCTTGCGAGGCCATCATCGGGCCCTCGCGAAAACCCAGGTGCCCGGCTGGCAGGCCCGGCATGTTGTGCATGCCGAACAGGGCATCGCAAGGGAAGCGCTCCAGCAGGCCGTCGGCCAGCATCGCCTCGGCGCCGCCCTGGCCCTCCTCGGCCGGCTGGAAGATCAGCGTCAGCGTGCCGTCGAACTGCCGGGTCGCCGCCAGGTACCGCGCGGCGCCGAGCAGCATGGTGGTGTGACCGTCATGGCCGCAGGCGTGCATGCAACCCTGGTGCTGGCTGCTGTACGTCGCGCCCGTGGCCTCGTGGATGGGCAGCGCGTCCATGTCGGCGCGCAGGCCCAGACGGCGTGAGCTGCTGCCATTGCGTAACACGCCGACCACGCCAGTCTTGCCGATGCCGGTGTGCACCTCATAGCCCCACGCCTCAAGCAACTGGGCGACCAGTGCAGACGTGCGGTTTTCTTCAAAACCCAGTTCCGGGTGAGCGTGGATATCGTGACGGATCGCGTGCAGCTCGCTGGCCACATCGTCAAGCCAGGCCAGGATGTGCTGATGTCGGGACATGTGGAGTCTCCTCGCGCGGGTGGTTTCCCGTTCTTGTTGTTCGCCTTGAGGTCACGACGGCTGAGGCAGGTCGTGCTTGCGAACAGATAAGCGCGAGGAGCGATGAAGCACAATCGAATCTGGTTTCACAGCGTGGAACCGAAAGCGCCGATCAGGGCTGCCATTGCTTGCAACGGCAAGCACTATTTCATGGCGGGGAGGCGAACCAATAATATTTGTTCTGGCAAGGGTTCGAGAATGGCCGATTCCCGGCCGCGTAATCGGTTCCAGCCGGTGGCTTCCTTGATGGACTCTATTACCAACTTGCCAAGTGGCAATCTATTCGCTGTGGCTTCCTGATAAGTCGATTTTACATCGTTGAACAGCTGCCTCAGCTTGCCCACTCCGGCGAGAGACCCTGCGGCTATTCCGGCCCCGGTCACCAGTTCAGCCCCCACTGACTCAAAGGGCGCTGAAAAAGCGAACACCGCACTGGGTGCCTTGACGATGGTACCCGCCAGGCCGCCCATAAATATCATTGCATTATTGGTACGGCTTGAATTGTTGAACTCCTTCGGTATTGGCGTTCCGTTAGCCTTGGCAATTGAACGTTTGACGATTGCTTTGGATGCCTTGTTCAGTGAAGACAACATGCCTACCGTTCCCCAAACAAGTCCTGTTGCTTGCCCGACTACCCGTGTGGGCGAATGACCATCACGGTCGACCTTGTTAATCGGGTCCCCCATGCAGTAGGCATAGGCATTAAGCCCTCCACGACCAAACGGGCTGAATACGTCCGGGCTGTGAAAGCGCATTGTCCCGGTGTGATAGGCACGCTTGCCGTTGCCAAGTAGATAACCCTGCGGCAGAAGCGCGCCGGCCTCTCCGGCAAAGGCCAACAGCGGACAGCCCTTGCCCCCCTGATAGCCATAGGGTGTATAGGGCTGTAACGGGAAGTTATTACTTGCGTGCACGGAGGCCTGTTGGTCAATGGCCAATAAATATGAAGTTCGCATGTTTTTCAGTTCCTGTTAGTGTTACTTGCCCCTTCACACTAACCCCATCACCCTTAATCAATAACTCGCAGATTTGCTGAGCGGAAACATTACCCACACACGATGGCTGCAATTGCTGTTACCTTGGGCGCACTGTTCCGAAACAGCCAAGGACTGCGTCATGCCTCCACGCCCAACCACCCCAAACGGCTTCGTCCGTGTGCGGGGTGCCCGCGAGCACAACCTGAAGAACATCGATGTCGATATCCCCCGCGATGCGCTGGTGGTGTTTACCGGCGTATCCGGCTCAGGCAAATCGTCACTGGCCTTCTCCACGTTGTATGCCGAAGCCCAGCGCCGCTATTTCGAATCAGTGGCACCCTATGCCCGGCGCCTGATCGACCAGGTTGGCGTGCCAGACGTAGATGCGATCGAAGGCCTGCCTCCAGCCGTGGCCCTGCAGCAGCAACGTGGCACACCCAGCGCGCGTTCCTCGGTGGGCAGCGTGACCACCTTGTCCAGCTCGATCCGCATGCTCTACTCACGCGCCGGCCACTACCCGGCCGGGCAAGCGATGCTGTATGCCGAAGACTTTTCGCCAAACACGCCCCAGGGCGCGTGCCCGGAGTGCCATGGCATGGGCCGGGTCTTCGAGGTGACCGAAGCGACCATGGTCCCCGACCCGTCACTGACCATTCGCGAACGCGCGGTGGCAGCGTGGCCGATGGCCTGGCAGGGCCAGAACCAGCGCGACATTCTGGTAACGCTGGGCTATGACGTCGATATCCCTTGGCGCGACTTGCCCCAGGCGCAACGCGACTGGATCCTGTTCACCGAAGAAACGCCCACCGCGCCGGTGTATGCCGGCCTGACGCCCGCGCAGACCCGCGCCGCACTCAAGCGCAAGCAGGAGCCTAGCTATCAAGGCACGTTCATGGGTGCCCGGCGTTACGTGCTGCATACCTTCATGCACTCGCAGAGCGCACAGATGCGTAAACGCGTGGCCCAGTACATGCGCCCCAGCCCCTGCCCGCTGTGCCAAGGCAAGCGCTTGAAGCGCGAGTCGCTGGGCGTGACCTTCGCCGGCATGGATATCGCCGAACTGTCGCACTTGTCGCTGCAGGCGCTGGCCGAGGTGTTCCGCAAAGTGTCGGCAGCTGACTATCTGGCGCACCCGCAAGACGACCTGACCCTGGAAAAGCGCCTGGCGGCACAACGCATCGCCAAGGAATTGCTGGAGCGCATCGACACGCTGCTCGACCTTGGCCTCGGTTACCTGGCCCTGGAGCGCAGCACCCCCACCTTGTCTTCGGGTGAGCTGCAACGCTTGCGCCTGGCCACCCAGCTCAACTCACAGCTGTTCGGTGTGATCTACGTGCTTGACGAGCCCTCGGCCGGCTTACACCCGGCCGACAGCGAGGCGTTGTTGGAAGCCCTGCAACGCCTGAAGCACGCGGGCAACTCGGTATATGTGGTGGAGCACGACCTGGACACCATGCGCCGCGCCGACTGGCTGGTGGATGTAGGGCCGGCTGCCGGCGAGCATGGTGGCACCATACTCTACAGCGGGCCGCCCGCAGGCCTGGCCGAGGTCGAGCCATCTTGCACCCGCACCTATCTGTTCAATGCACAGTCCCGGGCCACACGTGCGCCACGCCAGGCCCGAAACTGGCTCACGCTTGAAGGCATTACCCGTAACAACCTCAACAACCTCAGCGCCGCATTCCCGCTGGGCTGCTTTACCGCCGTTACGGGCATTTCCGGCTCGGGCAAGTCCAGCCTGGTCAGCCAGGCCCTGCTGGAGCTGGTCGGTGCGCACCTGGGCCATGCCGAGCAACGCAGCGAGCCCGAAGAACCAAGCCTGGAGGACGCGCCTGAGCAGACCGGCAGTGGGCATGTCAGCGCTGGCCTGGATAGCATCAAGCGCCTGGTACAGGTCGACCAGAAGCCGATCGGTCGCACGCCTCGCTCCAACCTGGCCACCTACACCGGCCTGTTCGACCACGTGCGCAAGCTGTTCGCGGCCACTGAGCAGGCCAAGGCACAGGGCTTCGACGCGGGGCGCTTTTCCTTCAACGTTGCCAAGGGCCGCTGCGCCAATTGCGAAGGCGAAGGCTTCGTCAGCGTTGAGCTGCTGTTCATGCCCAGTGTCTACGCCCCCTGCCCCACCTGCCATGGAGACCGCTACAACCCTGAAACCCTGGCGGTGAGCTGGCAAGGCATGAACATTGCGCAAGTGCTGCAGTTGACTGTCGAGCAAGCCCTGCAGGTCTTTGCCGAACAGCCACCGGCGCGGCGTTGCCTGCAAGTGTTGCAGGACATCGGCCTGGGCTACCTTCGCCTGGGCCAACCGGCTACCGAACTGTCAGGTGGTGAAGCACAACGGATCAAACTGGCGACCGAGCTGCAACGCACGGCCCGCGGGGCAACGCTGTATGTGCTGGACGAGCCCACCAACGGCTTGCACCCGCAAGACATCGACCGATTGCTGGTGCAACTGAACCGCCTGGTCGACGGCGGGCACAGCGTGGTGGTGGTTGAACATGACATGCGTGTGGTAGCGCAAAGCGACTGGGTGATCGATATCGGGCCGGGTGCCGGCGATGCCGGGGGCAAGGTGGTGGTCAGTGGCACGCCGCAGGTGGTGGCTGGGTGTGCGGTAAGCCGTACAGCAGCGTTTTTGGCCAAGGCCCTGTAAAAGCGCGCATTGCCAGGCTCCAGGCAGGGCCACAGATTGCGATCAATTCTTGATTGCACCCCTCTCCCGGAACCTCGCGCCTGCCATGCCGCCCGCCGACCTACCCTCAACCTGCAGGTCCAGACGCTGTGCACCGAGCACCACGGCTGGCTGCAGGGTTGGCTAGGGCAGTTGCAGTAGGGCACCGCTGACCGTGGGCGTACGGCGGCAATCGATCAGCGTCGACAGCTGGGCGACCGGCACCGGTGCGCGCAACACGCCTTACGACGAATCCATCACTACCCCGGTGTATGGCCTGGTGATCAAGCCCTGGGAACATGTGTCGTTCGCAGCAGGACACCTTCAACATGGACGGCGAACAGGTCAACAAGGGGGTGGAGCTGAATGTGTTCGGTGAGCCGGTGGACGGCCTGCGGCTGCTGACCGGTGCGATGTTCATGCACACGATCTCAATGCCACCACAAAAACCAAGGCATGCACCTAGCAGCAGCAACCGCCGCTCAAGTACAGTCTGCCCATGGACAAGTACGCCCCACGCCAGTGGCTTCCCCACGAAAAACCCAGCCTGCCGGGCTCCCCCTCCACGCCCCTGCATTCGCCAGCCAAGCGCCTGGCCTATGGCGTGGTCGGCCTGCTGGTCGCAATCACCGGCGGCCTTGGCAACGCGTTGGTCACCGCCAACCTGGTGTTCCTGCAAGGCGCCTTGGGCGCGACCACGGCAGAAATGGCCTGGCTGCCTGCCGCCTACGTCATGACCAACGTGTCCATCAACCTGCTGCTGGTGAAGTTTCGCCAACAGTTCGGCCTGCGGGCCTTCACCGAGGTGTTCTTGGTGCTGTATGCCCTGGTCACCTTCGCCCACCTGCTGGTCAACGACCTCAACTCGGCCATCGCGGTACGGGCGGCCCACGGCATGGTCGGCGCCGCGCTCAGCTCGCTGGGGCTGTATTACATGATCCAGGCGTTCCCGGCGCAATGGCGGCTCAAGGCGATGGTGCTGGGCCTGGGCGCCTCGCAGCTGGCACTGCCGCTGGCACGCATCTTTTCCGAAGACCTGCTGCAAATCGCCGAATGGCGTGGCCTGTACCTGTTCGAGCTGGGCCTGGCGCTGGCCGCGCTGGGTTGCGTGTTGATGCTCAAGTTGCCACCCGGTGACCGCTTCAAGACCTTCGAGCCCCTGGACTTCCTCACCTTCACCCTGATCGCCAGTGGCACAGCCCTGCTTTGCGCCGTGCTGTCGCTGGGGCGCATCGACTGGTGGCTGGAGGCGCCGTGGATCGGCGTGGCGCTGGCGGCCTCGATCGGCCTGCTCTTCAGCGGCCTGGCCATCGAGCACAACCGGCGGAACCCGTTGTTGATGACCCATTGGCTGGGAAGCGGTGCAGTCATTCGCCTGGCGCTGTGCGTGGTGTTGATCCGCATGGTCACATCCGAACAGTCAACGGGCGCAGTCGGCTTTTTGCAGGCGCTGAACATGGGCAGCGAGCAAATGCGCACGCTGTACTGGGTCATGCTGCTGGGTGCCGTGGCAGGCCTGGCCAGCAGCGCCCTCACCATCAACCCCAACCACCTGGTGATTCCGCTGTTCGTCTCGTTGCTGGCCATGGCTGCCGGCGCCTTCATGGACAGCAGCTCCAGCAACCTCACGCGTCCGGCACAAATGTACTTCAGCCAGTTTCTGCTGGCTTTTGGCAGCACCTTCTTTCTTGGCCCGTCGATGGCCTTGGGCATCAGCCATGTGCGCGCCAACCCACGCAACCTGGTGAGCTTTTCGGTACTGTTCGGCATCTGCAACAACCTCGGCGGCCTGATTGGCGCGGCGCTGTTGGGCACCTTCCAGATCTGGCGGGAAAAATTCCATTCCAGCCACCTGATGGACCGCCTCAGCTACCTCGAACCCCTGGTCAATGCGCGTGTGCAGAGCGGCGGCAGCGGTTACGGCGGCATCATCGCCGACCCGGCCCTGCGTAGCGAAGCCGGCATGCGCCTGCTGGCCAGCGCCGCCACCCGCGAGGCGAACATCATGGCGTACAACGACGTGTTCGTGCTGATTGGCAGTATCGCTATCCTGACTATGGTCTGGATCTGCATCCGTAGCACCTGGCTCTGGTACGCAAAACGCCAGGCCACCCTCACCGACTCCACCCCCGGCGCGCCCAACCGATGACCGACGACACCCGCACCACGACCACCACTGCCATTGCCGAAACCCCGGAAGGTGCCACACCGCCCAGCGAGCCGACCAGCCCGGTACGTTCGCGGCGGGTACGCATCCTCTCGTCAATCAGTTTCGCCTGCGTGGCCCTGGCCGGCATCCTGCTGGTGCTGTATGCCTGGCGCCTGCCACCGTTCGGCAGCGCCATCGAAAGTACCGAGAATGCGCTGGTACGCGGCCAGGTGACTATCATCGGCCCACAACTGAGTGGCTACATTGTCGACGTGCCGGTGCACGACTTCCAGTTCGTCAAGGCCGGTGACCTCTTGGTGCAACTGGACGACCGCATCTACAAACAGCGCCTGGCCCAGGCCATCGCCCAACTGCAGCAACAACAGGCAGCCCTGGCCAACAACCTGCAGCAGCGCAACAGTGCCGAAGCCACCATCGCCCAGCGCCAGGCGGCCATCGGCGATGCGATGGCCCAGGCGATCAAGGCCAAAGCCGACCTGAGCCGCAACCAGGCGCTGGTCAACGACGGCTCGGTGTCGCGGCGCGACCTGGACCTGGCCCGTGCCAGCGAAGCGGCAGCGGTCGCCAGCCTGGCCCAGGCCAAGGCAGCGCTGGAAATCGCCCGCCAGGACCGTGAAACGGTGGTGGTCAACCGGGCAGCGCTGGAAGCATCGGTAGAGAATGCCAAGGCGGCCGTGGAACTGGCGCGCATCGACCTCGACAATACCCGCGTCACTGCCCCGCGCGACGGCCAGCTGGGGCAAATCGGCACACGCCTGGGGGCTTATGTGAACTCTGGCGCGCAGTTGATGGCGCTGGTACCCGACACCTTGTGGGTCATCGCCAACATGAAGGAAACCCAAATGGCCAATGTACGCATCGGCCAGCCGGTGACGTTCACCGTGGATGCCCTGAACCACCTGAAGTTGCAGGGGCACGTGCAGCAGATATCGCCAGCCACCGGCTCGGAGTTCGCCCTGCTGCAGGCAGACAATGCCACTGGCAACTTCGTCAAGATCGCCCAGCGGATTCCGGTGCGCATTACTGTGGATGCCGGCCAGGACGACGCCAGGCGACTGCGCCCAGGCATGTCGGTGGTCGTCAGTATCGATACCCGAGGTGAGCCATAGCGATGCCGTCTTGCCACGATTGCGCCGCTCTAACCCGTGGGTTCTAATCTGCAGCCATCGGTTTTATCTTCGCCATTCAAGGACGTTTCACCATGTACAGGAAGATCATGCCGCTGGCGCTGCTGGCAACCCTGGCAGGTTGCTCCGACAGCAACGACACCTCCGAGGCCAGTTTCAAGAAAGCCGCCCAGGCCTACCTCGACACCCAGTATCCGCACTGCTTCGTCATCAGCTCATTCCCCACCAAGACACAGGACTTCGACCTGCACGGCACCAACAAGGCGCTGCATGCCTTGGCCAAGGTGGGCGTGGTCAGTGAGAAGGAAATCTCGCGCACCGAGGTGCCTGCCCGGCTGTGGCAACCGGCACGTACGGACATTTACTATGCCTATGCGCTTACCGACGAAGGCCGCAAGTATTACAAGGCGGACCACGGCCTTTGCTTTGGCAAGGCGCAGGTAACAGCGATCGAACAGTTCAGCGCGCCAAGCGAAGCCACGGGACAAAAGACATCGAATGTGACCTATGCCTACACAATTACCGGGCTACCGGCATGGGCCGGTGATGAACAGGTCAAAGCCAGCATTGCCGAACTGGGCAAGGCTGTGGCCAGTCATGCGACGCCGCTCAAAGATACCCGGGCCATGGTGCTGACCCATCAAGGATGGCAACTGCGGGACAGATAGTGGATTACCGGGTTTGCCCTGCAGCACTGGCTTGTCTGCCAAAGACACATTCATGTCGCCCACAGACTGCGGCGTCTCGTCGCACGCCAATGCCCCTTGGGCAAAACCGCGCAAGCCCGTAGAATCGCGCCTCCTTTTCGCCCGTCGCCTTGAACGGTGGCAACCGGCAGCAATGACAGAGTCCGTGCCTGAACACATGAACGCACATGTGAAATAGGCTCAACCCTCCCCGCACGGCCCATTTCCCAAAGGGCCCAGCGGTTGAGTCTTGCCCAGGTCGCATCCGTGTAGCCACTCGCCCCTTGCCGGGTCGGGCCGGCGTGCGCGTCCGAGAAGGCGCTCATTCCGCTCATCCAACTAGAGGTACGTATGTCTCCGCGTTTGCTGGCCATGGCGCTGGCGCCCCTGCTCGGGTTGTTCATCATTGCCCTGGGCAACGGCTTCATGTCTTCCCTGACCACCCTGCGCCTGGGCGCTGCCGGTGAATCAGCCACCACCATCGGCATTGTCTCGTCGACCTACTTCATCGGCCTGACCCTGGGTGCAATCTTCAACGACCGGCTGATCTTGCGCATCGGCCACATCCGCGCCTACACCAGCTTCGCTTCGCTGATCGCCGCGACCATCCTGCTGCAAGGGTTGTTCTACGACGTCACCTGGTGGTCTGTGCTGCGCCTGATCAACGGCTGGGCAGCGGTCGGCGTGTTCCTGGTGATCGAGAGCTGGCTGCTGCTGGCCGGCGACGCCAAGATTCGCGGGCGCCTGCTCGCGCTGTACATGATCGCCTTCTACGGCGCCGGGGTAATCGCCCAGGCCGGCCTTGGCGAAATCACCCAACTGGGTGACACCGCCCCCTTCATGCTGGCTGGCGTACTGGCTGCGCTGTCGGTGCTGCCTATCGTGATCTTGCCGCGGGTATCGCCCCTGCTGGACCAGGTCGAACCGCTCAAACCCCGCCAGCTGCTGGGTGTAGCACCGTCGGGCCTGGTGGGCTGCTTCGGTTCGGGTGTGGCCATTGCCGGGATCTATTCCCTGCTGCCGCTGTACCTGCAACGCATCGGCCTGGAGGTGGGCGAGGTCGGCAACATGATGGCTTGGGTGATCCTCGGCGCCATGCTGCTGCAATACCCGGTCGGGCGCTGGTCCGACCGCAAGGACCGCCAGGATGTGCTGATCGCCCTGGCTGCGCTGTGTGTGGTGCTGTCGCTGGTCACGGTGTTCCTGCCGTCGGACTCGTTCCTGCTGCCAGCCATGCTGTTCCTGCTGGGTGGTGGCGTGTTCACCCTGTACCCGGTGGCGGTCAGCCATGCCGCCGACCGGGCGCCGTCCGATGCGCTGGTACCGATGATTCAGGGCCTGCTGCTGATCAACTCGCTGGGCTCTGCCATGGCGCCGGTCGCCATGTCGCCGATGATGACCGAGTTTGGCGAAGCCGGCCTGTTCTGGGCCTTTGCCGTGGTCAACCTGGGCATGGTGTGCTTCTTCATGTGGCGCCGTGGCAAACGCCCGGCGGCGGAGCACCCGGCACCGTTTACGGCTTCGACCACCTTCTCGCCAACCGGCGCCGAGCTGCGCGTGACCGAAGACCTGATGCACGCCGCGCAGGAGCATCCGCCGCTGGAGCCGGTAGAAAACCCTGCACCAGCACAGCGCTCGGAATCTCATTGATCCCAGGGGCCGCAGTGCGGCCCCTGAAGTTACCGCTCGTCGCCCAAAGCGCACCCCGCTCCCCGCACTTGGCCAAACGAATGACAGATCATCCGCAAAGGAGACTTCCCATGATCCGCATTCGTCCGCTTTCCCTGTACCTCGCGCTGGCCCTGACCAGCCTCACCGGCACCGCCTTCGCTGCCACCAACACCGACACACACACCAACACCGACAGTCGCCCACAGACCGATCAGTCTGGCGGCAAGACGGCTGGTGAGGGCAGCAGCGTCAACAGCCCCGGCAGTGGTAAAAGCAACGACAGCAGCGACGCCGGCAACAACACCGATGCCGCCGACGGCGCCAGCGGCGGCTCCAACAGCACCGGCGAGGCTACCGGCTCCGGTGCGGGGCACACCGGAGGCACTGCAGAGGACCAAGACAGCCACTAGGTCGGGCGTTACGGTCATTGAACCAGCCAGTACAAAAACAAATGATCAACCCTATAGCATTTATCCATTGAATGGCCCGGCCGAACTGAAGTAAGCTCGGGCTCATTCACTGGAGAGCAACATGCCGAAACACACCCGCAACCACGCCAACCACACCGGTCGCACCCTGCGCCCTGTGCTGGCCGTTGCCGGCTGCGTGGCACCTGCCAGCTATTACTTTGGGTATTGGTTTAGCCACTAGGCGCCGATACCCACACGGCGCCCACCTTCGAGGGGCCGCCGAACATGAGAATACTCAAACCCCCGGTCGGCTCCCCGACCGGGGGTTTTGCTTTTCAGGCCTTTGAACAACACCGATTCACATTGAGGACAGATTCATGAACTACGCCACTTATTACTACGCAAACACCTATGCCTGGCGATTTAGCCAATCCCGTTCGGGCCAGCCTGCCGCCTCCGTCCGGTCTTCCACAGGTGGCAATGCAACAGCCAATACGAATTCAACGATCTGTCGAACACCTCGATAGGGCCGACCTCGCGGGCCAGAACCCGCCGTCCGCCCAGGGAAAAACGCCATGCAAGCTTCCAGCCTCGCCCTGCCCCTGACCCAGCCGCAAGCGGCCAACACCACCGTCAGCAAGCGCCTGCCCAGCCCGCACCTGCTCAAGCAGCAAATGCCGCTGTCCAGCGAACTCACCCAGCAAGTCCATGCCCACCGTCAGGCCATCCGCGACATCCTCGAAGGCCGCGATCCGCGCCTGTTGGTGATTGTCGGCCCCTGCTCGATCCACGACCCTCGTTCAGCCCTGGAGTACGCCGACCGCCTGGCAGCTCTCAGCCGTGAAGTCAGCGACAAGCTGCTGCTGGTGATGCGCGCCTACGTCGAAAAACCCCGTACTACCGTGGGCTGGAAAGGCCTCGCCTACGACCCGCACCTCGATGGCAGTGACGACATGCACTCGGGCATCGCGTTGTCCCGTGGGTTGATGCTGAGCATGATCGAACGCGGCCTGCCGATCGCCACCGAGCTGCTGCAACCGATGGCCGCCGGCTACTTCGACGACCTGCTGGCCTGGGCCGCGATTGGCGCACGCACCACCGAATCGCAGATTCACCGGGAAATGGTCAGCGGCCTGGAGCTGCCAGTCGGCTTCAAGAACGGCACCGACGGCGGCATCGCCATCGCCAGCGACGCCATGCGCAGCGCCGCCCACCCACACCGCCACTTCGGTATGGATGCGCAGGGCCACCCGGCGATCATCGAAACCCTGGGCAACCCGGACACTCACCTGGTACTGCGCGGTGGCCACAAAGGCCCCAACTACGATGCCAACAGCATCGCCATGGCCCGCCAGGCACTGGCCAAGGTTGGCGTGCAGGCGCGAATCATGGTCGATTGCAGCCACGCCAACAGCGGCAAGGACCCGGCTCGCCAGCCAGCGGTGTTCAACGATGTGCTGGCGCAACGCCTGGCCGGCGACCGCTCGCTCGTTGGCGTGATGATCGAGGGGCATTTGTTCGATGGCTGTCAGGCGCTGGGCAAGGGTGTACTGAAGTACGGCGTGTCGATCACCGACGGCTGCCTGGGCTGGACCTCGACCGAAACCCTGTTGCGCGAAGCGGCACAAAAACTGTAAGACGAAGGATGCAAGCCTGGCGAGACATACCCCAAGCAAGTGCGCTAGGCTTGCCTTTTTACCCCAAGGAGCAGTACCCATGGCCCGTGCAACCGCCCGCCACATCCTGGTCAGCAGCATCGATAAATGCAACGAACTCAAAGCCCAGATCGAAGCAGGCGCCGACTTCGCTGAAATCGCCAAAGCCAACTCCACCTGCCCGTCCAGCCGTCAGGGCGGTGACCTGGGCTCGTTCGGCCCAGGCCAGATGGTCAAGGAATTCGACACCGTGGTGTTCAGCGCTCCGGTCAACACCGTGCAAGGCCCGGTGAAAACCCAGTTCGGCTACCACCTGCTGGAAGTGACCAGCCGCCAGGACTAAGTCCTCGCAGCCGATGAAAGTCCGTGTGGGAGCGGGCGTGCCCGCGAATAGGCCAGACCAGACAACCTCGTTGCCTGAGCCGACGCATTCGCGGGCACGCCCGCTCCCACAGGGTTTGTGGGGCCTGCTCTTGCTTTGTCTGGCCTTCAATGCCCAAGCCGCCCCCACCCACGCACTCACCGTCTACGGTGAAGCTCCCCGCTACAACGCCAGCTTCCAGCACTTCGACTACGTCAACCCTAACGCCCCCAAGGGCGGCATCCTGCGCCGCTCGGCCATCGAGATCGGCCAGTTCGACCATATCCTGCCGTACATCGACAAAGGCATTGGCGTCAGCGAAGTCGATGGCCTGTTGTATGCGCCACTGGCCGTGCGCTCGTTCGATGAACCCTATACCGTCTATGGCCTGATCGCCCACAGCATGGAGCGCGGCCCCGACGATGCCTGGCTACGTTTCAATATCGACCCGCGTGCCACCTTCGCCGATGGCAAACCGGTGCGTGCCGAAGACGTACGTTTCACCTTCGAGCTGCTGATGAACAAGGGCAGCCTCAAGTACCGCACCCAGTTCGCCGACGTCACTGGTGTGACCGTGGAAAACCCGCACAGCGTACGCTTCGACTTCAAGCCCGGGCACGGCCGCACCCTGGCCCTTGACCTCGCCAGCCTGCCGGTAATGCCCGAACACGACTGGCAGCAACGCGACTTCGTCAACGGTGCCGGTTTTGACAAGCCAGTCGGCAGCGGCCCGTACCGCATCGGGCGCATCGACAACGGCCGCAGCATCACCTTCGAACGTGACCCCACCTGGTGGGCGCGCGACCTGCCCGCCAGCCGTGGCCGCTACAATTTCGACAAGCTGCGCATCGAGTACTTCGGCGATACCGAGGTGGCCCGGCAGGTGCTCAAAGGCGGGGGGTACGACTACAACCGTGAGTTCTCCGCCACCGCTTACACCCTGGGCTACAACGGTGCGCAACTGGAGGATGGTCGCCTGCAACGCGCCCACCTTGGCCCGGCCAAACCGCAAGTGGCCCAAGGCTTCGTGTTCAACCTCGACCAGCCGCAGTTCAAGGACCGCCGGGTGCGCCAGGCGCTGGGCATGTTGTGGGACTACGAGTGGAGCAACCGGCAGATGATGCGCAATATGTACATCCGCCAACAAAGCGTGTTCTCCAACACCCCGCTGGCGGCCCGCAAGTTGCCGGATGCCGGCGAGGTGAAGCTGCTGGAGCCGTTGCGCGGCCACGTACCAGGCGAAGTTTTTACCACGGTGTTCAGCGCCCCGGTCACCGACGGGTCCGGGATCATCCGCAAACAACAGTTGCAGGCCCTGGCCCTGCTTGAACAAGCCGGTTGGCACCCCGAGGGCGACCGCCTGGTGAACAGCGACGGCACACCGCTGGCCTTCACCTTCCTCAACGGCCAGGCGGGCATGGAGCGCCTGCTGCTGCCGTGGAAGCGCAACCTGGCCCAGATCGGCGTCACCCTGAACATCCGCAATGTCGACGCTGCCCAGTACGTCAACCGGCTGATGGCGCGCGACTACGACATGATCGTCACCGGCTACCCGGTTACCCTGTCGCCGGGTGCCGAGTTGTACAACTACTTTGGCTCGGCAGCCGCCCACGACCCCGGCTCGAACAACCTGATGGTGCTGCAAGACCCGGCCGTGGACCGCCTGATCGACGGCCTGGTGCGGGCCGACACCCAGGCCGACATGCTGCAGCACGCCCGCGCCCTGGACCGGGTGCTGCAATGGAACTACTACTGGATTCCCAACTACTACCCGCCAGGTAGCTCCACCGCCTGGTGGAACCGCTTTGGCCTGCCCAAGGTCCAGGCGGCCTATGACGAAGGCCTGGACACCTGGTGGGAGATCAGCCCCACTCCGCTGACCAACGCGCAAATGGCCGAACGCCAGAAGGCCTTGCGATGACCACCTACATCTTGCGCCGTCTGTTGTTGATCATCCCGACCCTGCTGGCGATCCTGCTGGTCAACTTCGCCATCGTCCAGGCTGCGCCGGGTGGCCCGGTAGAACAGGCCGTGGCGCGTCTGCAAGGCCTTGGCGGCGGTGCACCCGGCGCGCGGGCCGAAGTGGTGCACGGTGAGTCCCGCGCCACACGAGGCCTGGACCCGAAACTGATCGAGGAGATCAAGCGCCAGTACGGTTTCGACAAATCCGCCCCCGAGCGCTTGTGGCTCATGCTGGGCCAGTATGCCCGGCTGGACTTCGGCAACAGTTTCTTCCGCGGTGCCAAGGTCACGGACCTGATCCTGGACAAGTTGCCGGTCACCCTGTCGCTGGGTTTCTGGGCCACGCTGATCACCTACCTGGTGTCGATCCCGCTGGGCATACGCAAGGCGGTGCGCCACGGCAGCCGGTTCGATGCCTGGAGCAGCGCGCTGATCGTGGTCGGCTATGCCCTGCCCTCGTTCCTGTTCGCCTTGCTGCTGATCGTGCTGTTCGCCGGAGGGACCTCGCTCAACTGGTTCCCGGTGCGTGGCCTGGTTTCGGACAACTTTGACGAACTCAGCCTGCTGGGCAAGGTTGCCGACTACTTCTGGCACCTGGTGCTGCCAGTCGGCGCCTTGGTCATTGGCGGTTTCGCGACCCTCACGTTGCTGACCAAGAACGCCTTCCTCGACGAGATTTCCCGCCAATACGTCGTCACCGCCCGGGCCAAAGGCCTGAGTGAACGCCGGGTGCTGTATGGCCATGTATTGCGCAATGCCATGCTGCTGGTGGTAGCGGGCTTGCCGCAGGCACTGATAACGGTGTTTTTCGCCGGTTCCTTGCTGATCGAAGTGATCTTTTCGCTCGATGGCCTGGGCCGCATGAGCTATGACGCAGCAGTGTCGCGGGATTACCCGGTCGTGTTCGGCACACTGTTCATCTTCACCCTGGCGGGCCTGTTGATCCGCCTGATCGGGGACCTGTCGTACACGTTGCTCGACCCTCGCATCGACTTCGATACGAGGGCGCACTGATGCTTTCCCCCGTCTCGCGCCGTCGCCTGCAACGCTTTCGCCGCAACCGCCTGGGCTGGGTCTCGCTGTGGCTGTTTGCCGGCCTGTTGCTGTTGAGCATGGGCGCAGAGCTGGTGGCCAACGATAAACCCCTGCTGCTGGGCTACAAGGGCGAGCTCTACATGCCGGCACTCAAACGCTACACCGAGCAGCAGTTTGGTGGCCAATTGCCGTTCCAGCCCGATTACCGCAGTGCGTATGTGCGCCAACTGATCGCGGAACAAGGCGGCTGGATGCTGTTCGCGCCCATCCCGTTCAGCGCCGACACCCCCAACTACGACCTGCAAGTACCCACCCCCAGCCCGCCAAGTGCAAGCAACTGGTTGGGTACCGACGATCAAGGGCGCGATGTGCTGGCGCGGATACTGTACGGCACGCGGGTATCGCTGCTGTTCGCTTTTGCCCTGACCGTCGTTAGCGTGCTCATTGGCGTGATAGCCGGCGCGTTGCAGGGCTACCACGGCGGTTGGGTCGACCTGCTCGGCCAGCGCCTGCTGGAAGTGTGGTCAGGCTTGCCGGTGCTGTACCTGCTGATCATCCTCAGCGGCTTTGTCGAACCGGATTTCTGGTGGTTGCTGGGGATCATGGCGCTGTTCTCCTGGCTGACGTTGGTCGATGTGGTACGCGCCGAGTTTCTGCGTGGGCGCAACCTGGAGTATGTAAAGGCAGCCCGGGCGTTGGGCCTGCCGGACAGCCAGGTGATGCTGCGACATATTTTGCCCAACGCCATGAATGCCACGCTGACCTACGTGCCATTCATGCTGACCGGGGCGATCACGACCCTGACCGCACTGGATTTCCTCGGGTTTGGCATGGCGGCCGGGAGTGCTTCGCTGGGTGAGTTGGTGACCCAGGGCAAGCAACACCTGGAGGCGCCATGGCTGGGCTTTACCGCGTTTTTCGCGCTGGCGGTGATCTTGTCGTTGCTGGTGTTTATCGGGGACGCCTTGCGCGAAGCATTCGACCCCAGAGGTTAGGTTTTACAGGCCCGGCCTTCACATGATTCGGAATTTGCCCCATGCACGACAGCGACAGCCTCAAGAACTACCCCCAGGTACGGCAACTGGCAATTCACTCGCTGTTCGAGATTATCGAGCAGTCCAGCGAAGGCACGGTCATCGTTGACCGCAATGCACGTATCGTCTGGATGAACGAACGCTACGCCCGGCGCTTTGGCCTGGCCGATGCCGCCAGTGCCATCGGCCAGCCATGCGAAGCGGTGATCCCGGGCAGCCTGATGCGCGAGGTGGTGAGCAATGGCCGGCCAATCCTGCTGGACATGCTCGACACCCCGAACGAGCCCTTGGTGGTGATGCGCCTGCCGATCCACGACGACCAGGGCGCTCTGATCGGTGCCATCGGCTTTGCCCTGTTCGACGAACTGCGCAGCCTGTCGCCACTGCTTAAACGCTACGCCAGCATGCAGCAGGAACTGGCCTCGACCCGCTCGCAACTGCGCGCCCGCCAAGCCAAGTACAGCTTCGCCCAGTTCGTGGGCAGCAGCGCTGCCAGCCTGGAAGCCAAGCGCCGCGCCCGGCGCGGTGCGGGCAGCGATTCGCCGGTGTTGTTGCTGGGCGAAACCGGTACGGGCAAAGAGCTACTGGCCCATGCCATCCACGCGGCTTCGGCGCGGGCGCACAAAGCCTTCGTCAGCATCAACAGTGCAGCGATCCCTGAAACGCTGCTGGAAGCCGAATTTTTCGGCACCGCGCCGGGTGCGTTTACCGGCGCCGACCGCAAGGGCCGCAGTGGCAAGCTGCAGTTGGCCGAAGGCGGCACGCTGTTCCTCGACGAGATCGGCGACATGCCGCTAGCCCTGCAGAGCAAGCTGCTGCGCGTGCTGCAGGAAAAGGAATACGAGCCGGTTGGCTCGAACCAGATGCTGCGCAGCGACGTGCGCATCATTGCCGCCACCTCCATCGACCTGCAGGCGGCCATGGCCCGTGGGGCGTTTCGCGCCGACCTGTATTACCGGCTGAATGTGCTGCCGATCGACGTGCCGCCGCTGCGGGAGCGACTGGAGGATTTGCCAGCGCTGTGCGAGACCATACTGGGTGAACTGGGCAGCCAGTACGAGCTGGAGGCCGAAGCGCAACAACTGCTGGCGCGGCATGCATGGCCGGGGAACATTCGCGAGCTGCGCAATGTGCTGGAGCGCGCGACATTGCTGGCGGATCAGCCACGGTTGGGGGGGGCGGACTTGCGTGCGGCATTGGGGCCGTTGAGCCCGGTAGCGGGCGGGCCGGTGCGACAGACATACCGGGAGGCCTGCGAGGCATTCGAGCGCAAGCTGATTGGCGAGGCACTCGCAGAATGCGAGGGCAATGTACCGCAGGCTGCTAAGGCGTTGGGGCTAGGACGGTCGACCCTGTACAAGAAGATGGTTGCACTCAGTCTCTGATTAGAGACTCTAGTTTCTATATTGAGACTATGGCAAGGGCTTTGCCCTTGTGCCTCGAAGTGACGCAAAGCGAAAAAAAATCTCGAATTAGAGACAAATATTTTAGAAAAAACAAAAAACATCTATAAATCAATGACTTAAATGTTGGCACGATTCCCGCTATCTCCTGCACACCGATAAAAACAAGACTCACCCAGGAGACCCACCCCGATGACCGTGCTCATCGCCCTCGCCGCTCTGGCCCTGCTGATGCTGGCTGCCTATCGCGGTTACAGCGTAATTCTCTTTGCCCCCATCGCCGCCCTCGGCGCCGTCCTGCTCACCGACCCCTCTGCCGTGGCCCCCGCGTTCACCGGGGTGTTCATGGAGAAAATGGTGGGCTTCATCAAACTCTATTTCCCGGTGTTCCTGCTGGGCGCAGTATTTGGCAAGCTGATCGAACTGTCCGGCTTTTCCCGATCGATCGTCGCCGCCGCCATCCGCCTGCTTGGCACCCGTCAGGCGATGCTGGTAATCGTGCTGGTCTGTGCCCTGCTCACCTATGGCGGTGTCTCGCTGTTCGTGGTGGTGTTCGCGGTGTACCCGTTCGCCGCCGAAATGTTCCGCCAGAGCAACATCCCCAAGCGCCTGATCCCCGCCACCATCGCCTTGGGCGCGTTCTCGTTCACCATGGACGCCCTGCCGGGCACCCCGCAAATCCAGAACATCATCCCCAGCACCTTCTTCAACACCACCGCCTGGGCGGCGCCATGGCTGGGCCTGATCGGCACGTTGTTCGTGTTCTTTACCGGCATGGCCTACTTGCAACGCCAACGCAACAAAGCCCAGCGTGCGGGTGAAGGCTATGGCACCGACCTGCGCAATGAGCCGGAAACCGCTGCCGACCTGGCCCTGCCTAACCCCTGGCTGGCCTTGGCGCCACTGCTGCTGGTGGGGGTGATGAACCTGCTGTTCACCCACTGGATCCCGCAGTGGTACGGCCCCAGCCACAGCCTGCAACTGCCCGGCATGAACGCGCCAGTGCAAAGCGACGTGGCCAAGCTCACGGCCATCTGGGCAGTGCAGGCGGCATTGCTGGTGGGCATCCTCATGGTGCTGGTGTGTGCCTTTGGCGCCATCCGCACGCGCCTTGCCGAAGGCACCAAAAGCGCGGTGGGTGGTGCCTTGCTGGCGGCCATGAATACCGCTTCTGAATATGGCTTTGGTGCAGTGATCGCCTCGCTGCCAGGCTTTCTGGTGCTGGCCGATGCCCTGCGTGGCATCCCCAACCCGCTGGTCAACGAAGCCATCACCGTGACCTTGCTCGCCGGCATCACAGGCTCCGCTTCGGGCGGCATGAGCATCGCCCTGGCGGCCATGGGCGACACGTTCATCGCCGCCGCCCATGCCGCCAACATCCCGCTCGAAGTACTGCACCGGGTGGCCGCCATGGCCAGCGGTGGCATGGACACCCTGCCACACAACGGCGCGGTGATCACCTTGCTGGCGGTGACCGGCCTGACCCACCGCGAGGCTTACAAGGACATTTTCGGTATTACCCTGATCAAGACCCTGGCGGTGTTCGTGGTCATCGCCACGTTCTACGCCACTGGCATCGTCTAAGGAGCTATGCATGACCCTCAAAGGCAAGACTGCACTCGTCACCGGTTCCACCAGCGGCATCGGCCTGGGCATCGCCCAGGTGCTGGCCCGCGCGGGCGCCGATATCGTGCTCAACGGCTTTGGCGACCCGGCACCGGCGCTGGCCGAGATCAGCCGGCACGGGGTGAAGGCCGTTCACCACCCGGCCGACCTGTCGGACGTGGCCCAGATCGAAGCGTTGTTCGCCTTGGCCGAACGCGAATTCGGTGGTGTCGACATTCTGGTCAACAATGCCGGCATCCAGCATGTAGCGCCGGTGGAGCAGTTCCCGCAGGAAAGCTGGGACAAGATCATCGCCCTCAACCTGTCGGCCGTGTTCCATGGCACGCGGCTGGCGCTGCCGGGCATGCGCGCGCGCAACTGGGGGCGCATCATCAACATCGCTTCGGTACATGGCTTGGTCGGTTCGACTGGCAAGGCAGCCTATGTGGCGGCCAAACATGGTGTGGTCGGCCTGACCAAGGTGGTCGGGCTGGAAACGGCCACCAGCAATGTCACCTGCAATGCCATCTGCCCAGGCTGGGTGCTGACCCCGCTGGTGCAGAAGCAGATCGACGACCGTGCTGCCAACGGTGGCGATCCGCTGCAGGCACAGCATGATCTGCTGGCCGAGAAACAACCATCGCTGGCGTTCGTCACCCCCGAACACCTGGGTGAGCTGGTACTATTCTTGTGCAGCGAGGCCGCAAGCCAGGTTCGCGGCGCCGCCTGGAACGTCGATGGTGGCTGGTTGGCCCAGTGACGGGCAGCCTGGGCCTGGCGGTGGTCTCGCATTCGATTATTTGCAAGGAGGCCTTATGCGCCCTACCCCGATGACCGCGATTCTGGCCCTGACCCTGGCTGCCGCAGCCCCTGTGATGGCTGCCAGCCTGAAGGACGTCGCCCCCTACCCCGAGGCAGAAAAAGGCTTCACCCGGCAGGTGATCCACCTGCCGGCACAGGCCGATGAGTCGGCCTATAAACTGGAAATCCTCGCCGGCAAGACGCTGCAGGTGGACTGCAATCGCCAACGCCTGGGCGGCAACCTGGAAGAACGCACCCTGGAAGGCTGGGGCTACAACTACTACCGCCTGGACAAGGTCAGCGGCCCGGCCAGCACGCTGATGGCCTGCCCGGATGGCAAAAAGACCGAGGCCTTCGTGCCGGTGGTCGGTGACGGCTTCATGCTGCGCTACAACAGCAAATTGCCAGTGGTGGTGTATGTGCCCAAGGATGTCGAAGTCCGCTACCGCGTGTGGTCGGCATCGCAGGACGTGCAAAAGGCTAAAGTAGAGTAAGCACGGCCTTGCTCGGCGTCTGAAAGCTTGCGCTCCCACAGGGGATAGCGGATACCTGTCCCACAAAGAACAAGCCCGCAGTTGGCAGTAACGGGAGGAACCGCATGAACGATGTGCTCTGGCGCCCCTCCACGGCGCAGATCGAGGCCAGCCGGATGGATGCCTTCCGCCGACGGGTCAACCTGCGCTACAACCTGCAACTCACCGACTACCAGGCGCTGCACCGCTGGAGCATCGAACAGCGGGCCGCCTTCTGGCAGACCCTTGCCGACTATTTCCACGTGCGCTGGCACACCCCGCCGAGCCAAGTGCTGAGTGAAGGGCCACAAATGCCCGAAGCGCAGTGGTTCGCCAACGCCAGCCTGAACTTCGCCGAACACCTGCTGCGCCGTCGCGACGACCGCCCGGCCGTCGTTTCCATACGCGAGGATGGCCACCGCCAGGCGCTCACCCACGCCCAGCTGGCCGCCCATGTAGCGGGGTTGCAAGCGGCGTTCAAGGCCGCAGGCATCGTCGCAGGCGACCGTGTGGCTGCCGTGATGCCCAATACCTGGCAAACACTGGTGGCCATGCTTGCCTGCACCAGCCTCGGCGCGATCTGGTCGACCTCTTCGCCCGAGTTCGGCGTGCATGGCATCATCGACCGTTTCGGCCAGATTGCGCCCAAACTGCTGATCGTCTGTGCCGGCTATCAATACGCTGGAAAAGACATCGATCAGGTGGTCAAGATCAACCAGGTGTGCGAGCAGCTGCCGAGCCTGGAGCAGCTGATCGTAGTGCCTCATACCCGCAGCGGCACTCGCCTCGACGAGTTCCATGCAGCCCGGGTGAGCCTGTGGGATGACGTCTACCAGCCCGGTGGCGAACCGCGCTTCACCCCGCTGCCGTTTGACCACCCGCTGTACATCCTCTACTCCAGCGGCACCACCGGCGTGCCCAAGTGCATCGTCCACCGCGCCGGTGGCGTGTTGCTGCAGCACCTCAAGGAACACGGCCTGCACAACGACCTGAAAGCCGATGACGTGTTGTTCTACTACACCACCTGCGGCTGGATGATGTGGAACTGGCTGGCCAGCGGCCTGGCAATAGGCGCCACGCTGGTGCTGTACGACGGCTCGCCGTTTCACCCCGGCCCCGAACGGCTGCTGGACCTGATCGACGCCGAGGGCATCCACGCCTTCGGGACCAGCCCCAAGTACCTGGCAGCGCTGGAACAGGCGGGCCTTGAGCCTGCAGCCAGCCACAACCTGGCCAGCCTGCGATTGCTGCTGTCTACCGGCTCGCCGCTGTCACCCCACAGCTATGACTACGTGTACAGCAAGATCAAGGCTGACCTGTGCCTGGCGTCCATGTCCGGCGGTACCGACATTGTCTCGTGCTTCGTGCTGGGCAACCCGACCCTGCCAGTGCGCCGTGGCGAAATCCAGTGCAAGGGCCTGGGCATGGCGGTGGAAGTGTGGAATGAGCACGGCCAGCCGGTGCAGGACGAAAAAGGCGAGCTGGTGTGTACCCGCAACTTTCCCAGCATGCCTTTGGGGTTTTGGCACGACCCGGACGGCAGCCGCTACCGCGACGCCTATTTCAGCCAGTACCCGGGGGTTTGGGCCCAAGGCGACTATGCCGAACAGCGCACCCATGGCGGCCTGGTGATTCACGGCCGCTCGGATGCCGTGCTCAACCCGGGCGGCGTGCGCATTGGCACGGCGGAGATCTACCGCCAGGTGGAGAAAGTCGAACAGGTGCTGGAAAGCGTGGCCGTCGGCCAGGACTGGCAAGGCGATGTGCGCGTGGTGCTGTTCGTACGCCTGCAAGACGGCCTGCTGCTCGATGAAGCCCTGCGTCAGCGCATTCGCCAGGTGATACGCCAATTCACCCCCCCCCGCCACGTGCCGGCGGTGATTGCCCAGGTCAGTGACATACCACGTACCATCAGCGGCAAGCTTGTGGAGTTGGCGGTTCGCAATGTGGTGCATGGGTTACCGGTGAAGAACACCGACGCGCTTGCTAACCCGCAAGCGCTGGAGCAGTTTCGAGATCGCGTGGAGTTGCGCGAGCAGGCATAATGCCGCCCTTTTCCCCGAAGCACAGGTACCCCATGAAAGCCCAAGCCCGCCACATCCTGGTCAAGACCGCTGACGAAGCCGAAAAGCTCAAGCAGCGCATCGCCAACGGCGAGGCTTTCGACGTGCTGGCCAAAAAGTTCTCCATTTGCCCATCAGGCAAGCGCGGTGGCGACCTGGGCGAAATCCGCCCGGGCCAGATGGTCGGCGCCATTGACCAGGTAATCTTCAAAAAGCCGCTACGCGTGGTGCACGGGCCCATCAAGAGCAAGTTCGGCTACCACCTGGTGCAAACCTTCTACCGCGATTGATGGCAGCGGGCCACCTGACATTTCTGCCAGTTGTCCCGTCACTGCGCATTACATAAAACACAGGCAGGGCCGAAGCGACGCTTCAGGTAGTGGACCCTTCAATGGACACGGAGACCTGCCTATGCGCTGCCCTCGCCTGCTGCTGCCTGCCGCATTCCCCCTGCTTACCCTGCCTTTGCTGGCTCACGCTGAATCCCTGACCGTTTCACCCGGTGACAATCTGGGTGCCCTCGTGCAAACGAATGCTGCCGACACGTTCACTATCGGTGGCGGCACGGTTCTGTCATTGCAGCAAGGCAATGGCCAAGACACGTACACCATGTCTGGCGGTAAGTTGGGCTCGCTGAACCAGGGCGGTGACATGGACACGTTCACCATGACCGGCGGAACTATTACGGGCGCGTTTGAAGATGGTGACATCGCCGACTTCCAGGGCGGCAGCATTGGCCGGATAGATCTCAAGCTTGCTGACAACATTCTCAATATTTCCCAAAGTCTCGGGATTGAAACCCTCGTTGTCGGCAATGTCGTCAGTGGGCTTGGCAATGACACGATCACCATGACCGGTGGCACCATCGGCGGTGACATCAGCACCAGTAGCGGCGTAGACAAGATCACCCTCAGTGGCGGCACGCTCAAAGGCGAAATACGCACTGGCAATGACGATGATGTGTTTACTTGGACTGGCGGTCAGATCGGCAAACGAGTCATCCTGGAGAATGGGAATGACACGGCTACTGTCCGCACCCTCGACCTCGGCAACTCGGCCGTTATCCTGGACGGCGGCACCGGCACGGACACGCTTTCGTTCGAGCAGAGTCAGGTCGGCAAAGGTGCCTTGTACGCCAACTGGGAAAGCATCAACCTCAAACAAGGCAGCCAGCTGACCCTCGACGACACCCTTACCCTGGGAGATCTGGGCGCCGACCTACCACGCGTAATCCCTGCCACGGGCACCGGCACCTTGCAAATTGATGCGAGCAGCTCGCTGATCAGCCGCCAGGGCAGCATCGTCAGTATCCAGAGTGACAGCAAGGCATCGGTGGTTAACGCCGGTACCATCGACCTGAGCCGTGGCAACGACGCCCAGGGCCGCCTGACCATACAGGGCGATTACACCGGCAACAACGGTAACCTGCGCCTAAACAGCGTGCTGGCGGGTGATGGCGCCGCCTCCGACCGTTTGGTGGTCAGCCGTGGTGCCATCAGCGGTTCTACCCAATTGCTCATCAACAACCTCAATGGCGCGGGTGCAGCGACCGCTCTGAATGGTATCCAGGTCGTCGAAGCCCGTGACGGCGCCACCAGTACCGCCACTGCCTTCGTGCAGACACAGACGCTGTCGGTTGGCGCCTACGACTATCGCCTGTTCAAAGGTGGCGTGACCGCTGGCAGCGAAAACAGCTGGTTCCTGCGTTCAACCGTGGTCGCGCCACCCGCTCCGGCCCCTGTCCCGCAACCAGGCGAGCCGACGCAGCCAACCGAACCTGGCGAGCCGCCTGTCATTGCCCCGGCTGCAACCCCACCTGTTGCGGCACCGGCACCCGGTCAGGTGGATCTGCCGGCCCCGGTGCAAGGTGAAAGCCTGCCGCTGTATCGCCCGGAAGTTCCCGTATATGCCGCCGCTCCACGTGGCGCTGCGATCATCGCCCGCCAGGCACTGGGCACATTCCACCAGCGCCAGGGCGACCAACTGCTACTCAAAGGTGAAGGCGCCCTGCCCGCCAGCTGGGGCCAGGCCTACGGCGGCGCGCTACGCCAGCAATGGAGCGGCACGGTCAGCCCGAGCCTGGATGGCGATCTGTACGGTTTCAAGGTTGGCCAGGACTTGTACGCCAAGGTTGGCGACCACGGTTATCGGCAGCATGTTGGCCTCTACGTCAGTCACAGCCGCCTGGAGGCCGACGTCAAGGGATTCGCTTTGGCCGAGGAGAACCGAAGCGTCGGCGATCTGAGGCTTGATGGCGATAGCGTCGGCACCTACTGGACGCTGGTCGGGCCACAAGGTGCTTATCTGGATACCGTGTTGCAGTACACCCGCCTCGATGGCCGTGCCCGTTCGGACCGTGGCGACAAGCTGAACATCGACGGCCATGCCTGGACGGCTTCGCTGGAGTCCGGCTACCCCATCGCCCTGTCCGAGCGCTGGACCCTGGAGCCACAAGCCCAGCTGATTGCACAGAAGGTCTCGCTCGACAGCGCAAGCGACAGTGTCTCGCGCATCCGTCATGACGCACAGGTTGAACTGACCGGCCGGCTGGGGGTACGCCTGGAAGGTGCGTTTACGGGTAGCAGCGGGCGCTTGTTGCAGCCCTATGCACAGGTCAACCTGTGGCACGGCGACGGTGGCCGCGATACGTTGACCTTCGATGATGTCGACAAGATCAAGACCGACTACCGCTACACCTCGGCACAACTGGAAGGCGGCGTGGTGGCGCAGGTCAGTGGGGCGCTGAGCCTGCATGGCGGCGTGCAGTACACCGCCAACCTGGACAGCCGGCAGCAGGAAGCCAGCGGCGTGAACCTGGGCGTGCGCTGGCAGTTCTAGCGGCGTGCCGCCAGCAAGCCGAGGCCGGCGCAGCCCAGCAGGGAGGCACTGACCCGGTTGAACAGGCGGCGCGGGCCAGGCTGGCTGAACCAACGCTGCATGTAGGCGCCCAGGCCTGAATAAATGGCAATGGCCGCCCACTCCAGCAGCAGGAACAACACGCCCAGCCAGAGGAACTGCTCGCTCACCGGGGTGGCGCTACCGACCGTGACGAACTGCGGCAGGAAGGCGGTGAAGATCAGGATCGCCTTGGGGTTGCCGGCCGCCACCCAGAACTCCTGGCGCGCCAGGCGCCACGTGCCACTGGGGTGGTCAGTTGCCACCACGGCTTCGCCCACCGGTGCGCGCCACAATTGCCAGGCGATGTAGAACAGGTAGGCCGCGCCCACCACCTTGATGGCCAGGAACAAGTATTCGCTGGTGTGCAGCACCACCGCCAGGCCCATGGCCGCCAGGGCGATCATACCGCTGAAGGCCAGGATACGCCCGCCACCCGCCACGCAGGCGGTGCGCAGGCCGTAGCGGCTGGCGTTATGAAGCGACAGCAGGTTGTTTGGCCCGGGTGCCATGTTCAAGGCGAAGCAGGCGGGGATGAAAAGCAGCAGGCTGGAAAGGTCCATTGTTGTTTTCCTTTGGTAACAGGCGTCTATTTCGGCGGCTGCCGGGCCTTGCGGTCAAGTTACAGTCAGCGTTAAAAACTGTACGGGTACGCAGCAATTGTTACCCTGCTGGCAAAACCGAGGACCTTGTGATGCCCCGCCCCCACACCGCGCTATGGCGCGACCCGGCACTTGCGCATGTGGAAAGTCGCCGCGCCTGCCATAGCCGGGCTTGCTACAAGGCCCACAGCCACCCCACGTTTTCCATCGGCGCGGTGGATGCTGGCCACAGCCATTTCACCGGGGCTGCCGACGGGCAGGAACGCCTGAGGCCCGGCACGCTGGTGTTTGTCCCGGCCCACCGCGTACATGCCTGCAACCCCGCACCCGGGCAAGCCTGGAGCTACCAGATGCTGCATGTGGACGCCGACTGGCTGACGCAGTTGCGCCTGGAGTCGGGGCTGAGCGGTGCCGGGGCAGGCGAACCGGCGCGTATCTGCCGGGCACCACAGGTGTATCGGCAATTCTGCGAGTTGAACAGCCTGTTGTTCTCCTGCGCCAGCAACGGGGAGAAGGATGCAGCGCTGATTGCCTTTCTGGGGGACCTGGACTACTCGGCACAGCCGCCACTATTTGCAGCCCCCGCCCTGGAGGCAAGCGCGCTGAGCGGGTTGGTCGCACGCATCGAAGGCCAGGACCCGGCGCACTTGAACCTGAAAGCACTGGCCCATCAGGCCGGGCTTGGGCGCTATCAGCTGATCCGTGCGTTTCGTTCGGCCACCGGGTTTACACCACATGCCTACCTGCTCAATGCCCGGGTCAATCGCGGGCGGCAGCTGTTGGCTGAAGGGGCAGCGCTGGCGGAGGTGGCCTACCAGCTCGGGTTTGCCGATCAGAGCCACTTCCAGCGGGTGTTCAAGGCCCATGTGGGGGTGACGCCGGGGCAGTACCGAGGGCGTTGAACGCCCGCCGCCTGGGCTTGCAATATTGTTCAATACGCCTGACAGGCCCTGCAGCAGACTGCGGTTTTCCGCAGAGCAGCCCCACCCATGCAACAGTTCCTGATCATCGCCCTCGCCCACTTCCTCGCATTGCTATCACCTGGCCCGGACTTCTTCCTGGTGGCGCGTACCTCGATCAACAGCGGCTGGCGCATCGCCAGCGGTGCCTGCCTGGGCATCGCCCTGGCCAATGGCGCGTTCATCGCCATGGCGTTCACCGGCCTGTCGGTGCTGCAGGAAGGCAGCCTGCTGTTCACCGCCCTGCAACTGGCCGGGGCCAGCTACCTGCTGTACATCGGCGTACTGTTCTTACGCCATGCCGGGCGAACCCGCCTGGGCGCAGTCGCGGGTGAGTCGGCGGTACCGGGTTGGTGGCGGGGCTTGGGCATGGGTTTCTTGTCCGGCATCCTCAACCCCAAGAACGCGCTGTTCTATGCCAGCCTGGCCAGCATGGTCGCCAGTGCCAGCGGCAGCTGGAAAACGGCGTATGCCTTGTGGATGTTCAGCATCGTGCTGCTCTGGGACTTGCTGGTTGCCGTGGCCATCGGTAACCAGCGGGTACTGCGGCGTTTCGCCCGTAGCCTGCCGTGGCTGGAGCGAGCCTCGGGCGTCATGCTGGTGGCATTGGCGTTGGCGTTGCTGCTGCATCTGGCGCGGCGCTGAGCAGTTTCAGCGTCCGCATGTCCATCAAGCTGAAGTGGCCGCTGGCCCAACCGCCGGTATCCAGGTGCCACACATTGCCCAGCAGCTTGGGCTCCAGCACCGGCGTGTGCCCCACCAGCAAGGCCCGCAGGCCTTGCACCGGCTGGGTATTGCCTTCCTTCAGCCGCCGCCGCGACCACTGGCACACTTCCCGCACTTTGGGGTCGTCATCCAGTTCCAGCTCCAGCCAACGCCTCAAGGCTGCCCAGTCGGCAAACGGGCTGTCGGCATGCAGCAGGCCTACCAGGCCATCTGCGCTTTCCACTTCTATCGCAATCGGCAACTGCTCGAAGCGCTCCACGTAGCGAAGTTGCTCGGCCCGCGGCAGGTCGAGGAACCAGCTCCCACCCGCTGCACGGTACATTTCCAGGTCAAGCCGCCCCCCTCGCACGCGGGTGATTGCCAGCGCCTCATGGTTGCCTTGCACCGCATGAAACCATGGTTGCGCAAGCCATTCCAGAGCAGCCTCGCTGTGCGGCCCACGGTCCACCAGGTCACCTACGCTGAACAGGCGGTCCACGGCAGGGTCGAACCCTACCGCTTCCAGGCACTTCTCCAGCCGCTGGAAGTGACCATGGATATCGCCCACTGCCAGGTCCCGCCCTCGGATGTTGGCGAGCAACCGCCGAAACCGTCCCATTACAATCTTCCTCTGCTGGTGGCGCCATGGCAGGCGTAAAATGGAAGCACCCCCACTCTACCCCGGAGGTGCATCATGCGTACCGCCCTCGTGTGTGCCGTGCTCATGGCGCTGTCAATGGACAGCATGGCACAAGGTGCCCCGCCCGCGCAGGTCAAGGTGCGTTTCGACCACCCGGAAAAATTCCGCGATGCCAGCCTGGACAGCCACGGTTATGAGCGTGGCGCCGATGACTATGTGATGAAAACCCTCACCCAGTACTTGCAGAAGCTCGGCCAACGCTACCTGCAACCGGGCCAGCAACTGGTCATCGACATCCGCGACATCGACCTGGCCGGGCGCTTCGAGCCTTGGCACAGCCAGGCCTACGATGTGCGCTTCATGCGCGAGATCACCTGGCCGACGATTGACCTGACCTACACCCTCAACCAGCCAGGCAAACCCGCCCGGCAAGCGGAGGAACGGGTCAGCGACAAGATGTACCTCAGCCGCCCGGGCCGGGTCGCCAGCAGCAACGACCGCCTGTATGCCGAGAAGGCCATGCTCGACGACTGGTTCCGCCAACGCTTCGCCGCGCACCCGGCAACCTGAAAAACCCTTCACTGGTACAGGTGTTGGTGCCGGTAGTATGCTCGGCCCTTCAACCTTTACCAGGGAAGGGTTTAGATGAAACTGTGTGCCGTACAACTGGCGTCGCTCAAGGGCGATGTATCAGGCAACGTCCAACGTCACCTGGCCTGCATCGAGCAGGCGGCGGCACTGGGTGCCGAGCTGGTGGTCTTCCCCGAACTCTCGCTGACGGGCTACGAGCCCACCCTGGCGCGCCAGGCCGCCCTGCCGGTCAGCTCCGCACGGCTGGACCCGCTGCAAGCCGCCTGTGACCGCTTGGGCATCACCATTGCGGCTGGCTTGCCGTTGCCGACACCCGAAGGTATCCGCATCGGCATGCCGATTCTCAGCCCCATGGCTGCGCGCCAGGCCTATGCCAAACGGCGCCTTCATGAAGACGAGCTGCCTTACTTCACTCCGGGCGATCAGGCATTGCTGCTGCAGGTCGGTGAGCACCGAGTGGCACCGGCAATCTGCTACGAGTCGATGTTCATGGCCCACGCTGCCGCCGCCCGCGAGCACGGCGCCGACCTGTATCTGGTCAGTGTGGCGAAAACCGCCAAGGGGATCCGCGAAGGCTACCTGCATTACCCGGCAGTGGCGCGTGAACTGGGCATGCCGGTGCTGATGGCCAACTGCGTGGGGCCGGCCGACACGTTCATCGGCGCCGGCGGCTCGGCGGCGTGGGACAGCCAGGGGCGCTTGCTGGCGAGCCTGGATGACCACAGTGAAGGGCTGATCCTGCTGGACACCGGCAACACCAGCGCCGTGGCCCTGCCCTTGGACCTACACCCGGCATGATCTACCTGTTACTGGCGCTGCTGAGCTACGCCTGCACCTACTACCTGGTCGGCCTGCTGATCCAGGGCCAGCTTGCCGATGTGGCCGAAGGCTTACGCCATAGGCCGGACGCGCCGACACCCGGCGAGTACCTGCGCGAGGTCAAGCCCCATGCACGGCGGGCCCACCGGCACTACACCCTGATGGCCGGGTCGGTGTTGGCCATACTGGCCTGCGTGGTCGCCAGCTGGTTCAGCTGACGCGTTACAGGTCCAGTGCCAGGCTTTGCCGGCCCTCCAGCGCCAGCAGGTACTGCTTGGCCGCCAGGCCGCCGGCAAAGCCGGTAAGGCTGCCTGAAGCACCGATCACGCGGTGGCACGGTGCAATGATCGAAATCGGGTTGCGGCCGTTGGCGGCGCCTACTGCGCGCACCGCGTCGGGGTTGCCGATCTGCCGGGCGATGTCACTGTAGCTGCGGGTTTCACCGAAGGGTATCGCCAGTAACGCGGCCCATACCTGGCGCTGGAACTCGGTGCCGGCAAAATCCAGCGCCAATTCGAAGCGCTGCCGCTTACCCGCAAAGTACTCACCCAGCTGTCGTGCAGTTTCCCGCAGCACCGGGCACTGGTCGTCACGGTACACCTCGCCGAGGCGAACGCGGTTTTCCCGCTCCTCTTCCCACAATACGGCTGCCAGGCATTCGCCGCGCGCCACCAGGGTCAAGGTGCCAACGGGCGACTGCATGAGGGTGAATGCGCTGGACATAAGCGTGAACCTGCCTGTTTGCGATGGGCGTACTGTACGCATCCACAGCCCCGTGCGCATCCGCTTTCTTGCTCAGGTAATGGCACAACCGGCAATCCGCCGCGCTTCGTTGAGGTTGACCTTGGGGATCAGTTCGGCGGGGATGCGTGAGGTGGCCGACAGGTTGTAGACGTGAAAATGCGCGCTCACCACCTCCCGCGCCATCAGCGTCAGCGAAGGCAGGATGCGGCTGTCCCAGTGCTGGTCGAGCCCGCACGGCGAACACTGGCCCTGCCCGTTTTCATAGAAGCGCCCCACGGTCTGGTCCAGGTCCACCCCGACCAGCAGCACTTCTTCAAAGCCCAGGTGATACGCCAGCTGCAAGGCCACATAGGCCACTGTGCGGGCATCGAAAAAACCATGTGTCAGGTCTTTGCTGAAGGCAATCGAGCGGCTGCGCTTGCTCCACAGCGCGCGGTTGCACACGCAACTGTCACCATGGCCGCGCAAACCGTCCAGCAGGCCCGGTGTGTCGGCTTTGTGCAGGGCATAACACTCGGTACTCGCCGGCACATCGGCACCTTCATACTGCTCGGGCCAGAGTGCCAGGCGTTCGCTGTCGCGCAAGGCAGTGGCAAACAAGGCCGGCTGCTGCTGGCTAAAGCTTTTGTCGGTGCACACGTAGAAGAAGGGGTGGATACCGTGTTCGGCGGTCATGGCGACCGAGCCGTTCATGGCAATGATGGGCAAATGTGCGAACTCGCCCAACGGAAAATGCCTGGCAGAAGCGCCGGAGGCAAGGATCACCACGGGGCCCTGCTGGGTGTTGCGACACGCCTCGAAACTGGAGAACGCCCCGCGTTCAGCGCTTGGCTGCGACGGAAGTGTGTTCATCTTTGGCATCTTTGACCGAACAGTACAAACCACAATACTGATCCGTGTATATGCCGTGGCCGCTTTTACCTAACTTTACCTGGCTGAACATGAGCAAACCGCCGTTCCCTTGCCTGGCGGGGATTTGGGGCGCTTTGCGCCCCTGAAAGTCGCACGCCAAACCTAGATTTCAGCCTGGCGAATGCGCTTCTTGTCGATCTTGCCGACACTGGTCCTGGGGATCTCATCCACACAACGAAGCTGCCGTGGTATCGCCCATTTGTTCAGGTGCCCGCTGTCGACATACGGCTGCAGGTGCCTGGCCAATGCTGGCTGGTCCAGTTGCACACCGTCACAACAGACCACCAGCGCCAACGGTTGTTCCCCCCACTGTGGGTCAGGAATACCGATGACCGCCACCGAGGCGACGGACGGGTGCTGGCTGATGAGGTTTTCCAGCGCCACCGAGCTCACCCACTCGCCACCGGTCTTGATCACATCCTTGATCCGGTCACGGATGCGCACCACGCCGGCTGCGTCGATGCAGGCCAGGTCACCGGTGTGCATCCAGCCCCCCAGCCACAGCGCCGCGCCTTGCTCCGGTTCGTGCAGGTAGCCCTGGGTGAGCCACGGCGCGCGCACTACCACTTCGCCCAGGCTTTCGCCATCGTGCGGCACCGCCCTGCCCTCATTGTCGACGATACGCAGGTCCACCAAAGCAATCGGCACGCCGGCATCGATGCGCAGAGGCAGTTGTTGCGCCATGGGTTGTGCCAGCAGGTCGGCGCTCAGGTGGGTGATGCTCAGCAGCGGGCAGCTTTCCGACATGCCGTAGCCACAATGCACGCTGATGCCCCGCTCGCTGGCCCGCTGGGCCAGGCCCAAGGTCAACGCGCTGCCGCCCAGCAGCATCTTCCAGCCAGCCAGGTCGGTGCAGCGCCCTTGCTCGCTGTCGAGCATCATCTGCAGCACCGTGGGCACACAATGGGAGAAGGTCACACCCTCGTCGCGATAAAGGCGCACCAGGCGATTGGGCTCGTAGCGCCCGGGGTAGACCTGCTTGATGCCCAGCGCGGTGGCCACATAGGGCACGCCCCAGGCATGTACGTGGAACATGGGCGTGATCGGCATGTACACATCGCCCGTTCGCAGCAGCGGTAGGTCGCCGCACGCGGCCAGGGTGCCCTGCTCGACCAAGGTGTGCAGCACCAGTTGCCGGTGGCTGAAGTAAACGCCTTTGGGGTTGCCGGTGGTACCGCTGGTATAGAACAGCGTGGCCAGGGAATTCTCGTCGAAGTCCGGGAATTCGAACTGGGGCTCGGCAGCCGCCAGCATGGCTTCATACTCGCCCAGCATAGGCACCACCTGCGCGGCAGGGGCGCCATCGCTGAGGCGGATGAAGCCATCGACTGTCGGCAGGTCGGCCTGTAGCTGCTGCATCAGCGGCAGGAAGTCGTCATGCACCAGCACCCACCGGTCCTCGGCATGGTTCATGGTGTAGCGCACCTGCTCGGTGGACAGCCGCACGTTTACCGTATGCAGCACCGCCCCCAGCATCGGTACGGCAAAGAAACACTCCAGTGCGCGATGGCTGTCCCAGTCGAGCAAGGCCACGGTATCGCCGGGTTTCACCCCGGCGGCGGTGAGCGCATTGGCCAGCCGCTGAATGCGCGCCAGCAACGTCGTGTAGGTGTAGCGCAGCCGGTCGGCGTAGACGATTTCCTGATTGGGCTGGTAGCGCACCCCCGACAGCAGCAGGCGCTTGATCAGCAGCGGGTAGGCATACGCCTGCTCGGCCGCAGGCATGATGCGGGTCGTGGTCATGTTCGCGGCCATCACAGTTGCCCGGCCTCGAGCAGGTACAGGCTGTCGCTGCCGGCCCTGACACTGGCACTGAGCGAATGGATGCGCGGCAGCAGGCGTGCAAAGTAGAAGCGCGCGGTACCGAGCTTGCTCACGTGGAACGGCTCTAGTGCCGCTTGGCGCTGGCACACCACGGCCATGCGTGCCCACAGGTAGGCGTAGAAGGTGTAGCCAAACACCTGCAGGTACTCGACCGCCGCCGCGCCAAGCTCGCGCGGGTTGCCTTGGGCACGGTCGAGCAGCCAGGCACTGAGTTCGTCAAGGTTGCGCACGGCAGCGAGCAACGGTGCGCTGAACTCGGCAAATGCGGCCGGCAGCGCCTCGGCGAAGGTGGTGAGTTCAGCGGACACAGCAAGGTACGCTTCGCCACCATCGGCAAACAGCTTGCGCCCCACCAGGTCGAGGGCCTGGATGCCATTGGTGCCTTCGTAGATCTGGGTAATGCGGCAGTCGCGGATCAACTGCTCCTGGCCCCATTCACGGATGTAGCCGTGGCCACCCAGCACCTGCTGGCCGTGCACGGTGGTCTCCAGCCCCATGTCGGTGAGGAAGGCCTTGGCCACCGGCGTGAGCAACGCCACCTTGGCGTCGGCCTGGGCGCGCGCAACCGGGTCGCCGCTGTATTTGGCCATGTCCAACTGCAATGCCACGTAGGTGGAAAATGCCCGACCACCTTCGTTAAGCGCTTTCATGGTCATCAGCATGCGGCGTACGTCCGGGTGGACAATAATCGGGTCGGCATGCTGCGCCGGCTCTTCAGCCCCCGTCGGTGCGCGGCCTTGCTGGCGATCGCGGGCATAGGCGATGGCCCCCTGATACGAACGCTCGCCCAAGGCCAGGCCTTGGATACCCACGCCGAGGCGCTCGTAGTTCATCATGGTGAACATCGCATTGAGCCCCTTGTTCGGCTCACCGACCAGGTAGCCGATGGCACCGTCAAAGTTCATCACGCAGGTGGCCGACGCCTTGATGCCCATCTTGTGCTCGATCGAGCCGCAGCCCACCGCATTGGCCTGGCCCAATGTGCCGTCGGCGCCAACCAGCACTTTGGGTACCAGGAACAGCGAGATACCTTTGGGGCCAGCAGGGGCATCCGGCAGCCTCGCCAGCACCAGGTGGATGATGTTCTCGGTCAGGTCCTGCTCGCCGCCGGTGATGAAAATCTTCGTGCCGCTGATGCGGTAGCCGCCATCCGCAACGGGCTCGGCGCGGGTGCGGATCAGGCCCAGGTCGGTGCCGGCGTGGGGCTCGGTCAGGCACATCGATCCGCTCCACCGCCCTTGGTACATCGGCGGCAGGTACAGCGCCTTCAACGCCTCGCTGGCATGGTTCAGCAGTGCCAGGCAGGCGCCGGCCGTCAACATCGGGTACAAACCGAATGACAGGTTGGCGGCATTGAGCATTTCTTCGAGCTGGGCGCCGATCACTTTCGGCATGCCCATGCCGCCGTATTCCGGCGCACCGGACACCCCGACCCAGCCGTCAGCGGCGAATGCCCGGTAGGCATCGGCGAAACCGTCGGGTGTCCGAACCTGGCCAGCCTCCCAACGGCATCCCTGCTCGTCGCCACTGCGGTTGAGCGGCGCCACCTGCTCGGCAATCAGTTTGCCGGCCTGCTCGAGTATGGCCCGGGCAGTGTCGCCATCGACCACGTCGGCCAGTGCGGGCGTTTGCGCCCACCAGGCGGGGATGTCGAACACGTCGTTGAACAGAAAATCCATGTCGCGCAGTGGCGGAAGGTAATCAGACATGAGGCGAACACTCGGTTTCTTGGGTTTGCGAAAGTGCTACGGCCCGGGTTCCGGCAGCCGCCGGGGCGCCCTGGCCACGCAGGAGGAAGTGCGACAGCGCGGGTATCAGCACCAGCGCGCCGAGCATGTTCCACAGGAACATGAAGGTCAGCAGCAGGCCCATGTCGGCCTGGAACTTGATGGGCGACCAGGCCCAACCAACCACACCGGCGGCCAGGGTAATGCCGACCAGCCCCACTACCCGGCCGGTGAAGGCCACGGCGTTCTGGTAGGCCTGAGCCAGGCTCAGGCCGGCGCGCTGGTAGTGCAGCTGCACGCTAAGCAGGTACAGCGCATAGTCCACGCCAATGCCCACGCCAAGGGCGATCACCGGCAAAGTGGCAACCTTGACGCCAATACCCATGGCCACCATCAGCGCCTCGCACAGCACCGAGGTGAGCATCAGCGGCAGGATCGCCACCAGCGTTGCGCGCCAGCTGCGGAAGGTGACCAGGCAGAACAACGTGACCGCCAGGTACACCAGCAACAACATACGGTGGTTGGCCTCGCGTACCACCACGTTGGTGGCGGCCTCGATACCGGCGCTGCCGGCGGCCAGCAGGAACTGGTGCTCGGCACTGCTGTTGGCCTGGGCAAAGCGTTCGGCCACGGCAGCCACCTCGGCCAGCGTGTCGGCGCGATGGTCTTTGAGGTAGGCGATCACCGGCATCAGCGAGCAGTCGTTGTTGAACAGCTCCGGGGCGTTGACCGAAGCCTGCTGGGCGGCGTAATTGAGCACGTCCTGGTTACGCTGCAGACTGTTCAGCCGTGGGTTGCCTTCGTAGGTACCAGCGGTGATCTGGCGCACAGCGTTGGCCAGCGACACAGTGGTCTGCACACCCGGCAGTTGCTGCAGCTCCCAGGCGAGGCGGTCGGCAAGAATCAAGGTCGGGTACTGCAGGCAGCCTTCGGGAGCGGTCTTGACCATGACCGCGAAGGTGTCGCTGGACAGTGCGTAATGCTGGGTGATGTAGGCATTGTCGAGGTTGTAGCGCGAATCAGCGCGAAGCTCGGGGGCGCCACTGTCGAGGTCGCCGATTTTCAGCTGCAAGCTGCCCCAGATGCCCAGGGCGGCCAGGGCAAGGGCTGCCAGCACAGCGGCGCTGGCCCATTTGCGTTCAGTGAAGCGGTCGAGCAGGTCCCACAGCCGACCGAAGCCTCGGTGCCGAGCCGCGCGGGCATCGATACGCAGCGCCCGGTCGGCGGCCTTGCGGCCTACCCCGACATAGGACAGGGCCACCGGCATCAACAGCAATGAGGTAAAGATCAGCACTGCCACGCCAATGCTGGCGGTAATCGCCAAGTCCTGAATCACCGGAATATCGATGATCATCAGCACGGCAAAGCCCACTGCATCGGCCAGCAAGGCGGTCACCCCGGCCACGAACAGGCGGCGGAAGGTATAGCGAGCGGCGATCTGCCGATGAGTACCGCGACCGATGTCCTGAAGGATGCCGTTCATCTTCTGCGCCGCATGCGACACGCCGATGGCAAAGATCAGGAAGGGCACCAGGATCGAATACGGGTCGATGGCATAGCCCAGCCAGGCGACGATACCCAGTTGCCATACCACCGCCGTCAGCGAACACAGCACCACCAGCAAAGTGCTGCGTATACAGCGGGTATAGCAGTAGATGATCACCAGGCTGGTCAACACCGCCAGGGCAAAGAACGCCATTACCTCGATCAGGCCGTCGATCAGGTCGCCCATCAGCTTGGCAAAGCCGATCACATGAATACGGTACTGGCCGCTGGCCTGGTACTGGCTGCGCAGCTGTTCGAGCTTTTGCGAAAAGGCATGGTAGTCCAGGCCTTTGCCGGTGGCCGAATCCTGGTCGAGCAGCGGCACCACCAGCATGCTCGACTTGAAGTCGCGCGCCACCAGGCTGCCGACGATGTTGGCACGTTCGATGTTCTGCCGTAGCTGCTCGATGTCGCCGGCTGCACCCTGATAGCCGTCAGGCATGACCGGGCCACCCTGGAAGCCTTCTTCGGTGACCTCGGTCCAGCGCACCGCCGGGCTCCACAGCGACTTCACCCAGGCCCGGTCCACCCCCTGGCTGAGGAACAGCTCGTCGTTGATGTGACGCAGGGCCTGCAGGTAGCCCGGGTCGAAAATGTCGCCCTGAGTGTGCTCTACCACTATCCGCACCGCATTGCCCAGGCCGCGCAACGAGGCGCGGTTTTCCAGGTAATGCTGGATGTAGGGGTGGCTCTGCGGCAGCATCTTGTCGAAGCTGGGCCGCAGTTCCAGGCGTGTCAGCGCCATGAAGCCCAGCACCAGCGTCGCCACCAGCATGCACAGCAGAAATGGCAGGCGGTGGTTGAACACAAGGCGCTCCAGGCCGTTGCCCGAATGTGGATCGAAGTCGGCAAGGTTGCGGATTACCGGAAGGGTATCTTGGCGGGTAGCGGCCATCAGGGTCTTCTCTTGTTATGGGTGTTGCGTGGGGTTACCGGCCTGGTTGCGCACGCCCCGCTCGCCCACCAGCACCAGGCCATTGCCGGTGTCGCTGACGAGCGCGGTCACGGGGCCACGGGCGCTTTGCGGCACCTGACTGAAGCTGGCACCGTCATCCCGACTGAGCAGCAGGTCGCCGGCCTGGCTGGCCAGCCACAGCTGGCCGTCACGGTCGATGCCGGCGGCGGTGAGGCTGGTGTTGATACCCGTATTCACCGGCTGCCACTGCTGGCCGCCATCGGTGCTGCGGTAGGCGTGGCCGCGCAGGCCGTAGACCAGCAGCACACCGGGTTTGCCGACGGCACCGAACAGGGTGCCGGCATAGGGCGTGTCGACGCGACTGAAGCGTGCGCCGCTCCACTTCAGCAGCAGGCCCTGCTCGCCGGTGATGTACAGGTCGTCACCCATCGCCGCCAGGCTGGTCAGGTGCAGGCCTTGCGGGTTGTCGCTGTGGTCGAGCCAGGGTTGCCAGTGCTCGCCGCCGTCTGTGGTGCGCAACAGCAGGTTGAACACGCCCACCGCATAGCCGTTGCGGGCATCGCTGAACCACACGTCGAGCAAGGCATTGTCGGTGACCGCCGCAGGCAACTGCTCGGCCAGCGCGCGGCCATCCAGCTGTTTGTGCCAGTGCACGCCACCATCGCGGCTGTGCAGCACCACACCGTCATGGCCGACCGCCCAGCCCAGTTCGGGCGTGGCGAAGCTCACCGCATTCAGGTCGGCGCTGACGGGCACCTGGGCTTGCTGCCAGTGTGCGCCGTGGTCATCGGAATACAGGATGTGCCCGCGCGGGCCGACCGCGACCAGGCGCGGCCCGGCCAAGGTCACGTCACGCAGGGCGCTACTGCTGGCCAGGGCACTGGGCATGGCGGGCACCTCCAGTACGTCGGTGAAGGGCACGGCGTGCGCCGTGCCCTGCAGCGCCGCCAGGGCCAGCATCACTGCGCTGCATCGTTTGAAGACAGACATTGGCAACCTCTGCTCCGTGCGCTCAGCGAATGCCATTGCCGGCCAGCGACTCGGGCGACCACTGGGTTTTCGACAATGGGTCGATGTAGCGGATACCGCCGTAGGCACCCACAACGCCGTTGAGGTTGTAGGTGCCGCCGATCAGGTCGTAGATCATGAAAGGCGTGGCGTCCGGGGTCTGTTTGTCGTAGCTCTGGGTGAGGAAGGCGAACGAGCCGCGATAAAGCTGGCCACGGGCGTCGTACTGGTCCGAGGCCAGGGCGATCCAGCTGTCTTCGTCAAGGTAGAAGCGGCGCTTGTGGTAGATGTGGCGTGCGCCGTCCTTGAGCTTGCCCTCCACCACCCACACGCGGTGCTTTTCCCAGCGCACGAACTGCGGGGCCAGGTGGTTGGGGGTGATCAGTTGCTTGACGTCGGTGTTGTAAGTGAGCGGGTAGGTGTTGTACGGCACGTACATCTCCTGCTTGCCGACCAAGGTCCAGTCGTAGCGGTCCAGGGCGCCATTGAAGACGAACACATCATCGTAGGTGCCCGAGCCCGACGTGCCCGGGTTGGGCGTGTCGTAGGCCAGGTTGGGTGCCAGCTTGACCCGGCGCTGCCCCGGCAGGTACTGCCAGGCGCTGCGTGGCTGCACCAGCGGGTTGGCGGCATCGCGCAGCATCATGGCTTCGCCGGCACGGCGCGCAGGCCCGGTGTACACCAGCTTCATCTGGTAATAGGTGTCCTTGGCACCGATCGGCTTGGCCATGTCTTCGTAGATCGGGTAGCTGATATTGGCCTGGCCGGTGGTCGACAGTGACGCTTTGCCGGCGGCATCGACGTTCCATGAGTCGTACTTGGCGGTCATGCTCACGCCTTGGTAGCGCAGCAGGAAGTTCCACATGGCCTCGGCGCCGTTTTGCGGAATGGGGAACGGGATGCCGGGCAGCACGTTGTCCACGGCCGTGCCACCCTCCAGGCTTTTGGCAGCGGTGGCGTTCTTGCGGGTGTTGTCCAGCACCGCCTGCGGCAGCGCTACGCTGCGATGAGTCGGGTACACGTCGACACGGTAACTGGGATAGCGCTTGAGCAGTTCCAGGGTGGTTGCAGTCAGCAGGCCCTTGTACTGGTCGGCGTTCTTGCCATCGATGACCAGCAGCGGCTTGTCGCTGGCAAACGGGTCGGGGCGCATGCTGGCACCGCTCTGGAAGTTGGCAGGCGGCGTCTGCAGGCCCCCCTGGTAAGCCGGGATCGAACCGTCGGTATTGCCGGCCTTTTCGGCACCGATGGCGGTCAGGTTGGTGCCCAGGCGGGCAGCCTGGTCAGGGGAAACGGCGGCTTGGGCGGCGTTGAGCGCGGCCAGCGACAGGCACGAGGCCAGCAGGGTACGTACGAAATTCATGATGGTTGTCTTCCTGTGTAGGCGGTAGGAAACATGAGTCAGAAGGTCGTCTTGACGGTCAGGTACAGGGCGCCACGGTCCTCGGTGGTGGCACCACCACCGGAGAAGGAGGCATAGCCGCCGCCGTAGCAGGTGTAATCCTGTTCGCCGTCCAGGGCATTGGGGGTGCTGCCGTCGGTCTGGCCATCCTTGCAGGCCTTGGTCTCACCGAAGCTGTCGACGTACTTGAGGTCGACGAAGTACTGGTTGTAGATCGCGGCGCTTACGCCCAGCGCATAGTTGCCGGTGTTTTCGGCACCGCCGCCCTGCACCGGCGACACACCGTCGATGCCGACGTTGACCGACAGCGGCATACTCAAGTCCATGCCCGGTACCACCTGGTACCAGGTGGGGGTGAAGTTGACGGCAATGCCCCAGTTATCGCGGGTGGCCTTGTCGATACCGCGGTAGCTGCTCTTGCCCTTGTACAAGGCCTCGTTGTGGCCATCGAGCTTGAGCAAGTTGCTGTAGAACAGCTCGCCGAGCAGGGTTGCCGAGTCGAACAGCGGCGTGTCGCCGATGGTCATCAGCCCGTTGAGGGTGAAGTGCAGGGTGTCACCAGTGGCGCTCAGGCTGTCGCCATCCTTGGGCACGTCGTAGATGACCCCGCTGCTGGGCAGGCGCGCCGGCAGCAGGCCGAAGCCGCCCCCCAGGCCTGCCTGGCCGGGGGCACTGACGATTGCCGGGATGCTCGCCAGCGGCATGTTGTGGCGGATGTTCAAGTCGCTGCCGACGCTGATGCCCGCCACATCCTTGGACAGGCTCAGCCCATAGATGTCGATGTTGTCGGCATAGGCGAACTGGTAGGTGGTGCTTTGCAGTGAGTTGTAGAGGTTGCCGACCGCGCCCTGGCGGCTGCCCGGCGGGTTGCCGAACGGACCGTTGGACACGGTCATGCCACGCGCATCGAGCCAGGCCTGGGGCAGGATTTCGGAGGTCTTGCGGTAGTAGAAACCCAGGGTGCCGCCCAGCCACTCCGGCGACCACTTGGCCATGACGCCCCAGTCGCCGCTTTTGCCAGGGGTAAGGTCATGACCACGGCGCAGGGTGGTCAGCGCACCACGCACCGGGATCAGCCCCGGGGTGCCGGTATGGCCCAGCAGTAAGCTCTGCGCGCCCTCGCCTACCACGTCGGAGCCGCCATAGTAGGTACCCGCCTCGGGCAGTCGGGCCGCGTCCCAGTCGAAGAAGTACTGAGCGCCCAGGGTGAGCTCGGAATTGACCAGAAACGAAGTGGACAGCTGGTTACGGGGCACGAACAGCTCCTTGGCCTCGGTGCCCGGCGATGCCGCCAGCTTGGCCAGGTCCAGGCCGGACTGGCCGTAGCTCAACGAATGCACCGGGTTGAGCAGGGTTTCACCCCAGAACAGGTTGTGCTGGCCCAGCTTGGCGCTGACCTGTGATGCTTCGCCCACGTCACGGCTCATGAACACGAAGGCATCCAGCACTTCGCCCGAGGGGCCGCTGTAGTAACGCTGGGCGTAGTTACTCAGGTGCGGACTGCCCAGCGGTATGCCGGTGCCCGGCAGGCCATTGAGGCTGGGGTTGATGCCTGACTGGTCACCATTACCGTTGACGAACGGGTTGCTGTTGGAGCCGGTGTTGTCGTAGGCCTTGTCGTACCAGCTGGCAGTGCTGACGCGAAAACCGGTGTTGCCCTGGTACACCACGTCCAGCTCGGTCAGCAGGTCGACCCGGTTGGTGACGTTGGTGCCCGCCTTGCGGAAGTTGTAGTCGCCGTCGTTGCTGTTGGGCGTGCCCAGCAGGCGCTTGTCGGCACTTTCAGTGCGCACGCCGTAGTTGTACTTGACGGTATTGTCGAAGCGCACGGCCCAGTCTTCGTTGCCGGTATCGACTTCGAAGGCTTGGGCGGCAGGCAGCGTGAGCAGGCCGATGGCGCAGGCAAGCAGGCAGCGCTGTGGCTTCACAGCACGGTGAATGCGGTGTTCTGGCATTACGATGGCTCCACGTATTGTTATTGTTTTTTTCGCCGCCCGTCTGCTGCGGGCGTGGCTGGGGCGTCCATGCGTTACTGCAGGTTTGCGCCGTCCAGTCGGCGGATCAGGGCCTCGGCCAGCGGCCAAGGGCCGAAACCGGAAGCCGGGTTAAGGTGGCCAACAGCGCCCAGGCCAACCAGTTCGCTGCCCCAACGCCGGGCCAGTTCACCGGCGGCGGCGTAGCTGGCGAGGTGGTCGTTACTGCTGGCCGCGACAATGCTTGGGAATGGCAGCGACGTCGGCGGAAGCGGTGACCAACCCTTCTCGGCCAGGCTGGCCGGGCTTGGGTAATGCGCCGGCCAGTGGGCATTGAGGTCTGGCGGGGCCGCCAGCAAAGCCCCCTTGATCGGCCGCCGGTAGCGTGCCGCCCAATGGGCGACCATCAGTACGCCAGCACTGTGCGCGACCAGGATTACCTCACCTTCGAGCTGATCGAGCTCGCGCTGGATCGCCTCGACCCGGGCGTTGCAACACAGGCCGTCAACCTGCAACGGCGGTACGCTGCGCACCTTGGCCAGACGGCCGGCCAGCAGGGTTTGCCAATGTTCGGCGACGTGGTCACGCAGGCCAGGGACAATCAGCACGGTGGCTGTGGTTTGCAATTTTTCCACGGTGAACCTCATGTGCGATGTAGCGCTTGAAGGTCACAGTAAACAGGCCTCCCCCCGGGTGCTTTACATTGGGCGTCAGGCGCTTTTCATTTGATGACAACGGTCAAAACAGGGCTTTGCTTTTCAATTGATGACACGCACGCTATAAAACCAGTGGACCTGCAACCCCCGTACTTCAGGGACAACAATAAAAAATGCCTGCTCTAGTCCGTGCCGCCAGTTTGACCAACTACCTGGAAGTGTCCCGCCACCTGGGCCTCAATCCCCATGCACTGCTGGCACAGGTTGGCCTGAGCGCCGCGCTGCTCGACGACCCCAACCGGCGTATCCCGGTGGCCAGCGTCATCAGCTTGCTGGAGGCCTCTGCCAGCGCCACGAAGTGCGAAAGTTTCGGTTTGCGCATGGCCGAATTGCGTCAGTTGTCGGACTTCGGCGAAATCAGCCTGCTGCTCAGCCACCAACGCAACCTGCGCGATGCGCTGCAAGTGATCGTGCAGTACCGCCACCTGCTCAACGACGCGCTGGCCATCCATATCGAGGAAGCCGGCAAGACCGTGGTTATTCGTGAGGAGGTGATCAACGAGCGAGCGCCGTGCAGCCGCCAGGCCACCGAGTTGGCCATCGGCGTGATGATGCGCCTGTGCGCGGCACTGCTGGGTGCCCATTGGCACCCGATCAGTGCCAACTTCACCCACGCGGCCCCTGCCGACCCCTCCATTCACCGGCGCATTTTCGGTTGCACACTGGTGTTCGGTAGCGAATTCAATGGCATCGTTTGCCCCGCCGCCGACCTCGACAGCGCCAGCCCGCAGGCCAACGAGGCCATGGCCCGGCTGGCGCGGCGCTACCTGGACACGCTGCCGGCCAGCGGCGTGCCGTCGCTGGAACTGGAGCTACGCAAGACCATCTACCTGCTGCTACCCATGGGCCGTGCCACCATCGAGCAAGTGGCGCAGACCCAAGGCATGAACGTGCGCACCCTGCAGCGGCGGCTGGAAGAGAACGCGCTGACCTTCAAGGACCTGATCAACAGCGTGCGCCGTGACTTGGTGATGCGCTACCTGGAAAACCCCAGCTATTCGCTGGGGCGCATTGCCGACATGCTCGGTTATTCGATGCCCAGCTCATTCACCCGCTGGTTCATTGCCCAGTACGGCATGCCGCCGGCAAACTGGCGCGCACAGCACAATGGGCAGTTGCATTAACCGCCCGTTGCGGGCTCATCGATGACGATAAACACCTCACCCTTCTCGTGCTCGACAGGGTACGTGTTCAGCTTGAGCGCGGTGGAGTTCTGCAGATAACCGCTGGCCAGGTCGAAACGCAATCCGTGGGCACAGCACTGGATGACGCGACCCTCCAGGCGACCACCGCACAGCGATGCCCCCTGGTGCGGGCAACTGTCATCGACGGCATAGAACGAATCGGCAATGTTGAACAAGGCCACACTGTGGCCTTCAAGGTCCAACAGCACCCGCCCGTTGCGTTCGGGTACTTGATCGGGGGCCAGTGCCATACGTCGTTTCATGCCTGCACCACCTCCTGCAAGGCGTCTTTCATGGCCGCGAACAGTGCCTCGGCCGGCCGCACGCCTGCAATCAACGGCCCCTGATTGAAGCGGTAGCGCGGCACGGCACTGCCTGCGCGCCCTGCCCCATCGAGAAACGGGCTACCGTCGTCACGCAGGCAGTCGACCACTTGTGCGGCCTGCAGCCCGCAGCTCTGGGCAATACCGAGCAAGGTGCCGCTGTCCCCCAGGTCACGGCCCTGATGGAAATAGGCAATGAACAACTGCGCCAGCAACGCCTCCTGTTGCGGTGCACCGAGCAGGCTGCCGGCCCGTTGCATCAACCGGTGAGCATTGCCGGTATTGGGCATGCGGCGTATGCGCGAGAAATCGATATCCTCGCCCACCACGCTGGCAGCGGCGCGCACCTGGGCCTGGCGCTCGCGTACGGCTTGTTCACTGCCCAGGCGTTGCAGGTAAAACGTACTGAACGACACCCCATTGGCAGGCAGCCCAGGCAACAGCTGCACGCCCTGCCAGTGCACCTGCACCTCTACCTGAGGTTGCTCACGTTGCAACCACAACAGGGCCGCCTGCAGGTGCCGCTGCCCAATCAGGCACCAAGGGCAGACAAAATCGAAGAACACCTCGACGGACAACAGCTGTTTCACGGTTTCAACTCCTGGAGCGCAGACAGTCCATGTCGCGGTGGTAATGACGTTTAGCGAAAAAGAACACAGCCGCCGCCGCGATGCTTGTCAGCGGTACCAGCTGTAATGCGGCCTGCAGGCCGATCAGGTCGGATACCCGGCCAGTAATCAGCGGCCCGGTCGCCAGGCCCAGCAGGTTGTTGGCCAGGGTCAGGGTGGCGAAAGCGGTGCCATGTACCGAGGCGTGGGTAAGGTTGGCAACCATGGCACTGGACGGGCCGTTGGTGCCGGCGGCAATCATCATGCCCAGGCAGATCAGCACCAGTTGTGCGGTGCCAGCGGGCAACGCGAAGGCCATGCTCAGCAGCACGCAGCTGCCCAGGCAGTAACCGATGGCCAGGCTGATCTTGCGGTCCGGGCGCTGCCGGCCCAGGCGGTCGCAGAGCATGGCGCAGAGGATCATGCCGACGCCGCTGCACAACACGATAACAGCGGCGACCGCACCGGCGCGGTCAGTGCCCATGGCGTAATAGCGGTTCAGGTAGCTAGGCATCCACACAATCAAGGTGCCGCCAACAAACAACTGCAGGCCGCTGCCGACATAGGCGGCGATGACCGAGCGGCTGCTGTACAAGCTGCGCAGCGGGCGGCTGACTTTGCCCAGCGCCTGCTGCGCGCACTTGGGCGCAATGCGTGCCTCCTTGACGATCATGGGGTACAGCATCGCCAGCACCAGGCCGAACAGTGCCATGCCGGCGAATGCCCAGCGCCAACCCAGGTGCTGAGCCAACACGCCGCCCAGGGCCATGCCCAGCACCGAGCCGAACATGCCACCGGCCATGAATGCCCCGGCCAGGGTCGAGCGCATGTCGCGGGGGAACACGGCGACCACCACGGCAATGCCGACACTGCCGTAAGCGGCCTCTCCGACCCCGACCAGAAAACGCGCAATGAACATTTGCGGGTAATTTTCTGCCAAGGCGCAGCCGAGCGTCGCCAGGCTCCACAATACCGCCATGAACACCAGGCTGCGTACCCGGCCGACACGGTCGGCCAACAGTGACAGCGGGAACGTCAGCAGGCCGACCATCAGCGCGACGATGCCGCTGAGCAGGCCCAACTGGCTGTCACTGAGCGCCCATTCGCCCTTGAGCAGCGGGAACACCGCGTTGAGTACCTGGCGCGACATGTAGTCGGAGATCAACAGACCAAAGGTCAGGGCAAAGACCACCCAGGCATAACGCCGGGGCACGCTGTGGGCGGATTCGCTGCCGGCGTCTTCGGCGCTGGCGAGGTAGGTGGCCATGTTGCCTCCTTGGGTGTAGGGCTTGGGTGTTGTTTTTGTTGTTATGGGTAACAGCCAGAACTGATGTTGCTCTTGCGGGCCGCTTCGCGGGCAAGCCCGCGAAAGGGTCGGGCCTGCCTTTCAGGTACGCTGCGGCACCCCCTTCACACCCGACTGGCGGTTTGGCGCCATGCCGTTGGCCTTCAGCGTCTGCTCGATGCTGTCGTACTGCTGGCCGATGCGGTAAATGGCGCGGGCCTCTTTGCCAGTGGCAATCTCACGACCCAGTTCATGCGCCACGCGCACGGTCTGCCGGACCTGCTGCACCGAGGTGAAGCGTTTGCCGTGCTGGTCGATGATGGTGTCTTCGTTGCCACAGCGCGGGTGCAGGCCCATGGCCAAGGCCATGGTATTGAACGGCAGCACGTTCTTCAGCAACGACTCGGCGGTCAACGTGCAGCCGTCCGGTGCGCGGTGGATGAAGTTGAAGAAGTTGAACGGGTTGGGGCCGTCAAAACCGCCGCCAATGCCGATCCAGGTCAGGTTCAGCGGGCCCATGTAGTCACCCCGGCGCACAATGCGCTCAAGGGTTTCCAGGGCATGCATGCCGGTCAGCTGGAAATGCGGCTGGATATTGCTGGCCTGCAGGCGGCGCAGGTGTTCGCGGACCCAGGCCGGGCCGGCCGGCACGGTCATCTCGCTGTAAGCTGCATGGATTGCGGGGCTGGCCAGCGAGGTGCCTTCGAGATACTCGGGGTACAACAGCTCCATGATGTTCATCTGTGTGGTGTTGATCGCCACGGTCACCTGGTCGGGGCGCGGCGTCAGTTCGGCGAGCATGTGTCGGGTATCGTCCGACAGCCACTTGGCCGCCTCGCCTTCGCCCTCCGGCGCGAAGGAAATCGACCCCCCCACCTGGATGATCATGTCCGGAACCGCCTCACGCACACCGGCGATCAGCTCGTTGAACTTGGACAAGCGCTTGGAGCCTTTGCCGTCCAGTTCACGCACATGCAAGTGCAGCACGGTGGCGCCTGCCTCGTAACAGTCGACGGCCTTCTGCACCTGCTCGTCCATGGTCAGTGGAATGTCTTCAGGGAAGTCTTCGGGCATCCACTCCGGGCCATAGGGGGCCACGGTGATCACCACCTTTTCCATGTTTTCCGGGTGCAACGAATCGTCGAAGAATTGCATGCTGTAGTCCTCGCTATTGTTATTGTGCGGTTGCCGCCAGTGACGACAACAGGCTTAGAACGTGCGGCTGCCCTTGATCCCGGCGCGCTCCATCTTGCGGTGGCACGGCGGGTAGTCCATTACGGCGTAATGCTGAGTGCTGCGGTTGTCCCAGATCGCCACGCTGTTAGGCTTCCAGCGCCAGCGCACCTGGTACTCGGGCAGGTACGCCTGGCTGATCAGGTAACGCAGCAGGTCGCTGGCACCTGGGTTGGCGTCTTGGCCGAAACGCACCCGTTGCGGGGTGTGGTAGTTGCTGAAATGGGTGGTGAAGGCGTTGACGAACAACACCTGCTCGCCCGTTTCCGGGTGGGTGCGCACCACCGGGTGCTCGGCATCGGGGAACTGCGCCTTCAGTGCCAGGCGTTTGTCCAGCGGCATGGCGGCGCCGAAGCTGGCCTCGATGCTGTGGCGGGCGCGCAGGCCTTCGATTTTGGCCTTTACGTCGCTGGGCAGGTTTTCATAGGCCAGCACCATGTTCGCCCACATCGTATCGCCGCCCACCGGAGGGCATTCGACGCAGCGCAGTACGCAGCCCATGGGGGGCGCCTCGCGCCAGGTGGCGTCGGTGTGCCAGGCATTTTCATAACGGTCGTTGGGCTGGTCCGGGCGCTTGTAGATCTGCACCAGCCCTGGGTGCTCAGGATCGCTACCGGCCACCGGGTGGTCTTCCAATTCGCCGAAGCGACGGGCGAAGGCCACATGCTCGGCACGGCTGAAGTGCTGGTCGCGCAGGAACAGCACACGGTGTTGAAGCAGCTGCTGGCGCAGTTGGGCGAACAGGTCATCATCGTGAATCGCGTCGGCCAGGTTGACGCCACTTACCTCGGCACCGATCGCGCAGGTCAGTTGTTCGATGTGCATGCTGTTGCCCTCTTCAGATGACGAAGATCGACGAGCCGGTGGTTTTGCGAGCTTCCAGGTCACGGTGGGCCTGAGCGGCATCCTGCAAGGCGTAGTGCTGGTTGATTTCGATCCGGATGCGCCCGCTGCTGACGTGGTCGAACAGTTCACCGGCCAGGTCGGCCTTTTCTGCCGGGTCGGCAATGAAGTCGGCCAGTGCCGGCCGGGTGAGCTGCAGCGAACCCTTGATCGCCAGCAATTGCGGGTCGAATGGCGGGATGGTGCCCGAAGCCGTGCCAACGCATACCATCAGGCCACGGCGTTTGAGCGCATCGAGCGAGCCCATGAAGGTGTTCTTGCCAACGCTGTCAAACACCACGTTCACCCCTACCCCGTCGGTCAGCTCACGCACGCGGCTGGCCACGTCCTCGACGCTGTAGTTGATGATGTGGTTACAGCCATGGGCGCGGGCCACTTCAGCCTTGGCCTCGGTGGATACGGTGCCGATCACGTTCAGCCCCAACAGCCTCGCCCACTGCGCGACAATCAGGCCAACCCCGCCAGCAGCGGCATGCAGCAGCACGCTGTCACCGGGCTTGAAGTCATAGAGCCGGCGTAGCAAGTAGGCCGAGGTCAGGCCGCGCATGGTCATGGCGGCAGCGGTCTCGAAGGCAATGGTTTCCGGCAGTTTTATCAGTGCCGCGGCGGGTATGAGCCGCTCGGTGCAATAAGCACCCAGGGTATTGAGGAAGCCGGTATAGGTGACACGGTCACCGACCCTCACCTGCGTCACGCCCTCGCCCACGGCCTCTACCACCCCGGCAGCTTCCACGCCGATACCATTGGGCAACGGAATCGGGTAGGTGCCATTGCGGAAGTAGGTGTCGGCGTAGTTCAGGCCCACCGCCACCTGGCGCAAACGCACCTGGCCCGGGCCAGGCTCGCCCACCTCGGCATCCTCGTAGCGCAGCACTTCGGGGCCACCGGTCTGATGGAAACGTACGACTTTGGACATGCTTGTCTCTCCACTCATCGATCTGGACGCCTGGCGTCAGTTCTGGATGACTGGACTGTATGCCCTTGGCTTTCAGGATGCTTCGCATCGGACGACAGCGGGTTTTCATTTGATGACAGCGCGATCGGCACCCTGCCCTGCATGAACGCTGTTTTATTGATGAGCCTGCTTGATGCTTATCCATGGCGAGACTAATACTTAAGTCTCTGCCTGGGGAGGCACGAAACATGCAACCAAGATTCGTTATCGTTCCCGCTGTGCCGATCGAAAAGGAGTCGTTCCGCATGGGCAGCCGCTATTACGCCGCTACCGTTTGTGGAGGGTTCGACATTTACGATAACCAGGTGAAGGAGCGGCTCAAACCGAGCTACCCGAGCAGGACGGATGCGCAGGTTCAGTGCGAGCAGATGAACAAGCGCGGGGACGTGGGTTGATCAATATGCCAAGCCCTAAGCGGTCTCCGTGGCAGTGACCCTGCTTCGCGAGCACAAGGCCCGCCTGCCCAGCATGGGCGGTTCGAGCGGCTCGGGTTACTGACTCAGTCCAGGCACTCTCTGGCAGCCTGGCGCAACTTGTCGCCCGACAGGAAGCTGCCCTTGTAGAACGTAGCGCGGCTGCCATCGCGAGAATCGACCACGTCCAGCACATCGTCGCTCGCTACGGCACTGGGCGCCGTCAGCCGATAACCGTGGGCTATCGACTTCTGCGTAGCCTGGGGCGCTAGTGCCTGCCACTTAGGCAGGACGCACGCGGCGTACTGCTGCGGCGATTTTTTGGTCAGTTTACTGGCCGTGGGTTTGCCGGGGGTTGCGCAGCCGGCAAGGCTGGCAACTAACGCAGAAGTGATAAGGATACGAAAGGTAGGCATTTGCAATTGGCCATTAGGGATACGCTGCATTCTAACGGGGGTTGCGCCGAGTTACTAATCAACCAAGGTCTGGCTGCAGTTTTCGCGCAATTGACACGGCCATAGGCGCTGGGGCACCTGATAATTCTGCCAGTAGCGTGAGCAGGTGGAGGCTGCGACAGTAAAGGTGTCAACCCACCAGTCGGCAAGGAATTCCACAATGCAAAATAACGCCAACAAAACCCTTCTTTTCTACCAGAATGGCAAACTCATCACCCTTAAAACCGGTGAACAGAACCGTAGCATTTTTCGCCACTCGGACGTGCCACTTGCCGAGCAACAATCAGACGGTAACCAGTCCATCGGATTGTTGGTAACGGACGATAAAGGTTCGGTACTTCAGGTGGAAACAGACCGCTGAAAAACCTGGGCACTCTCCGGCGCCCGAGCAATGATCGCGTAAGCTCTTCCGGGTTTGGGCGAGAAAGCGCCTTCTACAAATCGGTTGCGTTTCACCCTGCCCTGCGGCGATGCTCACAGGCCCGTTGAAGCAACTGACAAGGAAGGCCTTTAACACCATGGAAACGCTTCATAGCATCAAGTCAGACTTGGTCAGAACAGCCGATCACCTGGACCAGCTCAGTCAGGCCATGAGTGGTCATGCCAGGTTCATGGCGGCGCGCGGTAGTTCGCAAAGCGAGGTGGATGTTGCTGCGCACATCAAGTCCATCGATGTGGTTGCGGACGAGTTGCGCTCTGTCGCCGCAAGAATCGACGACATGGAAGGCGCTTGTTGACTGACTTCACGGTCTGGAAATCGCCTTGGTTTGCCTAGCTAATCCATTCCTGACCGCGACTATATACCCGGTTCAGGGTGCCAGCCCCCCCAAACGGGGGTCAGGGTTTGGCTCCCCGGTACAGCACGATGGCCGCTACATCGAGGGCCAGCACGATGGCGACAAACAGAAACATGACATACAGGTCTTCAGGAAGCATTGCCGTATCCCCCAAATGCGCCGGTTTGAAAGGGTAAGAGCAATATGCGTTCCAGTCGGCGCATCAGATATTCGGGCAGCGACTCAGCTGAACTTGAGCTTCACCACTTTGCTCAGCGCCCACCCCCCGAAGACGTAGAACACATCCAGGTAGAGGCGCCCTGCATAGTTGGGCAACGGCGCGTTATTCAACAACACATCCGGGTCGGGCGCCGGGGGAAACAGCGCATAAAAACCGTTGGGCAGCACCGCCAGCGCCAGCAGCAACAGGTAAGTCAAGGTTTGCAGTAAGGTAGCGCGATTCCTGGATTTGGCAGACCACTTCAAGCCGTAGTACGCAACCAGGCCGGCAACGGGCAACACCCAGAAATGCGTCGGGATCCCAATGAACATTTCGGCGACAACGCTTCTTGCTTGCACCCGAGATTCTCCTTCTAAATAGGCGGATTATTGCGGCCGTGGCCAGCAAATGCAAAAAGCCCGCTCTCAACAGCGGGCTTTTTGTGTTTTCCAGTGCTAACCCTCATGCCTTGGAACACATCAGTGCGGCGTCCAGCAACCTCGTGTGCCCATGTTACTGCTTGAAGGCAACCCGGTATCAGGCTTATTGGCTATATGGACCTCGGGGCGCCTTCTCGCGCCCGCCATTAGTAGCGACGATACTCCTGCCCACCATGATCACCGTCGTAATAATGGCGATGATGCCGCCCGTCATGCCAGTATGGCCAGCAGCCACTGAGCAGCAGCGAACCGGACAACACCACAACCCATGCAGTCTTGCGTTTCATGTGCGCACCTCCGACAAGCGAAGCCAAGGCTTGCTTACGTTGGACCGCACTCAATCGGGATGTTCAGGCTGGCGCACGCCGCTGGTCATCTTCCCCGCCAGGTTTCATGTAGCGGCTGGCCCGATTACGCGTATGGCGTGCCCCACAATCGGGGTCAGGATATGGCATTGAGAAACACATAAGTCGCCGCCAGGTCCAGTACCAGCACAGCCACCACGCTGAAAATCATGTAATAGCGGTCATCCTGAGTCATTTCTGCGTACCCCGCATGATCAATGTCTCAGGGCTTCAGCAATTCCTGTTCCAGTGCAGAGGTAAAGCCATGCTGCGTTGGTTGCTCGTACCTTACTGGCGGTACCCGGTAGGCAAGCGGGGAACGAGAGGAACAAGGGGAAGGCAGTGGTAATACCGATAATCCACGAAAACACTCAGGGTCAGCTAGAGTTTTATTGGGTACAAGCACCGCGAGATAACGATCATGCTAAAACAAGAAGCAGACGACGTGATTGAGCGTATACGGGACGATCTGAAAAGGCACGGTGTGCTGATCGGCTACGACCCGGAATTTACCAGTGCAGACTTTGGCTGCGACCTGGACTACCACATTGCTCAGGTCAGAGAGGATCCGAACAACCGTGTGTTGCGGATTGCGATACATGACGAAGGCTTGTGGGCCCAGCTCCGGCAGGGGACAGTCTATCGCTGTGTTGTCAGTGATTGCCGGGGGAAGCTCTTTGGCATTCCGATTGCGATAGAGCCGAGGACCGATGCGTCCTACACCATTCAGTACAAGCTCTGAAGCACCCGGTGGGTAGCCTGCCTGGCAGATTACCTTCCCTGCAGACCGAAGGCTGGATTATTCAGAAGCCACATCAGGGTTCGCAGTGTGGGCGTACCCATCAACAACTTGACGCGCTCGGTCAATGCCCCAGGCCTGCGACCGGTACATCGATTCGCCGGGCCTGGCTTCACGACCAAAAGCTCCATTTTTCTTTGTGTTCATCGACGCATGATGATTGCGTCATACCGGACGGCTCGAAGGCTCAACATCTGACCGTCCACAGCTGGTCAATCCGCGTCGTATAGGATTGACTCATCATCTCCCTCCTCATACCCCAGTCCGGTGTAGCCGGCACGCTGGCGGCGCGCATTGTCCCCCTCCCCCAGCGCACGTTGATGTCATCCATCACCTGCATCAGTCGGTCACATGCCACCGATTGCTTCAGCGCAAACAAGTCCTCTGAAAACTCACCTGGCTGCCGCAAGTCCATCAGCAGCACCTCAGCCTTGCTGTACCGAAAACCGGGCCTGAAGATTCGGTCGACCGCTTCTGCGGCCAACCGGGTCATCAGCAGCGTATCGCAGGTAGGGTATGGCAGTTCTACCAATGCGCCCTGGGCGTGGTGTGACTCGTCCGGGTTGAACATGCCGGTGCGGATGCTCACGCGCATACGCTTGCATACTGAGCCCTGGGCCCGAAGCTTTTCTGCAGCCCGGCCAACGTAGGTGGCCACTGCCTGTTTGATGGGCGCCAGCTCAGTGAGGCGCTTGCCGAACATCCGGCTGCAACAGATCTCCTGTTTCGCAGGCTCGGCCTCGTCCAGCTCCAGGCATGGCGTGCCAGCCAGTTCGCGGGCAGTCTTCTCGATCACCACACTGAATTTCTGCCGCAGCGTCCAGGCATCCGCCTTGGCCAGATCCATCGCCGTGTGAATGCCCATCGCTTCGAGGTGGGCAGTCATACGGCGGCCCACACCCCACACCTCTTTCACTCCAGTATTGCGCAGCACCCAATCGCGCTTGAACGGATCGGTAATGTCGACCACCCCGCCCGTCTGCGCCTGCAGGCGCTTGGCGGTGTGGTTGGCCAGCTTGGCGAGCGTCTTGGTGCCGGCGATCCCGACACCCACGGGGATGCCGGTGCATTGAAAGATTCTGGACCGAAGTTTCCGCCCGAACTGGGTCAGGTTTTCCTGAATACCGGACAATTCAGCGAAGCATTCGTCGATGCTGTAGATCTCGGTGGCCGGAACCATTGATTCGATCAAGGTCATGACGCGCTCACTCATGTCGCCGTACAGCGCGTAATTACTACTGAAGGCCCTGATACCATGGCGGCGTAGCTTGTCCTTCGCCAGGAAGTACGGCTCGCCCATCTTCACAAAGGGCTTCGCGTCGTATGACCTGGCGATCACGCAGCCGTCGTTGTTGCTCAACACAACAATAGGGGTCTTGGCCAGGTCGGGCCGAAAGACGCGCTCGCAGCTCGCGTAGAACGCGTTGCAATCGATCAGCGCGAAGACCTGGTCACTGCGCATGGTCGCGAACGCTGTAACGGACAACGCCCCAAACGACGAGCTCATCGCCTTCCATGATGTACCGTGGTGGATATGCCGGGTTCTCCGACTTGAGAATCACCACCCCTTCACGGCGGTGCAGACGCTTGCAAACGGGCTCGCTGTTGACCGCAGCGATGACAATGTCCCCATGCTCCGCTTCACGCCCGCGGTCTACGATGACGATGTCACCCGAGTAGATCCCTGCCCCTTGCATGCTGTCGCCCTCCACTTTCACCAGATACACATGGGGCGCGCGGAGGTCGAATAGCTCATCAAGGGAGATATGACCTTCCAGATGGTCCGCAGCGGGTGAAGGGAAACCGGCCGGAACGTGAAACGAATACAGAGGAAGTAGTTCGGTTCCGCCGGTTGGCGCGCCCAAAAATGTGATGGTCATGATGGAATGTCCAATGCAAGCTGTATGCATATACAGTAGATCTGGCATCGGTTGCCCGGTCAATCCTGACCGGTAAAAATTCTGACGGGCGAGAGGTGGAAAATGTGCGGACGGTACTCGATCTACGCGTCGATGGATCACTACTTGCGCCAGCTGTCGTTGGATCTGGTCGTGATAAATGGCTATGACCACGAGCCAATAAACCGATACAACGTGGCGCCATCGACCCGAGTCGAGGTCATTCGCCAGAGCGGTGATGAGCTGACTGTGGATAGGGTCAAGTGGGGATGGTCGCCGTTATGGGCGAAGGGGAAACGTCCTGATCCAATCAATGCTCGGGCCGAGACAGTGGTGACGGGAAAGTTCTTCAAGGGGTTGTGGCCAGGAGGCAGGGCTTTAGCGCCTGCCAATGGCTGGTTCGAATGGATACCTGACCCAACAGATCCAAAGCGCAAGCAGCCGTATTACATCACAGGCGCCGACGGAGCCCCGCTTTACTTCGCCGCACTTGCTGAGGTGCACCAGAGCCTCGAACCGGATGAGCGCGACGGGTTCGTGATCATCACAGCGCCGGCGGACGAGGGGCTGATCGACATCCATGACAGAAAGCCCTTAGTGCTCACGCCACAGACCGCTCTAGAGTGGTTGGCCCCTACCACATCGCCTGAGCGCGCTGCAGCGATCGTGGAAACGGGATGCCGCCAGGCTGAGGATTTCAGGTGGTACCCGGTGGGCAAGGCAGTGGGGAATGTACGCAATCAGGGCGCCGAGTTGATAAGGCCGATTCGGTGAAGAGGCAGCAAATCCTTTCTACGGGCGCACCAGGCCGAGCGAATGTCGAAAATTCGGCGCATGGCATCAAGGTCTGCGCACCCTGTGAGCCCTTTTGTGTTCCAGCCGAGCAAAGGTGGGCTGTGGATCAACGAGCCAAGTGTTACAATCCGCCACTTCAAATCGGCGCTCAAGGCGCTGAACATCCGTGAACGCCGGCAGTACGACACCCGCCACACCTACGCAACCATGTGCTTGATGCCTGGGATGAACCCCGCGTTCATCGCGAACCAGCTCGGCCACAGCGTTGAGATGTTGCTCTCTACCTACGCGAAATGGATCAGCTCCTCCTCGGACTGGAGGGAGCTGGAGAAGCTGCCGCCCCGCGTCGAATTGGTCCAAAATTGGCCCAAGAATGACGAGAGGGCCTAAATACACCTCTGGAACCCCCGCAGGACAAGCACTTGATCTCCACAGCTAACATCACCATGCAGTTCGGCTCCAAGCCGCTGTTCGAAAACGTTTCCGTCAAATTCAACAACGGCAACCGCTACGGCCTGATCGGCGCCAACGGTTGCGGCAAGTCGACCTTCATGAAGATCCTCGGCGGTGACCTGGAGCCATCCGGTGGCCAGGTCATGCTCGAGCCGAACACCCGCCTGGGCAAACTGCGCCAGGACCAGTTCGCCTACGAGGAATTCACCGTGATCGATACGGTGATCATGGGCCACGGTCAACTGTGGAAGGTCAAGGCCGAGCGCGACCGCATCTACTCGCTGCCGGAAATGACCGAGGAAGACGGCATGGCCGTCGCCGAGCTGGAAACCGAGTTCGCCGAAATGGACGGCTACACCGCCGAATCCCGCGCCGGCGAACTGCTGCTGGGCCTGGGTATCCCACTGGAGCAACACTTCGGCCCGATGAGCGAAGTGGCACCAGGCTGGAAACTGCGCGTGCTGCTGGCCCAGGCGCTGTTCTCGGACCCGGACGTGCTGCTGCTCGACGAACCGACCAACCACCTGGACATCAACACCATCCGCTGGCTGGAAACGATCCTCACGGCGCGTAACAGCACCATGATCATCATTTCCCACGACCGACACTTCCTCAACAGCGTCTGCACCCACATGGCTGACCTGGATTACGGCGAACTGCGCCTGTTCCCGGGCAACTATGACGAGTACATGACCGCAGCCACCCAGTCGCGTGAGCAACTGCTGTCGGACAACGCCAAGAAGAAAGCCCAGATCGCCGAGCTGCAGACCTTCGTCAGCCGCTTCTCGGCCAACGCCTCGAAGGCCAAGCAGGCGACTTCGCGCGCCAAGCAGATCGACAAGATCCAGCTGGCCGAGGTCAAGCCGTCCAGCCGTGTCAGCCCGTTCATTCGTTTCGAACAGACCAAGAAACTGCACCGCCAGGCCGTGGTCGTCGAAAAAATGGCCAAAGCCTTCGACGACAAGGTGTTGTTCAAGAACTTCGACATCACCGTCGAAGCGGGCGAGCGCGTCGCCATCATCGGCCCCAACGGCATTGGCAAGACCACGCTGCTGCGCACCCTGGTCGGCGAGATGACCCCGGATGCAGGTTCGGTCAAGTGGACCGACAGCGCCGAAGTGGGCTACTACGCCCAGGATCACGCCCACGACTTCGAAGACGACATGACCCTGTTCGACTGGATGGGCCAGTGGACCTCTGGCGAGCAGGTAATCCGCGGCACCCTGGGGCGCATGCTGTTCTCCAACGACGAGATTCTCAAGTCGGTGAAGGTGATTTCCGGTGGTGAGCAAGGCCGCATGCTGTTCGGCAAGCTGATCCTGCAGAAGCCGAACGTACTGGTGATGGACGAGCCGACCAACCACCTGGACATGGAATCGATCGAAGCGCTGAACCTGGCGCTTGAAAACTACCCGGGCACCCTGCTGTTCGTCAGCCACGACCGCGAATTCGTATCGTCGCTGGCCACGCGCATCATTGAGCTGTCGGCCGATGGCGTGGTGGACTTCAGCGGTACCTATGACGACTACCTGCGTAGCCAGGGTGTGCTGGTCTGACTGATGGGGCGGCATGGCCATCTATATGGCTGAGCCGGCCTCTTCGCGGGCATGCCCGCTCCCACAGGTACTGCGCAGGCCTTGAGTACTGTGCGGTAGCTGTGGGAGCGGGCGAGCCCGCGAAGAATCCACCGCCAGTCTCTCAGGCTGGCATTCCCCGACGAATAATTCGTTAGCCTGCTTTCATTTCCCTCCTGTAACAGCCATCATGGAACTACGCCCAAACGCCCGCCCGCGAAAGAGCCCATGACCGCGCAACAACCCGCCCCCACCCGCAATACCCTGCATATCACCCTGCAGATCCTGTCGATCGTTTTCTACACCTTCATTGCCTTCCTCTGCATCGGCCTGCCGATTGCGGTACTGCCCGGCTATGTGCACGACCAGCTGGGCTTTGGCGCGGTGATCGCCGGGGTGACCATAGGCCTGCAATACCTGGCCACCTTGCTCAGCCGCCCGTTTGCCGGGCGCGTTGCCGATACGCTTGGGGGCAAGCGGGCCATCCGCTTCGGCCTGCTGGGGATTGCCAGCTGCGGGGTATTGACCCTGCTGTCGGCCTGGACCCTGACGCTGCCGCTGCTGAGCCTCGCGTTGCTGCTCGCAGGCCGTTTGCTGCTGGGCATCGCCCAGGGGTTGATTGGTGTAGCCACCTTGAGCTGGGGCATCAGCCAGGTCGGCCCCGAACACACCGCCAGGGTGATCTCGTGGAACGGGATTGCGTCTTATGGTGCTATCGCGATAGGCGCCCCCTTGGGCGTACTGGCCGTGGACGGGCTGGACTTCAGCGTACTGGGGCCCGCCTTGCTGGTGCTGGCCGTGGCTGCCCTGCTGGTGCTGCGCAAACGTCCTGACGTGGTGGTGGTGCGCGGCAAGCGCCTGCCCTTCTGGTCCGCGTTCGGCCGTGTGGCCCCGTGTGGCCTGGGCCTGACCCTCGCCTCGATCGGCTATGGCACCCTGACCACCTTTGTCACCCTCTACTACCTGGAGCGCGGCTGGGCCGGTGCTGCCTGGTGCCTGAGTGCGTTTGGTGTGTGCTTCATCATTTCGCGGCTGCTGTTCGTCAATGCGGTCAACCGCTTTGGTGGCTACAACGTGGCGGTCGCCTGCATGGCCACCGAAGTGCTTGGCCTGAGCTTGTTATGGCTGGCACCTTCCCCGGCCTGGGCGCTGGTCGGCGCTGGGCTTACCGGTTTCGGGCTGTCGTTGGTGTACCCGGCGCTGGGCGTAGAGGCAATCAAGCAGGTCCCCAGCAGCAGCCGTGGCGCGGGGCTAGGCGCCTATGCGGTGTTCTTTGACATGGCCTTGGCCATCGCCGGGCCGGTAATGGGCGCAGTGGCCGTGCACTTCGGCTATGCCTCGATCTTCTGCGTGGCGGCCCTGTTGGCCCTGGCCGGGGTGGGCCTAACGCTGTTGCTGTCGCGGCGCGCCCGCCTCGGCTGACCGCTCGCCCGGTTGCGGTGCACCCAGCCCCTGGCTGAAGAACGCCGCCGTTTCGCGCTCCAGCGAATGATGAATATGGCGTCGATCCACGCCCTCGGCATCTTTGCACAGTACGGGCATTCGCGTGTATTGCTCGGCGTCGCAATGGGCCATGAACACAAAGTGGCCGGCGCCGGCCAGCAAGCGGTAATCCGGTGTGACCGGCAGTTTGCGGGCCAGTGCTTCGGCGTTGCGGTCCACGGCCACCAGTTGATCGCTGTCTCCGCTGTAGATCAGGGCGGGTACCTGCACTCCGGCCAGGGCATGGCGTCCGAACAGCAAGCTTAACGGGGCCATCAGCATCACCGCCCCCACCCGCTGGTCTGCCTGGGGCGCCAGCTCGCTGCGGTCGGCAATCAGAATCCCGTGGGTTTTGCAGGCGTCGGCGTCGTTCGGACGTTCCAGGCAGTACTGGCGCAGGCGGTCCAGGTCGGGGCGCGCGCCAGACAGTATCAACGCGGTTTCGCCGCCGGCCGAATAGCCGATCACACCGACCTTGCCTTCATTCAGGTAAGGCCCGAGCAATGCATCGTCACGGGCAGCACCAATGGCAGCGCTGACTTGCAGTGGCCGGCCATAAAGATTGCTCAGGGTACCCAGGCGAGTGTGGTCGCGGGCGTTGTCCCCCGGGTGCACGACAGCTACCACCACGAACCCCTGGCGCGCCAGGGACGTGGCCAGGTAATGCAAGGCCAACGGGCTGCCGGTGTTGCCGTGAGACAACACCAGTAACGGGAACCGGCCCATGGCAACGGGTGCCTCTTCAGCCACCTCGACTGGGTAGCCGTCTATACGGCTGCGATGGGTTGACCCAACGGCCGGATAAAAAGCCAGGGCTTGCATTGGCCGGTTATCGACCGGGTCGGCCAGTGTCATGTGGTGCAGGCCGGCCACCCATGGCGCAGCCTCGGCGTGGGCCAGCAGGCCGGCGAGCAGGGCCAGTGCCAACATGCAGCGTGGAAGGGTCATCGGCCGGCGGTTCCTTGCAGGGCGAAGTGATAGCCCAGCATAGAACCGGCCTGGCCGGCACAGCATGAAAACTGGATGAAACCGTCGTCATGCATGTGGCGTGCGCGCCCTATGCATTTGCGCATGGCATCGAACCCGTGGCATAGATGCAGGTCCACGTCTTTACGTGACCGTTTCGCGCCATTGAAGGAGATTCATGCATGAGCAAGCCCGCCTATGTGCCACCTAAGGTCTGGCGCAACGACGCAGCATCCGGCGGCCAGTTCGCCAGCATCAACCGCCCGGTTGCAGGCCCGACGCACGACAAGGACCTGCCGCAGGGCCAACACCCGCTGCAGTTGTATTCCCTGGCCACGCCCAATGGCGTCAAGGTCACCGTTGCCCTTGAAGAGCTGCTTGCTTTGGGCCACAGCGGTGCCGAGTACGATGCCTGGCTGATCCGCATCGGCGAGGGCGACCAGTTCTCCAGTGGCTTCGTCCAGGTAAACCCCAACTCGAAGATCCCTGCCCTGCTCGACCGTAGTGTCGAGCCACCTGTGCGGGTGTTCGAATCGGGATCGATCTTGCTGTATCTGGCGGACAAGTTCGGTGCCCTGCTGCCGAAATCGCCGGCTGCACGCACCGAAAGCCTGAACTGGTTGTTCTGGCAGATGGGCGCAGCGCCTTACCTGGGTGGTGGCTTTGGCCACTTCTACGTGTATGCACCAGAGAAGGACGAGTACGCCATCAACCGCTTCACCATGGAAGCCAAGCGCCAGCTGGATGTACTCGACCGCCGCCTGGCCGAAAGCCGCTACCTGGGCGGCGACGAGTACAGCATTGCCGATATCGCCGTGTGGCCATGGTATGGCCAGTTGGTGCGCGGCAACCTGTATGGCGCGGCGGAGTTCCTGGCGGTTGACGAATACCCCAACGTGCAGCGCTGGGCCGAAGAAATTGCCCAGCGCCCGGCGGTGCAGCGCGGCACCCGGGTGAACCGGACCTGGGGAGATGAAGACAGCCAGGTGCCCGAGCGGCATTGCGCGGCGGACCTGGATTGAGGGCTAGCCGGGGTCGCTACGCGACCCCAACAATGCCCGCCTGCATAAAACCGTTTGCCCGCGCGCAAACCTGCGTCCGTCAAGCCCTTCTTGTACACTCCTCGCATTAGCCCCCACCTGCACATTTTTTTGGTGAACGCATGATCGAGGTAACCGAGGTTTCCATTGCCGAGCTGCGCGACGCGCTCGAATCGGGCCGCACGACGGCGGTCGAGCTGGTCAAGGCCTACCTGGCGCGTATCGACGCCTACGATGGCGCCGACACCGCCACGGCCCTGAACGCCGTGGTGGTGCGCAACCCGGAGGCGCTGAAAGAAGCCGAGGCCTCCGACGCCCGCCGCGCACAGGGCCAGGTGCTGAGCCCGCTGGACGGCATCCCCTACACCGCCAAGGACAGCTACCTGGTCAAAGGCTTGACCGCTGCTTCCGGCAGCCCTGCCTTCAAGGACCTGGTCGCCCAGCGCGACGCCTTCACCATCGAGCGCCTGCGCGCCGCCGGTGCCGTGTGCCTGGGCAAGACCAACATGCCGCCCATGGCCAACGGTGGTATGCAGCGCGGCGTGTATGGCCGCGCCGAAAGCCCGTACAACGCCAACTACCTGACCGCGCCGTTCGCCTCGGGCTCCTCCAACGGTGCCGGCACCGCCACCGCCGCCAGCTTCAGCGCCTTCGGCTTGGCTGAAGAAACCTGGTCCAGTGGCCGTGGCCCGGCGTCCAACAACGGTTTGTGCGCCTATACCCCATCGCGCGGGGTGATTTCGGTGCGTGGCAACTGGCCGCTGACCCCGACCATGGACGTGGTGGTGCCTTACGCCCGCACCATGGCCGACTTGCTGGAAATCCTCGATGTGGTGGTAGCCGATGACGCTGACAAGCGCGGCGACCTGTGGCGCTTGCAGCCTTGGGTGCCGATTCCGGCAGCGTCGACGGTGCGCCCTGCGTCTTACCTGGATCTGGCCGTGGATGCCGGTGCCCTCAAAGGCAAGCGCTTTGGTGTGCCACGCATGTACATCAATGCGGATGCCGAAGCTGGCACCTCCGAAAAGCCGGGCATCGGCGGCCCGACCGGCCAGCGCATCAACACCCGCGCCACGGTGATCGCCTTGTGGCAGCAGGCGCGCCAGGCCCTGGAAGCGGCCGGTGCCGAAGTACTGGAAGTGGACTTCCCGCTGGTGTCCAACTGCGAGGGCGACCGCCCGGGTGCCCCGACTGTTTACAACCGTGGCATTGTCAGCAAGGAATTCCTGCACGACGAACTGTGGGAGCTTTCGGGCTGGGCCTTCGACGACTTCCTGCGCGCCAACGACGACCCCAAGCTCAACCGCCTGGCCGATGTCGATGGCCCACAGATCTTCCCCCACGACCCGGGTACCCTGCCCAACCGTGAAGACGACCTGGCTGCCGGCATGGACGAATACGTCAACATGGCCAAGCGTGGTCTGAAAACCTGGGACCAGATCGAGACCCTGCCTGACGGCCTGCGCGGCCTGGAAAAGACCCGCAAGCTGGACCTGGAAGACTGGATGGACAATCTGGGCCTGGACGCGGTGCTGTTCCCGACCGTTGCCGATGTGGGCCCGGCCGACGCCGATGTCAACCCGGCCTCGGCCGACATCGCCTGGAGCAACGGTATCTGGGTGGCCAACGGCAACCTGGCGATCCGTCACCTGGGTGTGCCAACCGTCACCGTGCCGATGGGCGTGATGGCCGACATCGGCATGCCGGTGGGGCTGACCTTTGCCGGGCGGGCTTACAGCGACAATGCGCTGTTGAGCTTTGGTGCAGCCTTCGAGGCGACCGGCTCGCGCCGCATGATCCCGCCACGCACCCCAGCCCTGAGCTGATTATTGGGGCTGCTTTGCAGCGAAGATCGCACAATTCAACTTAATGTGTAAAAATACACAAAAAGTTGAATTGTGCGATCTGCCATGCCCATCTCCCCCAGCGAAGAACGCCACCTCACCCTCTCTGTGCTCAAGGCCGCCATCCAGGCCTTGGGTAGCGTTGCCGCACGCAACATGGAAATCCTCCTGCACGACCTCGACCACCCGGAGCACTCCGTGGTGGCGATCGTCAACGGCCACCTGTCCGGCCGTAGCGTCGGCAGCCCGATTATTGCAGCCCCGGAACAGGACCAAGGCTTCAAAGCATTGATGCAGGCCTCGGCCGATCAGCGCGGCTGCGAGCCCGTGGTACTCCCCGACTACCCCACCACGCTCAAGGGCCGCACCCTGCGCAGCGCCACCGCTATCTTTCGAGACAGCACCGGCCACCCCTTCGCCAGCCTCTGTGTCAACACCGACATCACCGGCCTGGACGCAGCCATGAGCTTTCTCCAGCAGTTGCAACCGTTGGGTGCCACACCCGCGGTAAGCGAGCCTGCCGACATGGAACTGCTGATGAGTGAAATCATCCAGGCCTCGCTTCAGCGCAGCGGCCAGGGGCGAATGAACAAACAGGCCAAAGTCGAGGCTGTTCGAGTCATGCAGGAGCGTGGCTTGTTCATCGTCAAAGGCGGCGTGGAAAAGGCTGCCAGTGCCCTCGGCGTGACCCGCTACACCATTTACAACTACCTTGAACAATTGCGCGGAGCCAGCCAATGACCTTGCATATCCAAACACCCCTGATCGAATCCCGACCGCTGTCGTTGGCCGCCGGCTGCAATGTCTGGCTCAAACTCGATGCCCTGCAACCTTGCGGCTCGTTCAAGCTGCGCGGGGTGGGCCATGCCTGCGAAGTGCATCAGGCCCGCGGCGCCAAACAGTTCATCTCGTCCTCGGGGGGCAACGCCGGCCTGGCGGTGGCATACGCCGGGCGCAAGCTGGGCGTACCGGTAACCGTAGTAGTCCCCGAAACCACCACTGAGCGAGCCAAGGAATTGCTGCGTCTGGAAGACGCCAAGGTGGTGGTGCATGGCAGCTCCTGGCAAGAAGCCAACGCCCTGGCACAGACCCTCGTCGGCCCGGATGACGCCTTTATCCACCCGTTTGACGACCCGCTGTTATGGACCGGGCATGCCAGCCTGATCGATGAAGTGGCCGAAGCCGGCGTGAAGCCCGACGCTGTGGTGCTGTCGGTAGGTGGCGGCGGCTTGCTCAGCGGCGTGGTCGAAGGGTTGCAGCGCAACGGGTGGGGCGAGGTACCGGTGCTGGCAGTGGAAACCAACGGTGCAGCTTCGCTGCATGCGGCCATGCAGGCGGGGCATTCGGTTGAACTGGAGCGTATTGCTTCCGTGGCAACGTCGCTGGGGGCAAAGCGCGTCGCAAATCAGGCGCTGATCTGCGCGCAGCAGCACCCGGTGCACAGCCACTTGGTCAGCGATCGCGCAGCGCTGGAGGCCTGCGAGCGGTTCCTGCTGGACCATCGCCTGCTGGTCGAACCGGCGTGCGGGGCCGCGTTGGCATTGGCGTATGCGCCGGGCGCACTGGCGCAATACCAGAGCGTGCTGGTGGTGGTTTGTGGCGGTGCTACCGCAACGCTGGCGCAGATTAAGGCGTGGTTGCAGCAAGCTGATTGAGGCTGCCACCTGTCGGTGGTGATTACGATAGTCACATGCGTCTGTTCTACTGAGCCCGCCGCAACCGGAAAAATGCCCTCGCAACGGCGTCACCCCTGACGAAATGCGTATCGCACCCTTTCGGTCTGCGGCAAGTGAAGGCACAATGCGTGTCCTTTTTTTGGCCGGCCTGGCCGGGGGCCTTTAAATGATCAAGACGCCGTATTACCTCATCGACAAAACCAAGCTGCTCAGCAACATGGAGAAGATCGCCTACGTGCGTGAACACTCCGGTGCCAAGGCGCTGCTTGCCCTCAAGTGCTTCGCCACCTGGTCGGTGTTCGACCTGATGCAGCAGTACATGGACGGCACCACCTCGTCCTCCCTCTTCGAGCTCAAGCTCGGCCGCCAGAAGTTCGCCGGTGAAACCCACGCCTACAGCGTGGCCTGGGCCGACGATGAGGTCGAGGAAATGCTGGAGAACTGCGACAAGATCATCTTCAACTCGATCGGCCAACTGCAGCGCTTTGCCGAACAGTCCGAAGGCAAGGTACGCGGCCTGCGCGTCAACCCGCAAGTCAGCAGCTCCGACTACCTGCTGGCCGACCCGGCGCGCCCGTTCAGCCGCCTGGGCGAATGGGACCCGGCCAAGATCGAACAGGTGATCGAGCAGATCTCCGGCTTCATGTTCCACAACAACTGCGAGAACGGCGACTTCGGCCTGTTCGACAAGATGCTCACGCATATCGAAGAACGTTTCGGCCACCTGCTGCACAAGGTCGAGTGGGTCAGCCTGGGTGGCGGCATCCACTTCACCGGTGAAGACTATGCGGTAGACGCCTTCTGCGCGCGCCTCAAGGCCTTCTCGGAGAAATACGGCGTACAGGTGTACCTGGAGCCGGGCGAAGCGGCCATCACCAACAGCGCCTCGCTGGAAGTGACCGTGCTCGACACCCTGTACAACGGCAAGCACCTGGCCGTGGTCGACAGCTCCATCGAAGCGCACCTGCTCGACCTGCTGATCTACCGCCTCAACGCCAAGATGGCCCCGAATGACGGCGAGCACACCTACATGGTCTGCGGCAAGTCGTGCCTGGCCGGCGACATTTTCGGCGAGTACCAATTCGATCGTCCGTTGGCCATTGGTGATCGCCTGTCGTTCGTCGACACGGCGGGTTACACCATGGTCAAGAAAAACTGGTTCAACGGTCTGAAAATGCCTTCCATCGTGGTCAAGCAACTCGACGGCAGCGTCGAAGTCGTCCGCGAGTTCGGTTTCGAAGACTACGTTTCCAGCCTGTCGTAAGACTGGCTACTCAAGTAAGGAGCAAAGGGTAAATTGAAGAAGAACGTTCTTATCATTGGTGCAGGAGGTGTCGCCAAGGTGGTGGCCCACAAGTGCGCGCAGCATAACGACGAACTGGGTCGTATCGCTATCGCGTCACGGAACATCTCCAAATGCCAGGCCATCATCGACAGCGTCAAGGCCAAGGGTAGCCTCAAGGTACCCGCCGACATCCAGGCCTTCTCGCTCAACGCCCTCGATGTCGAGGCAACCAAGGCACTGATCCGCGAAACCGAATCGCAGATCGTGATCAACGTGGGGTCCGCCTTCCTCAACATGTCGGTGCTGCGCGCCTGCATCGATACCGGTGTCGCCTACCTGGACACCGCCATCCACGAAGAGCCGGGCAAGATCTGCGAAACCCCGCCGTGGTACGGCAACTACGAGTGGAAACACCTCGAAGAGTGCCAACAAAAGAACATCACTGCCATTCTCGGCGTCGGTTTCGACCCGGGTGTGGTGAACAGCTACGCCAAACTGGCGCAGCAGCAGTATTTCGACAGCATTGATTCGATCGACATTCTCGACGTCAATGCCGGTTCGCATGGCAAGTACTTTGCCACCAACTTCGACCCGGAAATCAACTTCCGCGAGTTTACCGGGCAAGTGTGGAGCTGGCAGAACAGCCAGTGGACCAGCAACACCATGTTCGAGGTCAAGCGTACTGACGACCTGCCGGTGGTAGGTTCGCAAAATCTGTACCTGACCGGTCACGATGAAGTTCACTCGATCTCGAAGAACCTCAACGTGCCGAACGTGCGTTTCTGGATGAGCTTCGGCGAGCACTACATCAACGTGTTCACCGTGCTGAAAAACCTGGGCCTGCTCAGCGAGCAACCGGTGAAAACCGCCGAAGGCCTGGAAGTGGTACCGCTGAAAGTGGTCAAGGCCGTGCTGCCGGACCCAGCCTCGCTGGCCCCAGGCTACACCGGCAAGACCTGCATCGGTGACCTGGTCAAAGGCACCAAGGATGGCCAGCCGCGCGAAGTGTTCATCTACAACGTGGCTGACCACGAAGAGGCCTACGCCGAAACCGACAGCCAGGGTATTTCCTACACTGCCGGCGTACCGCCAGTGGCTGCCGCCCTGCTGGTAGCTCGTGGCGAGTGGGATGCCAAGCGCATGGTCAACGTCGAGGAGCTGCCAGCCGAGCCGTTCCTCAAGGCGCTGGACGTGATGGGCCTGCCGACCCGCGTTAAAGATGAAAAAGGCGATCGTCCCTGGGACGCTGAAGCCTAAGTAGCAAACAGAAGGGGTGCCACATGGCGCCCCTTCTGCTTTTCCAGGCCAGGCCTCTACTTCCGGGCCTCCAGAATCAGGTTGAACGGCGTTTGCGTCGCCCGCCGGAACCGGCTGAACCCCGCCGCTTCGAACACCGCCCGCAACCGCCCCTCCCCGGCCTGCGCGCCCAGCCCCAAGCCCACTTCCTGCGACAACGAATTCGGCGTGCAGATAAATGTCGACGCGGCATAAAACAACCGCCCGACCGGGTTCAGGTTGCCGTCCAGCGAATCCTCGGCATAAGGCTCTACCAGCATCACCGTACCGTCAGGCTTCAATGCACGGTAGGCGTGCCTGGCCGCCCCCACCGGGTCGCCCATGTCGTGCAGGCAATCGAAAAAGCACACCAGGTCATGGTCATGCCCCGGGTAATCCTTGGCACTTGCCTGCTGAAAACTCACCCGCTCCGACAGCCCCGCTTCGCGCGCCCGTTCGTTGGCGGTGGTGATAGAGGGACCGTGGTAGTCATAACCTACAAAAGTCGACGCCGGAAATGCCTGGGCCATGACCAGCGTGGAGGCGCCGTGCCCACACCCCACATCCGCCACCTTGGCGCCCGCCTGCAGTTTGGCCACCACACCCTCCAGCGCCGGCAGCCACTCAGCCACCAGGAACGTCCGATAACCCGGCCGGAAGAACCGTTCGGTACCGCTGAACATGCACGGGTGGTGGTCGCCCCAGGCCAGCCCGCCATCGCCGCGCATGGCCGCGACCAGCTTGTCCTTGTCATGGAACAATGCCGCGATCACTGCAGCACCACCCGCCATGTAAGCCGGGGAGTCCTCCAGCGCCAAAGCCATGGCCTGCTCTTCGGGCAACACAAAAAGGCCCTTGTCGTGCGTCATGTAGCCCGATGCCGCCTGGGCGTTCAGCCATTCGCGCACCAACCGAGGGTGGCAGCCGGTTTTGGCCGCCAGCGCCTCGGGCGTGGTCGGCTGGCTGTCGGCCAGGGCCCGGTACAGGCCCAGCTCGTCACCCAGGATGACATTTGCCAGCGTCGCTGCGGCGCCCATGTCGCCCACCAGCTTGCCCATGAAATCATGAAGCCTTGCCTCGTCCATGACCTGCCCTCCTCTGCAAGAAGGCCATCGCCAGCGAGGGACATCCGCTCCGGGGAGGCGGTGGTCGGGGTTATTGGATGGGCCTGCCATAACGCTCGCAAAACAGACCCTGTGTAAGTCTAGTTGGCTTGCTCAGCGCCTTGGGCCTGCTCAGTAAGCTTTTCCAGTAGCGCTTTGGCCAGCAGCTTGTCCGAAAATGGGTTTTGCCCCGTGATCAGTTCGCGGTCCACTACCACATTGGGCTGCCAGGCCTTGGCGTAAGCCATATCGCCACCGGCCGTCGCCATGGCCTTGGCCGGGTAGAACAACAGCCGCTGGCCCTTGAGCGAACCTTCGAACACTTGCTCTTCCGGGTCGGAGAAAATAGTCATCCTGTACCCCTTGTACAACCAGTCGGTGGCGGCCGGTGTTTCACCACGAGCCAACATCCGTTGATAGCTTCCCGGGTCCCGCTGCGCCGAGAGCAAGGCGATGGGGCCATGACAAATAGCGGCCGTAGGCTTGCCAGCCTCATGAAAATGCCGCAGCAAGGCACCGACGTCCGGGTTGTTGGCCAGGTCGATCAAGGGGGCGTGGCCGCCGGGAATGAACAAACCGGCGTACCGCCCCATGTCACTGGCGAGCACCTCTTTCACCGACAAGGTATCGCCAATGTCCGCCAAGCCTTGGACCACCTTCTCGATCCTCCGCATTTCGCTCGCATCACCCGCAAAGTACTGAGGATCGATCGAAAGTGGGTCAACGCTCGGGGCGTTACCCTTGGGTGTCACCAGCACCACCGTGTAACCGGCCTGGAGCAACTGGTCGGCAGGCACGCCGAACTCATTGAGGTAATAGCCGGTGGCATAGGGCTTGCCGTCCTGTAGCGCCAGTTGGTTCTCGCTGGAGAGCAGCACAAGAACTTCACCCTTGGACGAGGCATGGGCGCCACTGGTCAGTAAGGCGGTGGCAATAGTGAGGGCAAGCGAGGACAACCTGGTCATGCATCAATCTCCTGATCTAAGCGCCGTCTTACATTGGCGGGATGGGCACATCCTAACGACCAGGCTAGAATTCGATAATTCGAATGCTCGCATACCTGTGATCCATAAAATGAATATCACCCGCAAGGATCTCAATCTGCTGCACCTGTTTCATGTGCTTTATCAAGAGCGCAACCTCACCCTCGCCGCGCAGCGCATGGCCCTGAGCCAGCCTGCACTTAGTCACAAGCTCAACAAGCTGCGCCATCAGTTCGGTGATCCATTGTTCGTACGCGCCCCGAGGGGCTTGACGCCCACGCCACGCGCTCACGAATTGGCTGCCGAAGTCGAGCGCTTGATCATGGGCCTGGAAAGTTTCTACGAACGCTGCGAAGGGCAGGATTTTCTTTTACGCCCTGCCCGCCTGCACCTGTACAGCACTGATTATGTAGAGCAGACGCTATTACCTGGGCTGCTCCCGATCCTGCGTAACCAGGCGCCAAACTTGACACTGGTCACCCATAACACCCGTGGCCAGCTCCCGCGGGAAGCCTTGGAGAAAGGTACTTGCGACCTTGCCGTCGCCGGATTCTTCACTGACCTGGCGGATAGCTTCCACCAGCAGCGCCTGCTCAGCGATGACTTCGTAGTACTGGCCTCTCGCAGTCATCCTCGCCTTGGAAATGGCCTGGACCTCAACACCTTCCTGGCATGCGACCACCTGCTCACCACCCTCACCGGCGACCTTGATGGTTTGGTCGACCGCGCCTTGCGCGCCCAAGGAAAGCACAGGCGAGTAGTGGCAGGCCTGTCGAGTTTCATAGCCCCCATGCGCATGATACAAGGCACAGACCTTCTGCTTACCTGCCTGCGCTCGCTGGCTATTGAAGCAGTCAAACGTGATGACGACCTGCTCATGTACCCACTTCCGCTGGTACTGCCTGCAATCGAGGTAATGCAGATCTGGCACGAACGCACCCATGCCGATCCCTTGCGCCAGTGGTTCCGCCAGCAACTATGGGCAGTCGCGCAGGAAGTAGCAGCCCGTTCAGGTAACAAAATCTAAATACCACTGTGACATTTTTCGTCAGCGTTCTTGCCAAGGAGCTGTCAGATGAAAGTCACGGTTTTCGGTACTGGCTATGTCGGCCTCACCCAGGCAGCGTGCCTGGCCCATGTGGGACATTCGGTGTTGTGCATGGACGTCGACGCCGAGCGTGTCGCCACACTCAATAGAGGCCATTGCCCTATCTTCGAGCCAGGCCTTGCACCGATGCTGGAAAAAAACCTGGCCTGCGGACGCCTGCGCTTCACCACCGATACCGACGAAGCCACCAATTTCGCCACGGTGCTGTTTATCGCGGTCGGAACCCCTGCACAGGCCGACGGCAGTGCTGACCTGAAACAGGTTTTCACCGTGGTCGACAACATTCTCAAACATGCCGAAGGTGCCAAGTTAATCGTCAACAAATCTACCGCGCCAGTTGGCACCGTGCACCGTATAAAGGAGCGTATTGCACAGGCTGTGGCCGACACCAACCGCTTTCAGGTAATCAGTAATCCCGAATTCCTCAAGGAAGGCTCGGCCGTGGACGATTGCATGCGCCCGGAGCGCATCATTATCGGTGGCGCCACGCCAGCCGAGGTAGAGTTGCTGCGCGAGCTATACCTGCCGTTCAACCGAAATCGCGAAAAATTCATGGTCATGGATGCGCGTAGCGCCGAGCTCAGTAAATACGCAGCCAACTGCATGCTGGCCACCAAGATTTCCTTCATGAACGAAATCGCCAATCTGGCCGAGCATTTAGGTGCCGACATCGAAATGGTACGTCGCGGGATCGGCTCAGACTCGCGCATTGGCTACGACTTCATCTACGCCGGCTGCGGTTTCGGCGGTTCGTGCTTCCCCAAGGATCTGCAAGCCCTGCGCCGCAGCGCCGAAGCCGAAGGCTTCGAGCCGCAGCTGCTGCGCGCGGTAGAGTCGATCAACGAACAGCAAAAAGGCCGGCTGTTCAACAAGATCCAGCGTCACTACTCACGCGGACTGCGTGGCAAGGTCTTTGCGTTGTGGGGACTGTCGTTCAAGCCCAATACCAACGACATTCGCGAAGCCTCCAGCCGGGTGGTACTTGAGGCGCTGTGGGCTGCCGGGGCACGAGTACAGGCGCACGACCCTCAGGCGATGCCGGAAATTCTGCGGCATTACGGCCCACGCGCCGACCTGCAGCTTGTGCCTTCCAAGGAAGCTGCCCTGCAAGGCGCTGATGCCTTGGTGATCGTGACGGAATGGCAAGACTACCGTGTGCTCAACCTGGACACGGTGCCCCAATTGCTTGCAGACCGAGTGGTATTCGATGGCCGCAACCTTTACGAGCCTGACCACATGGCCTCTGCAGGCCTGACATACTACGGTATTGGACGTGGCCAAGTGCCGCCAGCCAGCCAGCAGTGAACCTTGGCCGGCCGCTTTCAAGCAGCCGGCCATAGCCACTTACGGTGCAGCATTACTGCCTGGCGGATTGAGCTGCAGCACCTCATTGGTGTATGCCCATTCCTTCTGTACCTGGTCCGGGTGGTCATTGAGGCGAATGCCATAGGACGGGATGATCTGCTTGATCTTGGCCTGCCATTCCGGCGTTGCCACCTTGTCCTTGAACACCTTGTTCAGCACATCGAGCATGATGGGTGGTGCGGTCGAGGCACCCGGCGAAGCCCCCAGCAAGCCGGCGATACTGCCGTCCTTGGATGTCACCACCTCGGTACCGAGCTTGAGCACGCCACCCAATGCTTCGTCCTTCTTGATGATCTGCACCCGCTGGCCGGCCTGCCACAGCCGCCAGTCTTCCTTCTTCGCCCCGGGGAAGTAGGTGCGCAGCGCTTCGAAGCGGTCATTGTCGGATTGCAGCACCTGGCCGATCAGGTACTGCACCAGGTCAAACTCGCGTACGCCCACCCGCACCATCGGCCAGGCGTTGTGCACACTGGTACTGGCAAGCAGGTCAAGCAGCGAGCCCTGTTTGAGGAACTTGGTCGAGAACGTGGCGAACGGCCCGAACAGAATCATCCGCTTGCCATCGAGCACCCGGGTGTCCAGGTGCGGCACCGACATCGGCGGTGCACCGGTCGCGGCAATGCCATAGGCCTTGGCCATGTGGCGCTGGGCGATGGCCGGGTTGTCGGTGACCAGGAACGAGCCGCCGACCGGGAAGCCGGCATAGTCCTTGGCTTCGTCGATACCCGACTTCTGCAGCAGCGGTAACGCCGCACCACCGGCACCAATGAACAGGAACCTGGCGTCAGTGGCCGCCTTGCTGCCGTCTTTCAGGTTCTTGTATTCGACATGCCAGGAGCCATCACCGTTGCGGGTAATGTCCTGCACCTCGGTGGACAGTTTGAGGTCGAAGTTGGGCCGAGTCTGCAGGTAACCCACGTACTGCCGGGTGATCTCGCCAAAATTCACATCGGTGCCGATTGGCGTCCAGGTCACGGCCAGTTTCTGGTTGGGATCGCGCCCTTCCATCATCAACGGCACCCACTTGCGGATCTGCTCGTGGTCTTCGGAGTACTGCATGGGCTTGAACAACGGGCTGGCCTGCAGCGCCTCATAGCGCTTTTTCAGGAAGCGGATGTTGTCGTCCCCCCACACGAAGCTCATGTGCGGCGTGGTATTGATGAAGGAATGCGGGTTCTTCAACACGCCCTGCTTCACCTGCCAGGCGAGGAACTGGCGGGTGACCTGGAACGACTCGTTGATCTCCACGGCTTTGCTGATGTCGATCTTGCCGTCTTTTTCCGGCGTGTAGTTGAGTTCGGCCAAGGCCGAGTGGCCGGTGCCGGCGTTGTTCCAGCCGTTGGAACTTTCTTCGGCCACCTTGTCCAGGCGCTCGACCATCTCCATCGACCAGCCTGGCTCCAGCTCGTTGAGCCAAACGGCCAGCGTGGAACTCATGATGCCGCCGCCCACCAGCATCACGTCCACCTTTCTGGTTTCCGCTGCCTGGGCATTGAGCATGCTCAATGCCAGCGCCAGCCCGGCCAGCGCCAGTTCCGGCTTGATGGTGATCTTCATAACCTCTCCCGTGCCTCGTTGCTGTCCGTTAGTCCGGCACAAGCTTAGCTGATGGATTTACTCGGGTATGTTCAAGGCGGAGCTTCGTGCCCCTTGCAATTCATGAATTCTCAAAATACTGTATGAATATTCAGTATCGCGAGTCAGTCACATGCAGCTCATCGCCAAACTCGGCATCCTCGCCGACGCCGCCAAGTACGACGCCTCCTGCGCCAGCAGCGGCGCGCCCAAGCGTAATTCACGCGGCGGTGATGGCCTGGGCGCCACCAACGGCATGGGCATCTGCCACAGCTACACCCCCGACGGCCGCTGCGTCTCGCTGCTCAAGGTGCTATTGACCAACTTCTGCCTGTACGACTGCCAGTACTGCGTCAACCGCCGCTCCAGCAACGTACCTCGCGCGCGCTTTTCCCCCGAAGAGGTGGTCCGCCTGACGCTGGACTTCTACCGGCGGAACTGCATCAGCGGCCTGTTCCTTAGCTCCGGCATCATCCGCTCGGCGGACTACACCATGGAGCAGTTGATCCGCGTAGCCCGGTTGCTGCGCGAAGAACACAACTTCCGCGGTTACATTCACCTCAAGACCATCCCGGATGCCGACCCCCTGCTGATCGAAGAAGCCGGCCGCCTGGCCGACCGACTCAGCGTCAACATCGAGCTGCCCACCGACGCCAGCCTCAAGCGCCTGGCACCGGAAAAACAGGCGCATACCATCCGCCAGGCAATGGGCGTGATTCACCTGGGCCAGCAAGCGGTGGCCAACGAACCCAAAGCCCCGCGCTTCACCCCTGCCGGCCAAAGCACCCAAGTGATCGTCGGTGCCGACAGCACCGACGACAGCACCCTGCTGCGCAATGCCGAGTCGCTGTATCAAGGCTATGGCCTCAAACGCGTGTATTACTCTGCGTTCAGCCCGATCCCAGACAGCCCGGGCAGCGTACCCTTGGCTGCCCCGCCGCTACTGCGCGAGCACCGCCTGTACCAGGCCGACTTCCTGCTGCGTGGCTACGGCTACAAGGCGGGTGAACTGCTGGGCCAGAGCGGCAACCTGGCGCTGGACATCGACCCAAAGCTGGCCTGGGCGCTGGCCAACCGGGAGGTATTCCCGCTGGACGTGAACCGCGCCGAGCCCGCGCTGCTGGCGCGTATTCCCGGCATTGGCCTGCGTAGCGTGCAACGCCTGGTCGCACTGCGCCGAGAGCGGCGCATTCGCTATGACGACCTCATTCAGCTGCGCTGCGTGCTGGACAAGGCACGGCCGTTCATCGTCACCAGCGATTATCGCCCGGCCCAGGCCGAGCTGCGCAGCGGCCTGCTAAGGGCGCGTTTGCGTGAGCCGCAGGCGCCCGTGCAGATGGGGTTGTGGGGATGATCGCGCTCGATTGTGATGACCAGTTCGCCACTTGGCGGGATCAGGCCCGGGTGTTGCTGGGGCATGGCATCGACCCCGCCGAGGTCACCTGGTCGCAAGGCCCGATGGCCGACCTGCTGGCAGCACCGGCAGCGCCCCCGGAAGGCCCAGGCCCCTTTCGTGCCAAAGTCCCGGCCGTGCTGCTGAGCCAGTTGGAGCAGGCTGCCCGTTATCGTGGCGAACAGCGCTGGAACCTGCTGTATGAAGTGCTCTGGCGTGTTGCCCATGGCGACCGCACGGCGATGCTGGCAGGTGACCGATTGGGCAGTGAGTTGCAACGGCGCATCAAGCAAGTCACCCGGGAGGCGCATCACCTGCATGCCTTTGTGCGCTTCGTACCGCTGCCAGAGGCGTTGGCCGATCGCCTGCAACTTGATCTGGTGGCTTATCACGAACCGGCGCATGACGTTCTGGAAAGTGCCAGCCCCCATTTTGCCGACCGTCTGGGGCGTTTACGCTGGTTGATCGCCACCCCACAGGATGGCATTCGCTTTGACGGCCAGCAGTTCGATTACCAACGCCATTGCCCTGAGGATTGGCAGCAATGGGCACGCAACGCCGACGACCCTGGCGCCGAACTGTGGCGCACCTATTATCGCCATACCTTCAACCCTGCCCGCCTCAACCCGGATGCCTTGCGCCTGCACATGCCCGGGCGTTTCTGGCGGCATTTGCCGGAAGGCATGCTGATACCGCAGCTTGAAGGCCTTGCTCGCCAAGGCAAGCAACGGGACGGCCAAGCCCTTGAAGTGGCCTCCCAGGCCGGCAAACAGATCAGTAAACCCACACAGTCCTACAGCAACCACCCGACATCGCCCTCATCCAGCACACCGCCATGATCCGTTCGGTCGCCTTTGCGCGCCACCGCCGCGCCTTCGATCAGGAAATGCTCTGCCCCACTCTCGATAACCGCACCACACGTGGTGCGGTCACCTACCCTCGCAACTGCCCTGCCGTTGAAGGTATAGGTGGCACTGCCGCTCTCTACCTGATTGACGCCATGCAGCGGGCATTCATGTCGGTGGCCTACAAGTACAACCGGGTTCATTGGGTTTCTCCTTCAGACGGTGCTGTACGGGATTCACGGTCAATGTCTGCTGGCCACACAACCTTTGGGGCCAAGCAATGCATGTGGCTGAGGCCGTCGTCGTCGTTCCAGTCGCGGGGTGGGTGCACGAATTTTGGCAAGGCTTCGGGGCCTTGTTGCATGAACAGACGGGCGATGGCCCAGTAGGCTTCACCTTGGTGCAGGGTATGCGTGAAGAAGACACGATCAATGACTTCGCCGGTTTCGGGACTACGGACTGACAGCATGACGTTTTCAATCAGGCCGCCGTGGCCGGGGGCGTAGACGCGGTAGACCTCCGCGGTTACGTCGTCCCAGTTGTAGGCGACCGGTTTGACGCCCCAGTGTTTTCGGCTGAACAGGTAGACGTAATGGAATCTGTATTGATAGAAATATATCTTTCGTCGCTGGCGATTGAAACGGATTGGCTCATCTCTTGGGAGCATTAGGTCAATTTTTACATGGCACGCAACAGCCCACATAGCGAATGGTGGCAGGAGCAACAGAACAAGACCCATAAACCAATCACGCGACCAGCTAAAATTCAGCAAGAGCGAATACAGATATATAGCCGCACCAAAAGACAGGACCAAAGTCGCCCCTCCTACCAGCGCTGCCACACCACGCAAACTGACCGTAGACCGAGGCAACTCTAGATACACGTCATTAAAATAATTTGGCGCTGGCTTTATATCCTCCACACTGAAACGTGACACTTCCTGAGAACTGACACCTGGCAGGTCATAACTCCAAAATAAAGCTCGCTTCCAAAGAGGTCCAGATCTGACTTTCATTCGTTAACTTCCCTGACACAAGCTTCAGCATAAGCATTCACCAGCGATCTATCGGGCCAGTACATTACTAGCAGCGTCGCAGCACAAATTGTGTGTGGTCCGATAGTCGCCAGCAACTCTACAGATCCAGTTATTTCCAGCCAGGATATTGTCGCCCCCTCTAAGCTTGGCGACTTACGTTTTCTACCCACTGAAACTTTACGTCTATAGTCGGGCAATTTTGGCTGAGAAAAACCAGGGAATTTTACCGCTTTAGTGAGAGCCTCTATCGGGAGGGCTTGATATTCATCTACAAACACAGTCTCCCCGCCAATGAAATCGGGGAATTCACCATCACCACTCCGATGCACTATGAGGGTCACACGAAGAGCCGAGCGTTCATCACTATAGCCAGGCAATACGACTTTAAACTTGAGTTTATGCTCCAACTCCAAGCTGACCAACCCTCCTATTTTGGGGCCGGACTGATCACTTAACAGCCTGGATTCGAAATTGACCGCCGTGCAAACACCTAACGCAGCTGCGTTAAGCTCTGCAAACGCAATATCCGCATATTCAGGACTCCCCCAATATACAACCAGCTTTTCGTCAGCCTTTCCAAAGCAACAGCGTCGAGCCCAACGCACCAAAGCTGTAGGCTCATTTCCTTCAGCCCATTTGCTTACTGCGTACGCCGTGAGCGCCAGTATCACTGCGACACCTAAAGGCCCTATTATTAGGGGCTTGAACACTGCATACACGAACGCCCCGGTTGAAACGGTATACGCAAAACCCGCGCCAACATAAGCTGCTCCCGCCTTATTGTCTCCTGCTGCCAACGCGCGCTTTGCTGCGACAAATGCCTGTACCGCATCAAACATACCGGCCATTGCACTAATCATGGCACCGATTTTTATAAACGAGACGCCTGCCCCCGTCGCACCCTTAGCCCAAGACGTTCCCATGTGGCCAGCACTTGATCTAATCACAAGCCCAACTAGTTCAATTTGCCCTCCCAACAATCCCAATTGCGACCCTTGCAGCGCCAGCTTGGCCTCATGTGCCTTGGGCCCAATCTCGGTTTCTGCTTTATCCTGGTTTCTGCTCAGGCTGTCGTGTTGCAAATACAACCCGCCTATCGCCAACAGTAACTCCCAGCTACCTGCCACACCCCGCAAGCCGCTAAAGCCGGTCCGCACAAGCTTCGCCGCCTGCTGCGCAGTGATCCTCATCCCTTGGAGCAACTTGCGCGCATTCGCCTCCAGCGTCCCCGCCGCCACCGAGATATCCACCAAGGCAATCTGTGCCGCACTACTCGCCTGGGTCACCGCCATACTGGCTCCCTCAAGCAACCAACCACGCACCTCTTCAGCCGTACCCTCCACCCACACCGTTACGCTGATCATGGTGTGGGTAAACCGTGGATCAAGCACGGCCAGGCTCATCAGCCCGTGCTGCATGATCGGCCGCACCTTGTTCCAGGCCTTGGTTGAATGGAGGTCGAAGTCATCGACATTGCGATGCATCCGGTCCCTGGCTTCGGCAATCGAGGCATTGGCCTTGTGCTGCAACTCGCGCAAGTGGGCACTCTGCAAGGCGTAGTACTCACCCAGCTTCATCTTCACTTCCAGCTCGATCAGGTGCACACCGTTGTACAGATACTGCGTCGCGCTGTTCAGGTGCCGCACGGCGTTCTGAATGCCTGACGGCAGGCTGGGCGCCAAGCGCTGGCTGGCGGCGTTGAGGGCACCCTGGGTTTCGGCGATGGCCTGCTTGAGGGTATTGCGCATGCGCAAGCCGGCGTCGTCGCTGGCGATGATCTTGCTCAACATGCCATAGAATTTGTCGCTGTCATTCCAGTTGATAACGTCGGTGGCGGAAAAGCTGGGCAGCAAACCGGCCAACAACGCACGGTCGCGCATCAGCAACGCGCGGTAAGGGGGACTATCAGGATCCTGCAGCCATTTCAGCCAGAGCGTTTCGCTGGTGCCGGCCGTGGGACTCGTTCCGGGCGCCACCGCCTCGGTAATGCCACCCCCCAGGCACAGCGCCATGGTCTTGGCATAGGCCACGCCAGACTCGCGGTGATCGCCGTCGTAGTCGTACTGCTCGGCCACCTTGAACATGGGTGTGTCGAACAGCGCAACATAAGCACGGGCGTTCTTGTCGATGTAGCCCTGAAATTCCGCTTCCTGCTGGTCATACTCGGCCTGGAACGCTGCCCGTTTCGCTTCGTCGTAGCGTTCCTCCAGCCGCTCGTCACTCTC
>NZ_QJKG01000007.1:0-326762 GCF_003202095.1 Pseudomonas sp. LAIL14HWK12:I1
ACCGCAGGATCAAGGTCAATCAGGAAGGTGCCATTGGCCCCGACCACTCCGGTGCCGATCACGGTGCCGTTGGCATCACGAACTTCGACGGTGGCCCCGGGTTCACCTCGGCCACTCAGCGCCAGGCCGCCACTGCCGACTGCAATGTCGCTGACTGCACTTGGCGGGGTGATGTCGGGTGCTGTGAATTCAAGCGGGATCGAGCTGTTGCCGGCAGCATCCACCAGGCGTATATCCAGTGCTTCGCCGTTGGCCTGGGCGGGCGACAGGGTGACGCTGAATAGCCCGTCGGCACCGACCAAGCCTGTACCAATGATGTTGCCGGCCGCATCACGCACCTGCACGGTGGCCCCTGGTTCACCGCGGCCAGTGAGGGTTACGCCGCTGGCAAGGGCGAGGTTGGTGGGCTGGTCTGGGGCGGTCGTATCAGGTGTCTCGACGTCTGGTGCTGCAATGCTGGCCGAAGGCGAGGTGTTGCCGGCTGCGTCCTTGGTGCTGACCTCCAATGCCTGGCCTTCGGTCTGTGGCGGTTGCAGGGTGATGCTGAACTGGCCGTCTGCACCGGCCACGGCTGAGCCCAGCAGCACCCCGTCGGCACCCCGCACCGAAACCGTAGAGCCTGGTTCTGCACGGCCGGTGAGGGTGGTGCCCTGTTCATTGATGGCAAGGTCGGTAGGTGCCAGCGGCGCAGTCACATCCGGGGCGGTGACTGTGCCAGGCGTGGAGACGTTGCCGGCGCCATCGGTCAGAGTGACTTCAAGGTTTTCGCTGTTGATTTGCGGCGGGTTCAACGTCACATCGAAGGTGCCGTCGGCACCCACGGTGCCGCTGCCGATCAGGTTGCCGGCAGCATCACGGATGCTCACTGTGGTGCCTGCTTCACCACGGCCGGTCAGGCGCAGGCCATCAGGCGACACCAGCAGGTCGATGGGCGTGGCCGGTGCGGTGGTATCGGGGTCCGAACCGCCACCGCCGCTACCGCCGCCTCCGTTGTCGGCTGCCGCCGCAGCGCCACCGATGCCAAGCAGGCTGAGCCCGGCAATCGCCCAGGTCGGCATGGCGCTACCGGCAGTGCCGATACCCGCGACCAGTTCGTCCAGCGAGTTCACATCCTCGAAGGTGAAACCGGTGAACGCCGTTGCGTCGTACTGCGCGTGCCACAGGGTGCCGTCTTCACCGACGAAGACAATGTCGCTGCCGACCCCTGCCTGGTCCACGGCGAAGAAGTTGCCGATGGTGACCTTTTCACCCGATTTCAGGGTGATGATCAGGTCTTGCCCACGTTGGGTAACAGTGGCGACCTTGTCGGGGGCCACCGGCATCTGCACCACGCCTGGCCCTTTCAGGTTGATATTGCCCCAGGCGCTCTGAGTGGCGACTTCGGTTTGCTTATCGGCGACGACGATGTTGTCCATGAACGCTCCCTGCTGGTATCCGGATCCCCCGGCCCGAACCGTTCGGGCCACAACCTGCGTCACGGAGCCCTTGCGGGGGCGTTACACGCAGTCTCGACCAGGCAGTCGAAATTCGGGTGGTTAGGGAGATATAGCAGCCAGGCGGGAAGCAACCAGATGGCTTTCTGGGTTAATCCTTTTGTACTGAACCTCAGCGAAGCCCCAGCCGGCGGGCCAGCCGGCTCAGGTTTGCGCGGTCCAGGCCCAGCTCGCGGGCCGCTGCCGCCCAATTATCCTGGTGCCGTTGCAGGCAGGCTTCGATCACTTGGCGCTGGTAGAGGTCGACCGCTTCGCGCAGGCCGCCTTCAGGCAATGTTGTCAGTGGGGCAGGGGCTGCGGGGGAGGGGAGTGCGTCTGGGGTTACGCGCACCGCGCGCAGGTCCAGGTCGACGGCTTCAAGCGTGAGAATGCGTGGCCGATCGGGGTGCTGGCCCAGTGCTTTTAGGGCCGAGCGGCCGATCAGGTGTTCCAGTTCGCGCACATTGCCTGGCCACTCATAGGCCAGTAGCGCGGCCTGGGCTTCGCTACTCAGGCGCAGGCTGTTCAGGCCCAGGCGTGAACGGTTCTGTTCGAGGAAGTAGCCAGCTAATAACAATACATCTCGCCCACGTTCGCGTAAGGGCGGTACGTGCAACGGGTACACGCTGAGGCGGTGATAGAAGTCGGCGCGGAAGTTGCCATTGCGTACTTCTGCGGCCAGGTCACGGTTGGTGGCGGCGATCAGGCGCACGTCCACACGGTGCTCGCGGTCCGAGCCCAGGCGTTGCAGTTGGCCGCTTTGCAGCACACGCAACAGTTTGGCTTGCACCGTTAGCGGCAGTTCGCCCACTTCGTCGAGGAATAACGTGCCGCCGTTGGCCAGCTCGAACTTGCCCCGGCGCTCGCCGTGCGCGCCAGTGAAGGCACCGCGTACATGGCCGAAGAGTTCGCTTTCCACCAAGGTATCGGGCAGGGCGGCGCAGTTGAGGCTGACCAGTGGCTTGTCGGCCCGGTTGCTGGCCTGGTGCAGCGCCTGGGCCACCAGTTCCTTGCCAACGCCCGTTTCGCCAGTGATCAGAACAGTCAGGTCGCTGCCCCCGACCAGGCGGATTTCCTCCACCAAGCGCTTATGCGCCGGGCTCTGGCCAATCAGCTCTTTATCCTGGCCGCTGGCTTGGCGGTAGATTTCGGCCCGCAGGTGTTCGTCTTCGGCGCGCAAAGCCAGGTGCTCAATGCGTTCGGCCACGGTAACAGTAGCGGCGGCCAGGCTGGCGAAGGCTTGCAGGGCATCCAGCTCCAGGCTCTGGAACTGCCCGGGGGTGAGGGCATCGAGGGTGACCAGGCCCCAGGGGCGCTCATCGACCATCAACGGGCAACCCATGCAGTCGTGCACTTGCAGGTCGGCATCGGGGGCGTTGACCAGGCCATCGTAAGGGTCGGGCAGTTCGGAGTCGCTGGCGAAACGAGTGGGCTTCGGGCTGCTGAGCAGTATCTGGAAGCGCGGGTGCTCGCTGACCCGGAAGCGCCGGCCCAAGGTGTCAGGGCTCAGGCCGTCCACCGCCAGCGGCACCAGCCATTCACCGTCCAGGCGCAGCAGCGCGGCGGCATCGCACGGCAATAGCCCGCGCATGGCTTGCAGCAAGCGGCGGTAGCGCTCCTGGTCGGGCAAGTCGCGGGAGAGGTCGCTGACCAGGGGGAGCAGGGTGGTGAGCAAGGGTTTTGCGGTCATAAAGACTCCTATGGGTCGATATGACTATACGACGAGGTGGGTCGTTTTGACATGATTGGCGTCAACCCCCTGAATTTACTGGCGATAAAAGTTGGCACGATTGCTGAAATACCCAAGGCAGTCATTTGAAGCCACAGGCTCAGGAGTTGTCGCAATGCTCAATGCCGAACAACGTGCAATCATCAAGGCCACTGTACCGCTGCTGGAAAGCGGCGGCGAAGCGCTGACCACCCACTTTTACAAGATGATGCTCAGCGAGTACCCCGAGGTACGCCCACTGTTCAACCAGGCACACCAGGCCAGTGGTGACCAGCCTCGTGCGTTGGCCAACGGCGTGCTGATGTATGCGCGCCACATTGACCAACTGGAGCAGCTGGGGGGGCTGGTAGGGCAGATCATCAACAAGCACGTTGCCTTGCAGATTCTGCCGGAGCACTACCCGATCGTCGGCAGCTGCCTGCTGCGCGCCATCGAGGAAGTACTGGGCAAGGAAATCGCTACCCCTGCGGTGATCGATGCCTGGGGCGCGGCCTATGGCCAGCTGGCCGATATCCTGATTGGTGCTGAAGAAAGCCTCTATAAACAGAAGGAAGAGGCCGAGGGCGGCTGGCGTGGTACCCGCGAATTCCGCCTGGTACGCCGCGAGCAGGAAAGCAGCGAGATCGTTTCGTTCTACTTTGCCCCGGTGGATGGTAAACCGGTGCTCAAGGCCGAGCCTGGCCAGTACATTGGCCTGAGACTGAGCATCGACGGTGCCGAACAGCGCCGCAACTATTCGCTGTCGGCGCTGTGCGATGGCAGGGAGTACCGCATCAGCGTCAAGCGTGAGTTGGGCGGCAGGGTGTCCAACTACCTGCACGATGAGCTGGTCGTGGGCGATACCTTGCAACTGTTCCCGCCAGCGGGCGACTTCACCCTGGCGGCCAGCGACAAGCCGCTGGTGCTGATAAGCGGGGGCGTGGGTATTACCCCGACGCTGGCCATGTTGCAGGCGGCGCTGCAAACCCGGCGCGAGGTGCATTTCATTCACTGTGCGCGTAACGGCGCGGTGCATGCCTTCCGTGAATGGGTCGATGGCCTGGCGGCGCGTCACCCGCAGCTCAAGCGCTTCTACTGCTATGCCGAGCCGGAGGAGGGCGCTGCGGCTGATGCTGTGGGCCTGTTGAGCGAAGACCTGCTGGCCGAGTGGTTGCCGAAGGCGCGAGATGTGGATGCCTACTTCCTTGGACCCAAGGGCTTCATGGCGGCGGTGAAGCGCCAACTGAAGGGGCTGGGCGTGCCCGAGCAGCAGAGCCGCTACGAGTTCTTCGGGCCGGCGGCTGCGCTGGAGTGATGTAGCGCCTGTCCTGGCCGCTTCGCGGGTTTACCCGCGAAAAGGCCGGTACAGGCAGTACACCTTCCTGCCTGTATATAAGGAAAGATGAAACCGGGTTCGCCGCTTTCATCATTAATCCTCCGTTAATCACGGTATCCTTCACTCCCGGGTGTCGAGGGGCTTGCCCCTGCGCGGCACCCGGGCAGCCGCTTTTTTGCCGCCCGGCGTTGAACCGACGCCGTTGCGGTCGGTCTCAGCCTCACCGGATAGCCCTGCGCAGTGCTACCGCGCCGCTCCCTCGGCATGCTCACAGGCCATGCCCAGCGTGTAGACTTGCGCCCAGGCAGGCGGACCACGCTGCCACTATCCATCGAAGGAACCGGCAATGAACGAACAAACATCGCGCCTGAATCGGGAACGGCGCTTTCTGGTGCTGTTGGGCCTGATCTGCCTCTCGCTGATCGGCGGCGCCCTCTATATGCAAGTGGTACTGGGTGAGGCTCCGTGCCCGCTGTGCATCCTGCAGCGTTACGCGTTGCTGTTCATTGCCGTGTTCGCGTTCCTCGCTGCCGCGATGCCCGGGCGCCGTAGCCTGACCTTCTTCGAGGTGCTGGTGGTGCTCAGTGCCATTGGCGGAATTATTGCGGCCGGCAACCATGTGTATATACTCGCCAACCCCATGGTCAGTTGTGGTATCGACACCCTGCAACCGATCGTGGACGACCTCCCACTGGCCAAGCTCTGGCCGCTGGCGTTCCAGGTCGACGGCTTCTGCAGCACACCGTACCCGCCGATCCTCGGCCTGTCGTTGGCGCAATGGGCGCTGGTAGCGTTCGTGCTGACCGCCATTCTGGTTCCGCTCGGTATCTACCGCAACCGACGCCAGGCTTAGACAAAAGTCCCGAATTGCATGGGGGCTTTTACGCGGCATGAGAAGAGGGAAAAATTGCTCGCCGCTTGACCTGGATCAATCCCGAAGCCTTGCAGAATGCGGCTTTGAGGCCTGGCAAGCGGGGTGCGACAAACTGTCGCGAAGTTGAATTATTGAGCGTTATTGTTGCGGATTCTGTAAAAGACTGTTGCTCAATAAGTCATAGTCAAGGGTTGGCGACCTCACTACAATCGCCCCCAATTTCCGTTCGGCACTGCTTGCGAGTCGCAGGATTGAAGGAAGCCCCAGCGCTCCTTTTTGCTGACTTCGTCAAGTTTCGCCCAACGGCGATACCGGGCGGACCCCCCTCCGCGTTTTCCCGCACCAAATGGACTTGGTCTGAAGTACAGGCCTGTTGCCTACGAAACCATAAGCACCGCTAACACGCTCGAAGCCAAGGTCCTGCAGTCGGACCCCAGGCAGGAGCGAGTACGGGCGCGAAATGCCTCACTTGGCAGGACGAAGTGTTGGCTACCAAAACACAAATTGCATTGAAGCAAGCTGATCTAGAGGTCGTGAGATGAGTAAAAAGCGTTACCCCAGACTGTTTGGCATATTGCCCTTTTTAGGCATGCTTTTACTCAGTGGGTGCAACTGGACCCTGCTCGACCCGAAGGGCCAGGTCGGCATTGAGCAAAAGAACCTGATCCTGATCGCTACCGGCCTGATGCTGCTGGTGGTAATCCCTGTCATCATCATGACCCTGGCGTTCGCCTGGAAGTACCGTGCTTCCAACAAGGCAGCCACCTACACCCCTGACTGGTCGCACTCGACCAAGATCGAGGCCGCGGTGTGGATCATCCCGATCCTGATCATCATCGCCCTGGGTTACGTCACCTACCACTCCACCCACAAGCTGGACCCATACCGTCCACTGGATTCCGATGTGAAGCCGGTGCAGATCGACGTGGTCGCGCTGGACTGGAAGTGGCTGTTCATCTACCCGGAGCAGGGCATTGCCACGGTCAACAAGATCGTCTTCCCGGCTAACACCCCGGTCAACTTCCGCGTCACTTCCGACGCCGTGATGAACTCGTTCTTCATCCCGGGCCTGGGCGGCCAGATCTACGCCATGGCCGGCATGACCACCAAGCTGCACCTGATCGCCAACGAAAACGGCGAGTTCGACGGTATCAGCGCCAACTATAGCGGTGCTGGCTTCACCGGCATGAAATTCAAGGCTACTGCCACCTCCCAGGAAGACTTCGACAAGTGGGTCGCCGAGGTCAAGCAGTCGCCGAAGAAGCTGGACAAGGCCGAATACGACGCCTTGGCCAAACCAAGCGAAAACAACCCAGTCGCGCTGTACAGCGAGGCTTCGCCTGAGCAGTTCCAGCTGATCGTCGACAAGTACGAAGGCATGAACCGCGGTCGTAGCCACGAAGAAGCAGGCAGCAAAGACCTGGCCACAACCAAGGGTGTGGAATCGAGTATGCAACCAGCTGCCGGTGCAGAGGAGTAAGAGATGTTCGGTAAATTAAGCCTGGAGGCGATACCCTATCACGAGCCGATAGTCATGGTGACGCTTGCCATGATCGCGCTCGGCGGTATCGCTGTCGTCGGTCTTATCACCTATTTCCGCAAGTGGACCTACTTGTGGAGCGAGTGGCTGACTACTGTCGACCACAAAAAGATCGGCGTGATGTACATCATCGTCGCGATGATCATGCTGCTGCGCGGCTTTGCCGACGCCATCATGATGCGTACCCAGCTGGCTGCCGCAACCGGTGGCTCCGAAGGCTACCTGCCGCCTGAACACTATGACCAGATCTTCACCGCTCACGGTGTGATCATGATCATCTTCATGGCGATGCCGTTCTTCACCGGCCTGATGAACCTGGCGGTTCCTCTGCAGATCGGTGCACGTGACGTTGCCTTCCCGTTCCTGAACTCCCTGAGCTTCTACCTGCTGCTGGCAGGCGTGCTGCTGGTCAACATCTCGCTGGGCGTTGGTGAATTCGCCAAGACCGGCTGGGTTGCCTATCCGCCGCTCGCGGGCATTCAGTACAGCCCTGGGGTGGGCGTTGACTACTACATCTGGGCGCTACAGCTATCCGGATTGGGTACGACGCTTACCGGCGTGAACTTCCTCGTCACCGTGATGAAGATGCGCGCACCTGGCATGAAACTGATGGACATGCCGATCTTCACCTGGACCTGCACCTGGGCCAACGTACTGATCGTTGCTTCGTTCCCGATCCTGACTGCTGCACTCGCGCTGCTGACTGTTGACCGTTATCTGGACTTCCACATTTTCACCAACGAGCTTGGTGGGAACCCGATGATGTACGTCAACCTGTTCTGGGCGTGGGGTCACCCTGAGGTTTACATCCTGATCCTGCCGGCCTTCGGCGTGTTCTCGGAAGTGACTTCGACGTTCTCTGGCAAACGCCTGTTCGGCCACCACTCGATGATCTACGCATCGGGCGCGATCGCCATCCTGGGCTTTGCGGTATGGCTGCACCACTTCTTCACCATGGGTGCCGGCGCCAGCGTCAACACCTTCTTCGGCCTGGCGACGATGCTGATCTCCATTCCGACCGGTGTGAAGCTGTTCAACTGGCTGTTCACCATGTACCAAGGCCGTGTGCGCTTCACCGCACCGATGCTCTGGACCCTGGGCTTCATGGTCACCTTCTCCATCGGTGGCATGACCGGCGTACTGCTGGCCGTTCCAGGTGCTGACTTCGTCCTGCACAACAGCCTGTTCGTAATTGCGCACTTCCACAACGTGATCATCGGTGGCGCGGTATTCGGCTACATCGCCGGCTTCGCCTTCTGGTTCCCGAAAGCCTTCGGTTTCACCCTGAACGAGAAGTGGGGCAAAGCTGCCTTCTGGTTCTGGCTGTCGGGCTTCTACGTTGCGTTCATGCCGCTGTATGCCCTGGGCTTCATGGGCATGACCCGTCGTCTGAACCACTCCGACAACCCACTGTGGGAACCCTACCTGTACGTAGCCGTTGTCGGCGCCGTGCTGATCCTGTTCGGTATCGCTTGCCAGCTGATCCAGCTGTACGTATCGGTTCGCGACCGCAACCAGAACCTGGACGTGACCGGCGACCCATGGGGCGGCCGTACTCTGGAATGGTCCACTTCGTCGCCACCTCCGTTCTACAACTTCGCTCACATGCCTGAGCAGGTTGGCCTGGACGCATGGCACGAAACCAAGGAAAGCGGCAAGGCTTACAAGCCAGCGACCAAGTTCGACGCTATCCACATGCCGAGCAACACCTCCACCGGTTTGTTCATGGGCCTGTTCCTCACCGTCTTCGGCTTTGCCTTCATCTGGCACATCTGGTGGCTGGTTGGCGCAAGCCTGGTTGCAACCATCGCTGTCTTCGTTCGCCACGCTGCCCGTGACGACCAGGGCTACATGGTTCCAGCCGAAGAAGTGGCGCGCATCGAAGGCGAGCGTATGAAAGCGCTGGCCAAAGCAGGTGCTCTGCCTGCCGGCGCACGTGTCGAATCGTTTGAGCGGGTGTAATCAATGTCCAGTCAAGTAATGCACGGCGGCGCTGCTCATGGTCACGACCATGGGCATGACGACCACCACCACGACTCGGGCCAGATGACCGTACTGGGCTTCTGGCTGTACCTGATGACCGACTGCATCCTGTTTGCGTCGCTCTTCGCTACCTACGCGGTGCTGTCCGGCAGTTTTGCCGGCGGCCCGTCGGGTCATGACATCTTCCAGCTCGATTTCGTAGCTGTTGAAACGCTGTTCCTGCTGCTGTCCTCGATCACCTTCGGCTTCGCCATGCTGAAGATGTTCGATGGCAAGAAAGCAGGCGTACTGGGCTGGTTGGCTGTGACCTTCCTGTTCGGTGCAGGCTTCATCGCGATGGAAATCTATGAATTCCATCACCTGATCAGCGAAGGCTTCGGCCCGCAGCGCAGTGGCTTCCTGTCGGGCTTCTTCGCCCTGGTAGGTACCCACGGCCTGCACGTGACTGCTGGTCTGATCTGGATGGCAATCATGATGTACCAGATCAACAAGCACGGCATCACGCCGACCGCCAAGACCCGCATGAGCTGCCTGAGCCTGTTCTGGCACTTCCTGGACGTGGTCTGGATCTGCGTATTCACCGTCGTTTACCTGCTGGGAGTTCTGTAATGGCTAACGCACACGACACTCATCACGAAGGTAATCACGGCAGCGTCAAGTCGTACATGATCGGCTTTGTACTGTCGATCATCCTGACCGCGATCCCGTTCGGCCTGGCCATGACCGCCAGCCTGCCGAAGAACCTGACCGTTCTGATCATTGTTGCCATGGCCGTGATCCAGGTAGTTGTTCACCTGGTTTACTTCCTGCACATGGACCGCTCGAAAGAGCAACGCAACAACGTATCGACGTTCCTGTTCACCACCCTGGTGATCGCTCTGCTTGTCGGCCTGTCGCTGTGGATCATGTTCAGCATCCACTTCGAAATGTTGGCCAAGTGAGGTAAGACTGCATGTCCGTTAAGCACTTTATCCAAATCACCAAACCGGGGATCATTTTCGGTAACGTGCTTTCCGTGGCAGGCGGTTTCTTCCTTGCCTCGAAGGGCCATGTGGATTTCGCCCTGTTCCTGGCGGTGGTGATCGGTACTTCGCTGGTGGTGGCGTCCGGATGCGTGTTCAACAACTGCATCGATCGTGACATCGACCACAAGATGGAGCGCACCAAGAACCGCGTCATGGTGCAGGGCGGCATGTCGCTGCCCCTCGCGCTGATCTACGCCACCCTGCTTGGGGTGGCGGGTTTCAGCCTGCTGTATGTCCAGGCCAACCCGCTGTCGGCGTTCTGTGCGCTGATCGGCTTCATCGTCTACGTCGGTTTCTACAGCCTGTGGCTGAAGCGTAAATCGGTGCACGGCACCTTGGTCGGCAGCCTGTCTGGTGCCATGCCTCCGGTGATCGGCTACTGCGCCGTGAGCAACAGCTTCGACTTGGCTGCAGTGACCCTGCTGGTGATGTTCAGCCTGTGGCAGATGCCGCACAGCTTTGCCATCGCCATCTTCCGCTTCAAGGATTACAGCGCTGCCAACATTCCGGTCCTGCCGGTGGCACGTGGCGTCCTGGCGGCGAAGAAGCAGATCGTGCTGTACGTGCTGGCCTTCGTGCTCGCCACCTTGATGCTTACCCTCGGCGGTTACGCCGGCCTCGGCTACCTGGCCGTGGCAGCTGCCATGGGCCTTTACTGGCTGTACATGGCATGGGGCGGCTACAAAGCCGAGGACGACAGCAAGTGGGCCCGTAAAGTGTTCGGCTTCTCCATCCTCACTGTCACCGCTCTGAGCGTGATGATGGGTGTGGACAGCCAGACTGCTGCGGACGTGCTGATGACCTACGCACGCTGAAACTGCTGCCTGCTTCACGAAAACCCCGGTCATTGTGCCGGGGTTTTTTTATGGGTGTTTTTCCTGTGCCCGAGAAGGGCCGGTTATGAAAACATACAATTCAAATTTTCAAAAAATACATCTGAAAAAATATAAAAAAACAGGAAATTATCCTTTACAGACATCCTGTTTCGGCACTATCTTCTGATCCAGGCCGCCAAATCGGCCAACGTCGCTCGGACGGTTCCGGGCGCTTACGTACTCAGAGGAAGCCATGGCCAACCCAGGTTCGCCGCGCCGCTTTGCGCGCATCGATCGTCTCCCCCCTTACGTCTTCAACATCACTGCCGAACTCAAGATGGCTGCCCGCCGCCGTGGCGAGGACATCATCGACCTGAGCATGGGCAACCCCGATGGTGCCACCCCGCCGCACATCGTCGAGAAACTGGTGCAGGTTGCCCAGCGTGAAGACACCCACGGCTACTCCACCTCTCGCGGTATCCCGCGCCTGCGCCGGGCCATTTCCAACTGGTACAAGGAACGCTACGAGGTCGACATCGACCCGGAAAGCGAAGCCATCGTCACCATCGGCTCCAAAGAGGGCCTGGCGCACCTGATGCTGGCCACCCTCGACCAGGGCGACACGGTACTGGTGCCCAACCCCAGCTACCCGATCCATATCTACGGTGCGGTCATTGCCGGTGCCCAGGTGCGTTCGGTGCCGCTGGTGCCGGGTGTGGACTTCTTCAACGAGCTGGAACGGGCGATTCGCGAGTCGATCCCCAAGCCGAAGATGATGATCCTCGGTTTCCCGTCCAACCCTACTGCCCAGTGCGTGGAGCTGGACTTCTTCGAGCGCGTGGTGGCGTTGGCCAAGCAGTACAACGTGCTGGTGGTGCACGACCTGGCCTACGCCGACATCGTCTACGATGGCTGGAAAGCCCCCTCGATCATGCAGGTGCCCGGCGCCAAGGACATTGCGGTGGAGTTCTTCACCCTGTCCAAGAGCTACAACATGGCGGGCTGGCGGATTGGCTTCATGGTCGGTAACCCCGAGCTGGTCAGTGCCCTGGCGCGGATCAAGAGCTACCACGACTACGGCACCTTCACGCCGTTGCAGGTTGCGGCCATTGCTGCGCTGGAAGGCGACCAGCAGTGCGTGCGCGACATTGCAGAGCAGTATCGCCAGCGCCGCAACCTGCTGGTGAAGGGGTTGCACGAGATGGGCTGGATGGTCGAGAACCCCAAGGCGTCGATGTATGTGTGGGCCAAGATCCCGGAGCAGTATGCACACCTGGGGTCGCTGGAGTTTTCCAAGAAGCTGTTGGCCGAGGCCAAGGTATGCGTGTCGCCGGGGATCGGCTTTGGTGATTATGGTGATGACCATGTGCGCTTTGCCCTGATCGAGAACCAGGACCGTATTCGCCAGGCCATTCGCGGGATCCGGCAGATGTTCCGCGCTGACGGGTTGAGCAACAAGTAAGCATCAGGGGGCCGCGTTGCGGCCCCCATTGCTATTCAGGTGAGCGCTTTCCGCCTGCATTCCATCGTTCTGCCTACCTATCTTCAGCACTCATTTCTCACCACAGAGATCCACAAATGAGTGTCTTCACCGCCTATTTCTGCGGCACCGGCTCCCACCGCTTCGACGACGCCAACCCCAACTTCTGGAACGGCGAACTGGTATCGACCCTGGCCAGCAACGACCAGGGCCGCGAATTCGCGCACTGGATAGCCGTCGACGGTCCCGGTAGTGGCAACCTTCAGGACGACAACCTGTTCGTCGAGCCCGGAGGTTATTTCAACTGGACTGGCCAACTGTTCGGCCGCGGCTGGGAAGAGAACGTCAACCATGTGCTGCAGGTGATCAAAGGCGAAAGCAGCTGGCACCGCACCAAATTGAGCGAGGAAGAGTACGAGCGGCTGAAGAACGCCGGTGTACCTGTTCCGGATGCTTCTTCCACGGCCTCCTGGTTCTGGCGTACCTACGATTACGGTGACCGCCATCCGACTCCGCAGGAACTGCAAGAGCGCATCATCAGCATGTTTCGCAAACCACGCATTCCGACCCAGGTGAACCTGGTGGGCTGGAGCCGGGGCGGTATCAGCTGCCACATGTTGGCCAACGCCATGGCACAAGACCCGGTACTGCGGGACATACCGGTGAACATCTTTGCAATCGACCCTGTGCCCGGCGTGGGCAATGTGCAAGCCGAACGCATCACGCTGGCGGCAAACGTGCGTGAATATGTCGGCTTCTATTCGCGGGATGAGCGTTCCAAAGGCTTTGCCTGCGTGATCCCGTCAGTGGCCAGTGGTACGAAGATCTGCATTTATCCGATGCCGGGGCGTCATGCCACGCTGGTGGGCAACGCGTCGGTCGATGGTGCGAGCGGCGGCGAGGTGCTCAAGGAACCCGGGCTGGTCGTTCGTCATTTTGCCGAAGTCTGCCTTGCCCGCTGGGGTGTTGAGCTGGGCAAGCGACTGGCCTTGAGCGATAGGCAGCTCATGGAGTATCACCGGACTATGAGCGCTGCTGAAAGGCAGTACCACGCCATGCGCAGCGAGTCTTACACGGTGCTGACCGAGGGTGAGCAAGATAATCGGTTGGTGCATTGCGGCGAGGCTTGTACGCACTTCAGCAAGGTGTGCGGTGATGACTATGACCCGACCGAGGGCCTGGCGTTGACGCGTTGGGACGCAACTACCTACAAGGCGCTGCGGTAGCGGATGCGGGCGGCCGGATCAGCGGCAAAATATTTTGCTTGGCCCCTCTATCCAGCCGCCCCGGGTTCGAATGAAAATGGCGCCGCGGGCCAGCCCCGATAACAACAACCTTCCCTCCGTGACATCATGTCTGAATATAACCCTTGCCTTGACTGCGGCGCCTGCTGCGGGTACTTCCGTGTGTCCTTCTTCTGGGGCGAATGCCAGTCTGCCGGGGGCCTTGTGCCAGACGACCTGGTGGTGCAGATCAACCCCACCCGCGTTGCCATGATCGGCACCGATGCCAAGCCATGCCGCTGCGTCAGCCTTGAGGGCGAGATCGGTAAAGAGGTGGCTTGTACCATCTATGCCAACCGTTCCAGCCCTTGCCGCGAGTTCGAGGCGTCGTGGGAAGGTGGGGTGCACAACCCCAGCTGTGACGATGCGCGGGCGGCGTATGGGCTGCCGCCGCTGACGCCGCCGGGGGCCAATGAGCCGCATTGGCCGGATGATGGGGCTGAGGTGGCTTGAGGCATTGTCGCTAGCCTGTACTGGCCCTATCGCCGGCAAGCCAGCTCCCACAGGTACCGCGCAAAGCCCAAAGCATGTGGTAATCCTGTGGGACCCTGGCTTGCCGGCGATGGACTGCGCGGCAGCCCCGGGATGCCCGAAACCAGCGCTTGACGTTAAACTGTCATCTCCCCAGCAATGGACAGGAGATCCGGCGTGACCCCACCCCGCAGTTTCCCCAGTGACCTCTGCCTCGACAGCCCGCGTCTGCACTTGCGCCCCATGCGCCATGCCGATGCCGCGCAATGGCTGGCGATCATGGCCGACCCCGAGGTCATGCGTTATTGGCACCATGCCCCCTGGCAAGACCTGGCCGAAGCCGAAAGTGCCCTGGCCGCCGACCGCGAAGCCTATGCCAATGGTGACCAGCTCAAGCTCGGCATGTACCGCCGCGACAATGGCGAACTCATCGGCATGGTCCAGTTGTTCAACATCGACGATGTCTCCCGCCGTGGCGAGATTGGCTACTGCCTGGCCAGCGCCGTGCAGGGCAGGGGCTACATGGACGAAGCGCTCACCTGCTTCATCGACTACCTCGCCCACACCCTGCACATGCGCCGCCTGGAAGGGGAGATCGACCCGCGTAACCAAGGCTCGGCGCGTACCCTTGAACGCCAGGGTTTTGTGCTTGAAGGCACGCTACGGGCGCGTTGGTGCGTGGCCGGCGAGCTGTCTGACTCAGGGATCTACGGTTTGTTGCTTGAGCCAGCAGTTGCATAGCCTTGCGTCGCAGGGTGTTGCCGTGGGGCACCTATTGAAGGTTTGGAAGCGGGGCAGGGCCTGAGTTAAGGTCGTACGCTGTCCGGTTTCCTTCAGGTGTGTCCCTTGCCCGTTTTCTACCTGAGCATCAGCTTGCTGCTGTACGTGCTTGCCCTGTTTTTCGATGGTGCGCTGATGAGCGGCGAGCGCCACATGCCGGCTCTGCAGATGCTGCTGTACGGGCCATGGGGCATGCCCTTCGGTTTGTTCCAATGGTTTGCCAACCCGCTGCTGGCCCTGGCTATCCTTGCCCATCGGCGGTTCCGCAGGCTGGCTTTGCTGGCAGGGCTGGCCGCGCTGTACCTGGCTGCCAGCAGTTTCGGAATTGACCGCTTGCCGGACAACCAGAGCTACGCGTTTCATGAGCGCACCGGCTTTGGTGCCGGTTTCTACCTGTGGCTGGCTGCGATGGTGATGTTTTGTGCGGGCCAGGCTTGGCATTGCTGGAAGGCACGCAGCGCCAACGACATGCCGGGCTGGAACTGGCTTGATGTAGCGTTGATCGCAGCGTTGGCTGTGACGCTTTACGCGGCAACGCAGATGCCATCGTTGCGCTTCGAGCCGGGCAACGTACTGATGCCACCAGAGCAGCCGCAGACGCTTTGATACCCATAAGGAGGGGGCGCATGACCAAGCATTATCTGACAGGCCTGGCACTGGCTTGTGTGCTGCCACTGGCAGTGGCAGACGACTACACGCCGGCCTACGGGCAGTGCATGGACAAGGCCTCCAGCACGGTGGCCATGAGTGCGTGCATCCAGGCTGAAACGCAGGTGCAGGACCAGCGTTTGAACCGGGTGTACAAGCAGTTGATGGGCAAGCTGGAGGCCGGGCAGCAGAAAAGCTTGCGCGATGTGCAGCGGAAGTGGATGGCCTACCGCGATGGCAATTGCCAGTTCCACGTGCAGGCCAGTGGCGGGACCCTGGCGCAGTTGGAAGGCGGGACGTGTGTGATGGACATGACCCGCGACCGGGCGGCGGAGCTGGAACGGGTGCTTAGCCCGGGGCAGTAAAGCCATGTCAGAAATGACTGGCCGCTCCTACAGGTACTGCACTGCCCTTGGGGGCAGGGCTAAACCTGTCAGACCTTGCCCCGAGGTTCGCGCAGCGCCCGGGCCTTGAGGTACTCGCGCACTTCCACGGCATCTCCGGCAAACTCGATACGCTCAGCCTTCGCCGCACGCTGGTAGGCATACATCGGGTCGTAATACTCGTTCAACAAGCCTTCGATCCAGCCCCGGTGCAGCTCCACCGCGCCGCTGCGCTGCTGCGCTTCCAGCGCCTGGCCCAGCAGCGCCGACAACCGCTGATAACGCTCGCCGCCCAAACGCTTGTAGATGTTGGCCATGCTTTGCAGCATACGCTCGGCAAACAACCGGCGGCCTTCCTCCTCGCCATGCACAGCGGCGAACTCGGCACTCAGGTTGACCACGTAATCACGCAGGATGCGTTCAACGCGGTTGGCGAAACTGTCTTCCAGCCACACCAGTGGGTATTGCTGCATACCCTGGTACAGCTCCAGCGGCACGGTGCAACTGCCGACGATGCGGCCTTCATCTTCCAGTACGAACTGTTCAACGCCTCGGTCGCGTTTCTTCAGTACGTCGATGGCCAGCTGGTTCTCGAAGTCGATTTGCGCCGGCTGCGCGGTGGCGCGTTTGCCGAAGCTGGAGCCGCGATGGTTGGCATGGCCTTCCAGGTCCAGCACGTTATCCAGCTGATGCAGCACGTCGGTCTTGCCAGTACCGGTAAGGCCGCCCAGCAGCACAAAATCGCACTGCGCCACCGCCTGTTGGGTGGTTTCCAGCAAAAAGGTCCGCATGGCCTTGTAGCCGCCCTTGACGCGCGGGTACTGGATGCCCGCTTCATCACGCAACCAGCCTTGCACGATCTGCGAACGCAGGCCGCCACGGAAGCAGTACAGGTAGCCTTCGGGGTGGGCCTGGGTAAACGCCACCCAGGCGTCCAGCCGAACCTGCTTGGTGGTGCCGCTGACCAGCTGGTGGCCCAGGGCGATGGCAGCTGCCTGGCCCTGCTGCTTGAAGCAGGTGCCGACCTTCTGCCGCTCCTGGTCATTCATCAGCGGCAGGTTGACCACGCCAGGAAAGGCGCCTTTGGCGAATTCGACGGGGGCGCGCATGTCCATCATCGGCACGTCGTCGAGAAACAGCCGGCGGAAATCGGTGCAGTCGGGGCGCATCAGATCACCTCGACCGCGTGGCTCTGTCGTTCGACCAGCTTGCCGATTGGCGACAGTTGCAGGCCCAGTTCGGCAGCGACTGCCAGGAACGCGTCTTCACCTTCAGGGCTGACCGCCACCAGCAGGCCGCCGCTGGTTTGCGGGTCGCACAGCAGGTGTTTCTGCTCGTCGCTGAGTGCGCCGAGCTTGTGGCCGTAGCTTTCGAAGTTACGCAAGGTGCCGCCGGGGATGCAGCCTTCGGCCAGGTAATGCTCGACGCTGGGCAGGCGCGGTACGGCGGCGTAGTCCAAGTGCGCGGTAAGGCCGCTGCCTTCGGCCAGCTCCACCAGGTGGCCGAGCAGGCCAAAGCCGGTGACGTCGGTCATGGCCTTTACACCGTCGAGTTTGCCGAAGCGGCTGCCGGGGGTATTGAGGGTGCACATCCAGTCGCGGGCCAGGCCTTGGTCTTGTGCGCGCAGCTTGGCTTTTTTCTCGGCGGTGGTAAGGATGCCGATGCCCAACGGTTTGGTCAGGTACAGCCGGCAGCCGGCAGTGGCGGTATCGTTGCGCTTGAGGTGGCGCTTGCTGACCACACCCGTGACGGCGAGGCCGAAGATTGGCTCGGGGGCGTCGATGGAGTGGCCGCCGGCCAGCGGAATGCCTGCTTCGGCGCACACCGCACGGCCACCACGAATCACTTCGCGGGCCACTTCCGGTGGCAGCACATTGACCGGCCAGCCCAAAATGGCGATCGCCATCAGCGGGTCGCCACCCATGGCGTAGATGTCGCTGATGGCGTTGGTGGCGGCGATGCGGCCGAAGTCGTACGGGTCATCGACAATCGGCATGAAAAAGTCGGTGGTCGAGACCACGCCGCGCTCGTCGTCCAGCGCGTACACCGCAGCGTCGTCGCGCGAGGCGTTGCCAACCCACAGCTTCGGGTCCAGGGCCTGGGTGCCGCTTTCGGCAAGGATCACATCCAGCACCTTGGGGGAAATCTTGCAGCCACAGCCGGCACCATGGCTGTACTGGGTCAGGCGAATCGGCTCGCTCATATGCACCTCGACAGGTCAAATTGTTGCGCGATTGTAGCAAAGCTGGCCTTTGGGCCTTGGCCTCTTATAATCCTCGGTGTCGACGGATTTGTCGGCATTTCCCCGCTATTGAACCGGAGAACACCCATGCTCAAACGCCCCTTGGCGCTCGCCGCCGGCCTTGTGCTGTCTTGCTGTGCCGTTGTCGTCCAAGCTGCTGAAGTGTTGCGGGTCAGCGCCATCCCCGACGAAGCGCCAACCGAACTGCAGCGCAAGTTCAAGCCGTTGGGCGAGTACCTGGCCAAGCAACTGGGTATGGAAGTGAAGTTCGTACCGGTGGCCGATTACCCGGCTGTGGTCGAGTCGCTGGCCGCCAACCGGCTGGACCTGGCCTGGCTGGGTGGCTTCACGTTCGTTCAGGTACACCTGAAGGACCCGACCGCCACGCCACTGGTGCAGCGTGAGCAGGACGCGCAGTTCACCTCCAAGTTCATCACCGCCAACCCCGACGTGAAGAGCCTGGCCGACCTCAAGGGCAAGTCGTTCGCCTTCGGCTCTATCTCGTCTACTTCGGGCAGCCTGATGCCGCGTTACTTCATGCTCAAGCAGGACAACATCAAGCCTGAAGAGTACTTCGGCCGTGTGGCCTACTCTGGCGCCCATGACGCCACCGTGGCCTGGGTGCAGGCGGGTAAGGTCGATGGCGGCGTGCTCAATGCCAGTGTGTGGCAGAAACTGGTGGATGCCGGCAAGGTCGATACCGCCAAGGTGAAAGTGTTCGCCACTACCCCGACCTATTTTGACTACAACTGGACCGTGCGCGGCAACATGGCGCCGGCGTTGAAAGAAAAGATCAAAAAAGCGTTCCTCGACCTCGACCCGGTCAATCCGGAGCACAAGGCTATCCTCGACCTCCAGGCCGCCAGCCGCTTCATCGAGACCAAGCCTGAAAACTATGTAGGCACCGAGCAAGCTGCGCGTGAGGCTGGCCTGCTCAAGTGACTGCTTCGAACGTGGCAATCCACCTGCATGGTGCCGGCCTGCGCCATGGCCAGGTGCGCGCGCTTGACGCGATCAACCTGAGCATCGAGCAGGGCGAGCGTGTCGCGATCATTGGCCCGTCGGGGGCGGGTAAGTCGAGCTTGCTGCACCTGATGGCTACGGCCATCCAGCCCAGCAGCGGGCGCGTGGAGTTGCTGGGTGAGCAGCCCTGGGCGTTATCCGCCAGGGCACGCCAGCGCCTGCGGGCGCGGGTCGGCCTGGTGCATCAGGCACCGCCCTTGCCACCGCGCCAACGGGTGGTGACGGCAGTACTGGCCGGCCGGCTGGGGCAGTGGGGGTTAACGCGTGGCTTGCTCAACCTGCTGTACCCCAGCGATGTGCCGGGGGCGCGCCAGGTGCTGGCTGAGCTGGGCCTGGCCGACAAGCTGTTCGTGCAGTGCGGGCAGTTGTCGGGTGGTCAGTTGCAGCGGGTGGGTATTGCCCGGGCCCTTTACCAGCGGCCACAGGTGCTGCTGACCGACGAGCCGGTGTCGGCCATGGACCCGGTGCTGGCCGACCACAGCCTGGCCTTGCTAAACCGCCATGCCCAGGCCAATGGCGTGACGCTGGTGGCGAGCCTGCATGCGGTGGAGTTGGCGCTGGCGCATTTCCCCCGGGTCGTCGGTATCCGCGAGGGCCAGGTAGTGTTTGATTGCCCGGCAGAAGCGGTCACCGAACACATGCTGGAGGCGCTGTACGCGAATGAACAACTGGCTTCGCCGCCAACCCAGGGGCCGATTCTGACGGTGCAGATCCCGCGATGCTGAGGGCCGACACCCGCGATCCGGCCTTGCTGCCACGGCTGCTGCTGGCCTTGCTGGGCGTGGCGATACTGTGGCCGGGTATCCAGTTGAGCGAACTGAACCCCGGAGTGCTGTTGCAGGCCGAGAACCGACAGCAGATCGCCAGTTTCACCAGCGCCTTCTGGCCACCCGCCCACGATGCCGATTTTCTCGTGTTGCTGTATGAAGCCACGCTACAGACCTTGGCCGTGGCCACCGCTGGCATGGCGTTGGCGTTGCTGCTAGCCGTTCCGGCGGGGCTGATGGCCAGTCGCGCCTTGTCGTTGCGTGCCGCCTCCCGTGGTGGGCGTGCAGGGCTTTGGTCGCGCCTGCTGCGCCTACCGGTGCGCGGGTTGCTGATCTTCCTGCGCAGCGTGCCGGAAATTGTCTGGGCGCTGTTGTTCGTGCGGGCCGTGGGGCTGGGGCCGACGGCGGGTGTATTGGCCATCGCCGTTACCTACAGCGGTATGCTGGGCAAGGTCTACGCCGAAATCTTCGAATCGGTCGACCAGCGCCCGGCCCATGCCTTGTTGCAGGCGGGCAGTGGCCGGCTGACGGCGTTTCTCTACGGCATTCTGCCCAATGCGGCGTCCGAGGTGGTGTCCTACACCGTGTACCGCTGGGAGTGCGCGGTGCGGGCCTCGGTGGTGATGGGGTTTGTGGGGGCGGGCGGGCTGGGGCAGCAGATTGACCTGTCGATGCGGATGTTTGCCGGGGCGGAAGTGGCCAGCATGTTGCTCACCTTCCTGCTGCTGGTGATGCTGGCCGACTTGCTCAGCCGCCTGCTGCGCTGGAGGCTGGCATGAACCGGGTCATCAACTTGTTGTTGCTGGGCGCCATCGTGTTGGCGGTGTTGGCCTCGTTCGCTTACCTGGAGCTGGACCTGCAAGCGCTGGTCGGTAACGGCGGGTTGGGGCAGATGGGCGAGTACGCAGGGCGCTTCCTGCATCCGGACCTGTCTACCGGGCACTTGAAGGCTGTGTGGCGCGGGGCGCTGGAGACGCTGGCCATGTCGGGTCTGGGCACCTTGTTGGCGATGGTCATGGGGATGTTGCTGGCACTGCCGGCGGCAGGGCGATTCGGTTGGCCATTACAGGGCGTAGCGCGGTTGCTGCTGAATGCTCTGCGCGCCATTCCGGAACTGGTGTGGGCTGCGCTGACAGTCCTGGCGGCCGGTCTTGGGCCCAATGCCGGCACCCTCGCGTTGGCGCTGCACACCGCCGGTGTTCTGGGACGCTTGTTTGCCGAGGCGTTGGAGAATGCGCCGCCGGAGCCAGCGGCAGCGATTCGCTTGCAGGGCGGCAGCCAGGTGGCCGCATTCTGTTTTGGTACCTTGCCCAATTTGTGGCCGCAGTTGCTGGCCTACAGTTTGTACCGCTGGGAAAACAATATCCGTATGGCCAGCGTGCTCGGCTTTGTCGGGGCAGGGGGCTTGGGGCAGATGCTGTACACCACGTTGAGCCTGTTCCAGGAGGCCCAGGCCAGTACGGTGATCCTGGGCATGCTGGTGCTGGTGTTGCTGGTGGATACGTTGAGTGATGTGTTGCGCCAGCGCTATGTGCGGGCCTAAGCGAGTTCCCCACACTGCGCTTCCCGTTGCATCGACTCCAGGTTCCGCTCGATCGTCTCGCAAATGGTGTCCATCTGGATCTGGTGCTCACTGAACTTGAATGGGCTCTGCAAATCCGTGCCGATTCGCTCGATGGCCAGCAACATGAACCCCACCACTGTCGAAGCCAGCGGCGTGAACCAGCCCAGCGACTCCACCAGCCCTATTGGCACGATCAGGCAGAACAGGGTGATGAACAGTCGCGGAAAATACACGTAAGGGTAGGGCAGCGGTGTATTGGCAATGCGCTCCATACCGCCTTGGGCATTGGACAGGTCCACCAGCGTCGATTCCAGCCGCGCCAGACGGATGCTGTCCAGCCGGCCGGCCTGGTATTCCCGCGCCAGCAAGGCCGCCGAGCCACCGAGAATGTCATTGGCAAAGTTGTTCGAGCGGTTGCGCCGTTCGAATTCAGCCGGCGGGATGAAGGCCATCAGTTCATCCGGGCAGCTCTCCCCCTTCAAGTGTGCAGCCAGGCAGTTCACATAGGCGATGTGCCGGCGCAGCAGGGTGGCCTTGACCGGGTTCAGGCCATCAGCCGGGTCATTGATCAGGTTTAGCGTCTGCCTTGCGAAGCTGCGCGAACTGTTCACCAGCGCCCCCCACAACGTGCGAGCTTCCCACCAACGGTTGTAGGCGCTGCTGTTGCGAAAACTCACCAGCACTACCAGCGCCGAGCCCAGCAAAGTCAGCGGGATCAGCGGCAGGGTGAACTTGCTGTTGAAGAACAGCATGAAATCAATGGTGACCAGCACATCCCAGATCAGCAGCCAGAACAGCGACCAGCCGATGTAGCCGATGGTCTTCACGACCAGGCGGTACTTGCGGGTGATGATGTCTTTCACGCGGGGGGCCTCGAAACGCGGGGGATGCAGAATCGGACGTCGAGGGGAGAGCATGGTTCGGTGCGGTTCGTCTGGGTGTATTACCAGACGTGTTCAGTGCCAGGCTTTGTAGGAATTGGACTGCAGTGTTTTAGGACCACAGTGAAATAGCCCGAGCCAATATCTACGTTGAAAAAGCCCGGGCAAGAAACGAACGGGTCACTCCCACAGGCACTGCACAAGTCTCAAAAGCGGGTTCACCCGCGAAGAGGCCATCAGCCTCACATCACAAGCCGCTTATCATCCGCAAACGCGCTCCGGAACCTGACTCAAGGCTTGGCAGCAACCGCCACATAGCCTTTGATCGAAGCCGGTGCCTGAGGCTTGCCCTTGTGCGCCGTCAGGTACTCAAAGCGCCGCCATTCCTTGTCGATCTCGTTGAACGACATGAACACGCTGATCCGCGCCTTGCCAGCCAGGTCCGGGCGCTTGCCGGCATCAATCTCGCTGGTGGGGATGATGGCCACATTGATGCCGACCACCTTGCCGTCATCGGCGAACACAGGCCCGCCCGACATGCCCTTGGTGATGGGGCCGTCGTGTACTGAATAGAAAACACTGCCTGGCGTGCCTTCAAGCCGCACCAGCGACGCCAGCGCATGGCCCTTGCCCTGCATCGGCATCATGAAACTGTTGAAACCCACCGCCGTCACGGCTTCGCCCGGCACATACTGGCGCCAATCCGGCACGTTGCTGGCCTTGTGTTTGAAGAACACCACATCACCGAGGCCCTCGTGGACCACGTTGCGCAGGAAGGGGGTGTGTTTGGCAGTTACGGCGTAATCCTCGTTCCACTGGATGGCGCTGGCCATCAGCAACATGGGCAGCGGGGCACCGGAGGTGACCACGAAAGCCTGGCTGTAGACGGGATCGGAAACGTACGAGGTTGGCACTCCATTGCACCCACTGAGCAGCATCATTGCCGCCATGCAGGGCGCGATTGTTTTCATGGGTCACACGGTGCGTGGTGAAAAGGGAGCGCAAATATGGCGAAGTGCCATTATGCTGACAATACTTTCGGAATATATCCGACGAGTGACAGGTTAAGCGCTAGCGCATATCGTGGCCAATAGGCTTCATGCATGGCTGGAGGCCCTGAAGTCATTGGGGCGGCGTCAAATTGACAAGGGGCTTTGGGCCTCCCGCGTTGTCTTCGTTTGGGGAATTGAAAGGACTCAAGAATGGTTGAAACGAATGCGCTCGTGCCTGAACTCATTGTCAGTGATATCGAACGCAGCCTTGCTTTCTACTGCGGAATACTTGGCTTCAAGGTCGAGTACGAACGGCCTGAAGACCAATTCGCTTTCCTGTCTTTTGGCGGCAGCCAGTTGATGCTGGAACAGGACTGGCACAGCGAATCACCTTGGCGCGTTGGCCCGCTGGAGCCGCCCTATGGGCGTGGGATCAACCTGTCTATCGCATGCCCTGATGCATTGGCTTTGGTTGCAGCGTTGAACGCAGCAGGGCATGGTCTGAGAAACCCGGTTGAAGAGCGCTGGTACCGCAGCGCTCACGTATTGATTGGCCAGCGCAACTTCCTGGTGCAGGACCCTGACGGGTACCTGCTTCGGTTTGCTGAGGATCTCGGTACCAAACCCGCCTGAGGCTGTGGTGGGCACAGGAATAATTGATCTGATAATCGTCATCATCTGAGGTGCCATCCTTGCACGTGTGGGAGCGGGTTCACCGGCGAATCAGACGCTGCGGTGGATGGCACCGGATTTGCCGGTGTTCGCGGCTAAAGCCGCTCCTACAGTGGCCGTGCAAGTTGCGATCTGTACGAGAGATCAAAATTCAGGCGAAAAAAAACCGACCATAAGGTCGGTTTTTTCCGGATCTTGGTGCCCCGAGGGAGACTCGAACTCCCACTCCTTTCGAAAACGGATTTTGAATCCGCCGCGTCTACCAATTCCGCCATCAGGGCAGTGGCGCGCAGTATAGAGAGCTGCCGCTGGTCGGTCAATCGGCTTTCATGGTCAATTTTCACACATTGGGCTAAACTTCCCGGCCCTGCCGAACCGAACATCATCATGCGCGTCGCCGATTTCTCCTTCGAACTCCCTGATTCCCTGATCGCCCGCCACCCGTTGGCCGAGCGCCATGGCAGCCGTCTGCTGGTGCTCGATGGGCCGACCGGCGCGCTGTCGCACCGGCAATTCCCCGACTTGCTCGACTACCTGCGCCCCGGCGACCTGATGGTGTTCAACAACACCCGGGTGATTCCGGCGCGGTTGTTTGGCCAGAAAGCCTCCGGCGGCAAGCTGGAAGTGCTGGTGGAGCGTGTGCTCGACAGCCACCGGGTGCTGGCCCATGTGCGTGCCAGCAAGGCGCCGAAAGAAGGCGCGGTCATCCTCATCGATGGCGGTGGCGAGGCCGAAATGGTCGCGCGTCACGACACGCTGTTCGAGCTGCGGTTCACCGAAGAGGTGCTGCCACTGCTCGACCGCGTCGGCCACATGCCGCTGCCGCCTTACATCGACCGCCCGGACGAGGGCGCCGACCGTGAGCGTTACCAGACCGTGTACGCCCAGCGTGCCGGTGCGGTTGCAGCGCCCACAGCGGGCCTGCACTTCGACGAGGCGCTGCTGGAAAAGATCGCCGCCAAGGGCGTGGAGCGGGCCTTCGTGACCCTGCACGTGGGGGCGGGCACCTTCCAGCCGGTGCGGGTCGACAAGATCGAAGACCACCACATGCATAAAGAGTGGCTCGAAGTGAGCCAGGATGTGGTCGATGCCATCGAAGCCTGCCGCGCACGCGGCGGCCGGGTGATCGCGGTTGGCACCACCAGTGTGCGTTCGCTGGAAAGCGCGGCACGTGATGGCGTGCTCAAGGCCTTCAGCGGCGACACCGACATCTTTATTTACCCAGGCCGGCCGTTCCATGTGGTCGACGCCCTGGTCACCAACTTCCACCTGCCGGAGTCCACGCTGCTGATGCTGGTCTCGGCCTTCGCCGGCTACCCCGAGACCATGGCCGCCTACGCGGCGGCGGTCGAGAACGGGTACCGCTTCTTCAGTTACGGTGATGCCATGTTCATCACCCGCAATCCGGCGCCACGCGGCCCCGAGGATCAAGCATGAGTCGCACCTGTCGAATGTCCTTCGAACTGCTGGCCACCGACGGCAAGGCCCGTCGTGGTCGCATCACCTTCCCTCGTGGCACCGTGGAAACCCCGGCGTTCATGCCGGTGGGCACCTACGGCACGGTCAAGGGCATGCTGCCACGCGATATCGAGGCCATTGGCGCCGAGATGATCCTGGGCAACACCTTCCACCTGTGGCTGCGCCCAGGCACCGAGGTGATCAAGAAGCACAACGGCCTGCACGACTTCATGCAATGGAAAGGCCCGATCCTCACCGACTCGGGTGGCTTCCAGGTGTTCAGCCTGGGTGCCATGCGCAAGATCAAGGAAGAGGGCGTGACCTTTGCCTCGCCAGTCGATGGCTCGAAAGTGTTCATGGGCCCGGAAGAGTCGATGCAGGTGCAGCGTGACCTTGGCTCGGACGTGGTGATGATCTTCGACGAGTGCACCCCGTACCCGGCCGAGCACGACGTGGCGCGCACCTCCATGGAGCTATCGCTGCGCTGGGCCCAGCGCTCGAAGAACGCCCACGCCGACAACACCGCAGCACTGTTCGGTATCGTCCAGGGCGGCATGTACCAGGACCTGCGCATGCGCTCGCTGGAAGGCTTGGAAAACATCGGCTTCGATGGCCTGGCCATCGGCGGCCTGTCGGTGGGCGAACCCAAGCACGAAATGATCAAGGTGCTGGATTACCTGCCGGGCCAGATGCCTGCTGACAAACCTCGTTACCTTATGGGGGTAGGCAAACCGGAAGATCTCGTTGAGGGTGTGCGCCGCGGCGTCGACATGTTCGACTGCGTGATGCCGACGCGTAATGCGCGCAACGGCCATCTGTTCGTCGATACAGGGGTGATCAAGATCCGCAACGCGTTCCATCGCCACGATGAATCGCCGCTGGATCCGACCTGTGACTGCTACACCTGCACCAACTTCTCCCGCGCCTATCTGCATCACCTGGACAAGTGCGGCGAAATGCTGAGCAGCATGCTGAATACCATCCACAACTTGCGCCATTACCAGCGCTTGATGGCCGGTTTACGCGAGGCTATTCAACAGGGTAAATTGGCCGCCTTTGTCGACGCCTTCTACGCCAAGCGCGGGCTGCCTGTGCCGCCTTTGGACTGACTGTTCGCACACATTATTAGAAAATTTACATTAGGAGTGCCCAATGAGCTTCTTGATCCCCGCCGCCTACGCGGACGCAGCAGCACCCGCCGCCGGCCCAGCCGGTACTGGCTTCGAGTGGATTTTCCTGGTCGGTTTCCTGGTCATCTTCTACCTGATGATCTGGCGCCCGCAGGCCAAGCGCGCCAAAGAGCAGAAGAACCTGCTGAGCAACTTGCAGAAAGGTGACGAAGTTGTCACCAACGGCGGCATCGCCGGCAAGATCATCAAGGTTTCCGATGACTTCGTGGTACTGGAAGTGTCCGACAACGTCGAACTGAAGTTCCAGAAGGGTGCCATTGCGGCCACCCTGCCAAAAGGTACGCTCAAGGCTATCTGAGTTACCGTTTTTTCTTTCCAGTCGGGGCGCGCAACGCGCCCCGCGTCTTGAACGGGCGGCGTGATGCTGAACAAATACCCTCTGTGGAAATATGCACTGATCGTGCTGGTACTGGTGGTCGGTTTCATTTATTCCGCTCCCAACCTCTACCCGGATGACCCTGCGGTGCAGATCAGCGGTGCCAGCTCGGCGCTGCAGGTGAACCAGGCCGACCTCGATCGCGTCAGCAAGGCGCTGGTCGATGCCAAGATCGCCGTCAAGGGCGCAAGCCTGGGCGAGAAGGGCAGCGGGCTGATCCGCCTGACCAACCAGGAAGACCAACTGCCAGCCAAGGATGTCGTGCGCAAGGCGCTGGGCGATGATTACGTCGTGGCCCTGAACCTGGCCCAGACTACCCCGCAATGGTTGCGCAATCTGGGTGCAAGCCCGATGAAGCTGGGCCTGGACCTGTCCGGTGGTGTGCACTTCCTGCTGGAAGTGGACATGGACAAGGCCATGACGGCCCGCATGAAAGTCTACGAAGGCGAGGTCAAGACCTTGCTGCGCAAAGAGCGCGTCCGCTACCGCAGCCTGCCTCAGCAGGATGGCGGCATCATGCTGGGCTTCGCTGACGATGCTACCCGCGAACAGGCGCGTGCCCTGATCCGCAAGAATTTCAATGACTTCGACCTGACCACCACCGAGCGCAACGAGCTTGCGGTGCTGCGTCTGGCGCTGACCCAGGCAAAAGTTGCCGAAATCCGCGAATACTCGATCAAGCAGAACCTCACCACCGTGCGCAACCGCGTGAACGAGCTGGGCGTGGCTGAGCCGCTGGTACAGCGCCAGGGCGCCAACCGTATCGTGGTCGAGCTGCCAGGTGTGCAGGACACTGCCGAAGCCAAGCGTATTCTCGGTAAAACGGCCAACCTGGAGTTCCGCTTCGGTGCCGAGCCAGGCGCGTCCAAGGCCACTACCGAGGTGTTCGAGTTCCGCGAAGGCGGCCGCTCCGCCCCTGTAGAGCGTGGCCTGATCATCACCGGTGACCAGGTAACCGACGCGCAGGCCAGCTTTGACGAGCACGGCCGCCCACAGGTGAACATCCGCCTGGATGGCCACGGTGGCGAGCTGATGAGCCGCGCTACCCGCAGCAACGTGGGTCGCAGCATGGCGGTGATCTTCATCGAGCAGAAGCCGGTCACCCGCTACGTCAAGCAGACCGTCGACGGCGTCGAGAAGGACGTTGCCGTACAAAGCTTCGTGGAAGAGAAGAAAATCATCAGCCTGGCGACCATCCAGTCGCCGCTGGGTAGCCAGTTCCGCATCACTGGCCTGAACGGCCAGGGCGAATCGTCCGAACTGGCCCTGCTGCTGCGTGCCGGTGGTCTGGCTGCGCCAATGTACTTCGCTGAAGAACGTACCATTGGCCCAAGCCTGGGTGCCGACAACATCACCAAGGGTATCGATGCATCGCTGTGGGGCATGCTGTTCGTCTCGCTGTTCATCATCGCCATCTACCGCGGCTTCGGCGTGATCGCCACCATCGCCCTGGCGGGCAACATGGTGCTGCTGCTTGCACTGATGTCGCTGCTGGGCGCCACCCTGACCCTGCCGGGTATTGCCGGTATCGTGTTGACCATGGGTATGGCGGTAGACGCCAACGTACTGATCTTCTCGCGTATCCGCGAAGAGCTGAACGCCGGCATGTCGGTACAGCGCGCCATCCACGAAGGCTTCAACCGCGCCTACACCGCGATCATCGACGCCAACCTGACCAGCCTGCTGGTCGGCGGCATCCTGTTCGCCATGGGTACCGGCCCGGTCAAAGGCTTTGCGGTCACCATGTCCCTCGGGATTTTCACCTCGATGTTCACCGCCGTCATGGTGACCCGTGCAATGGTCAACCTGACCTGCGGCGGGCGTGACATCAAGAAGCTGTGGGTTTGAGGGAGCTGCGATGAAAACCATCAACTTCATGGGCGTGCGCAATGTCGCGTTCGCCATTACCGTGCTCCTCACCGTGCTGGCGCTGTTCAGCTGGTGGCAGAAAGGCCTGAACTTTGGCCTGGACTTCACCGGCGGTACGCTGATCGAGCTGACCTACGAGCGCCCGGCCGACCTCAAGGCGGTGCGTGCCGAGCTGGTCGATTCCGGGTTCCACGAGGCTGTGGTGCAGAGCTTCGGCGCCACCACCGACCTGCTGGTGCGTATGCCGGGCGATGACCCGCAACTGGGTAACAAGGTAGCTGCTGCCCTGCAAAAGGCAGGCGGTGACAACCCGGCCACCCTCAAGCGTGTCGAGTTCGTCGGCCCGCAGGTAGGTGAAGAGCTGCGCGACCAGGGCGGCATGGGCATGCTCCTGGCCTTGGGCGGCATCCTCATCTACCTGGCCTTCCGCTTCCAGTGGAAGTTCGCCGTGGGCGCGATCGTTTCGCTGATCCACGACGTGGTGGTCACCCTGGGTATCCTGTCGTTCTTCCAGATCACCTTCGACCTGACGGTGCTGGCAGCGGTGCTGGCGATCATCGGTTACTCGCTGAACGACACCATCGTGGTATTCGACCGGGTGCGTGAGAACTTCCGCGTCATGCGCAAGGCATCGTTGATCGAAAACATCAACGTTTCCACCACCCAGACCCTCCTGCGTACCATCGCCACCTCGGTTTCGACCTTGCTGGCCATTGCTGCGCTGTTGTTCTTCGGTGGCGATAACCTGTTCGGCTTCTCGCTGGCCCTGTTCATCGGCGTCATGGCCGGTACCTACTCGTCGATCTATATCGCCAACGTGGTGCTGATCTGGCTGAACCTGAACAGCGAAGACCTGATCCCGCCGGCCAAGGCGGAAGGTGTGGACGAGCGCCCATAAAGGCTTGTCTCACGCCGTTTGGCTGCCCGAAAGGCGCGAGTATTGAACTCGCGCCTTTTTTTTTGCTCCAAGGCTGGGAGAAGGCGGGCTAACCCCCGCGGGTATGATCAGGAGGTTCATGTGAACAAATCAATGCTGGTGGGTGCGGTACTGGGTGCTGTCGGTGTAACTGCCGGAGGTGCTGTGGCGACCTACAGCTTGGTCAACAAGGGGCCTGAGTATGCGCAGGTCACCGACGTGCAACCGATCAAACAACAGGTAAAAACCCCGCGCGAGGTCTGCAAGGACGTCGCCGTGACGCGTCAGGCACCGGTCAAGGACCAGCACCAGATTGCCGGTACTGTGGTGGGTGCAATCGCCGGTGGTTTGCTGGGTAACCAGATTGGCGGCGGCACCGGCAAGAAGATCGCCACCGTGGCCGGTGCGGTCGGTGGCGGTTATGCCGGTAACAAGGTGCAGGAAGGCATGCAGGAGCGTGACACCTACACCACCACGCAAACTCGCTGCAACACGGTGAATGACATCAGTGAGAAGGTGGTGGGCTACAACGTGACCTACACCCTTGGCGATCAGGTCGGCAAGGTGAAGATGGATCGTGAGCCGGGGTCGACCATTCCAGTGGACAAGAATGGCAAGCTGATCCTGAGCGAGGCAGGGCAGTGATCTTGTTGCCTGTGCCGGCGATGAGGTCGGTGCAGGCAATGCAAAGTTGTCAGGCAAAAAAAAGCACCCCGAGGGGTGCTTTTTGCTTTCCGGCGATCTGCGCTTAGCGCTTCATGCTCTCTGGCAGGTGCGGCTGGATGGCCGTCAGTACGGCCTTGAAGCACTTGATGTTGCCTGCAACGATGTGGCCCTTGTCGAGGAAGTCGTGGCCACCGTTGAAGTCGCTCACCAGGCCACCGGCTTCCTGGATCAGCAGCACGCCAGCTGCCATGTCCCACTCGGACAGGCCCGACTCCCAGAAGGCGTCGAAACGGCCAGCGGCCACGTAGGCCAGGTCCAGGCTGGCGGAACCGGCACGGCGGATGCCGGCGGTCTGGCCAGTCAGGGCGCGGAACATGCCCAGGTAGTTGTCCATGTCAGCCATCTGGTTGTCACGGAACGGGAAGCCGGTACCCAACAGGGCACCTTCCAGGCTGGTGCGCGAGCTGACGCGCAGGCGACGGCCATTGAGTTGGGCACCACGGCCACGGCTGGCGGTGAATTCTTCCTGGCGAACCGGGTCGACGATCACGGCGTGCTCAAGGCGGCCACGGTATTTGCAGGCGATGCTGACGGCGAAGTGCGGGATGCCACGCAGGAAGTTGGTGGTGCCGTCCAGCGGGTCGATGATCCACAGGTAATCCTTGCCTTCTTCGCCGCTACCCGCGTGCAGGCCGGTTTCCTCGCCCTGGATGGAGTGGTTCGGGTAGGCCTTGCGCAGGGCGTTGACGATGCTCTGCTCGGCGGCGCGATCAACCTCGGAAACGTAGTCCTTAGCCTCTTTCTCGTCCACCTTGATGCTATCCAGGCGTTCGATGGAGCGGAAAATCAGTTCACTGGCGCTGCGAGCGGCGCGCAGGGCGATATTCAGCATAGGCTGCATGGGCGGGTCACCTGGAGATGTTAAAGAAGAAAGCCGATCATTCTAGCAGAAAACTTTGGCGGCAGAAGTGTCACATTTGCTTTCATGGCGTTACGTCTGTCGGTTCTGTAAGATCGAAGCCCCTGATTCCTGCATCTGTGAGCACAACACCTTGCTGCAAAATATTCGTGTTGTTCTGGTCAATACCAGCCACCCCGGCAACATCGGCGGCGCTGCGCGTGCCATGAAAAACATGGGCTTGTCGCGTCTGGTGCTGGTGCAGCCGAAAGAATTCCCCGCCGTGGATGCCAGTGCCCGTGCCTCGGGCGCCGACGATGTGCTGGATAACGCCCAGGTGGTCGACAGCCTTGAGCAGGCGCTGGTCGGCTGCAACCTGGTCATGGGCACCAGCGCCCGCGAGCGCAGCATTCCCTGGCCGTTGATCGGCCCGCGCGAGTGCGGTGCCAAGGCGGTGGAGCATGCCAATGGTGGCGAAGAAATCGCCCTGGTGTTCGGGCGCGAACACGCTGGCCTGACCAACGAAGAACTGCAGCGATGTCACTTCCACGTGCACATTCCCTCCAACCCCGACTTCAGTTCGCTGAACCTCGCCGCTGCCGTGCAGGTGCTCGCCTATGAGGTGCGCATGGCGTGGCTAGCTGGCGGTGCAGCGCCGGAAAAAGTCGAGAAGGTTGACGCCAGCGAGCTGGCGACCATGGACGAAATGGAGCTGTTCTACGACCACCTGGAAAAAACCCTGGTGGGCATCGGCTTCCTCGACCCGGAAAAACCCAAGCACCTGATGCCGCGCTTGCGCCGGCTTTATGGGCGGGTGGCGGTCGAGCGTTCGGAAATGAGCATTTTGCGCGGCATCCTTACCGAGACCCAGAAAGTGGTCCGGGGCGAGCCGCATAAACGGAAGGACTGACAGATGTTCGAACGCCTGCGTGAAGATATTCAAAGCGTATTCCACCGTGACCCGGCTGCGCGCAATGCCTTCGAGGTGCTCACCTGCTACCCCGGCATGCATGCCATCTGGCTGCACCGTCTGGGCAATGCCTTGTGGAAGCGTGATTTCAAGTGGCTGGCCCGGCTGGTGTCCAACTTCGGCCGCTGGCTGACCGGTATCGAGATCCACCCGGGCGCCACCATTGGCCGGCGCTTCTTCATTGACCATGGCATGGGTATCGTCATTGGCGAAACCGCCGAGATCGGCGACGACGTCACCCTTTATCAGGGCGTGACCCTGGGCGGAACCAGCTGGAACAAAGGCAAGCGCCACCCCACTCTGGAAAACGGCGTGGTGGTAGGGGCGGGGGCCAAAGTGCTGGGCCCGTTCACGGTCGGCGCGGGGGCCAAGATTGGTTCCAATGCAGTGGTGACCAAGGCGGTGCCAGCGGGCGCCACGGCGGTGGGCATCCCTGGGCGGATCATCGTCAAGAGCGAAGACAACGAAGTCGAGGCCAAGCGCAAGGCCATGGCCGAGAAGATCGGCTTCGATGCCTACGGCGTCAGTGGCGACATGCCCGACCCGGTGGCGCGTGCCATCGGCCAGATGCTCGACCACTTGCAAGCGGTGGACGAGCGGCTGGAGGGTATGTGTGGCGCCCTGACCAAGATGGGGAGCGACTACTGCGCCAAGGAGCTGCCAGCCCTGCCGGAAGATGATTTTGCCGAGGAGGCCAAGGTGGCCCAGCGCGACACTCAGTCGCATTGATTGCGCCGCACTGAAATCATAGTGACATACGGGGCGTGTGCTCACGCCCCTCGTCTGCTACACTCGCGCCCGCCTCCCCGATGCAAACCCGACTAAAGCAGTAGGTCTTATAGTTGACTTAAATGCTCGGGAATCGCATACTCGCACACATCCCGAAACTCCCGTGGTACCCAATAGCCATGCGACTGACTACCAAAGGCCGATACGCCGTGACCGCCATGCTCGACCTGGCGTTGCACGCGCAGCATGGGCCGGTGTCTTTGGCCGATATTTCCGAGCGCCAGGGCATTTCCCTCTCTTATCTGGAACAGCTGTTCGCCAAGTTGCGCCGCAGCAGCCTGGTTTCCAGCGTGCGCGGTCCAGGCGGTGGCTACCAGCTGTCGCGGGGCATGGCAACCATCCAGGTGGCCCAGGTCATCGATGCGGTCAACGAGTCGGTCGATGCTACCCGTTGCCAGGGCCTCGGGGACTGCCATGCCGGTGATACCTGCCTGACCCACCACCTGTGGTGCGACCTCAGCCAGCAGATCCATGAATTCCTCAGCGGCATCAGCCTGGCCGACCTCGTCATGCGCCGTGAGGTACAGGAAGTCGCCCAGCGCCAGGACTTGCGACGTGTCGCAGGCCGAACCGCCCAGCTGGACAAGATTGAGACGTCCGCCGTCGATTGATCCCCCAGGGACGATGAGCGACGCCACCGCCTGATAGGAGAGACAAATGAAGTTGCCGATCTACCTCGATTACTCCGCGACCACTCCGGTCGACCCACGCGTGGCCCAGAAGATGGCCGACTGCCTGCTGGTCGACGGGAACTTCGGTAACCCGGCTTCGCGCTCCCACGTCTTCGGCTGGAAGGCCGAGGAAGCGGTCGAGAACGGTCGTCGCCAGGTTGCCGAGCTGATCAACGCCGATCCGCGCGAAATCGTCTGGACCAGCGGTGCCACCGAGTCCGACAACCTCGCGCTGAAAGGCGTCGCGCACTTCTATCAGACCAAGGGCAAGCACATCATCACCTCCAAGATCGAGCACAAGGCGGTCCTGGATACCGCTCGCCAGCTGGAGCGTGAAGGTTTCGAAGTCACCTACCTTGAGCCAGGCGAAGACGGCATCGTCACCCCGGCCATGGTAGAAGCAGTGCTGCGCGACGACACCATCCTGGTCTCGCTGATGCACGTGAACAACGAAGTCGGCTCGATCAACGACATCGCCGCCATCGGTGAACTGACCCGTTCGCGCGGCGTCCTGTTCCACGTCGATGCCGCCCAGTCGGCCGGCAAGGTCGAAATCGACCTGCAAAAACTGAAAGTCGACCTGATGTCGTTCTCGGCGCACAAGGTCTACGGCCCTAAAGGTATCGGCGCGCTGTACGTCAGCCGCAAGCCGCGTGTACGCCTGGAAGCCATCATTCACGGCGGTGGCCATGAGCGTGGCATGCGTTCGGGCACTCTGCCAACTCACCAGATTGTCGGCATGGGCGAAGCCTTCGCCATCGCCAAGCAGGAAATGGTCGCAGAGAACGCGCGCATCAAGGCCCTGAGCGACCGCTTCTTCAAGCAGGTTTCGGACCTTGAAGAGCTGTACGTCAACGGCAGCCAGACTGCCCGTGTACCGCACAACCTGAACCTGAGCTTCAACTACGTCGAAGGCGAATCGCTGCTGATGTCGCTGAAGGACATCGCCGTTTCGTCCGGATCGGCCTGCACCTCCGCGTCGCTCGAACCTTCGTACGTACTGCGTGCCCTGGGCCGCAACGACGAGCTGGCGCACAGCTCGATCCGCTTCTCCTTCGGCCGTTTCACCACCGAAGAAGAAGTCGACTACGCCGCGCAGAAAGTCTGCGAGGCCGTCAACAAACTGCGTGAGCTGTCGCCGCTGTGGGACATGTACAAAGACGGCGTTGACATCTCCAAGATCGAGTGGGCCGCCCACTAAGCAGTCGCCGGCAAGAGCGGCTCCCTGATGAGGAAGGAATTGCACCATGGCATACAGTGAAAAGGTCATCGACCACTACGAAAACCCACGCAACGTCGGCAAGATGAATGCCGAAGACCCAGACGTTGGCACCGGCATGGTCGGCGCCCCGGCGTGCGGTGACGTAATGCGTCTGCAAATCAAGGTCAACGAGCAGGGCGTTATCGAAGACGCCAAGTTCAAGACCTACGGCTGCGGTTCGGCCATTGCTTCCAGCTCCCTCGCCACCGAGTGGATGAAGGGCAAGACCCTGGACGAAGCCGAGACCATCAAGAACACCCAGCTGGCCGAAGAACTGGCGTTGCCGCCGGTCAAGATCCACTGCTCGGTACTCGCCGAAGATGCCATCAAGGCAGCGGTACGCGATTACAAGCAGAAGAAAGGCTTGATCTAAGCCGCCTGTTGCGAGGTAAGGAGTCCTGATGGCTATCAGCATGACAGAAGCCGCCGCCAACCACATTCGCCGCTCCCTCGACGGGCGCGGCAAGGGTGAGGGCATTCGCCTGGGCGTGCGCACCACCGGTTGCTCGGGCCTGGCCTACGTGCTGGAGTTCGTTGACGAACTGGCGGACGAAGACCAGGTGTTCGAGAACCACGGCGTGAAGGTGATCATCGATCCCAAGAGCCTGGTCTACCTCGACGGCACCGAGCTGGATTTCGTCAAGGAAGGGTTGAACGAAGGCTTCAAGTTCAACAACCCCAACGTGCGCGGTGAGTGTGGCTGCGGCGAAAGCTTCAACGTTTGAGGCTGGCTGTGGGAACTCCTTGTCATTTCGCATTGTTTGACCTCCAGCCAAGCTTCCGCCTGGACCTCGACAAGCTGGCCACTCGCTACCGCGAGTTGGCCCGCGAAGTCCATCCCGACCGCTTTGCCGACGCCTCCGAGCGTGAGCAGCGTGTAGCGCTGGAGAAGTCCGCAGCCCTCAACGACGCTTACCAGACACTGCGCAGTGCGCCGCGTCGCGCCCGCTATCTGCTGGCCATCAGTGGTCATGAAGTGCCCCAGGAAGTCACGGTCCACGACCCGGACTTCCTGTTGCAGCAGATGCAGTGGCGCGAAGAGCTCGAAGAGTTGCAGGACGAAGCCGACCTTGACGGCGTGGGTGTGTTCAAGCGGCGCCTGAAGGCTGCCCAGGAGACCCTGAACGAGGACTTTGCCGCCTGCTGGGATGCCCCAGGCGAGCGCGAAAAGGCCGAGCGCCTGATGCGTCGCATGCAATTCCTCGACAAGCTCGCCCAAGAAGTGCGCCAACTGGAAGAGCGCCTCGACGATTAACCCGGTGTCGCCCGTGATGGCACCTAAGGTATTCAGATAAGCATGGCCCTACTGCAGATTGCCGAACCCGGTCAAAGCCCTCAGCCGCACCAGCGCCGCCTGGCGGTGGGGATCGACCTGGGTACCACCAACTCTCTGGTCGCCGCATTGCGCAGCGGCCGTTGCGAGCCCCTGCCTGATGCGCAGGGTAACGTCATTCTGCCGTCCGCGGTGCGCTACCTCGAAGGGCGCAACGAAGTGGGGCAGGCCGCACGTGATGCCGCTTCCAGCGACCCGCTGAACACCGTGCTGTCGGTCAAGCGCCTGATGGGGCGCGGCCTGGCCGACGTCAAGCAGCTGGGCGAGCAGTTGCCCTACCGCTTTGTGGGTGGCGAGTCGCATATGCCGTTCATCGACACTGTGCAGGGCCCGAAAAGCCCGGTGGAAGTGTCCGCTGACATCCTCAAGGTGCTGCGCGAGCGCGCCGAAGCGACCCTGGGTGGCGAGCTGGTAGGCGCGGTGATCACCGTGCCGGCCTATTTTGACGACGCCCAGCGCCAGGCCACCAAGGACGCTGCGCGCCTGGCTGGTTTGAACGTGCTGCGCCTGCTCAATGAGCCGACGGCGGCTGCCGTGGCCTATGGCCTGGACCAGAATGCCGAAGGTGTGGTGGCCATCTATGACCTGGGTGGCGGTACCTTCGATATTTCCATTCTGCGCCTGACCGCTGGTGTGTTCGAGGTGCTGGCCACCGGTGGCGATACCGCCCTGGGTGGTGACGATTTCGACCACGCCATTGCCGGCTGGATCATCGAGCAGGCTGGCCTGTCGTCCGACCTGGATCCGGCCACCCAGCGTGCGTTGCTGCAAACAGCATGCGCCGCCAAGGAAGCGCTGACCGACGCCGACGTGGTCGGCGTCAGCCATGGCGCCTGGCAGGGTGAGCTGAGCCGTGCCGAGTTCGAAGCCATGATCGAACCGATGGTTGCCCGCAGCCTCAAGGCCTGCCGCCGCGCCGTGCGCGACAGTGGCGTGGAGCTGGAAGAAGTCAGTGCCGTGGTCATGGTGGGTGGCTCGACCCGCGTACCACGAGTGCGCGAAGCCGTGGGCGGGCTGTTCGGCCGTCCCCCGCTGACCTCGATCGATCCTGACCAGGTGGTGGCCATCGGTGCCGCCATTCAGGCCGACACCCTGGCCGGCAACCGCCGCGAAGGTGGTGAACTGCTGCTGCTTGATGTCATCCCGCTGTCGCTTGGTCTTGAGACCATGGGCGGGCTGATGGAGAAGGTGATCCCGCGCAACACCACCATTCCGGTGGCGCGTGCCCAGGAGTTCACCACTTATAAAGATGGCCAGACGGCCATGATGATCCATGTCCTGCAGGGTGAGCGCGAGCTGATCAGCGACTGCCGCTCGCTGGCCCGTTTCGAGCTGCGCGGCATTCCGGCCATGGTTGCCGGTGCGGCGAAAATCCGCGTCACCTTCCAGGTGGATGCCGATGGCCTGCTCAGCGTCGCCGCCCGCGAACTGGGTTCGGGCGTGGAAGCCAGCATCCAGGTCAAACCGTCCTACGGCCTGACCGATGGTGAAATCGCCCGCATGCTGAAGGACTCCTTCGAACACGCAGGTTCCGACAAGCACGCCCGCCAGCTGCGCGAGCACCAGGTGGACGGCGAGCGCCTGCTTGAAGCGGTACAGGGCGCCCTGGACGCCGACGGTGAGCGCCTGCTCAGCCGTGACGAGCGCGAAGCCATCGAATTCCAGATGCAAGAACTACGTGATTTGCTGGCCGGCACCGATGGCGCAGCCATCGAGCAACAGACCAAGCGTCTGTCGCAGGTGACCGACGCATTTGCCGCCCGTCGCCTTGATTCGACGGTCAAAGCCGCACTGGCCGGGCGCAACCTGAATGAGATCGAGGAGTAACCGATGCCGCTGGTGACATTCCTGCCGCATGAGAAGTTCTGCCCCGAGGGGCTGACCGTGGAGGCGCCGACCGGGACCAATATCCTGGAACTGGCCCACGACCATCACATCGAGATGGAAAGTGCCTGCGGCGGCGTCAAGGCCTGTACCACTTGCCACTGCATCGTGCGCAAGGGTTTCGACTCGCTGGAAGAAGCCGACGAGCTGGAAGAAGACATGCTGGACAAGGCCTGGGGCCTGGAAGCGCAGTCGCGCCTGGGGTGTCAGGTGGTCGTCGCTGACGAAGACCTGACCATCGAGATCCCCAAGTACTCGCTCAACCACGCCGCTGAAGCGCCGCACTGAGGTTTGCACCATGAGCCTGAAATGGATTGATGTACTTGAGATCGCCATTCAGCTTGCAGAAAGCAAGCCTGAGGTCGATCCTCGTTATGTGAATTTCGTAGACCTGCACCGCTGGGTGCTGGCATTGCCAGAGTTCAGCGACGATCCGTCACGCGGCGGTGAGAAAGTGCTCGAGGCCATCCAGGCTGCCTGGATCGACGAAGCCGACTAAGCGTCACTTGCAGGTTAGGCAATCCCCCGGAACCCGCGTATAATTCGCGGGTTTAATTTTTCGTGTCACTCATATTCTGGAGTTTTCCATGGCTGTTCAACGTACTTTCTCGATCATCAAGCCTGACGCCGTTGCCAAAAACGTCATCGGCAAGATCACCACTCGCTTCGAAGAAGCCGGCCTGAAAATCGTTGCCTCGAAAATCAAGCAACTGTCCAAAGCCGAAGCCGAAGGCTTCTACGCTGAGCACAGCGAGCGCGGCTTCTTCGGTGACCTGGTTGCCTTCATGACTTCCGGCCCGGTTGTTGTTCAGGTTCTGGAAGGCGAAAACGCCATCGCTCTGAACCGTGAGCTGATGGGCGCTACCAACCCTAAAGAAGCTGCTCCAGGCACCATCCGTGCTGACTTCGCCGAGTCGATCGACGCCAACGCCGTTCACGGTTCGGACTCCGAAGCTGCTGCTGCTCGCGAAATCGCTTACTTCTTCGCTGCTACCGAGGTAACCACTCGCTAAGCGAAAGCTTACGGGTGAGGGTGAATCCATGACGACATCTACTGGCAAAATCAACCTGTTGGGTCTGACCCAGCCGGAAATGGAACAATTCTTCGACTCGATCGGGGAAAAACGCTTCCGTGCCGGCCAGGTGATGAAATGGATTCACCATTTTGGCGTGTCCGACTTTGCGGCCATGACCAACGTAGGCAAGGTCTTGCGCGAAAAGCTCGAGGCCGTTGCCGAGATTCGGCCTCCGGAAGTGGTCAGTGAAGACATTTCCGCCGACGGTACCCGCAAGTGGGTGATCCGCGTTGCCTCCGGCAGCTGCGTCGAGACCGTCTACATTCCTACCGACGACCGCGGCACCTTGTGCGTATCGTCGCAAGCCGGCTGTGCCCTGGACTGCAGTTTCTGCTCCACTGGCAAGCAAGGCTTCAACAGCAACCTCACTGCCGCCGAAGTGATCGGCCAGGTGTGGCTTGCCAACAAATCCTTCGGGACCGTCCCTGCCAAAGTCGACCGCGCGATTACCAACGTGGTGATGATGGGCATGGGCGAGCCCTTGCTGAACTTCGACAACGTCATCGCCGCCATGAAAATCATGATGGATGACCTGGGCTATGGCATTTCCAAGCGTCGCGTTACCCTGTCCACCTCGGGCGTGGTGCCGATGATCGACGAGCTGGCCAAGCACATTGACGTGTCGCTGGCCCTGTCGCTGCACGCACCGAACGACGAACTGCGCAACAAGCTGGTACCGATCAACAAGAAGTACCCGCTGAAAGTGCTGCTGGAGTCTTGCATGGGCTACATGTCCACCCTGGGTGGCAAGCGCGTGCTGACCATCGAGTACACCCTGCTCAAGGACGTCAACGACCAGCCTGAGCATGCCGCGCAAATGATCGAATTGCTGCGCGATGTACCGTGCAAGATCAACCTGATCCCGTTCAACCCGTTCCCGCATTCGGGCTACGAGCGGCCAAGCAACAACGCCATTCGTCGCTTCCAGGACCTGCTGCACCACGGTGGCTTCAACGTCACCACCCGCACCACCCGTGGTGACGATATCGATGCTGCCTGTGGTCAGCTGGTCGGCCAGGTCAACGACCGCACCCGCCGTAGCGAGCGCTACATCGCTGTGCGCCAGCTCTCCGCGGACGTCGAGCTGCAAGACAGCGCCGCCAGCCACTGACCGGGACTTTGCCCATGAGCCTGCGCGCCGCGCTGTCGATCCTTGCGCTCTTGCTGCTGGCCGGCTGTGTGTCGGGCGGCGCGAGCGACCCCCTGGCCAGCCGCCAGGGCAGGGCAGAGGCGGGGCGGGCTTATGTGCAACTGGGCCTGGGGTATTTGCAACAGGGTTTGACCGCGCAGGCCAAGGCGCCACTGGGCAAGGCCCTGGCCCTCGACAGCACCGATGCCGACGCGCACGCGGCCCTGGCGCTGGTATTCCAGGCCGAAGGTGAGCCGGCACTCGCCGAAGCCCACTTTCGCAAGGCCTTGCAAGCCCGCGCCGGCGACACGCGAATGCGCAACAATTACGGCAGTTTCCTTTATGCTCAGGGGCGATTTGCCGAGGCCGAGCAGATGTTTCGCCTGGCCAGCGCCGATACCCTGTATCCTGAGCGCTCACGCGTGTACGAGAACCTGGGCCTGACTGCCCTGAAGCTCGATCGCCGCGACCAGGCGCATGCTTACCTGCTGAAAGCGTTGCAACTCAACCAGCGGCAACCGAAAGCGTTGCTGGAAATGGCTGAGTTGTCCTACGAAAACAGGCATTATGTGCCGGCCCGGGACTACTACGATCGTTTCAGCCAGTTGAGCGACCACGATGCCCGTAGCCTGCTGCTGGGCAGTCGCCTTGCCCGGGTGTTCGACGAGCAGGGCACACTGGCCGAGATGGGCCAGCAATTACAACGACTTTATCCCGGTACGCCGGAATATCAGCAATACCTGTCGGAGCAACGATGAACGCCGCGCATCCCGAAGTAGCAGTAGCGCCTGGCCAGAACCCCGGTGAGCTTTTGCGCCTGGCCCGTGAGAAACGGGACTGGTCTCAAGCCGAGGTGGCCCGCAAGCTCAACCTCACTGTCAGTTCGTTGAACCACGTGGAAACCGGCGCCTTCGACAAGCTGCCAGGGCATACGTTTGCCCGTGGCTACATTCGCGCCTATGCCAAGCTCATGGACCTCGACCAGGCCGCCCTGGTAGAGGCCTTCGACCGCTACACCGGCACCCACGCCAAAGGCAGCGAGGTGCACTCGCTGGGCCGTATCGAAGAGCCGGTGCGCCTGTCGCACAACATTCTGCGCGGTGTCAGCCTGCTGTTGCTGGTGGCGGTGGTCGGTGGCGGCTTCGTCTGGTGGCAGGACCAGGGCAGCCTGCGTGGCAAGGACCTGGCCAAGATTGCTTTGGAGCACGTCGAAGTCGAAAGTGCCGACGGCACCACCCAGATTCACCCGCTCGATGAGCCTGAAGACCAGGCTGTTTCCGCTGGCCAGCAAGCCGAAAGCGCACCGCTGGCGCTGGAGCAGGGCGCTGCCGAACAGCCCGCCGCCGCTGCTGAACAGGCACCGGCAAGCCCGGCGCCAACCCTTGCTGCAGTGCCTGCGCCGACACCGGCCCAGCCAGTGTCCGCGCAGCCTGCACCTGCTGCAGTGGCTACCCCGGTAGCACCGGCTACCCCGGCACCGGCCGCTGTTGCACCTGCCGCACCGGCGCCGGCCGTGGCTGTCACCGAGCCAGCCGCAGTACCGGCAGGCAGCGCCAAGGTCGCCATCCAGTTCACCGCCGATTGCTGGACCCAGGTGTCCGATGGCAACGGCAAGGTGCTGTTCAGCGCCATCAAGCGCAAGGGGGACAACCTCGAACTGACCGGCAAGCCGCCGTTCGCGGTGCGTCTGGGCTTTGCCCGTGGCGCCCAGGTCAGCTACAACGGCCAGGCCGTCGATGTTGCCCCGTTCACCAGTGGCGAGACCGCTCGCCTGAAGTTGGGACAGTAAGTCATGCACGGCGAATCTCCGATCAAACGTCGCGAATCCCGCAAAATCTGGGTCGGCAATGTGCCGGTGGGTGGTGATGCGCCCATCGCGGTGCAGAGCATGACCAACACCGACACCAACGATGTGGCCGCCACCGTGGCGCAAATCCAGCGCCTGGTCGATGCCGGCGTGGACATCGTGCGTGTATCGGTGCCGGACATGGACGCCGCCGAGGCGTTCGGCAAGATCAAACAGCTGGTCAGCGTGCCGCTGGTCGCCGACATCCACTTCGATTACAAGATCGCCCTGCGTGTGGCCGAGCTGGGCGTGGATTGCCTGCGCATCAACCCCGGCAACATCGGCCGTGAAGATCGTGTACGCGCCGTGGTCGATGCCGCCCGCGACCGTGGTATCCCGATCCGTATCGGCGTCAACGCCGGCTCCCTGGAAAAAGACCTGCAGAAGAAGTACGGCGAGCCGACCCCGGCCGCATTGGTCGAGTCGGCCCTGCGCCACGTCGAGCACCTCGACCGCCTGGACTTCCAGGACTTCAAGGTCAGCGTCAAGGCCTCGGACGTGTTCATGGCCGTCGAAGCCTACCGCCTGCTGGCCAAGCAGATCGTGCAGCCGCTGCACCTGGGCATCACCGAAGCCGGTGGCCTGCGTTCGGGGACGGTGAAATCCGCCGTCGGCCTCGGTATGCTGCTGGCCGAAGGCATTGGCGATACCATCCGTATCTCGCTGGCGGCCGACCCGGTCGAAGAAGTGAAAGTCGGCTACGACATCCTCAAGTCGCTGCACCTGCGCTCGCGTGGCATCAACTTCATCGCCTGCCCGAGCTGCTCGCGGCAGAACTTCGATGTGGTCAAGACCATGAACGAGCTGGAAGGGCGCCTTGAAGACCTGCTGGTGCCGCTGGATGTGGCAGTGATCGGTTGCGTGGTCAACGGCCCGGGCGAAGCCAAGGAAGCCCATGTAGGGTTGACCGGCGGTACGCCGAACCTGATCTACATCGATGGCAAGCCTGCGCAGAAGCTGACCAATGACAACCTGGTCGATGAGCTGGAAAAACTCATCCGCCAGAAAGCGGCCGAAAAGGCCGAAGCCGACGCGGCGCTGATCGCCCGTGGCTGACACACAGAATTCGTAAGGACTATTCGTGAGCAAATCGCTGCAAGCCATCCGTGGCATGAACGACATCCTGCCAGAACAGTCGCCACTGTGGCGCTACTTCGAAGGCACCGTGGCCGGGCTGCTGGACACCTACGGGTACAGCCAGATCCGTACGCCGATCGTCGAGTTCACCGAGCTGTTCAAGCGCTCGATCGGTGAAGTGACCGATATCGTCGAAAAAGAGATGTACACCTTCGAGGATCGCAACGGCGATTCGCTCACCTTGCGCCCTGAAGGCACCGCCGCTTGCGTGCGTGCCGTGCTGGAGCATGGCATCACCGGCAATGGCCAGGTGCAGAAACTGTGGTACATCGGCCAGATGTTCCGCCACGAGCGCCCGCAGAAAGGCCGCTACCGCCAGTTCCACCAGATTGGCGTGGAAGTGTTCAACCTGGACGGCCCGGACATCGATGCCGAGCTGATCATGCTGACCTGGCGCCTGTGGGGCCTGCTGGGCATCCAGGACGCGGTCAAGCTGGAGCTCAACAGCCTGGGTACCAGTGAGGCCCGTGCACGCTACCGTGACGCGCTGGTCGAGTTCCTCTCGGCACGCCTGGAGCAGCTGGACGAAGACAGTCAGCGCCGCCTGAAGAGCAACCCGCTGCGCATTCTCGACAGCAAGGACCAGAACACCCAGGCGGTACTGGTGGGTGCGCCGAAGCTGGAAGACTACCTGGACGAAGCGTCCCGCGTGCACTTCGAAGGCCTGAAGGCCCGCCTGGACGCAGCCGGCATTCCGTTCGTGATCAACACCAAGCTGGTACGTGGCCTGGACTACTACAGCAAGACCGTGTTCGAGTGGGTCACCGACAAGTTGGGCGCCCAGGGCACCGTGTGTGCCGGCGGCCGCTACGACGGGCTGGTCGAGCAGATGGGCGGCAAGCCGACCACCGGCGTTGGTTTCGCCATGGGTATCGAGCGCCTGATCCTGCTGCTGGAAACCCTTGGCAAGGTACCGGAGTCCATCAGCCGCCAGATCGACGTCTACCTGTGCGCCTTTGGTGAGCAGGCCGAACTGGCAGGTCTGCGCCTATCCGAAGGCCTGCGTGACCGCCTGCCGGGCCTGCGCCTGGCGGTAAACGCCGGTGGTGGCAGCTTCAAGAGCCAGTTCAAGAAAGCCGACAAGAGTGGCGCGCTGTTCGCCCTGATCCTGGGCGACGACGAGCTGGCCAAGCAAGAAATCGGCTTGAAGCCCCTGCGTGGCCAGGGCGAACAACAGAACATTGCCTGGGATGCTCTGGCAGAGCACCTGGAAACCGCGATCGCGCAGGCGTAACGCGGTTCAACAACGAATAGGCGAAAAGGAGTATTGGGGTGTCGAGTACCGATGATGATGATCTGGCAGGGGTCAAGGACTGGTGGAATCGCAACGGCAAGCCGCTGCTGACCGGCGCATTGCTGGCCGGCGTGGTGGTATTGGGCTGGAATACCTGGCACAAGTACCAGAACAACCAGTCGCAAGGTGCCTCGCAGCTGTATCAGGCGTTGCTTGAGACCAGCCTGACGCCGACTGGCCAGCCAGACGCCACCAAGGTCGCGGAACTGGCCGGCAAGCTCAAGAGCGAGTTTGGCGGTACTGCTTACGCCCAGTACGGCAGCCTGTTCGTGGCCAAGGTGGCAGTCGAGAGCGGTAAGCTCGACGACGCCGCTGCCGAGCTGAAAAGCGTGCTGGACAAGCCGGCCGACGTGACCTTGGGCGAGATTTCGCGCCAGCGTCTGGCTCGCGTGCTTGCCGCCCAGAACAAGGCCGAAGACGCGCTCAAGCTGCTTGACGGTGATGCCGACAAAGCCTTCCTGGCCAGCCGTGAAGAGTTGAAAGGTGACCTGCTGGTGCAACTGGGCCGTGCCGCCGACGCACACAGCGCTTACGAAAAAGCCAAGGCTGCGCTGTCCGATGACGCGGCAGTCGGTGGCCTGCAATTGAAGCTGGATGACCTGGCTAAAGGGGACGCGTAAGTGATCGGTTGGAAACATGCAGCAGTGCTGACCCTGGCCGTGCTGGCCGCAGGTTGCAGCAGCAACAGCAAGAAGGAACTGCCTCCGGCCGAGCTGACCAAGTTCACCGAGGAAGTGGTGCTGAAGAAGCAGTGGAGCCGTTCGATCGGTGACGGCCAGGGTGAAACCTACAACACCCTGGTGCCGGCCATCGAGAACGACCGTATCTACGCCTCCGACGTCAACGGCGAAGTGTTCGCCCTGGACCGCATCACTGGCGATGTCGTGTGGAAGAAGGACCTGGAGCTGCAGGTTTCCGGCGCAGTTGGCGTGGGCTATGGCCTGGTCATGCTCGGCACCCTCAAGGGTGAAGTGATTGCCCTGGATTCCAGCACCGGTGAAGAGCGTTGGCGCTCCCGCGTGACCAGCGAAGTGCTGGCCCCGCCTGCCAACAACGGTGATGTGGTGGTGGTGCAAACCCAGGACGACCGCCTGATTGGCCTGGATGCCGCTACTGGCGACCGCCGCTGGATCTACGAAAACACCCCGGCCGTACTGACCCTGCGTGGCACCGGTGCCCCGATTGCCACCAACCGCCTGGCCATTGCCGGCCTGTCCACTGGCAAGGTGGTGGCGGTGGACATCAATAACGGCGTGCCAGTGTGGGAAAGCCGTGTGGCCATTCCACAAGGCCGTTCCGAGCTGGACCGTGTGGTCGACATCGATGGCGGCTTGCTGCTGTCCGGTGAAACCCTCTACGTCAGCACCTATCAGGGCCGTGTAGCGGGCCTGGACCTGGAAAGCGGCCGTGTGCTGTGGCAGCGTGATGCGTCCAGCTACGTGGGCGTTGCCCAAGGTTTCGGCAATGTCTACGTCAGCGAAGCGTCGGGTACCGTGGAAAGCGTCGACGAGCGCACTTCCAGCGCCCTGTGGACCAACGACACCATGGCGCGCCGCCAGCTGTCGGCGCCGGAAGTGTTTTCCAGCTACGTAGCGGTAGGCGACTTTGAAGGTTACCTGCACCTGCTGAGCCAGGTCGATGGCCGCTTCGTCGGCCGTGAGCGTATCGACAGCGATGGCCTGCGCGCCCGCCCACTTGTGGTCGGCGACACCATCTACGTCTTCGGCAACAGCGGCAAGCTCGAGGCACTGACCATCCGCTGAAGCTATGCTTGAAGCCTTGGCGGGCTTCAAGCTGCGGCGTAGGACACGCCGCCCGTACTCCGGCCGCTGCCTTGCAGCGGCCTTTGCATTTTCAAGAATTCGAGAGTGGAGAGCCGATGGTTCCCGTAATTGCCCTGGTGGGCCGCCCGAACGTCGGCAAATCCACCATGTTCAACCGCCTGACCAAAACCCGCGATGCCATCGTCGGTGACTTGTCGGGCCTGACCCGTGACCGCCAGTATGGCGATGCCAGCTGGCAGGGTCGTTCCTTCATCCTGATCGACACCGGTGGTATTACCGGTGACGAAGTGGGCATGGACGAGAAAATGGCCGAGCAGTCGCTCATGGCCATCGAAGAAGCCGACTACGTGCTGTTCCTGGTCGATGCCCGCGCCGGCATGACCGCCGCCGACCAGATGATTGCCGAGCACCTGCGCAAGCGCAACAAAGAGGCGATTCTGGTCGCTAACAAGATCGACAACATCGACGCCGACGTCGCTCGCGCCGAGTTCTCGCCGCTGGGCATGGGCAACGCCATTCCGGTGGCGGGCTCCCAGGGCCGTGGCATCAACGCGCTGATGGAGGCCGTGCTTGGCCACCTGCCGCGCGACCAGGTCGAAGAAGCCCTGGACGCCGAAGTCGCCGAAGGCGAAGAAGCTGTGCGCATCCCTGGCCCGAGCGAGAAAGATGGCATCAAGATCGCCATCATCGGCCGCCCGAACGTGGGTAAATCCACCCTGGTCAACCGCATGCTCGGTGAAGAGCGCGTGGTGGTCTATGACCAGCCGGGTACCACCCGTGACAGTATCTACATCCCGTTCGAACGCGATGGCGAGAAGTACACCTTCATCGACACCGCCGGTGTGCGCAAACGCGGCAAGATCCACGAGGAAGTCGAGAAGTTCTCGGTGGTGAAGACGCTGCAGGCGATCAAGGACGCCAACGTGGTGATCTTCGTCATGGACGCCCGCGAAGGTGTGGTGGACCACGACCTGAACCTGCTGGGCTTTGCCCTGGAAGCGGGCCGCGCCATCGTCATCGCCCTGAACAAGTGGGATGGCATGCAGCCCGGCGAACGCGACTACGTGAAGACCGAGCTGGAGCGCCGGCTGTTCTTCGTTGACTTCGCCGACATCCACTTCATCTCCGCCTTGCATGGCACTGGCGTGGGTAACCTGTACAAGTCGGTGCAGGCCGCGTTCAAGTCGGCGGTAACCCGTTGGCCTACCAGCCGCCTGACGCAGATCCTGGAAGACGCCGTGAGCGAGCACCAGCCACCGCTGGTGAACGGTCGCCGCATCAAGCTGCGCTATGCCCACCTGGGGGGGGCCAACCCGCCGCTGATCGTGATTCACGGTAACCAGACCGAGAAAATTCCGAAGTCGTACTCGCGTTACCTGGAGAACACCTACCGCCGTGTGCTGAAGCTGGTCGGTACGCCGATCCGCATCGAGTACAAGGGCGGTGAGAACCCGTACGAGGGCAAGAAGAACACCCTCACCGACCGCCAGGTCAACAAGAAGCGCCGCCTGATGTCGCACCACAAGAAGGCCGAGAAGAAGCGCCGCGACAAGCGCTGATTCCGCCTCAGCCTCTTCGCGGGCTTGCTCGCGAAGAGGCCGTTTGATCCAAAGCAATGCCCCTAATGTTTCAACCTTTTTCCTGACCGCCCGATCCGCTATGCTCGGACTCCACCCCGTGCCGGATACACCCCAGGAAAGAGGGCTCCATGATCCGCAGCAAACTGCCGAACGTCGGCACGACCATCTTCACCACCATGTCCCAGCTCGCCGTGCAGACCGGTGCGCTCAACCTGTCCCAGGGTTTCCCTGATTTCAACGGCCCGCAGGCCCTGCTCGATGCAGTGGGCCGGCATGTGGCTGCCGGGCACAACCAGTATTCGCCCATGACCGGCCTGCCGGCCCTGCGCCAGCAGGTGGCAGCCAAGGTCGAGCGCCTGTATGGCGCCAAGGTGGATGCGGACCAGGAAGTGACCATCACCCCCGGTGCCACCGAGGCGATCTTCTGTGCCATTCAGGCTGTGGTCCATGCGGGTGACGAGGTCATCGTCTTCGACCCTTGCTACGACAGTTACGAGCCGTCCGTGGAGCTGGCCGGTGGCCGCTGCGTGCATGTGCAACTCAGCGACGGCGACTTCCGCATCGACTGGCAGAAGTTCAGCGATGCCTTGAGCCCGCGCACGCGCATGGTCATTCTCAACTCGCCGCATAATCCCAGTGGCGCGTTGATTACCCGCGAAGACCTCGACCAGTTGGCGGCACTCATTGCCGACCGTGATATCTACCTGGTCAGCGACGAGGTCTACGAGCACCTGGTGTACGACGGCGTACGCCACGCCAGCGTGCTGGCCCATGAGCAGTTGTATCAACGCGCCTTCGTGGTCAGCTCGTTCGGCAAGACCTACCACGTGACCGGCTGGAAGACCGGCTACGTGATCGCGCCCCCGGCGCTGAGCGCGGAGCTGCGCAAGGTTCACCAGTACGTCAACTTCTGCGGCGTGACGCCTTTGCAATGTGCGCTGGCCGACTTCATGGCCGAGCACCCCGAGCACATCGATGAACTGCCGGCCTTCTACCAGGCCAAGCGTGACCTGTTCTGCGGTTTGCTGGACGGTTCGCGGTTCAGCTTCACCCGCACGGCGGGTACCTATTTCCAGCTGGTGGACTATTCGCAGATCCGCCCGGACCTGAACGATGTCGACATGTCGCTGTGGCTCACCCGCGAGCACGGTGTGGCGACCATTCCGGTGTCGGTGTTCTACCAGCAACCCATCCCCGAGCAACGCCTGGTCCGCCTGTGCTTTGCCAAACGAGAGGAGACGCTGCGTCAGGCAGCGGAACGACTATGCGCGATTTGAGCACACTGCCGAACCTGAGAGTCGCCCTGGTGCAAACCACCCTGGCCTGGCACGACCGCGAGGCCAACTATGCGCACTTCGAGGTGCTGCTGGAGCAGGTGGGCGAGGTGGACCTGGTAATCCTGCCGGAAATGTTCACCACCGGTTTCTCGATGCAATCGGAAAGCCTGTGCGAGCCGGAGAACGGCCCGACCTACAAGTGGCTGAAGGCCCAGGCGAAGAAATGCAACGCGGTGATTACCGGTAGCGTGATCATCCAGGCCGCTGACGGCAGTCACCGCAACCGCCTGCTGTGGGCGCGGCCGGATGGCGAAATTCTGCATTACGACAAGCGCCACCTGTTCCGCATGGCCGGTGAGCACAAGCACTACACCCCGGGCGAGCGCCAGGTCCAGTTCGAGCTCAAGGGCTGGCGAATTCGCCCACTGATCTGCTACGACCTGCGCTTCCCGGTGTGGAGCCGCGATGCCCAGGACACCGACCTGCTGCTGTACACCGCTAACTGGCCGGCTGCGCGGCGCCAACACTGGAACCGGCTGCTGCCGGCGCGGGGGATCGAGAACCTGTGCTATGTGGCAGCGGTTAACCGGGTGGGGACGGATGGCAAAGGCTTTGCGTATTCAGGCGATAGCCAGGTGCTGGACTTCCAGGGTGAGAGCCTGCTCAGTGCCGGGGAAGCGGACGGGGTGTTCACTGCAGTGTTGAGCGCGGCGGAGCTGGCGGCTTACCGGGCCAAGTTCCCGGCCAACCTGGATGCCGATACCTTCGAGCTTCACTGACGGCCTGAACTGGCCCTATCGCCGGCAAGCCAGCTCCCACAGGTACTGCACAGTATTCGAAATCTGTGAGGACCCTGTGGGAGCGGGCTTGCCCGCGAAGAGGCCGGCGCTGGTTACATTAATTTTCGATCAATACACATCCCGGCGATACCGTCCATCTTCGATCAATTGCTGCACAGCGGCCTCCCCAAGCATGCCGTTGAGCGCTGCATCCACGCCAGCAGCCATGCCTCGCAGACTGCCGCAGACATACACACAGGCGCCCTCAGCGACCCAGCGCTTGAACTCATCAGCCTGCTGCAGCAACACATCCTGCACATACACCTTCTCAGCCTGATCGCGTGAAAACGCCAGGTCCAGCCGTGCCAGGTCGCTGCTGTCCAGCCAGCCTTGCAGCTCATCGCCACATAGCAGGTCATGCGCCCGGTTACGCTCGCCGAACAGCAGCCAGTTACGCTGCTCGCCAGCATTCACCCGCGCCCGGATCAGGCTACGCAGGCCGGCCAGGCCGGTGCCGTTACCGATCAGAATCATCGGTGCGGCACTTTCCGGCAGGTGGAAGCCGCTGTTACGCCGCAGGCGCAGGCTCAAGGTGCCGTTCAGCGGCAGGTACTCGGTCAGCCAGCCCGAGCCCAGGCCCAGATGGCCATCGGCGTGGCGTTCCTGGCGCACGATCAGCTCCAGCACGCCATCGCTGGCGATCGAGGCGATGGAGTATTCGCGGCTGCCGATCGGCACCAGTGCGTCGATCAATGCCTGCGGCTGCAAGCCGATCAAGTGATCACGACGTGCCGGCAACTGGCGGCCAGCGAGCGCCTGGGCCAGGGTTTCGCTCAGGCCATTCACCTGCACCTTGGCGCTGGCGTCCAGCGCCAGGCCATTGAGGAAGGCGTCGACACGGGGCTGGCCATTGAGCGGCAGGATCTCCACCAGGTCGCCGGCCTCCCAGCTGGCAGGCGCTTCCGGTTGCAAGCCAAGCAGGTACACCGGCTGGCCCTGGCTGCCAGGGTTCAACAGTTCGCGGCGCACCAGTGACCAATTGGCAAAGCTCGGCGGCTGCCAGGCGGCCACCGGCTGGGCGCCGGTCAGCTGCGCCAGTTCTTGCTGCCACTGCTGCAGCGCTGCCTGGTCGGCATTGTCCACTTCCACCGGGCTGAACGCGCTGCTGGCACCGCGCTCACCCAGCCATGCCTGCAAGCGGCGGGCGAAGCCGCAGAAGTGCGGATACTGGCGGTCGCCGAGGGCGAGTACAGCGTAGCTGAGGTTGTTCAGCGCCCAAGGTTGGCCAAGTACCTTGCGCTCGAAGGCGCGGGCGCTGTCGGGGGCTTCGCCGTCGCCGAAGGTGCTGACCACGAACAGCGCGCGGCGGGCTTGTCGAAGGTCGTTTTCACCCAGTTCGGCCAGGGCGCGCACCTGTACCGGCATGCCCGCTGCTTGCAGCTGCCCGGCGCTCTGCCAGGCCAGTTGCTCGGCAAAGCCGCTTTGGCTGGCAAAACTGATCAGCCAGCTTTCGCCGCTGCCATTGTTGCTGGCAACGCTGCCACGGGCTTCGCGCACCTGGCGCTTCTTGCGGCGGCGGTCGAGGTACAGCAGCCAGCCGGTGACGAAGAACAGCGGCATGGTCAGGCTGGCGATAGTGACGATGATGCGGCCCGGCAGGCCGAAGTATTCGCCAACGTGCAGGGCGTAGACGCTTTGCAGTAGCTGGGCCTTGAAGGACTTGTCGGTGTAGCGGTCGTGGTTTTTCACCTGGCCGGTGGCCGGGTCCAGCACCAAGGTGTTGAACGCGCGCGGGTGATCGGCGTTGTCCAGCAAGTAGAACAGGTTGGCAGGCTGGCCACCCACCGGCGGCAGGCGCAGGTTATACATGGCCAGGCCTGGGCCGGCAGCGTTTTTGAGGTTGGCCCAGATCGCGTCATAGTCGACCACCAGCGGCGGGGCGTTCTTGTCGACTTTCTGCGGCCCGTGGCGGCCACGGCCTTCGCCGCGTTTTTGTTGCTGGCCCGCGGCCGGCTTGTCGGCCAGCAGCTTGTTCAGGCCTTCACGGTACCATTCATAGGACCAGAACAGCCCGGTAAGGGCGAACAGCAGATAGAACAGCAGGCACCAGGTACCGGCCACGGCGTGCAGGTCCCAGTTGAAGGCTCGACCTTTCTTGGCCCAGTCGAAGGTCAGCCAGGTGCGCCAGTCCAGTGCCTTGCGCGGCCAGCGCAGGTACAGGCCGGAGAGGCAGAAGAACACCAGCATCAGGGTGCAGGCACCGGTAATCTGCCGGCCGGTGTCGCCCATGGCCAGGAAGCGGTGCAGGTTGAGCATGAGGTTGAAGAAGCCTTGCCCGGCCACTTTGCCCTTGAGTTCGCCGGTGTAGGGGTCGGCATAGCGCAGCTCGCCACGGCGTTCGCCGGGTGGCGGCATGAAGAAGATCCGTGCGGCGTTGCCTTCACGCACGTCGACCCACAGCATCGACACCTTGTCGTGTTGCTGGGCCTCGACTCGCTGGACCAGCTCGGCTGGCGGCAGCACGCCTTCGGCGCGCACCTCTACCTTGAGCACATCGGCATTGAATGCGCGCAGCAGTTCTTCCTGGAACGAATACAAGGCCCCGGTGATGCCCATCAAGGCCAGCACCAGGCCAGCGGTGATGCCAAAGAACCAGTGCAATTGGAACAGCGTCTTCTTCACCACGTCTCTCACCTTGTGTTGCTGCCGCTACCTGCGCGGCGTGCATTATGCCTTGATACGCAAAAGCCCCGCTCACTGGTATGAACGGGGCTTTGGGTTGCTGCGTTAGAAGTGAACGCTGGTGGTCAACAGTGCAGTCCGCCCGGCCGCCTGGTTGGCGAAGTGGGTGGAGAAGGCCTTGTCGTAGTACACCTCGTTCGTCAGGTTCTGCACGTTCAGCTGCAGGTCGACGTTCTTGGTCAGCTTGTAGGCCGCCATGGCGTCGTAGCGAACGTAGCTGTCGACCATGGTGGTGTTGGCTACGCTGCCGTACACGTCATCCACGTAGAACGCACCGCCACCGATGGTCAGCTTCGGCGTGATCGCGTAAGTGGTCCACAAGCTGGCGCTGTTGTTTGGCGTGTTCGGCAGTTGGTTGCCGTCGTTGGCCTTGCCCAGCGGGCCGCCGTCGATCTGGCGTGCCTGCATGTAGGTGTAGCCGGCGAACACCTGCCATTTATCGGTCAGCTTGCCGCTGGCAGACAGTTCAATACCTTGCACGCGGGTTTCACCGACGTTCTCGTAGGTGTTGGTGTTGACCTGTACCCGGGCGTTTTCCTTCTCGGTGCGGAACAGCGCCGCAGCCAGAGACAGGCGCTCGTCAAGCAGGTTCCACTTGGTGCCGATCTCGTAGTTGGTGGTTTCTTCCGGCTCCATATCGCTGGCCAGCAGATTCCCGTTGCGGTCAGGTGTGCCACCCAGCGGGTTGCCTTCGGTACCTTCGCCGAGCATGGCGCCTGGTGGCGTTGCGGAGGTGGCGTAGGACACGTAGATGCTGCCGTTTTCGGCCGGCTTCCACACCAGACCCAGTTGGCCGGTCACGAACTCGCTGACGTCGTTGCCTTTGGCAGTGGTGGTGCCAGCGGCGTTGTAGGTTTTGTAGTCGGTGTCGAAGTGGTCGTATCGCAGGCCCATGTTGACCAGCCACTCGGGGGTCAGCTCCAGGGTGTCGAATACATAGATCGCGCGGGTCTTGCTGTTGGTGGTGGTGCCAGCGTAGTTGCGCGAGATGGTGCCGTTCCACGGATCATCCGGGTTCGGGTTGCTCAGCGAGGTGCAGTTGTACCCGCTGGTGGAGCCGATCATGCCCGGGGTGCAGTTGGTATTGGCGCTGCCGCCTGGGACGGTGTCGGTGTCAACGGTGTAGCTGGAGCGCTCGCTTTCTTCACGGCTCAGCTCGATACCGGTGGAGAAGCTGTTTTTCAAACCACCGACGTAGAACTCGCCGAACAGGTCGGTCTGGTTGGTGGTGGTGGCGGTATTACCCACCCGGGTGTTGGCACGACGCCACACGCTGCCGTTGTTGACGTTGCCCTTGCTGTCGTCAGGCTGGGTCAGGATGTAGTCCTGCATGCTGTTGCCGTGACGCAGGGTGTTCTTGATGGTCAGCGCGTCGGTCAGGTCGTGCTCGATGGCGAAGGTGGCGATGTCCACGCGGGTCTTGCGGAAGTCGCGACCGGTCAGGCCGTAGAAGTTATCGCTGTCGCCGCCGTCATTCGGTTTGCTCGGGTGCGCCGAGGTGCGCCCGGCGCTGCCGTTGGTCGGGATGGTGTATGGGATGCCCGAATCCGGCAGATCGTCGCTTTCCAGGTGGTAGTAGTCAAGGTTGACGCGGGTTGGCGTGCCCAGGCCGAAGGCCAGCGACGGGGCGATACCCCAGCGGTCGTAGTTGACCTTGTCGCGGCCGGCGACGTTGCTTTCGTGGGTCATCAGGTTCAGGCGGCCGGCAACGGTATCGCTGAACTGGTAGTTGCCATCGAAGGTGTAGCGCTGGGTCTGGTCGCTGCCCCAAGTCCAGGCGCCGTCGAGCGAGTTGCCAAGGTGCGCGCGCTTGCTCACCAGGTTGATGGTGCCGCCGGCAGCGCCACGGCCACCGATGGCCGAGTTAGGGCCCTTGGCCACTTCCACCGACTCGATGGCGAAAATTTCGCGGGTTTGCGCGCCAGTGTCTCGCACGCCGTCCAGGTAGGTATCACCCTGGGCATCGAAGCCACGAATGAACGGGCGGTCGCCTTGCGGGTTGCCGCCTTCGCCAGCACCGAAGGTAATGCCCGGCACAGTGCGCAGTGCGTCCTGCAGGGTCAAGGCATTGGTGTCCTTGATCACTTGCTGCGGGATCACGGTAACCGAGCGCGGGGTGTCTAACAGCGGCGCGGTGTACTTCTGCGAGGAGGCCTGTTCAACCTTGTAATCGGTGCTGGCTTGTTCAGCCTTGCCATTGACGCTGGTGGCGTCGAGGGTGATAGCGCTGGTGGCGGCCGGGTCGGCGGCGTAGACCGACGTGGCGCTAAGGGCGACACCGATGGCAGACACGATCAGGCGTGGCGAACTCACAGCAGATGGTACGGACTGGCGCATTGCTAAGGACCTTCCCCAAGGTGTTGAGGCGGCGGATCTTAATGTAAGCAATTGTGACTCACAATTGAGAGTCGTTACCATTCGTGAAGAATTTACAATCTTTACAATTTGCCTTTACGGTTTCATCCAGCTGAAACGTCTTAAGCGGCGAATGGGGCTTGTGCAGCGCAAAAGGGAATCAATATCATTGGCGCCTTTACACTTCCTAACGGTGCTGCTGCCATGCTGCTTCACATCCCAGGCCTGTTCGACGCTGATGAGCTGGCCCGTATTCGCGAGGCGCTGGAGCAGGCCGACTGGGCTGATGGCAAGGCTACGGCTGGCTACCAGTCGGCCAAGGCCAAGCACAACCTGCAGTTGCCGGAAGGGCACCCGCTGGCCAAGGAGATTGGCAGCGCGCTGATCGACCGGCTGTGGAAAACCCCGCGCTTCATGTCGGCGGCCTTGCCACACAAGGTGTTCCCGCCGCTGATCAACTGCTACCGCGAAGGCGGCAACTTCGGTTTTCACATCGACAACGCCCTGCGCCAGCCCAAGGGCAGCCCGGAGCGGGTGCGTACCGACCTGTCTTCCACGCTGTTCCTCAGCGACCCGGACAGCTACGACGGTGGCGAGTTGGTGATTCAGGACACTTACGGCGTGCAGCAGGTCAAGTTGGCCGCCGGTGACCTGGTGCTGTACCCCGGCACCAGCCTGCACAAGGTAAACCCGGTAACCCGTGGCCAGCGTTACGCCGCATTTTTCTGGACCCAGAGCCTGGTGCGTGAGGACAGCCAGCGGACGCTGTTGTTCGAGATGGATAACGCTATCCAGCAATTGACTGCCGATGTGCCGGACCATCCGTCGCTGCTGCAACTGACCGGCACGTACCACAACCTGCTGCGCCGCTGGGCTGAGGTATGAGCCGTGTCCTACCAGTTGCGACGTGAGGAAGTGGTGGATGTGGCCGGTTTGCAGGCCATGCTGGAGGAAAGCCCCGGCAAGGCCGCTCAGGCGATTCTGGCGGCAGCGGGGCAGGGCGCGGTCGAGGCGCAGTTGCTGTTGGGGCAGATCCTGCTGGATGGCCGTGGAATCCAGCAGGATGCCACCGTGGCCCGGCGTTGGTTTGGCATCGCCGCACAGGGCGGCAGTGCCATGGCGCACAACATGCTCGGGCGTTGCCTGGAGCATGGTTGGGGCGGCGAGCCGAGCCTGACGCAGGCGGCCATCCACTATGCGCGCGCGGCTGATGCCGGTTTGGATTGGGGCCTTTACAATCTGGGCAACCTGCTGGCCACTGGTCGCGGGGTGCCGGCCAATCAGGCGCAGGCACTGATGTGCTACGAGAAGGCTGCGCAGATGGGGCATGCCAAGTCGATGAACCTGTACGGGCGTTACCTGGAGCAGGGCATTGCAACGGCGCCAAGCCCGGCGCGAGCGGTGCGCTGGTATCGGCGTTCGGCTGAGGCTGGGGATTTTCGAGGGATGTTCAGCCTGGCGCTGGTACTGGTAGAGCGCGGGCAGATGGCGGAGGCCGGGCAGTGGTTGGAGCGGGCGCGGGTTGAGGGGAACATGAATTTCCTGCGCGCTGCGTTGGTGACCTTGCAGGGCGCTGGGCCGGTGTTGATGGCCTTTGCGGGGCGGTATGCCGAGGAGATCGAACGGCGCGAAGACCGTTCCAATCCGACCGGTTGACGCGGTCAGGTGTAGGAGCGGCCTTGGGGGCACGCAAACAAAAACGGGGCCTTGCGGCCCCGTTCTGCATTACAGGTAGTAAGCCTTCAGCGGCGGGAAGCCGTTGAATTCCACCGCGCTGTAGCTGGTGGTGTAGGCGCCGGTCGACAGCCAGTACAGGCGGTCACCGATGGCCAGGTTCAGCGGCAGGCCGTACTTGTAGTTTTCGTACATGATGTCGGCGCTGTCGCAGGTCGGGCCGGCGATGACCACTTCTTCGGCTTCGCCTTTCTTCTCGGTCCAGATCGGGAACTTGATGGCTTCGTCCATGGTTTCGATCAGGCCGGAGAACTTGCCCACATCGGTGTAGATCCAGCGCTCGACTGCGGTACGCGACTTGCGCGCCACCAGCACCACTTCGCTGACCAGGATACCGGCGTTGGCAATCAGCGAACGGCCTGGCTCCAGGATGATTTCCGGCAGCTCGTCACCGAAGTCTTCCTTCAGGAAGCGGATGATTTCTTCAGCGTAGGTTTCCAGGCTGTTGGTACGGGTGATGTAGTTGGCCGGGAAGCCGCCACCCATGTTGATCAGCTTGAGCTCGATGCCATCTTCTTCCTTCAGGCGCTCGAAGATCACCTTGACCTTGGCAATGGCAGCATCCCACACGCTGATGTCGCGCTGCTGCGAGCCCACGTGGAAGGAGATGCCGTAAGGCACCAGGCCCAGGTCGCGGGCGAGGATCAGCAGGTCCATGGCCATGTCGGTCTGGCAGCCGAACTTGCGGGACAGCGGCCAGTCAGCCGTGGTCGAGCCTTCAGTCAGGATACGCACGTACACTTTCGAGCCCGGTGCGGCCTTGGCGATGTTGCGCAGGTCGGCTTCGGAGTCGGTGGCGTACAGGCGCACGCCCTTCTCGTAGAAGTAGCGGATGTCCTTGGACTTCTTGATGGTGTTGCCGTAGCTGATACGGTCGGCGCTGACGCCACGGCCCAGCACTTTGTCCAGCTCGTAGATCGAGGCGATGTCGAAGCTCGAACCTTTCTCTTTGAGCAGGTCGATGATTTCGACGGCCGGGTTGGCCTTGACCGCGTAGTACACCTTGGCGAATTCGAAACCGGCGCGCAGGTCGTCATAGGCCTGGCTGATCATCTGGGTATCGATGAGTACGAACGGGGTTTCCTGCTTGTCGGCGAACGCCTTCATTTTCTGGAAGGTGTCACGCGCGAAATAGTCTTCGACCTGGATCGACATGCTCAGGGACTCCATGGGCAAACTGAAAGAATAAGTGGCTGCAAACTGAACGTCCTCCGTATCCCCACTTTGGTTCGCCTACTCAGTACTTGAGCCGGATGGATCGTTTCCAGCATGGACGTTCGGCGCGCACTTTAGGGCGTGAAGAATGCAGAATCAACAGGTAATCCGGGCGTGATCGGCGTGGATCGACGACCAGCCATTTGAATAGACGACCCATGTGACCGGCTGATGTTCCCCACGATGTTTCAAGCGTAAAAAATTGTGGAATAGACCGCATTGGGGCCTTCGCCGGTAAACCCGCTCCTACAGGGTTTTCGCCATTCCTGTGGGAGCGGGTTTACCCGCGAAAGGGCCAGGGGTGTTCATATTTATGGCCACATTTTCCTGGTACCCACGTACAGGAAATGGCTGATAAATTTTTTGTTACCGACTGGCGGATTTGCTGGTTTTGATGAGAAACATTACTATTCGCACCCTTGTCTGCCTTCCTGATGACCCCCGACCGTGTCCGGACACAAAGGCTTCCTCGACCATTACCATGAGCTGATCGGCACCTGGACGCGCAAACTGCGCAGTCGTCAGCAGGCCGAGGACCTCACCCACGATGCCTTTGTCCGGGTACTGGAGAACCCGCGCGAACAGGTTGAGCAGCCGCGTGCCTACTTGCACCAGACCGCACGCAACATTGTCGTGGATGGCTTGCGCCGCGAAGACCGCCGCCAGGCCCTGGAACTGGAAGCTTTCGACGATGGCGGTAGCGGCAGTGGCGACCCGGAGGCCTACGTGCAAGCCCTGGAGCTGGCCGACAGCGTCGAGCGGGCACTGGCCGAGCTGCCGCTCAACTGCCGGCAGGTGTTCATCTGGCAGAAGCTCGAAGGCCTTACCCAAGCCGAAATCGCCGAGCGCATGGGGTTGAGCAAGAACATGGTCGAAAAGTATATGATCCGCACGCTCCGGCACTTGCGTGAACATGTGGATGTGTCGGCATGAAGCGTCAGGAGACCTTTTCGATGAAACAGCACGGTACCGATACCGTCCGCGAGCAGGCGGCCGCATGGTTCGCCCGCGAGCAGGATGCGCCTCGGGATGCCGGGCTGCAGAAACAGTTGCGTGCCTGGTTGGCGAGCGACGAGCGCCACCGGGAAGAGTACGAACACCTCAGTCGCGTTTGGCAGGCCGCCAGCTTCATTCCACGCCAGCGCCTTGAAGCGCTGTGCCAGCCGGAACCGGTGCAGCAGCTGCCTCGTCGGCGCTTTGTGCGTCAGGCCTTGGCCGCCAGTGTTGCGGTGTTGGCGTTGGGGCTGGGCTGGGCCGGCTGGCACTACCAGCAACTGAACCATCAGGACAGCCTGCAGACTGCCTTTAACGAGCGCCGCCAGGTTGAGTTGCCGGATGGCACGCACCTGGAACTTAATGGCAACACACAGGTGCAGGTCGATTTCAGCGCCGGACAGCGGCATATCCGCCTGAGCGCCGGGGAGGTGATGTTCAGCGTCGCCCACGACAGCGCCAGGCCGTTCGTGGTCGACACCGCCCAGGGCCGTGTGACGGTAACCGGTACCCGCTTTGACGTTCGCCTGGACCCGGCCAGCACGCGGGTAGCGGTGGAGCAGGGTTCGGTGCGTGTGCAGGGCAAGGGAGCGTCACTTGCGCAGCTTACGGCCGGGCAGGGTTCGCAAATAGACGCTCAAGGCGCGGTCACCGCACCTTACGCAGTCAATGCTGCCGCTGTGACCGCCTGGCGCCAGGGCAAGCTGGTGTTCGATAATGCGACCTTGGCCGAGGTAGTGGCTGAAGCCTCGCGCTACCGCAGCCAACCGTTGCGGGTTGCCCCGGGCAAAGTCGCCCAGATGCGCCTTTCCAGCACTTTCAGCACCGACGACACCGACGCGCTGCTGCGGGCCTTGCCGAGCATCCTGCCGGTGGCCATCAAGGCCCATGAAGACGGCTCCCGCGAAATAATTGCGAAATAGATTCAGGTTTTTTTCCACTCGTTCGTCTTCCTCGCCAGCTGCAACTGCCAAGCATTTCCATTTGCACGCAGTTGGCGTTTATTCCGCATTCAGGATGTTTCGACGACGTGAACAACAACAAACCTTTCCCACGTTTGCCCGCCCTGGCGCTGGCCCTGGCGGTCAGTGCCGTGGCCGTCAACAGCCAGGCTGCACAGGCCGGCAACACCATCCAGATCCAGGCCCAGCCGCTGGGATCGGCGCTGAGCCAGCTTGGCCAGCAGACCAACCTGCAACTGTTCTTCAGCCCCGAGTTGGTGGCTGGCAAGCAGGCCCCGGCGGTGTCTGGCAACCTGGCGCCGGTGCAAGCGCTGCAAGAGTTGCTGCAAGGTAGCGGGCTGACCTTCGAGGTGTCCCAGGACACCGTTGTGGTAAAGCCGCTGCCGACTACCCTTGACCTGGGCAGTGGCAGCCTGGAGCTGGCGCCCACCGACATCAAGGTAGTCGGTGACTGGCTGGGCGATGCGCAGCAGAGCGTGGTGCAGAACCACCCCGGCGCCCGCACCGTGGTGCGCCGCGAGGCGATGGTGGAAAAGGGCGCCATGAACGTTCGCGATGTGCTGCGTGGCATCCCGGGTGTGCAGGTGCAGGATTCCAACGGCACTGGCGGCAGCGATCTGTCGCTGAACGTGGGCGTGCGCGGCCTGACCTCGCGCCTGTCGCCGCGCTCCACCGTGTTGATCGACGGCATCCCGGCCGCGTTCGCGCCGTATGGCCAGCCTCAGCTGTCGATGGCGCCGATTTCCTCGGGCAACCTCGACAGCATCGACGTGGTACGTGGCGCAGGCTCGGTGCGTTATGGCCCGCAGAACGTGGGAGGGGTGATCAACTTCGTCACCCGGGCAATTCCGGAAAAGGCCTCGGCAGAGCTGTCCACCACCCTGGAAACCTCCCAGCACGGCGGCTGGAAGCACACCGAGTCGGCCTTCGTCGGCGGCACGGCAGACAACGGCATGGGGGTGGCACTGCTGTATACCGGCGTCAACGGCAACGGTTACCGTGAAAGCAACAACGGCAACGACATCGACGACGTTATCCTCAAGACCCACTGGGCGCCGACCGATGTCGACGAGTTCTGGCTCAACTTCCACTACTACGATGGCCGCGCCGACATGCCCGGTGGCCTGACCCAGGCCCAGTACGACAGCAACCCGTACCAGTCGCTGCGCGATTACGACTACTTCGCCGGTCGCCGCAAGGACGTGTCGTTCAAGTGGCAGCGCCAGCTTGACGATGCCACCCAGTTCGAAGTGCTGACCTACTACACCGACAGCTACCGCGGCAGCGCCATCGCCTCGCGTGACATGAAGACCCTGTCATCGTACCCGCGCAACTACCACACCTTCGCCATCGAGCCACGTGTGTCGCGGATCTTCTTCGCCGGCCCGACCACCCAGGAAGTCAGCGTCGGCTACCGCTACCTGAAAGAAGCCATGCGCGAGCAGTCGACCCGTCTGGCGCTGATCGACAATGTGCCGACCCAGACCCCGACTTCGGACGGCCACGTGTTCCAGGACCGCAGTGGCGGCACCGAGGCCAGCGCCTACTACATCGACGACAAGATCGATGTCGGCAACTGGACCATCACCCCAGGCATCCGCTTCGAGCACATCAACACCGACTGGCGCGACCGCCCGGTGCTGGGCGCCAACAACCGCCCGGTGGCCGAGAAGAAGCGCAGCATTACCAGCAACGAGCCGCTGCCAGCGTTGAGCGTGATGTACCACATCTCCGATGCCTGGAAGGTGTTCGCCAACTACGAGACCTCGTTCGGCAGCCTGCAGTACTTCCAGCTGGGCCAGGGCGGCACCGGCAACAGCACGGCCAATGGCCTGGAGCCGGAAAAGGCCAAGACCTACGAGATCGGTACGCGGTATGACAATGGTGGTTTCGCCGGTGAGCTGACGGCGTTCTACATCGACTTCGATGACGAGTTGCAGTACATCAGCAACGATGTGGGTTGGACCAACCTGGGCGCCACCAAGCACCAGGGTATCGAAGCGTCGGTTCGTTATGACCTGGCCGGGCTGGACCCGCGCTTCGAAGGCCTGTCGGTGAACGGCGGCTACACCTACACCCGCGCCACCTATGAAGGCGAGATTCCCGGCTTCAAGGGCCGTGACCTGCCGTTCTACTCACGCCAGGTGGCCACTGCCGGCGTGCGTTACGAGGTCAACCGCTGGACCTGGAACCTGGATGCCTACGCCCAATCCAAGCAGCGTGCGCCGGGCACCGGGATCAACGCCGACGGCAGCTTCAATGGTGACTACATCACCGAGCCGAGTGCCGATGGGCAGTATGGCGATATTCCGGGTTATGTGACCTGGCATGCCCGTGGCGGGTATGAGTTCGGGCCAGAGATGTCCAATCTGAAGTTGGCGGCGGGGGTGAAGAACCTGTTCGACAAGCAGTACTTCACCCGTTCCAGCGACAACAATGCCGGCATTTATGTGGGTGAGCCGCGCACCTTCTATGTGCAGGCCAGTGTAGGGTTCTGATCTGAAATTGCCGGGGCGCAACGCGCCCCCGGCGATTACGAAGCCACCGCCTCAGCCGGCGAAACGATACTGGTCTTCGCCCCCCGCGACCTACCCGAACTCAGATAAGCCGCAATCGACTCCTGCGTCACCTCGCCCAAGAACACCTGCTCGGCATCCAGCACCGGCAACCACGCCCTATTAAATTCGTACATCCGCGACAGCAGGATGCGCAAATGCTCATCATGCGAAGCCGTGGCATTGAACTGGCGCAGGAAGTCCCCGCACGTGCCTTGCTGGCGGTGCATGTCGCGTCGGCGCACATAACCCAGCGCCTTGTTCTGTGCATCGGTCACCACTACGTAGCGGCGGTCGTGCTCGTCCAGCAGCTCCAGCGCATCGCTCACCGGCGTCTCCGGGCTCACCGACGGCGCGTTGTCTGCGGCATCCTCGGCACGCACCAGCAGCAAGCGTTTCAGCGTGCTGTCCTGGCCTACGAAGTTGCTCACGAAGTCATCCACCGGATGCGCCAGCAGGGTGTCCGGGTGGTCCAGCTGCAGCAGCTTGCCGGCGCGGAAAATGGCGATCTTGTCGCCCAGCTTGATGGCTTCGTCGATGTCGTGGCTGACCATGATCACCGTCTTGTTCAGCGCCCGCTGCATCTCGAAGAACTCGTTCTGGATCATCTCGCGGTTGATCGGGTCGACCGCGCCGAAGGGTTCGTCCATAAGCAGCACCGGGGCCTCGGCTGCCAGCGCGCGGATCACGCCGATGCGCTGTTGCTGGCCACCGGACAGTTCACGCGGGTAGCGCTGCAGGTACTGCTTGGGCTCCAGCTTGATCATGTGCATCAGCTCGCGCGCACGCTCGTGGCATTTTTGCTTGTCCCAGCCGAGCAGGCGCGGGACCACGGTGATGTTCTCCTCGATGGTCATGTTGGGGAACAGGCCGATCTGCTGGATCACGTAGCCGATGCGGCGGCGCAGGGTCACTTCGTCCAGGCCGCTGGTGTCTTCGCCGTTGATGAACACCTGGCCGGAGGTGGGGGTGATCAGGCGGTTGATCATTTTCAGCGTGGTGCTTTTGCCGCAGCCCGAGGGGCCGAGGAACACGCAGATTTCCCCTTCGTTGACGGTGAGGTTTACCGCGTCGACGGCTTTCACGTCCTTGCCGTTGACGTTGAAGGTTTTGCTGAGGTTCTTCAGTTCGATCATGAGCGCAGTCCTTCTGGAGTCAGGGCACGTTGCAGGGTTTGCAGGAGCAGGTCGGCAATGATCGCCAGCAGGCTGACCAGCACGGCGCCGACCAGCAGCATCGACATGTCGCTGCGGCTGATGGAGGTGAGGATGAGCACACCCAGGCCGCCGGCGCCGATGGTGGCGGCGATGGTCATGACGCCGATGTTCATGACCACGGCGGTGCGCACACCGGCGAGGATCACCGGCACGGCGATGGGCAGCTCGACCATGCGCAGGCGCTGGCCGAAGGTCATGCCGATGCCGCGTGCGGCTTCACGGATGCCGGGCTCGACGTTGGTCAGGGCCAGGTAGGTGTTGCGCATGATTGGCAGCAGCGAATAGAGGAACACGGCAGTGATCGCCGGGAGTGGTCCAAGGCCTTGGCCAAATTTGGAGTAGAACGGCAGCAGAAGGCCGAACAGGGCAATGGAGGGGATGGTGAGCAGCACCGTGGCGCTGGCCTGCAATGGGCCAGCGAGGGCCGGGAAGCGCGTCATCAGAATGCCCAGCGGCACCCCGACGAGGATCGCCAGGCCTACTGCTATGCCCACCAGCATGATGTGCTGCCAGGTCAGTTGCAGCACCTGGGCCCAGTCCAGGTGGCTGAAGGTATCGATCAGGTTCATGGCTGGCCCTCGCTGTTCAGTGGGTGTTCACGCAGGAAGGCGGCGGCGACGGCGGTCGGGTTCTGGTGCTCGACGTCGACCTTGGCGTTGAGCTGGCGCATGGTTTCGTCATCCAGCTGCTCGGCCAGCGGCTTGAGCAGGCCGGCCAGTTGCGGGTTGGCGTCGAGCACCGCCTTGCGCACCACCGGGGCGGCGGTGTAGTCCGGGAAGTAGTGTTTGTCGTCTTTCAGCAGCTTGAGGTCGAAGGCGTTCAGGCGGCCATCGGTGGTATACACCAAGCCAGCGAACACCTGGTTGTTGCGCATGGCCGTGTAGACGAGGCCGCCGTCCATCTGGCGGATGTTGCGACGGTCCAGCGGCAGGCCGTACATCTCGCGCAGGCCGACCAGGCCGTCGGGGCGGTTGGCGAACTCGGTGTCCAGCGCCACCAGGTGGGTGCGCTGGCTTTCGTCATGCAGCACCTGGCTGAGGTCGCTGATGGTGTTCACCTGCGGGTAGGCTTCGGCCACTTGGCGGGGCAGGCCCAGTGCGTAGGTGTTGCTGAACTTCGACGGGGTCAGCCAGATCAGGTCCTTCTTGGCATCCAGTGCCTTTACCCTGGCGAAAGTGGCTTCGGCGTTGGGCATGCGCTCGTCGATGTGGTTATACGACACCAGCGACACGCCCGTGTATTCCCACATCAGGTCGAGCTGGCCGGTCTCCTGGGCCTGGCGTGCGATGTTGCTGCCAAGGCCGGTGGTGACACGCACGTCGAAGCCATTGGCACGCAGGTATTGCGCGGTGATTTCGGCGAGCACGGTCTGTTCGGTGAATACCCGCGCGCCGATGCGCACCAGCGGTTTTTCAGCTGCTTGGGCAAATCCTGCGAACAGCAGGGCCGCGCCCAGCAGCAAGGCGATTCTTTTCTTCATACGTTCCCTATCCTTATTGGGCCAGGCCACGTTCCAGCCAGCGCTTGCTGGAGAAACTCACCGCTGCGTCCAGCACCAGGGCCAGCAGCGCGGTGCACGCGGCGCCCAGCAGCAGCTGTGGCTGGTTGTTCAGGGCGATGCCGGGGAAGATCAGGCTGCCCAGGCTGTTGGCACCGATCAGGAAAGCCAGGGGCGCGGTGCCCACGTTCAACGCCAGGGCCACGCGAACACCGCCGACAATGATCGGCACGGCGTTGGGCAATTCCACCTGCCAGAGTTGCTGGCGCGGGGTCATGCCGATGCCGGTGGCGGCTTCCTTGAGCGAGGCGGGGACGTTTTTCAGGCCCTCGTAGGTGTTGCGCACGATGGGCAAGAGAGAGGCGAGGAACAGTGCGAAGATCGCAGGCCCGGCGCCGATGCCCAGAATACTCAGGGCGATGGCCAGAACGGCCAGGGGAGGGATGGTGTTGCCAACGTTGAAGAACTGCATGAAGCGCTCGGCTTTGTCGACCCGGTGCGGTCGACTGAGCGCAATGCCAGCGGGGATGCCCACGGCCAACGCCGCCGCCATCGAAGCCAGCACCAGTACCAGGTGCGCTTGCAGGTAGAACCCAAGATCGTCGCGATAACGCGTGATCGTGTCGATGCCGATCCAGTGGATCAGCAGGGCCAGGATGACGAGCACGATGGCGCATCCCAACAGCCCTTTTCCGTAGCGTTTTGCCACAGGCGGACTCCTTGTGTAGTCGGCGAGCACACTTCTTTTTTGCCGGCCAGGCCTGGCGGCGGATGGTGTGTTCGCGAGTAGCAGCTTGATACACGCCGAAGGCTGCGATCAGGCCATGAGCCGAACCCCGTCGGGCCCGAAAATGCTGATGAAACCGATCCCCAACCGAAGCGGGTTGCAGGGGAGTGGACGTCTCCGTGGGTGTAAAGGTTCCCATCTGAGGCGGCATTTGGCCAGCGTTAATCACTGGAGCAATAGAAAATTCACGCGAAAAATAAGCGCAATTCTTACATCAAGGCGTTGAATTACCTGCTATCAAGCCACTTGTCTCGCCAAGCAATATTCCCTTTGAAGTTTCTCGATAATTTCCTTGAGGGAATATTCTCTCGGAGGTATTTTTGTTGTGTGGTCTATAGGGATGTGCCCAGAATTCACAGTCGAGTTCGGGAGGTTGGCAATGGAGGTTCAGGATGAACTGTTGGCTCACCTCCACCTGCTTGCATGCCGCGGCCCGGCTTTAGGGCGACCTCGTGTGGATACCCTGAAGGGTTCAAGGCACGCGAACATGAAAGAGTTGCGGTTCAGCGTCGGCGATGGTGTGTGGCGCGTAGCGTTCGCTTTTGACCCATCTCGATGCGCGTTGCTGTTGGTCGCGGGAGACAAGGGCAGGCATCAACGAGCGTAGGTTTTACCGGAGCCTGATCGACCGTGCCGACGCACGTTTTGAGCGGCACCTGTCCAGAGGTTGAACGATGAAAACACTCGATGACGTCATGAACGAACTTTCACCTGAGCGCAGGGCGAGGGTGGAAGCACGCGGTCGGGAACTGATCCGTGAAGAAATGACCATGCAAGCATTGCGCAGGCAGTTGGATATCACGCAGGAAGAGTTGGCGGAGCGTCTCGATATTCGTCAGGGCAATGTTTCGAAAGTGGAGAAGAGGAGTGACATGTTGATATCCACCCTGCGCAGCTATGTGGAGGCCTTGGGTGGGACATTGGAACTCGTTGTACATATGCCCGGCCGGCCTCCTGTCACGCTTGACGGTTTTTGTGAGGATCAGGCAAAACGCGCGTGATTGACCAGCGGGCGGGGATCAGATTTTCGTCCCCGCCCAACTTCAGGTATGATATCGCCCCTTTTAAATCCCCCAGTCAGGCGATTTCCCATGACCAACCAGGCCGCCGAAGTCGCGAAGCGCCGCACTTTCGCAATCATTTCCCACCCCGACGCCGGTAAGACCACCATCACCGAGAAGCTGCTGCTGATGGGCAAGGCCATTGCCGTCGCCGGTACCGTGAAGTCGCGCAAGTCCGACCGCCACGCCACCTCCGACTGGATGGAAATGGAGAAGCAGCGCGGCATCTCCATCACCACCTCGGTGATGCAGTTCCCGTACCGCGAGCACATGATCAACCTGCTCGACACCCCCGGCCACGAAGACTTCTCGGAAGACACCTACCGCACCCTGACCGCAGTGGACTCGGCGCTGATGGTGCTCGACGGCGGTAAAGGGGTTGAGCCGCGTACCATCGCCCTGATGGACGTGTGCCGCCTGCGCGATACGCCGATCGTCAGCTTCATCAACAAACTCGACCGTGACATCCGCGACCCGATCGAACTGCTGGACGAGATCGAAGCCGTACTGAAGATCAAGGCCGCGCCGATCACCTGGCCGATTGGTTGCTACCGCGACTTCAAAGGCGTGTACCACCTCACCGGCGACTACATCGTGGTGTACACCCCTGGCCACGGCCATGAGCGCACCGAAGCCAAGATCATCCAGAAGCTGGACTCGGACGAAGCCCGCGCACACCTGGGTGACCAGTACGACTCGTTTGTCGAGCAGCTGGAGCTGGTGCAGGGCGCCTGCCATGAGTTCAACCAGGAAGAGTTCATCAACGGGCAGCTGACCCCGGTGTTCTTCGGTACGGCGCTGGGCAACTTCGGTGTGGATCACGTGCTCGACGCCGTGGTCGACTGGGCGCCGCGCCCGCTGGGCCGCGTTGCCCACGAGCGTACCGTCGAGCCTGTGGAAGAGAAGTTCACCGGCTTCGTGTTCAAGATCCAGGCGAACATGGACCCGAAACACCGCGACCGTATCGCCTTCATGCGCATCTGCTCGGGCAAGTACGAGAAGGGCATGAAGATGCGCCACGTGCGCCTGAACAAGGACCTGCGTATCGGCGATGCGCTGACCTTCTTCTCCTCCGAGCGTGAACAGCTGGAAGAGGCCTTTGCCGGTGACATCATTGGCCTGCACAACCATGGCACCATCCAGATCGGTGACACCTTCACCGAAGGCGAAGCGCTGGGCTTCACCGGTATCCCGCACTTCGCCCCGGAGCTGTTCCGTCGCGTGCGCCTCAAGGACCCGCTGAAGTCCAAGCAGCTGCGCCAGGGCTTGCAGCAGCTGGCTGAAGAAGGTGCTACCCAGGTGTTCTTCCCGGAGCGTAGCAACGACATCATCCTCGGTGCGGTCGGTGTGCTGCAGTTCGACGTGGTCGCCAGCCGCCTGAAGGAAGAGTACAAGGTCGAGTGCGCCTACGAGCCGATCACCGTGTGGTCGGCCCGCTGGATCAGCTGCGACGACAAGAAGAAGCTTGAGGAATTCCAGACCAAGGCCATGGAAAACCTGGCCATCGACGGTGGCGGTCACCTGACCTACCTGGCGCCTACCCGGGTCAACCTGTCGCTGATGGAAGAGCGCTGGCCGGACATCAAATTCCGCGCTACCCGCGAGCATCACTGATAATTGAGAATGGGGCCGCCAAGCGGCCCCTTTTCAATTCCCGGCTTTGATACTGGTCCAGATCCGCGTGCGAATGCGGTCGATCTTCGCCGGCATCGCCTCCAGCGCATACAGCTTGCCCATCACATCCTCGCTTGGGTAAATCATCGTATTACCCTTCATCGCGGGATCCACCAGCCCGTCCGCCTTCAGGTTGCCGTTGGCGTACTGCACATGGTTGCTGATGTTGGCCATCACGTCCGGCTGCAGCAGGTAGTTCATGTAGGCATACCCGGCTTTTTCATCCGGAGCATCCGCCGGCATGGCCACCATGTCGAACCACATGGGCGCGCCTTCCTTGGGGATCGAGTAGCCCACCTTCACCCCGTTCTTCGCCTCTTCGGCACGGTTCTTCGCCTGCAGCACATCCCCCGAGAAACCTACCACCACGCAAATGTCGCCGTTGGCCAGGTCGCCGGTGTACTTCGATGAGTGGAAGTAGCTGATGTACGGGCGTACCTGCATCAGCAGCGCCTTGGCCTTGTCGTAGTCTGCCGGGTTCTGGCTATGGTGTGGCAGGCCCAGGTAGTGCAAGGCAATTGGCAGCAGTTCAGGACCGTTGTCCAGCACGGCAACGCCACAGCTTTTCAGCTTGCTCATGTACTCGGGCTTGAAGATGAGGTCCCACGAATCAACCGGTGCATTGTCGCCGAGCACCGCCTTGACCTTGTCGATGTTGTAGCCGATGCCGGTACTGCCCCACAGGTAAGGGAAGCCGTACTGGTTGCCCGGATCGTTTACCTCCAGTGCCTTGAGCAGCACCGGGTTGAGGTTTTGCCAGTTGGGCAACTGCGACTTGTCCAGGCGCTTCAGGGCCTTGCCCTGGATTTGCCGGGCCATGAAATGGTTGGAGGGGAACACCACGTCGTAGCCGGAGTTGCCGGTCATCAGCTTGCTGTCGAGGGTTTCGTTGCTGTCGTACACGTCGTAGGTGGGCACGATGCCACTGGCCTGCTGGAAGTTTTTCAGCGTGTCGGGGGCGACGTAGCTGGACCAGTTGTAGATCTTTACCGTTTCGGCGGCGCCGGCCACGCTGGCGGCCAGCATCAGGGGAGCGAGAAGGAGCGTGCGCATGTCGGGGTTACCTTGCTTTGTCTGTTGTTATCGAAGGCAGGCGATCAGCGGATCAGAAGATAAGGACGTAGGTCTTGCGCACGGTATCCTGGATGTCCCAGGTGCCAGTGCTGTTGGCCGGTAGCATCAATGCGTCTCCGGCTTCTATGACCAGGGGCTCGCCACCGTCGGGGGTGAAGGTACAGCGGCCCTTGATGAAGTGGCAGAACTCCTGTTGCACGATCTGCCGGCGCCAGCGCCCGGGGGTGCATTCCCAGATGCCGGTTTCCACGCCGTCGCTGCGCTCCACGCAGGTGACCGACGTCACGGCTACGGGTTCGCCGAGCGGTACCGCGACCGGGTTGCTGCTGTCGAGCACGGCGCTGTCAGTGTTCTTGAACTGGGGGATGCTCATGACCGGTGGATCCTGTGTATGGGAAAGGGAAGTCAGTGCATGAAGCCTTCCATGAAGTCCGCAAGCGAGCTGGCCAGGCGCCGCCTCCAGGGCGCGCTGGCGGGGTTGGCGAGGGTCCGGTCCTCGTGGACGAAGCTTTGGATGATGGCGTTGTAGCCCAGCCAGCGGCAGGGTTCGGGTGGCCAGCTGGCCAGGCTGGAAACCGGGCGGTTGTCGAGCACCCAGGGCTGTGCGGTCAGTTCGTTGTGCTGGTTGAGGATCAGCGCTGCAAGTGTGCGCCCGCCCAGGTTGGTGGCGCCGACACCTTCGCCGCCGTAGCCGCCAGCCAGGGCGATGCCGCGCTGGCGGTCGCACAGCATGTGCGGGCGGAAGCGTCGGGCCATGCCCAGGTTGCCCCCCCAGGAGTGGGTGATGCGTACGTGTTTCAGTTGCGGGAAAAGCTCGCTGAACAGGTAACGACGCAGTTCGATTTCTTGCGCGTCGAGGTTGAAGTTTTCGCGCAGTCGGCCGCCGAAGCGATAGCCTCCGCGGGCACCGAATACCAGGCGGTTGTCGGCGGTGCGCTGGCCATAGGTGACCTGGCGGCTGCTTTCGCTGAAGGCCTGGCCTTGGCTCAGGCCGATCTGCTCCCAGGTCGAGTCCGGCAGTGGTTCGGTAGCGACCAGCAGGCTCTGTACGGGCAACTGATGTTTGCCCAGTGGCGGCAGGCTGGCAGCGTAACCTTCCACGGCGGGCACTACCCACTGGCAGCGAATCCGTGCCAGCGGCGTGCGCACCTCGCCGGGCTGCCAATCGATGGCCGGCGTGTTTTCATAGATCGGCACGCCCATCGCCTCCACTGTCCGAGCCAAGCCGCGCACGAGTCTGGCCGGCTGGATGGTCGCGGTGTGCGGGCTGTAGATGGCGCCAAAGGCATTGCTGACCCGCAGTTGGGCGTCCAGTTGCTCGGGGCGCAGCCAGCGGTAGTCGTCTTCGGTCATGCCTTGGCGATACAGATCGTCCAGGTAGGCGCGCAGGCTGCGTTCCTGCTCCGGGTAGCGTGCGGCGCAGTACAGCACGCCGCCTTTGCGGTAGTCGCAGTCGATGCCTTCGCGTTGCAGCACACGCTGTACTTCATCGGGAATGCCGTGCAGCAGGTCGATGCTGGCGCGGCGCTGTTGTGGCGACAGGGTGGCCAGCAGGCGGTCTTCGCCCAGCAGGTTGCCCATCAGCCAGCCGCCGTTGCGCCCGGAGGCGCCGAAACCGGCGATGTTGGCGTCGATCACCGCGACGTTCAGCTGCGGGGCCTGGCGCTTGAGGTAGTAGGCAGTCCACAGGCCGGTGTAGCCGGCACCGATGATGCACACGTCCGCAACCAGGTCTTCACGCAGGGCCGGGCGAGCGCACAGTGGCTCGTCGAGCTGGTCCATCCACAGGCTGAGCGTGCGCAGGGGTTGCATCGGGTTGGGCTCCACATCCGTCAAGGTTTGTGGGCGATCCTAGTGGGCTGTGCGGGCGGCTGTCTTACGTGCGTGCACGCAGGGAAATTTGCTTCAGGTACGCCTTGGGCGTGAGGCCGGTGTGTTCCCGGAAGCACTTGTAGAACGCTGACAGTGAGTTGAAGCCGGCGCTGAACGCCAACTCGTCAATCGTTGCCTCGACGCTGTCGTCGTCCAGGCTGGCCATCAGGTGTTGCAAGCGAGCCTGGTTGACGTAGCGGTAGAAGCTTTGCCCAAGCACCTGGTTGAGCAGGTAGGAAATCTGGTTGCGGCTGTAACCACTGGCGTCGGCGACCTGCTGCAGGTCCAGCTCCGGGTCCAGGTAGGGGCGCTGGCGCTGGAAGTAGTGTTCCAGGTCCTGGGCCATGGTCGACAGTTGCCGTGGTGACAACCCCAGGCGGCTGGTGGCAGGGCGCGGGCCGGTACTGGTGCGCCCGCTGCTGTTCTGGCGAACCAGCGTGGCGTATTCGTTGACCCGCCAGATCAGGCCGTCCTTGACGGTGATCGCCTCGCTGGACTGGAACGCCACCAGGCCATCGCCACCCTGGACCGTGACCTGGTACTGGATGAACGCGGTGCAGCCATCGACGCGGATGCGGTCACTGTGAACGATGTCTTCGCCGGCTTCATGGGGCAGGCAGGCGCGTACGTAGTCGCGCATCTCAACGTAGCCAAGCACCCGGTTCTGGAAAAAGTCGTGGTACTGGATGTCGGGGTGGTACAGCGCTATGACCCCGTCCAGGTCACGATGCTTCCAGCACAGGTGGTAGCGCAGCACGGTGTCAGCGGTGAGCGGGGTCTGGGCGGAGTCGTCAGGGAGCGTCATTGCCAGATCATGCCTCGCCGGCGTAAAGGCCACAATATTGCAGAACACCTGATGCCGGAGCGCCACTCGCGCTTTTTGCACGATTCTTAAATCGAAGAATTCACTAACTATCTGATTTTTATGTAAGTAATTTTTTGTAATGAATGGCACAGCCTCTGCAACGGTTACTGCGCGAATGGACTTCTCGCTAACAACATACATAGGCGCACATATCATGATCCCCTCTGCCGACTCCTCCGTTTTCGATACTCAAGGCCGCTCAGGTGTTTCCTGGGCGGCCATCTTCGCGGGTGCTGCTGCGGCGGCCGCTTTATCCTTGATATTGGTGGTGCTGGGTGCGGGCTTGGGCTTTGCCGCCACTTCACCTTGGGCCAACGAGGGCGCGAGCGCGGAAACGCTGGCGGTTTCCACCATCATCTGGCTGTTGCTGACGCAGATCATCGCTTCTGGCCTGGGCGGGTATATCGCCGGCAGGCTGCGTGTGAAGTGGGCCAACTTGCATGGCGATGAAGTGTACTTCCGCGACACCGCCCATGGGTTCCTGTCCTGGGCAGTCGCCACCTTGGTAGCTGCGATGCTGGTCCTGGGTACGGCGGGCAACCTGGTAGGTGCTGGAGCCAGCGCGGCGACGCAAGTGGTTGGCATGAGTGCTGCTGCCGGTGGCGCGGCGGCTGCCAATGCCGATAAGGATTCGATGGGGTATTACGTCGACAGCCTGTTCCGTGGTGACGGCCCTGCGCCGGTGAGCGAGGACGCTGCCAATGGGGTAGCGGCGCGCATTCTGGCCAAGGGCCTGGCAGGTGACGGTGCACTTGCGCCTGAAGACCGCGCTTACCTGGCGCAGTTGGTGGCGCAACGCACCCGCTTGACCCAACCCGAAGCAGAGGCCCGCGTCGACCAGGTGATGGCCCAGGTGCAACAGCTCAAGCTGCAGGCCAAGCAAGCGGCTGAGGCTGCCGCGAAGGCTGCTGCATGGACCGCGCTGTGGACCTTTGTAGCACTGCTGTGTGGCGCCTTCTTCGCCAGCCTTGCAGCGCTTTATGGTGGTCGCCGTCGTGACCAGGTGCAGTGGCTGGAAGGCGAATACGTCGCCCATCGCACCATTCAACGTTAAGCAAGGAGAACCGACATGCGCTCGATACTGCTCTGGATGCTTGGGGTACCGATTCCGGTCATCATCCTGATCGCCATTTTCATGCATTGACCGAAAGAGCCGCTTTGCGGCCCTCTCGCAGCATAAGGCTGCGAATGGGGCGCAAAGCGCCCCCGGTCATCTACAGAAACTGCTCCGCATAATGGCAAGCCACCTGCCGCGTACTCACCTGCCGCAACGCCGGCACCTCCTTGGCACAGCGCTCGGTCGCATACGGGCACCGCTTGTGAAACGCACACCCATCCGGCGGGTTGAGCGGGTTGGGCAATTCCCCGGCAATGCGGATCTTCGGCTTCAGCGGGTCCGGGTGAATAGTGGGAGTTGCCGACAGCAACGCCTGGGTATACGGGTGCAACGGCCTCTCGTAGATATCCTCTTTCGGCCCCATTTCCGCCGGTCGCCCGAGGTACATCACCAGCACCTGATCGGCCACATGTCGCACCACCGCCAGGTTGTGCGAGATGAACACGTAGGCGGTGTTGAATTCCTTCTGCAAGTCCATGAACAGGTTCAGTACCTGCGCCTGGATCGACACGTCCAGCGCCGAGGTCGGCTCGTCCGCTACCAGCACCTTCGGTTGCAGCATCATCGCTCGGGCCAAGGCGATACGTTGGCGCTGGCCCCCGGAGAACATGTGTGGGTAACGCTGATAGTGCTCGGGGCGCAGGCCGACCTGTTCCATCATCTTCTGCACTTTTTCACGCCGCTCGGCCTTGCTCAGCGAGGTGTTTATCAGCAGTGGCTCGGCCAATTGGTCACCAATCTTCTGTCGGGGATTGAGCGAGGCGTAGGGGCTCTGGAACACCATCTGCACGTCGCGGCGCAGTTGCTTGCGCTCAGCCTTGCTGGCGCCTTTCACCTCGGTGCCGGCGATTTGCAGCGAGCCGGAGGACGGCTCTTCGATCAGGGTCAGTGCGCGGGCCAGGGTCGATTTGCCACAGCCGGACTCGCCAACCACGGCCAGGGTCTTGCCGGCTTCCAGTTCGAACGACACACCATTCAGCGCACGGACCAACGCATGGCCTTTGAACAGCCCGCGGGAGACTTCGTAATGCCGGGTCAGCTCCCGGGCGGATAGAACGACGGTCATTACGCCACCTCCTGGTTCAGCGGGTAGAAGCAGCGCACCAGGCTGTACGCCTGGGGATCAAGGGGCGGCCGTTGGTGGCGGCAGTTGTCCTGCACATAGGGGCAGCGCGGCGACAACAGGCAGCCGACAGGGCGGTCGTAACGGCCGGGGACGATGCCGGGCAGGGTGGCCAGGCGTTCGGCGCCGATGCTGTGCTCGGGGATCGCTGCCAGCAAGGCTTCGCTGTAGGGGTGGGCAGGCACGTCGAACAACTCAGGCACCTGGCCTACTTCCACCGCCTGGCCGGCGTACATCACGCACACGCGCCTGGCGGTTTCGGCGACCACGGCGAGGTCGTGTGTGATCAGAATGAGCGCCATGTTGCGCTCCTTCTGCAGGTTGACCAGCAGCTCCATGATCTGCGCCTGGATGGTCACGTCCAGTGCGGTGGTCGGTTCGTCGGCGATCAGCAGCTTGGGCTCGCCGGCAATGGCCATGGCAATCGCCACACGCTGGCTCATGCCGCCGGACAGCTGGTGCGGGTAGGCATCCAGGCGGCTTTCCGCTGCCGGGATCTCGACTTTTTTCAGCAGCTCCAGGGCACGCTGGCGCGCGGCCTTGCCCTTCAGGCCCAGGTGCTGGCGCAGCACTTCCTCGATCTGGTAACCCACGGTGTAGCTGGGGTTGAGCGCGGTCATCGGGTCCTGGAAGACCATGGCGATGTCCTTGCCCACCACCTTGCGCCGTTGGCGGCCGCTGAGCTTGAGCATGTCGGTGCCATCGAAGGTGAGGGCGTCGGCGGTGATGCGCCCGGGGGCGTCGATCAGGCCCATCAAGGCCATCATGGTGACCGATTTGCCCGAGCCGGATTCGCCGACGATGGCCAGGATTTCGCCCGCTTCTACCGTCAGGTCCAGGCCGTCGACCACCGGTACCGCCGTGGCGTCGCCGAAGCGCACGTTCAGGTTGTTGATCTGCAACAGTGACATGGCGTTCTCCTCAGGCGGCGTTCTTGAGTTTCGGGTCCAGCGCATCGCGCAGGCCGTCGCCCATCAGGTTGATTGCCAGCACACTGAGCAGAATGGTCAGGCCAGGCAGGCTCACCACCCACCAGGCGCGCTCAATGTAGTCACGGGCCGAAGCCAGCATGGTGCCCCACTCCGGGGTTGGCGGCTGTACACCGAGGCCGAGGAAACCCAGGGCAGCGGCGTCGAGGATCGCCGAGGAGAAGCTGAGGGTTGCCTGCACGATCAGCGGTGCCATGCAGTTGGGCAGCACGGTGACGAACATCAGCCGTGGTAGCCCGGCACCGGCCAAGCGTGCTGCGGTCACGTAGTCGCGGTTCAGCTCGCCCATCACGGCGGCACGGGTCAGGCGCACGTAGGAGGGCAGGGAAACGATGGCAATGGCAATGACGGTGTTGATCAGGCCTGGGCCGAGGATGGCAACGATGGCCACCGCCAGCAGCAGCGAGGGCAGGGCCAGCATCACGTCCATCAGACGCATGATCGATGGGCCGAGCAATTGCGGGAAAAAGCCGGCCAGCAGGCCCAGCAGGATGCCCGGGATCAGCGATATCACCACAGACGACAGGCCGATCAGCAGCGACAGCCGCGCGCCCTGGATCAAGCGTGAAAGCAGGTCGCGGCCCAGCTCGTCAGTGCCGAGGATGAATTGCCAGGTGCCGCCCTCCAGCCACACGGGCGGTGTCAGCAGGAAGTCGCGGTACTGCTCGCTGGGGTCATGCGGGGCGACCCACGGTGCAAACAGCGCACAGAACACCACCAGGCACATGAAGGCCAGGCCCATTACAGCGCCTTTGTTGCGCGCGAAGGCTTGCCAGAACTCTTTGTAGGGCGAGGGGTAGAGCAGGCTCTGGTCCACCGGGCTGGCCGGCGACACGGGTTTGGGAATCGGGCTAGTCATGGCAAGGGCCTCAGCGCTGATGACGGATGCGTGGGTTGGCCAGGCCGTAGAGAATGTCCACGACGAAGTTGACCAGGATCACCAGGCAGGCGATCAACAGGATGCCGTTCTGGACCACGGGGTAGTCACGGGCGCCGATGGCTTCGATCAGCCATTTGCCGATGCCCGGCCAGGAAAAGATTGTTTCGGTCAGCACCGCACCGGCCAGCAATGTGCCAACCTGCAGGCCGAACACGGTCAGCACCGGGATCAAGGCATTGCGCAAGCCATGCACGAACACCACGCGCGCTGGCGACAGGCCTTTGGCGCGGGCGGTGCGGATGTAGTCTTCGCGCAATACTTCGAGCATCGACGAGCGGGTCATGCGGGCGATGACCGCCAACGGGATGGTGCCGAGCACGATGGCCGGCAATATCAGGTGCATCACCGCGTCCTTGAACGCGCCTTCCTCATCACTGAGCAGCGTGTCGATCAGCATGAAGCCGGTTTTGGGCTCGATGTCGTAGAGCAGGTCGATGCGCCCGGACACCGGGGTCCAGCCCAGGCTCACCGAGAAGAACATGATCAGGATCAGGCCCCACCAGAAGATCGGCATCGAGTAGCCGGCCAGGGAAATACCCATCACCCCATGGTCGAACAGCGAACCGCGCTTGAGCGCGGCGATCACCCCGGCCAGCAGGCCGACGATGCCGGCGAACAGCAGGGCGGCGAAGGCCAGTTCCAGGGTGGCCGGGAATAAGGTGAGAAACTCGCTCCACACGCTTTCGCGGGTACGCAGCGATTCACCCAGGTCACCTTGGGCGAGCTTGCCCACGTAGTCCAGGTACTGGACCGGCAGTGGTTTGTTCAGGCCCAGGCGTTCCATGGCCTGGGCATGCATTTCGGGGTCGACCCTGCGCTCGCCCATCATGACTTCCACCGGGTCGCCGGGGATCAGGCGTATGAGCGCGAAGGTCAGCAAGGTGATGCCGAAAAAGGTCGGTATCAGCAGGCCCAGGCGCCGGGCAATAAAGCTCAACATTGTCGGGGTTACCTCTTCAGACCGTGCGGCCAGTAGCACGCCACGGCAGTGCCGCCGGTCCCCGTGTGGGTTGCCGGCGGTCGTAGTTGTTCTACTTCACCTTGGTGGTGGCGAAGTTATTTTTGGTCAGAGGGCTGATCACGTAGCCCTCCACGTTGTCACGCATGGCCACGAACACCTTGGGGTGGGCCATACTGATCCAGGGTTGGTCGTCATCGTACACCTTCAATGCCTCGCTATAGAGCCTTGCACGTTCGTCGTCGTTGATCACTTCGCGGGCGCGGGTGATCAGCTCCTGGAATTTCGGGTTGCACCAGCGGGCGTAGTTTTCGCCGTTCTTCGCCGCTTCGCAGCTCAGCAGCGGGGTGAGGAAGTTATCGGGGTCGCCGTTGTCGCCGGCCCAGCCGGTGGACACCAGGTCGGCTTCGCCCTTTTTGGCGCGGCGCAGCATTTCGGCCCACTCCATCACGCGGATATCCAGCTTCAGGCCGATCTGCTTCAGGTCAGCCTGCAGCATTTCGGCGGAGAGCCGCGGGTTAGGATTGGTCATGCCGCCGCCGTTGCGGGTGAACAGCGTGATCACCGTGCCCTGCGGCACGCCAGCTTCCTTGAGCAGCGCGCGCGCCTTGTCGAGGTCGCGTGGCGGGTTCTGGTTACGGGTGTTGTAACCGATCATGGTCGGTGGATAAGGGTTCACGCCGACCAGCGCATTGCCTTTGCCAAAAAGCTGGTCAACGTGGGCCTGGCGGTCGAAGGCCATGTCGATGGCTTTGCGCACGCGCACATCGCTGAGGTATTTGTGCTCGGTATTCATGGCGATGTAGCCGGTGACCAGCGCTTCGGTCTCGGCCACCTTGAGCCTGGGGGCGGCCTTGATCGCCGGTACGTCTTCCGGCTTGGGGTACAGCGCGATCTGGCACTCGTTGGCGCGCAACTTCTGCAGGCGCACGTTGCTGTCGGTCGCGATGGCGAACACCAGGGCATCGGCCGGCGGTTTGCCCCGGAAGTAGTCCGGGTTGGGCTTGAAGCGGACCTGGGCGTCCTTGTTGTAGCGCTGGAAGATGAACGGGCCGGTGCCGATCGGCTTGCTGTTCAGCTCGGCGGTTTTACCGGCCTTGAGCAACTGGTCGCCGTATTCGGCGGAATAGATCGACGTGAAGCCCATGGCCATGTCGCGCAGGAACGGTGCTTCGGCCCGGGTGAGGGTGATCACCACGGTGTGGTCGTCAGTCTTGTCCACCGACTTGAGCAGGCTCTTGAAGGCCATGCTTTCGAAATACGGGTAACCGACACTGGTCTTGTCATGCCAAGGGTGCGCAGGGTCGAGCTGACGGCGCAGGCTCCATAGCACATCGTCGGCGTTGAACGTGCGCGTGGGGGTGAAGTAGTCGGTGCTGTGGAATTTGACGCCCTGACGCAAATGGAAGGTGTAGGTCAGGCCGTCTTGGGAAATGTCCCAGCGTTCGGCCAGCGCTGGCTCGATGTCGGTTGTACCTGGCTTGAAGTCGACCAGGCGATTGAACAGCGTTTCGGCGGTGGCATCGAACGTGACGCCGGTGGCGTACTGCACAACGTCGAACCCTTCCGGGCTGGCCTCGGTACACACCACCAGCGGTTTGGCCGCTAGCTGCGTGGCGCTGCTCAGCACCAGCGCGGCCAGGGCAAGGCGTAACGGTATCGATTTGATGAAAGCGCTCTGCATGGGTCACGGACTCCCGGCTTGCATTGATTCCAGCGTAGCTGCCACGGCCCGCAGCGAAACGGGCCGTGGCGCCAGCGGTCAGAGAATGTTGAATGGAATGGTGGTCACCACCCGGAACTCGTCGAGGCTGCCGTCACCTTGTGCCTTGCTGGCGCGGTGCGCGGTATAGGTGGCGCGGATGCTGGTGTCTTTCAGCGGCCCGCTTTGCACCGCATAGCTGGTGCCGATGCCCCACTCGTAGTGGTTTTCGCCGTCCAGGCCATTCACGTCGTAGGCCGTGCCACGGTAATGGGTGCCGTCGATACCCCAGCCACGGGCGTTGTACAGGTTGAACTTCAGGCCCGGCACGCCATAGGGCGCCATGTTCAGTACGTAGGAGATCTTCAGCGATTTTTCGTTGGGGCCGTTGAAGTCCGACAGCAGCGAGTTGGCCAGGTAGATGCCGTTGGTCTCGTGCAGGTAGTCGAAGTACTCGTTGCCGTTGACCTGCTGCCAGGAGGCACCGAGGGTGTGGGCCTGATGGGTCAGGTCGAGCGACAGGCTGTAGACGTCGTTGTCGATCTTGCCCATTTTCTGGCTGCCGGCGTCTACGGTCTTGTAGTAGTTCAGGCCGGTGCTCAGGCTGAGTACCGCGCTGTCGCCCAGCATGTGGTTGGCGCCGAAGTAGTACTGGTTCCAGAAGTCGTCGACCTTGGTGGCGTACAGGCTGGTGCTCAGGCTCTTGAACGGCTGGTAGTTGATGCCGGCGGTACTGGCGCGGTCGGTTTCTACGCCGGTGGCGCTGTATTCGCTGCGGAATTTGCTGAGGCTTTGCTCGGTACGCGGCGAGACGCGGTCGAAGGTGCCCGCGTCGAAGCTGAGATTTTCGAACTCGGCGCTGTGCAGGAACGCACCCTGGAAACTCGACGGCAGGGCGCGGTTGCCGATGTAGGCGATCATCGGCGTGTCCACCGACTGACGGCCGAGGGTAAGGGTGGTGTTGGACACGCGCGCCTTGATATTGCCCAAGCCCAGCTTGCTCCACTGGCCGATGGGGTCGCCATCGCTGTGGGTGAGCGTGCGGTTGTTGGGGCCGGCGACGGCCTGGCGGCTCTGTTGCAGGGCGATGGCGTTATAGCCGGCGGCCTCGACGGCAAAGCCTACGGTGCCTTGGGTGAAGCCGGAGCTGTAGTTGAGGATGGTGCCCTGCAGCCAGTTTTCGCGGCTGTGGGTGGCGTGGCGGGTGCCGTCGCTTTTGTAGTAGCGCCACAGCGGGGCGCGGGCGCCGCGCTCGCGGGCGTACCAGTTGCGCGTGGTGCCGGACAGGCTCTGGCCGTCGATGAAGCCGCTGGCTTGTGCCTGCTCGCTGCTGGCTTTGAGGGTGAGTGGAATGTATTCCTGGCTTTGCGGGTCGGCCTGCGCCACGGTGGATAAGGCACTGATGGATAAAGCCAGTGCGGTCAAGGTGAATACTCTCAAGGTTGAAGCTCCCATTCTTTTCTAGTTATTGCCGGCCTTGTGGGCCGGATGGTTGTTGCGGTGTTGCCAGGGTTGCCGCGGGATCACCGGGCTAAATCGGGGGCGTTGTGTTGGCCGGTACTGGCTAACGCTTAATCAACACTCACACCGGAAAAATCATTGCGCCCAAACGGGCTGACCTTGAACTGGGAAACCTTGACGCTGAGCGGTTGGTTAATCTTGGAATGCGCAACCGGGGTAATCGGCACCTGTTGCTTCAACCGCTGCTGGGCCTGCTGGTACAGGGCGGTGCGCTGGGTGCGGTCGGTAACCTGCTTGGCTTGCTTGACCAGGCTGTCGTACTGCGGGTCGCACCACAGCGAGTAGTTGTTGCTGCCGATGGCATCGCAGCTGTAGAGGGTGCCCAGCCAGTTGTCCGGGTCGCCGTTGTCACCGGTCCAGCCGATCAGGGCGATGTCGTGCTCGCCGCTTTTCATGCGCTTGATGTACTCGCCCCATTCATAGCTGACGATGCGCACCTTGAAGCCGAGCTTGCTCCAGTCGGCCTGGAGCATTTCAGCCATCAGCTTGGCGTTAGGGTTGTACGGGCGCTGTACGGGCATGGCCCACAGGGTTATCTCGGTGCCAGGCTTGACCCCTGCCTGCTGGAGCAGCTGTTTGGCCTTTTCCGGGTCGTAGGGTGCGTCCTTGAGGCTTTCGTCATAGGACCACTGGGTGGGCGGCATGGCGTTGACCGCCTGTTGGCCGGAGTCCTGATACACCGCCTGGATGATGGCTGTCTTATTCACCGCCATGTCCATCGCCTGGCGTACTTCCAGGCGGTCGAATGGCGGGTGCTGGGTGTTGTAGGCGATGTAGCCGAGGTTGAAGCCCGGCTGCTGCAGCACCTGCAGCTTGTTGTCGGCCTTGAGTGCCGGCAGGTCGGCCGGGCGTGGGTGCAGGGTGACCTGGCATTCGTTGCGGCGCAGCTTCTGGATACGCACTGAGGGGTCGATGTTGATCGAGAACACCAGGTTGTCGATCTTCACTTCATTCGGTGCCCAGTAATCCTTGTTGCCCTTGTAGCGGATCTGCGAATCCTTCTGGTAACGCTGGAACACGAACGGCCCGGTGCCGATGGGCTGCTGGTTGATGTCGCTGGGGCGACCGCTGGCCATCAGTTGGTTGGCGTATTCGGCAGAGAGGATGGAGGCGAAACTCATGGCCAGGTTCTGGATGAACGCGGCGTCGACTTCGTTGAGGGTGAACTTCACCGTGTGCTCGTCGAGTTTCTCCACCTTGGCGATGTTCTTGTCCAGGCCCATGCTGATGAAATAGGGAAATTCGGTGGGGTAGGCCTTGCGGAACGGATGGCCCTTGTCGAGCATGCGATTGAACGTGAACAGCACGTCGTCGGCGTTGAAGTCACGGCTCGGGCTAAAGGCCTTGTTGCTGTGGAACTTCACCCCTTCGCGCAGGTGGAAGGTGTACTGCAGGCCATCGTCCGATACCTCCCAGTGCGTCGCCAGGGCAGGGTGTACGGCGGTGCCGCCGCGCTCGAACTCCACCAGGCGGTTGTAGATCGGTTCGGCGGCGTCGTTGTCGGTGGCGGTGGTGTACTGGGCGGTGTCGAAGCCGGCAGGGCTGCCTTCGGAGCAGAACACCAGGTTGTTGGCCAGCAGGGCCGGGGATTGGCTGAGCAGTCCGAGGGCTAGCAGGGTCGATAGGCAAGTAGCGTGGCGCATGGCGAGTCCTTTTTCATCTGTTTGCACCGCCTCGGGGTACGAATGACGGCAACAGTTCGCCTACCCCGCGGCGGGTAGCCGCAGGACGACATGAAGAGGTGATGGGGGAAGGCACCCGCTATTGTGCGGGTGCCGCAGTTACCCTATTTTTCCACGCTGACGCCATAGAAGGAGTTCAGCGCAAACGGGCTGATCTTGAAGTCCTTCACCTTGGCGCTCATTGGCTGGTACACGGTGGAGTGGGCGATCGGGGTGATCGGTACCTGCTCCTTGAGTATGTGCTGTGCTTTCTGGTACAGCTCGGTGCGCTTGGCCTGGTCGGAGGTGGCCTTGGCCTGCTTGATCAGGTCGTCGTAGGGCTTGAAGCACCATTTGGAGAAGTTGTTGCCATCGACCGCATCGCAGCCGTAAAGGGTGCCCAGCCAGTTGTCCGGGTCGCCGTTGTCGCCGCTCCAGCCAATCAGCATCGCGCCCTGTTCGCCGCCTTTGGAGCGTTTGATGTACTCGCCCCATTCGTAGCTGACGATTTTTGCCTTGATGCCGATCTTGGCCCAGTCCGATTGCAACATCTCGGCCATCAGCTTGGCATTGGGGTTGTACGGGCGTTGCACGGGCATGGCCCACAGGGTGATTTCAGTACCTTCCTTGATGCCGGCTTCCTTGAGCAGTTGCTTGGCCTTTTCGGGGTCGTATGGCGCATCCTTGATGCTGTCGTCATACGACCACTGGGTCGGCGGCATGGCGTTGACGGCCAACTGGCCGGCGCCCTGATAGACCGACTCGATGATCTTCTTCTTGTCCACCGCCATGTCCAGCGCCTGGCGCACTTTCAGCTGCGCCATCGGGTTGGCCTCATTGCTGCCCTTGATCTTGTCCATCACGTTGTAGGCGATGTAGCCGAGGTTGAAGCCGGCCTGCTGTGGCATTTGCAGGTTCTTGTCGGCCTTTAGCGGCTCGATGTCGGCCGGGCGGGGGAACAGGGTGACCTGGCACTCGTTCTTCTTCAGCTTCTGCATGCGCACCGAGGCGTCGGTGGTGATGGCGAAGATCAGGTTGTCGATCTTCACGTCATCGGGTTGCCAGTAGTCCTTGTTGCCCTTGAAGCGGATCTGCGCGTCTTTTTGATACTTGCTGAACACGAACGGGCCGGTGCCGATCGGCTTCTGGTTGATGTCGGCCGCCTTGCCGTTGTTCAGCAACTGGTCAGCGTATTCGGCGGACTGGATGGAGGCGAAACTCATGGCCAGGTTCTGGATGAACGCGGCGTCGACTTCGTTGAGGGTGAACTTCACCGTGTGCTCGTCGAGTTTCTCAACCTTGGCGATGTTCTTGTCCATGCCCATGTCGGTGAAGTACGGGAACTCGGTGGGGTAGGCCTTGCGGAACGGGTGGTCCTTGTCGAGCATGCGGTTGAAGGTGAACAGCACGTCGTCGGCGTTGAAGGGGCGGGAGGGCTTGAAGTAGTCGGTGGTGTGGAACTTGACGCCTTCACGCAGGTGGAAGGTGTAGGTCTTGCCGTCGTCGGACACTTCCCATTTGGTCGCCAGGCCCGGGATGACTGCTGTACCGCCGCGTTCGAACTGGGTCAGGCGGTTGAACACGGTCTCGGCCGAGGCGTCGAAGTCGGTCCCGGTGGTGTATTGCCCCGGGTCGAAACCGGCCGGGCTGCCTTCGGAGCAGAACACCAGGTTGGACGCGGCAAGCGCCGACGGTGCGCCGGTGAGCAAGCCTGCACCCAGCAGGAACGGAATGACTGCGTGTTTGAGCATGGTGGCCTCATTGTTGTCATTTTTCGGATGAGGTGGCCTCGTGAGCCGACCTGCGGATACTTATGCAGGGGATGTTCCCAATGCAACAGGTAGAAGGATAGTTGGCGCCAGAAAGGTGGTACGTTCGTACATGGATGTCGCATCGGTATAACTTTCGACGAAGTTAAACGTTTGCGCAGGCAAAATGATGGCATTTTGCAGGATGTTTCGAGGCGGGATTAAATGTAGGAAGCACCTTAGTGGTGCGTAGGAAATGTCTGAAATCGCAAAATTGAAGGTGGGCGCGGTCTTTGTGGGAGCGCCCCGGCAAGGCCGCTCCCACAGCGAGTTCGTAGCTTTTACGGCATCTGCACTTCGATCAAGCCATCGGCATTCATGCTCACTTCACTGGTACCCGCCTCGATATCCGGCGCTGGCGCCGCCTCGTCAGCCCCCATGGCCTTCATTGCCATCGGTGCGCTACGCAGGTACGGGCGCGGGTAGCCGCTGCTGTTGAGGTTCAGGCTGACCACTTTGTAGCCCTTGCCGCCCAGCGCCTCGGTGGCCAGTTGCGCACGCGCCTTGAAGGCATCGACTGCGTCCTTGAGCAGTGCATCCTCGCTGGCCTTGCGTGTGGCCGGGGCAATGGAGAAGTCCATGCCGCCCATTTTCAGTTCTTGCAGCAGGTCGGCGGTAAGCTGGGACAGGGCCGGGAAGTTGGCGCTTTCCAGGCGCAGCTCGGCGCGCTCGCGCCAGCCGGTGATCTTCTGGCCCTTGCTGTCATAGACCGGGTAGCTGTTGCGGCTGCCCTGGCTGATCTTCACGTCCTTGACCTGGCGCGACTGCTGCACGGCCTTGTTCATGGTTTCGGTGATCTGCTTGGCGAGCTTGCCCGGGTCGGTGTTCTGCGCTTCGCTGTACAGGGTCACGACCATCAGGTCACGCGCCACTTCCTTGCTGACTTCGGCACGCAGCGATACCTGGTTGTAACGCGGTTCATCGGCAGCCAGCACCGGCAGGCTGGCGAGCAGGCCGCAAGACAGGACAAGGGCGGCGCCGCGACGAGGGATTTGCATGTGGTACTCCTTGGCAATAAAAGGCGTGGGGTCTGGTCATCCATTCCACGCATGGCCCATGTGACCGGCAACAGTGTAGTGGGTTCAAAAGTGCCATCATGAACCTGTGACAAAGTGTGGCGCTTTGCCGCATCGCTGCAGCGAGGCGCCCGGCTTCGGTATACTCCAGCCGATTTTTCTGGAGCACTCATCAGGAGAGCTCATGCTCGCCGCCGAACAACCGCTGTCTGCTACCCGCCAGAACCTCTGGCGCCTGACCGTCATTCGGGTCCTGGTCCTGGCTGCCCAGGCAGGCTCCGTGGGCGTTGCCTACTGGACCGAACTGCTGCCTTTACCTTGGCTGTCGCTGGCTGGCACCTTGGCCTTGTCCTCGCTGCTGTGCGCCTTCACGGCCCTGCGCCTGCGCCTGTCGCTGCCGGTCACCGAAATGGAATATGCCCTGCAGCTGGCCTGCGACCTGCTGATCCACAGTGCCTTGCTGTATTACTCCGGTGGCTCGACCAACCCGTTCGTGTCGTATTACCTGGTACCGCTGGCGATTGCTGCGGTGACTTTGCCGTGGCTGTATTCGCTGATTCTTTCGGGCATCGCCCTGACGGCCTACAGCCTGCTGCTGGTACAGTTCTACCCGCTCGAAGGCCTGCCGATGGCGCGGGACAAGATGCAGGTGTACGGCATGTGGCTCAGTATTGCCCTGGCCGCTGCGGTGATCACCTTCTTTGCTGCGCGCATGGCCGAAGAGCTGCGCCGCCAGGAGCAACTGCGTTCCGAGCGCAGGGAAGAAAGCCTGCGAGACGAGCAGCTACTGGCCGTGGCCACCCAGGCCGCTGGCGCCGCCCATGAACTGGGCACGCCGTTGGCGACCATGAGCGTGCTACTGAATGAAATGCGCCAAGACCACGCTGACCCGTTGCTGCAAGAAGACCTGCAGATCCTTCAGGACCAGGTAAAACTGTGTAAAGAGACTTTGCAGCAGCTGGTGCGCGCCGCCGAAGCCAACCGCCGCCTGGCGATCGTGGAGCAGGACGTGACTGCCTGGCTGGACGAGGCGCTGAACCGCTGGCACCTGATGCGCCCGGAAGCCAGTTACCGCTTCCAGCGCCTGCGCGACGGCAAAGTGCCGCGCCTGACGCCGCCACCGGACCTGACCCAGGCGTTGCTGAACCTGTTGAACAATGCCGCCGATGCCTGCCCCGATGACCTGGAAGTGCGCCTGGACTGGGATGCCCACGACATCGTCATCAGCATCCGTGACCACGGCCCGGGCGTGCCGCCGGCCATTGCCGAAGCCATCGGCAAACCCTTCATTACCACCAAGGGCAAAGGCTTCGGCCTTGGCCTGTTCTTGAGCAAGGCCAGCGTGACCCGTGCGGGCGGTTCGGTGAAACTCTATAGTCATGAACAGGGTGGCACCCTGACCGAACTGCGCCTGCCCTATGGCAAGCGAGGAGATGAATGATGAGCGAAGAAAACCAGGTCGAAAGCGAAGAGCTGCCGCACCTGCTGCTGGTGGACGACGATGCCACCTTCACCCGGGTCATGGCCCGGGCCATGAGCCGCCGCGGTTTCCGCGTGAGCACTGCCAGTTCTGCCGAGGAGGGCTTGATCCTGGCCCAGCAGGACCTGCCGGATTACGCCACGCTGGACCTGAAGATGGACGGCGACTCGGGCCTGGTGCTGCTGCCCAAGCTGCTGGAGCTGGACCCGGAAATGCGCGTGGTGATCCTGACCGGTTACTCGAGTATTGCCACGGCGGTGGAGGCGGTGAAGCGGGGCGCCTGCAACTACCTGTGCAAACCGGCCGACGCCGATGACGTGTTGGCGGCGCTGTTGTCGGAGCACACCGACCTGGATACCCTGGTGCCAGAAAACCCGATGTCGGTCGACCGCCTGCAGTGGGAGCATATCCAGCGCGTATTGAATGAGCACGAGGGCAACATCTCGGCCACTGCACGGGCGCTGGGCATGCACCGGCGTACCTTGCAGCGCAAATTGCAGAAGCGGCCGGTTCGGCGCTGATTCTTGCAGGGCCTGTACCGGCCTCTTCGCGGGCACGCCCGCGAAGAGGCCGGTACAGGCATTGGATAATCTCAAAGACAATTCCTTTTATCGCGCTCGATCCCCGCAAATCCCAGCCGTTGGCGTATCATTAGCCCCCTAACGGCAACCCCCCTCCAGGATCGCTTGCGCATGCTCGCCCTTCTTATCCAGACGCTGAACATCACGGCACCGGTCTTCGCCATGCTGTTCATGGGCGTACTGCTCAAACGCATCCATCTGATCGATGACAACTTCAACCGCGTCGCCTCGCAACTGGTGTTCAACGTCTGCATGCCGGCGCTGCTGTTCCTCGGCATCTACCACGCCGACCTGGCCTCAGCGGTAAAACCGGGTGTCATCCTCTACTTCATCGTCGCCACTCTGGTCGGTTTCGCCATCGCCTGGGGCCTGGCCATCTGGCGCAGCCCGCTGGCAGAGCGAGGCATCTATACCCAGGGCGCGTTTCGCGGCAACAACGGCGTGATCGGCCTGGCCTTGGCCGCCAGCCTGTACGGTGACTATGGTATCTCCTTGGGGGCGGTGCTCGCCGGCCTGGTCATCCTCATGTACAACTCGCTGTCGGCAGTGGTACTGGCGGTGTACAGCCCGGACCTCAAGTCCGACCCGTGGAGCATCTGCAAGAGCATTTTCAGCAACCCGTTGATCATCAGCGTTTTGGTCGCCACGCCCATGGCCTACGGCCAGGTGCCGCTGCCCAACTGGCTGCTGACCTCGGGCGATTACCTGGCGCAGATGACCCTGCCGCTGGCGCTCATCTGCATTGGCGGCACACTGTCGCTGGCGGCGTTGCGCGACAGTGGCAGGCTGGCCATCGATGCCAGCCTGGTGAAGATGGTCTGGCTGCCACTGCTCGGTACCCTCGGTGCATGGTTGTGCGGTTTCCGGGGGGCGGAGCTGGGTATCCTGTTCCTGTACATCGGCAGCCCGACCGCAGCCGCCAGCTATGTGATGGCGCGAGCGGCCAATGGTAACCATGAGCTGGCAGCGTCGATCATCGTGATTACCACGCTAATGGCGGCGATCACCACCAATATCGGCATTTTCATCTTGCAGTGGGGCGGATGGATCTAGATCCTTGACTGCAAACAACACAAAAACACAGCCTCACTGAGCTAAAGGACACTTCATGCAAGACCAGAGCACGCCCGAGCGGTTACAGCGCGGGCTGAAGAATCGCCATATCCAGTTGATCGCGCTGGGCGGGGCCATCGGCACCGGTTTGTTCCTGGGCATCGCCCAGACCATCCAGCTGGCAGGCCCTTCCGTCCTGCTGGGCTATGCCATCGCCGGCCTGATGGCTTTCCTGATCATGCGCCAGTTGGGCGAAATGGTGGTGGAAGAGCCGGTTGCCGGCAGCTTCAGCCACTTCGCCCACCAGTACTGGAGCGAGTTCGCCGGCTTCGTGTCGGGCTGGAACTACTGGGTGGTGTACGTGCTGGTCGGCATGGCCGAACTGACTGCGGTGGGCATCTACGTGCAGTACTGGTGGCCAGAGTTCCCGACCTGGGCGACGGCAGCGATCTTCTTCGTGGTGATCAACCTCATCAACCTGACCCAGGTAAAGGTCTACGGCGAGATGGAGTTCTGGTTCGCCCTGGTCAAGGTGGTGGCTATCGTCAGCATGATCGGCTTTGGCGCCTGGCTGTTGAGCAGCGGCCATGGCGGCCCGGATGCCAGCGTGGCCAACCTGTGGCAGTACGGCGGCTTCTTCCCTAACGGTGTCACTGGCCTGGTGATGGCGTTGGCGGTGATCATGTTCTCGTTCGGTGGCCTGGAGCTGGTGGGCATCACCGCTGCCGAGGCTGACAACCCTCGCCAGAGCATTCCCAAGGCCACCAACCAGGTGGTTTACCGCATCCTGATCTTCTACATCGGTGCCCTGGCGGTACTGCTGTCGCTGTACCCGTGGCAGAAGGTGGTGCAGGGCGGCAGCCCGTTCGTGATGATCTTCCACGAGCTGGACAGCGACCTGGTGGCGACCATCCTCAACATCGTGGTGCTGACGGCCGCGCTGTCGGTGTACAACAGCTGTGTGTATGCCAACAGCCGCATGCTGTTCGGCCTGGCCAGCCAGGGTGACGCGCCGCGTCAATTGCTGAAAGTGAGCCGCAGCGGTGTGCCGCTGACTGCATTGGGTGTTTCGGCCTTTGCGACCGGCCTGTGCGTGGTGATCAACTACCTGATGCCGGGTGAGGCCTTTGGCTTGCTGATGGCCCTGGCGGTGTCGGCATTGGTCATCAACTGGGCGAGCATCAGTATTACCCACCTGAAATTCCGAAAGGCCAAGCTGGCCGCCGGCATTACCCCGTTCTACAAGAGCTGGGGGCACCCGTTGACCAACTACCTGTGCCTGGCGTTCATCGTGCTGATTCTGGTGGTGATGTACCTGACGCCGCCGATCCGCATCTCGGTGATGCTGATCCCGGGGTGGATCCTGGTGCTGTGGGTGGCCTTCAAGATGAAGAAGGCTCGCCAAGCCAGGTAAGACAGTGCCGGCCTCTTGGCGGGTTTGTCCGCGAAGAGGCCGGTACAGGCAACTACTGATAGCTGTCGATCACTTCCTGTGCCGCCCTGAAGGCATCAATCGCCGCCGGCACTCCCGCATACACTGCGCAATGCAGCAATGCCTCGCGAATCTCCTCCACCGTACAGCCATTGTTCAATGCCCCGCGCACATGCCCCTTGAGCTCTTGCGGGCACTTGAGTGCCGTCAGCGTGGCCAGGGTAATCAGGCTGCGGGTCTTCAGTGGTAGCCCCGCGCGGGCCCATACGCTGCCCCAGGCATGTTCATTGACAAAGTCCTGTAGCGGCTGGGTAAAGTCGGTGGCATTGCCCAGTGCGCGGTCGACGAATGCATCGCCCATTACCTGGCGGCGAATCTGTTCGCCGGTCTTGTTGCTATCAGCCATGTTGTTTTCCTTAGTGTTGGCGGCGCCAGGCGCGCACGGTGGTGAACAGCAACACCATGGCGAGTACCGGCAGTACATAGAACAGCATCAAATGCTCAAGACGACCAGCCAGCGGCATGCCCATGGTAAAGGCCGCTACGTGCAGGCCATAAGCCAGGTACAGGCAAAGGAATACCAGGCCTTCGGCACGGGTGACGCGATAGCCGGAATAAAACACCGGCAGGCTCAGTGCCGCAACGCCAAGCATCACCGGCAGGTCGAAAGACAGCGCGTTGGGTGAGATCGACAGGGGCTCGGGCGTGACGAGTGCGGTCAGGCCCAATACAGCCAGCAGGTTCAACAGGTTGCTGCCGATCACTGTACCCACGGCAATTTCCCGTTCGCCGCGCAGGGCGGCAATCAGTGCGGCGGCCAGTTCAGGCAGGGAGGTGCAGATGGCGACAACGGTAAGGCCAATGATGCGCTCGGACAGGCCCAGGTCGGTGGCAACCTCCACAGCGGCCTCCAGCAGCAGGTGGCCCGCCAGGCTCAGCAAGCCAAGGCCGGCCAGCACCTGCAGCAGCGTGCCGGACCAGAAACGCCCGGCACCGGTTTTTGCGCTGTCCGGGGCAGGGTAGGTACGGGCATAGTGGCGTGACTGGTGCCAGAGCATCGCCAGGTAACCGCCCAGACCCAGCAGCAACAGCCCTCCTTCAACCCGGCCCAAGTGGCCGTTGGCAGACAGCGCATAGACCAGGCCGCTGGCGATGATCATCAGCGGAATGTCCAGGCGCACCAGTTGGCGCGACACGCGCAGGGGAATGATCAGCGCGGCCAGGCCAAGAATGACCAGCACGTTGAAGATATTACTGCCGATTACGCTGCCCACCGCCACATCCGGCGCGCCCTGGTAGGCAGCCTGCAAGCTTACGGTAAGTTGTGGCGCGGTACTGCCGAAGGCCACCAGGCTCAGGCCGATGATCAGCGGGCGTACGTGAAGACGCTGGGCCAGGCGCAGCGCGGCGCGCACCAGCAACTCGGCGCCGCCCACCAGCAACACCAGGGCGATGCCCAGTTGCAGGAGGCTGAAGGTGGGTAGGGTAGCCAGGTCGAAAATGGTCGGACTCCTGTCGCGTCAGTCGCTAAGCCCTTGTACTCGCACGCGCGCTGTTCCGCTACGGAGCATGCCGATTTTTTCTGCGGCGGCGCGTGACAGGTCGATCAGCCGGCCGCGGGTATGTGGGCCACGGTCGTTGATGCGTACCACCACACTGCGCTGGTTGGCCAGGTTGGTCACCAGCACGCGGGTGCCGAAAGGCAGGCTGCGGTGGGCGGCGGTAAGGCCATGCTGGTTGAAGGGTTCGCCGCTGGCGGTGCGTTTGCCGTGGTGGCGTGAACCGTAATAGGAGGCGGTTCCGGTTTTGTCATAACCGCGTGGGTCGATGTCGTGGCTGGCGCAGCCGGCCAGGAAAGCGAAGAGGGCCAGGGTGCCGAGGGATCGTTTTAGCAAGTCAGGTGCTCTCCAGTGCGGCCATTCGCGGCTAAAGCCGCTCCTACAGGTACGGCGCAGCCCTTGAGAGCGGCGCCGTACCTGTAGGAGCGGCTTTAGCCGCGAACGAGGGCGAAGCCCTCGCAGCATTACAGGGGTAAAACAATCACCCTTCGAGCTTGGCCTTGAGCAATTGGTTCACCTGCCCCGGGTTGGCTTTGCCTTTGGACGCTTTCATTGCCTGGCCAACGAAGAAGCCGAACATCTTGCCACGCTTGGCTTCATCGGCCGCGCGGTACTGTTCGACCTGCTCGGCATTGGCTGCCAGCATCTCGTCGAGCATCTTGTCGATCGCACCGGTGTCGGTGACCTGCTTCAGGCCTTTGCTCTCGATGATGCTGTCGGCGTCGCCTTCACCGGCAGCCATGGCCTCGAACACGGTCTTGGCAATTTTGCCGCTGATGGTGTTGTCGCGGATGCGCAGCAGCATGCCACCCAGTTGTGCGGCGCTGACGGGCGCCTGGTCGATTTCGACACCCAGCTTGTTCAGCAGGCTGCCCAGTTCGACCATGACCCAGTTGGCGGCCAGCTTGGCATCGCCACCGATCTTGACCACTTCTTCGAAGTAGTCGGCCTGTTCGCGGCTGGACGCCAGCACGTTGGCGTCGTAGGCCGACAGGCCGTACTGGCTCTGGAAGCGCTCGACCTTCTGCGGGGGCAGTTCCGGCAGGCCGGCGCGGACGGTTTCGAGAAAGCTGTCCTCGATGACCACCGGCAGCAGGTCCGGGTCGGGGAAGTAACGGTAGTCGTTGGCTTCCTCCTTGCTGCGCATGGAGCGGGTTTCGTCCTTGTTCGGGTCGTACAGGCGGGTTTCTTGCACCACCTTGCCGCCGTCTTCGATCAGGTCGATCTGGCGCTGGATTTCGCTGTTGATCGCGCGCTCGATGAAGCGGAACGAGTTGACGTTCTTGATCTCGCAGCGGGTGCCGAATTCGGCCTGGCCTTTCGGGCGGATCGACACGTTGCAGTCGCAACGCAGCGAGCCTTCGGCCATGTTGCCGTCGCAGATGCCCAGGTAGCGCACCAGTGCGTGGATGGCCTTGACGTAGGCCACGGCTTCCTTGGCGCTGCGCATGTCCGGCTCGGAGACGATTTCCAGCAGTGGTGTGCCGGCACGGTTCAGGTCAATGCCGGTGGAGCCGCTGAAGTCTTCGTGCAGGCTCTTGCCGGCGTCTTCCTCAAGGTGCGCGCGGGTGACCCCGATGCGCTTGATGGTGCCGTCCTCCAAGGCGATGTCCAGGTGGCCCTTGCCGACGATCGGCAGGTCCATCTGGCTGATCTGGTAACCCTTGGGCAGGTCCGGGTAAAAGTAGTTCTTGCGCGCGAACACGTTGCGCTTGCCGATTTCGGCATCGATGGCCAGGCCGAACATGCACGCCATGCGCACGGCTTCCTGGTTCAGCACCGGCAGTACGCCAGGCATCCCTAAGTCAACCAGGCTGGCCTGGGTGTTCGGCTCGGAGCCAAAGGTGGTGGCGCTGCCGGAGAAGATCTTCGACTGGGTGGCGAGCTGAGTGTGGATTTCCAGCCCGATCACAACTTCCCATTGCATGTGTGAATTCCTCAGAAGCCGTTGGGGGCGCGGGTGTGCCAGTCGGTCACTTGCTGGTAGCGGTGCGCGACGTTGAGCAGGCGACCTTCCTGGAAGTACGGCGCCAGCAACTGCACGCCGACCGGCAGGCCGTCGACGAAGCCGGCCGGCATCGACAGGCCCGGCAGGCCCGCCAGGTTGGCGGTGATGGTGTAGACGTCTTCCAGGTAGGCGGCGACCGGGTCGCTGCTCTTGGCGCCAAGCTTCCAGGCCGGGTTTGGCGTGGTCGGGCCGAGGATCAGGTCGACGTCGTTGAAGGCGGCCATGAAGTCGTTCTTGATCAGGCGGCGGATTTGCTGCGCCTTCACGTAGTAGGCGTCGTAGTAGCCGGCCGACAGGGCGTAGGTACCAACCATGATACGGCGCTGTACTTCAACGCCGAAGCCTTCGCCACGGGAGCGCTTGTACAGGTCGGTGAGGTCCTTCGGTGCTTCGCAGCGGTAGCCGAAGCGCACGCCGTCGAAGCGCGACAGGTTGGAGGAGGCTTCAGCCGGAGCGATCACGTAGTAGGCCGGGATGGCGTGCTGCATGTTCGGCAGGCTGATTTCCTTGACCACGGCGCCGAGCTTTTCCAGCTCCTTGACGCTGGCCTGGACCAGGTCGGCGATGCGCGGGTCGAGGCCGGCGCCGAAGTATTCCTTCGGCAGGCCGATGCGTAGGCCCTGCAGCGAGGCGTTGAGGTTGGCGCTGTAGTCCGGCACCGGCTCTTCGATGCTGGTGGAGTCCTTGGCGTCGAAACCGGCCATGCCTTGCAGCAGCAGGGCGCAGTCCTCGGCAGTGCGGGCCAGCGGGCCACCCTGGTCGAGGCTGGAGGCGTAGGCGATCATGCCCCAGCGCGAAACGCGACCGTACGTCGGCTTGAGACCGGTGAGGTTGGTCAGTGCTGCCGGCTGGCGGATCGAGCCGCCGGTGTCGGTGCCGGTGGTGGCCGGCAGCAGGCGTGCAGCCACGGCAGCGGCCGAACCACCCGACGAGCCGCCCGGAACGTGTTCGAGGTTCCACGGGTTCTTCACCGCGCCGTAGTGGCTGGATTCGTTGGCCGACCCCATGGCGAATTCGTCCATGTTGGTCTTGCCCAGGGTGACCATACCGGCTTCGGCCAGCTTGGCGACCACGGTGGCGTCATACGGCGCCTTGAAGTTGTCGAGCATCTTCGAGCCGCAGCTGGTGCGCACGCCGTTGGTGCAGAACAGGTCCTTGTGGGCGATGGGGGCACCCAGCAGCGCGCCGGTTTCGCCAGCGGCGCGACGGGCGTCGGCGGCACGCGCCTGGCCCAGGGCCAGGTCTTCGGTGACGCTGATGAAGCTGTTGATCTGAGGGTCGAGCTGCTTGATGCGCGCCAGCAGGGCGCCGGTCAGCTCTTCGGAAGAAAACGACTTGTCGGCGAGTCCGCGGGCGATCTCGGCCAGGGTCAATTGATGCATGGCAGGCTCTATCCCTTACTCGATGACTTTGGGAACCAGGTACAGACCGCTTTCGGTCGATGGCGCGATTGCCTGGTAGGCATCACGCTGGTTGCTTTCGGTGACCTGGTCGGGGCGCAGGCGCTGGCTGGCCTCCAGGGGGTGGGCCAGGGGTTCGATGCCAGTGGTATCGACCGCTTGCATCTGGTCAACCAGCCCGAGAATGCTGTTCAGGGCGTCAGTAATGCGTGGCAGTTCGCCATCATTCAGGCCCAGGCGGGCCAAATGGGCGATCTTTTCCACGTCGCAGCGTTCAAGCGCCATGGGGATCTCCAGGGGAAACAAAGAACGGAATTTGGGTCCGCAGTGAGGAACATGTCAGCTTTCTGACGGTCTAACGGCCGCGAATTTCTGCTGGCGTGCTCGGAAAAACAGCCAATTTAACATATTGGCTCCTTGCCCAAAATCCCTGCCATTGTTAGAGTTTGCCGCACTTTTTTACCCACGCTTTCCCCAGGGTCACTTTCCCATGTTCAAGAAACTGCGTGGCATGTTTTCCAGCGATCTTTCCATCGACCTGGGTACTGCCAACACCCTTATTTACGTGCGTGAGCGCGGTATCGTCCTGAATGAGCCCTCGGTTGTTGCCATCCGTACCCATGGCAACCAGAAAAGCGTTGTCGCCGTCGGTACCGAAGCCAAACGCATGCTGGGCCGTACGCCTGGCAATATTGCTGCCATTCGTCCGATGAAGGACGGCGTCATCGCCGACTTCAGCGTGTGCGAAAAAATGTTGCAATATTTTATCAACAAGGTTCACGAGAACAGCTTCCTGCAGCCAAGCCCGCGTGTGCTGATCTGCGTGCCGTGCAAGTCGACCCAGGTAGAGCGCCGCGCCATTCGCGAGTCGGCCCTGGGGGCCGGTGCCCGTGAAGTGTTCCTGATCGAAGAACCCATGGCTGCCGCCATCGGTGCCGGCCTGCCGGTTGAGGAAGCCCGCGGTTCGATGGTCGTCGATATCGGTGGTGGTACCACTGAAATCGCCCTCATCTCGCTGAACGGCGTGGTTTATGCCGAATCCGTCCGCGTTGGCGGCGACCGCTTCGATGAAGCCATCGTCACCTACGTGCGCCGCAACTACGGCAGCCTGATCGGTGAGTCCACCGCGGAGCGCATCAAGCAGGAAATCGGTACTGCCTACCCGGGCGGCGAAGTGCGCGAAGTCGACGTGCGTGGCCGTAACTTGGCCGAGGGCGTACCGCGTGCCTTCACCCTGAACTCCAACGAAGTGCTCGAAGCGCTGCAGGAATCGCTGGCGACCATCGTCCAGGCGGTCAAGAGCGCCCTGGAGCAGTCGCCGCCCGAGCTGGCTTCGGACATCGCCGAGCGTGGCCTGGTGCTGACCGGTGGTGGCGCGCTGCTGCGTGACCTCGACAAGCTGCTGGCCCAGGAAACCGGCCTGCCGGTGATCGTCGCCGAAGACCCGCTGACCTGTGTCGCCCGTGGTGGCGGTCGCGCTCTGGAGATGATGGACAAGCACGCGATGGACCTGCTCTCCAGCGAGTGATCCCACTTGCTGTTCGCGAGCGCCCGGTTTACAGGTAGTACGCACAGTGCTACCTGTATGTGCTGGGCTGGCGCCCGTTCAGGGCGCCGTATCCGTCAACCCGCAACCAGGCTGGTGCGTTGTCCCATGTCCAATGACCTCCTGAGTCGTCCACGAGGAACGGCCCATTAAACCGCTTTTCTCCAAGGGCCCTTCGCTGGGCGTTCGCCTGCTCGTTCTGGTGGTGATGTCGGTCGCGTTGATGGTTGTCGACGCGCGTTTTGACGTGCTCAAACCCGTGCGCAGCCAGATGGGCGTGGTACTGATGGAGTCGTACTGGATCACCGACCTGCCGCAGCGTGCGTGGCAAGGTGTGGCCGGCCAGTTCGGCAGCCGCAACGAACTGATCGCCGAAAACGAAAAGCTCAAGACCGAGGCCCTGCTGCTGCAGGGGCGCCTGCAGAAGCTGGCGGCCCTGACCGAGCAGAACGTGCGCCTGCGCGAGTTGCTGAACTCTTCGGCGCTGGTCAACGAAAAGGTCGAAGTGGCCGAGCTGATCGGTGTCGACCCCAACCCGTTCACCCACCGCATCCTGATCAACAAGGGCGAGCGTGACGGCGTGTTCCTCGGCCAGCCGGTGCTTGATGCCCGGGGCCTCATGGGCCAGGTGGTCGAACTGATGCCTTACACCTCGCGGGTGCTGCTGCTGACCGACACTACCCACAGCATTCCGGTGCAGGTCAACCGTAACGGCCTGCGCGCCATTGCCAGCGGCACGGGCAACCCGGAGCGCCTGGAACTGCGCCATGTGGCCGATACCGCCGACATCAAGGAAGGCGACCTGCTGGTCAGCTCCGGCATGGGTCAGCGTTTCCCGGCAGGTTACCCGGTGGCCACGGTCAACGAAGTGATTCACGATTCCGGCCAGCCGTTCGCCATCGTGCGCGCCATCCCCACCGCCGCGCTCAATCGCAGCCGCTACATGCTGCTGGTGTTCAGTGACCGGCGTACCCCGGAACAGCGTGCTACCGATGCAGCTATCGCCCAGGAAGAAGCTGACCGTAAGGGCGCCTCGGCCCCTGGCCAGCCGGTAAGCCCGGGCGAGCAGGGCGTGCCAGCCAGCACCGCGCCCGTTGTACCGGCCACGACGGCCGTACCCGCCGCGCCGGCCGCTCAGCCAGCAGCTCCGGCTGCTGCCCCTGCCACGCCGGCTGCCGCGCCTGCCGCACCCGCTCACACCCGGAGGCAATGATGCCTGCATCGCGCCGCAACAACGGCTGGGTCATCTGGCTGACTTTTGCTATCGGCCTGCTGCTCAGCGTCTCGCCCATGCCGCAGTTCATGGAAGTGTTCCGGCCCATGTGGCTGGCCTTGCTGGTGTCGTTCTGGACCCTGGCCGTGCCGAACAAGGTTGGCATGACCACGGCGTTCGTGCTGGGCTTGGCCGAAGATGTGCTGTATGGCACCTTGCTGGGGCAGAACGCACTTATCCTGACCCTCATAACCTTCCTGGTGCTGTCGCTGCAACAGCGCTTGCGCATGTTCCCCATGTGGCAGCAGAGCCTGGTCATCCTGGTGATCTTCGGCATCGCGCAGTTGATCCAGCTGTGGCTCAGCGCACTGACCGGTAATCGCCTGCCTACCCTGGCGCTGGTCTGGTCGGCGGTCATCAGTGCCTTGCTCTGGCCTTGGATCAGCTTTGCCCTGCGCGACCTGCGCCGACGCTTGCATATCAACTGACGGCGACGTCGACACTGACAGGGAGATGTCTGCATGAACCCGCTATACCTGGCCTCCGGCTCGCCCCGTCGTCGTGAACTGCTGACCCAGATCGGTGTGCCGTTCAGCGTCGTCAGTGCCCCCGTCGATGAAACCCCGCTGCCCGACGAAAGCGCCCCGGCCTACGTCGAACGCCTGGCCCGGGCCAAGGCTGCCGCCGGCCTGGCCAGTGTCGAGGGAACGGCTGTCGTCCTGGGCGCAGACACCGCCGTGGTGCTCGATGGTCGTATTCTCGGCAAGCCGGAAAGCCGCGAAGATGCCTTGGCTATGCTGGCCGACCTGTCAGGCCGCGAGCATCAGGTACTGACCGCCGTCGCCCTCACCGATGGCCAGCGCGTTCAAAGCCTGTGCGTCACCAGCCAGGTGCGCTTCCGTGCGATCAGCGACGATGAAGCGCAGCGCTACTGGGCCAGCGGCGAACCGGCGGACAAGGCGGGTGGCTACGCCATCCAGGGCCTGGGCGCGGTGTTCGTCACTGGCCTGTCCGGCAGCTACTCGGCGGTGGTCGGCCTGCCCCTCAGCGAAACGGCCGATTTGCTTGGCCAGTTCGGCGTTGCCTGCTGGCAATCGCCGGCGCATACGCCAGAGGTAACAAACCTGCGGTAGCCAGCAATGCATACGCCATCCATCATTACAAAAGACCTTTGACGAGAGCCGGCCATGAGTGAAGAGATCCTGATCAACATCACCCCGATGGAGTCACGCGTGGCGGTGGTGGAAAACGGGGTACTGCAGGAGGTGCACGTCGAGCGCACCCAGCGCCGTGGCATTGTTGGCAATATCTACAAGGGCAAGGTGGTGCGCGTGCTGCCAGGCATGCAGGCGGCTTTCGTCGACATCGGCCTGGAGCGCGCAGCGTTCATCCATGCCTCGGAAATTTCCCAGCGCGAAGGCTCGGCGGTAGAGAACATCACCGCCCTGGTCCACGAAGGCCAGGCCTTGGTAGTGCAGGTGACCAAGGACCCGATCGGCACCAAGGGTGCGCGCCTGACCACCCAGTTGTCGATCCCTTCGCGCTACCTGGTGTACATGCCCCGCAGCAGCCATGTTGGCATATCGCTGAAGATCGAAGACGAAGCCGAGCGTGATCGCCTCAAGCAGGTGGTCAGCGGCTGCATGGAAAGCGAAAACATCAAAGATGCCGGTGGCTTTATCCTGCGCACCGCCGCTGAAGGCGCACGCGCTGAAGAAATTCTGCAGGACATCCGCTACCTGCGTCGCCTGTGGGAGCAGATTGGTACCCAGATCAAGACCTGCGGCGCGCCCACGGTTATCTACGAAGACCTGGGCCTGGCCCTGCGCACGCTGCGCGACCTGGTCAACCCGAAGATCGAGAAGATCCGTATCGACTCGCGGGAAACCTTCCAGAAAACCACGCAGTTCGTTGGCGAGCTGATGCCGGAAATCGCCGACCGCCTCGAGCACTATCCGGGCGAGCGCCCCATCTTCGACCTGTACGGCGTTGAAGACGAGATCCAGCGTGCGCTGGAGCGCAAGGTGCCGCTCAAGTCGGGTGGCTACCTGGTGGTCGACCCGGCCGAAGCGATGACCACCATCGATGTGAACACCGGCGCGTTCGTCGGCCATCGCAACCTGGAAGAGACCATCTTCAAGACCAACCTGGAAGCCGCCACCGCCATCGCCCGGCAACTGCGTCTGCGCAATATCGGCGGCATCATCATCATCGACTTCATCGACATGGAAGATGAAGAGCACCAGCGCCAGGTGCTGCGCACCCTGGAAAAACAGCTGGAGCGCGATCACGCCAAGACCAACATCATCGGTATTACCGAGCTGGGCCTGGTGCAGATGACCCGCAAGCGCACCCGTGAAAGCCTGGAGCAGGTGCTGTGTGAGCCGTGCCTGGCCTGCCAGGGGCGCGGCAAGCTGAAAACCCCCGAGACCATTTGTTACGAGATCTTCCGAGAGATCCTGCGTGAGGCCCGAGCCTATCAGGCTGAGGGCTACCGTGTACTGGCCAACCAGAAGGTGGTCGACCGCCTGCTGGATGAAGAGTCTGGCAACGTCGCTGAGCTGGAGGCTTTCATCGGTCGAACCATTCGCTTCCAGGTCGAGTCGATGTATTCGCAGGAACAATACGACGTGGTGCTGCTCTGAGGCTTTCCAGAACACGCCGCAGGATGGTCGGGCTGGCAAAACTGCCGCTACCAGCCATCATGGATAAACGACTTGGAGGGCCATGGCCATGGGACGTCTGACCCGCGTTCTTGTCGCCTTGACCCGCTGGGGGCTGGGCTTATGCGCCCTGTTGGCGGTGTTGGTGGCGCTGTATGTCAGCCTCGGTCGCGAACTGGTGCCGCTGGTGGCCGAGTACCGCGCCGATGTGGAAAGCAAGGCCGAGCAGGCGCTGGGCCTGCCGGTGCATGTCGGTGCCCTCGAGGGCCGCTGGAGCGGGCTGGCTCCGGTGCTGCGGGTGCGCGACCTGCAACTGGGCGAAGGCGCTACGGCGTTGCGCCTGGATGACGTGAAGGTGGTGCCTGATGTCTGGGCCAGCCTTACCGCCCGTGAAGTGCGCCTGGCGCGTATTCAGCTGGGCGGCCTGCAACTGATCTTGCGCGAGAACGAGCAGGGCGCCTGGAACCTCGAAGGCCTGCCGAAAAAAGACGATGCACCACTCGACCCCGCCGACCTGCTGCAGCGCCTGCGTCAATTGGGCCGCGTCGATGTGTTCGACAGCCAAGTCACCTTGCACCCCTGGCAGCGTGACCCGCTCACCCTTACCTATGTCAGCGCCGGCCTGCAGGCGGGTGCTTCGCGGCAAGTGCTGGAGTTGCGCGCCACCTTGCCTGATGGCCAGCCTCTGTCGCTGAACCTGCAAAGCCGTGTGTCAGCCAAGGCCTGGCGTGATGGCCAGGTGGAGGCCTACCTGAGCCTGCCGCAAAGTGACTGGGCGCGCTGGTTGCCACCACGCCTGCTCGGTGAGTGGCAAGCTGACGTGTTGCGGGCGGGTGGGGAGTTCTGGGTCGATTGGCGAAAAGGGCAGTTGCAGCAGGCTGTGGTGCGGCTTAATGCGCCTGAACTGCGGGGTGCCTATACCGGGCGCAAAGCTGCCACGCTGAGCAACCTGGCCCTGGGCGCCTGGTTCCAGCGCCGGGATCAAGGCTTCGATGTGGTGGTCGACTCCCTGGCCATGGACATCGACAAGGCCCGCTGGGAGTCGCACTTGCAGTTGCAGCAGCGCCCGGGCGAGAACGCAGCCGATGAAAACTGGCGGGTGCAGGCCGACCGGCTCGATCTCACGCCCTTGACCCCGCTGATCGATGCTTTGGCGCCGTTGCCTGACAAAGTCATGGCCGTGGTCGATGGCCTGAAAGTCACCGGCGCGCTGCGCAATGTGCGGTTGGAGGCCCGGCCGAAAGCCGAGGGCGACAAACGCCTGCAGTTCGAGGCCAACCTGGAAAAGGTCGGTTTCGATGCCTATCACAATGCCCCGGCTGCCGGTAACGTCAGCGGCAGCATCAGCGGTGACCTGGGCCATGGTGAGCTGCGGTTGGATACCGAGGCGTTCATGCTGCATCTGTACCCGATCTTCGCCAAGCCCTGGCACTACCAGAAGGCCAATGCACGCCTGACCTGGGCTTTGGACAAAGACGGTTTCACCCTGATTGCGCCGTACCTCAAGGTGCTTGGCGAAGAGGGCAAGATCGCCGGTGATTTCCTGATTCGCCTGTTGTTCGAGGAAGGCCGCGAGGACTACATGGACCTGCGCGTCGGCCTGACCGAAGGCGATGGGCGCTATACCGCCAAGTACTTGCCCGAGGTGCTCAGCCCGGCCCTCGACGAGTGGTTGCGCAGCGCCATCGTCAAGGGCACGGTGGATGAAGGCTACTTCCAGTACCAGGGCTCGCTGAATCATGGCGCGGCTCCTGAAGCACGCAGTATCAGCCTGTTCTTCAAGGTGCGCGATGCCGCCCTGGACTTCCAGCCTGGCTGGCCGCAGGTGCAGCACGTGGATGGCGATGTGTTCATCGAGGACAGCGGTGTGCGCATCAAGGCCCAACGCGGCGTGCTGCTCGACACCAAGGTCAGCGATGTGACGGTCGATATACCGCATGTCGACGGTGATCAGCACAGCCACCTGTACCTGGATGGAGACTTCGACGGCACCCTGGGCGATGGGCTGAAGATTCTCAAGGAAGCGCCAATCGGTACCGGTGAGATTTTCGCCGGCTGGGAGGGTGAAGGGCCGCTGAAGGGCAAGGTCAAGCTCGATATCCCCTTGGCCCATGGGCCGCTACCGAAAGTACAGGTGGACTTCGCCACCAACGATGCGCGCCTGAAAGTCGCCCCGCCGAGCCTGGAGTTGAACCGCCTGAAGGGTGATTTCAGCTTTGATTTCGACAAAGGCCTGAGCGGCAAGGGCATCAGCCTGCAAGCCTTCGGCAAGCCGGTAACGGCGCAAATCACTGCTGAAGGCCAGGCTGGCCAGATGCAGACCCGCATTAATGCCAATGGCCAGGTGTCGCTCAAGGCGTTGACCGAGTGGCTGCAGTTCAAGCAGGCCCTGCCGGCCTCCGGCGACTTGCCTTACCAGCTACAGGTCAGCCTGGGTAGCCGGGAAAACAGCCTGAGCGTCACCTCCAACCTCAAGGGCCTGGCGATCGACCTGCCGGCACCGTTCGGCAAAACGGTGGCGGATACCCGCGACAGCCGTTTCAGTATGAGCCTGCAGGGGCCGGAGCGCCGCTTCGATGCTGTCTACACCGACCTTGCCCGCTTTGCCTATGCCGCGCCGGCCAACGCACTGGCCCAGGGGCGCGGTGAGTTGCTGCTCGGCGCCGGTAACGCTCAACTGCCGGCCGGTCAAGGCCTGCGGGTACGTGGCCGCCTGGAGGCTTTGGACCTGGCACCTTGGCAAGAGCAGGCAGCGCGCTTGGCGGGTGACGACCCCGGTGGCAGCGCGCGGCAAAACCTGCAAAGCGTAGACCTGAGCATTGGCCAGTTGAAAGCCTTTGGCATGGACCTGAATCAGGCAGTGGTGAGGCTGGCACGAGGCGGCCAGGCTTGGGACCTGCGCCTTGACAGCAAGGAAGTGATAGGTAACGCACGCGTGCCGGATGCCAAAGGATCGCCCATGGTGGTGCGCATGCAAACCTTGCGCTTGCCGGCGGCCGACCCTGCCCAGGCGAAAGCTGAGGATGGCCCCGATCCGCTGGCCTCGTTCGACCCGCGCAAGGTCCCGGCGCTGGACCTGAGCATCGACAAGCTGTACCGCGGCGACGACTTGTTCGGCAGTGCATCGATCAAGTTGCGACCCACCGCGCGTGGTGTTACCGCCAGTGATATCGACCTCGACTTCAAAGGCCTGCGTATCGACGGCGGCGGTGGCTGGGAAGGCGAAACGGGTAAGACCAGCAGCTGGTACAAAGGGCGCCTGGACGGCAAGAACCTGGCCGATGTACTCAAGGCCTGGGGCTTTGCCCCGACCGTGACCAGCCGCGATTTCCGCCTGGATGTGGATGGCCGCTGGCCGGGTTCGCCGGCTGCGGTCGGGCTGGAGCGCTTCTCGGGCAGCATGGACGCGGCACTGCGTACCGGCCAGTTCGTCGAGGTTGAAGGGAGCGCCCAGGCGTTGCGGGTATTCGGCCTGCTCAACTTCAACTCCATTGGCCGACGCCTGCGTCTGGACTTCTCCGACCTGTTCGAGAAAGGCCTGGCCTATGACCGGGTCAAGGGCCTGCTGGTGGCCAGTGACGGGGTGTATGTGACCCGCGAGCCCATCAGCGTGACCGGCCCGTCGAGCAATTTCGAGCTGGATGGGACCCTGGACATGGTGCGCGACCGGATTGATGCCAACCTGCAGGTCAGCCTGCCGGTGACCAACAACCTGCCGCTGGCGGCACTGATTGTCGGCGCGCCGGCCGTAGGTGGCGCCTTGTTCCTGGTCGATCGGTTGATCGGTGACCGTGTTTCGCGCTTTGCCAGTGTGCACTACCGTGTCGAAGGACCGGTTAAAGAGCCTAGAATCACCTTTGTGAAACCTTTCGAGAAATCCCGCTAGGAGTGCCCATGAAGGCAGCGGTAATCCAGATGGTCAGCCAGGACGATGTGCTGGCCAACCTGCAACGTGCCGGTGCCCTGTTGGAGCAGGCCGCGATGGGCGGCGCACGGCTGGCCGTGCTGCCAGAAAATTTCGCTGCCATGGGCCGTAAGGATGCCGCTGCCATCGGCCGTGCCGAAGCGTTGGGTGAAGGGCCGATCCTGCCATGGTTGAAACGCACCGCCCGTGACCTCAAGTTATGGATTGTTGCCGGCACCTTGCCCTTGCCACCGGTCGGCCAGCCCGAGGCCAAGGCCCATGCCTGCTCGCTGTTGATCGATGAACACGGCGAGATCGCGGCACGTTATGACAAGCTGCACCTGTTTGACGTGGATGTTGTCGACAACCGTGGCCGTTACCGTGAGTCGGACGACTACGCCCATGGTGCTCAGGTGGTGGTGGCTGACACGCCGGTCGGGCGGTTGGGGTTGAGCGTGTGCTACGACTTGCGCTTCCCCGAGCTGTACAGCGCACTGCGTGCTGCCGGCGCGGAGCTGATCACTGCGCCGGCTGCCTTTACGGCAGTGACAGGCGCGGCCCATTGGGAGGTACTGGTACGCGCCCGAGCCATCGAGACCCAGTGCTACCTGCTGGCTGCGGCGCAGGGAGGCACCCACCCAGGCCCACGGGAAACCCATGGGCATGCGGCGATTGTCGACCCTTGGGGGCGCATCGTTGCAGAACAGGCGCAAGGCGAAGCGGTACTGCTTGCCGAGCGCGACATTGAAGAACAAGCGTCCATTCGGGCGCGCATGCCGGTGGTATCGCACCGGCGCTTTTTCTCGCAGGGCGCGTTGCGGCCTGCGCACACCGCGGAGTGACTATGAGCCAGATGTTATCCACCGTCAGTGAGCAGCTCCTGGCCCCAGGCGGCTTGACCCTGGACAGCCTGCAGAGCGTGCTGGGTGAGTTGGCTGGCCCCGGCATCGACGCCGCCGACCTGTATTTCCAGGGCCAGATCTCGGAAACCTGGGCCCTGGAAGACGGCATCGTCAAAGAGGGCAGTTTCAACCTCGACCAGGGCGTGGGCGTGCGTGCCCAGTCCGGTGAAAAGACCGGGTTCGCCTACAGCAATGCAATCAACCTCGAGGCGCTGACCTCGGCGGCGCGCGCCGCCCGTTCCATTTCCCGTGCCGGTCAAAACGGTACGGTGCAGGCCTTCCGCAGCCAGGACGTCACGGCCCTGTATGCGGCGGACAACCCGCTGGATGTACTGAGCCGTGCCGAAAAGGTCGAGCTGCTCAAGCGTGTCGATGCCGCCACCCGTGCCCTGGACCCGCGAATTCAGCAGGTCAGTGTGAGCATGGCCGGGGTTTGGGAGCGTATCCTGATTGCGGCGGCCGATGGCAGCCTGGCTGCCGACGTGCGTCCGCTGGTGCGCTTCAACGTCAGCGTCATCGTCGAGCAGAACGGCCGCCGCGAGCGCGGCGGGCAGGGCGGTGGCGGGCGTACCGACTACCGCTTCTTCACTGAAGAGCGCGTGATGGGCTATGCCCGTGAAGCGCTGCGTCAGGCCCTGGTGAACCTGGAAGCGATTCCGGCTCCGGCCGGTACCTTGCCGGTGGTGTTAGGTTCGGGGTGGTCGGGTGTGCTGTTGCACGAGGCTGTCGGCCATGGCCTGGAAGGTGACTTCAACCGCAAGGGCAGTTCGGCTTTCAGCGGCCGTATCGGCGAGAAAGTGGCATCGAGCCTGTGCACCATCGTTGACGATGGCACGCTTGAGGGCCGCCGTGGTTCGCTGAGCGTCGATGACGAAGGTACCCCGACCGAGTGCACCACGTTGATCGAGAACGGGGTGCTCAAGGGTTACATGCAGGACAAGCTGAACGCACGCCTGATGGGCATGGCGGTGACCGGCAACGGGCGCCGCGAATCCTACGCACACCTGCCGATGCCACGCATGACCAATACCTACATGCGGGCTGGCGAAAGCGACCCGCAGGAAATCATCGCATCGGTGAAAAAAGGGATCTACTGCGCCAATCTGGGCGGCGGCCAGGTGGACATCACCAGCGGCAAATTCGTGTTCTCGACCAGTGAGGCCTACCTGATCGAAGACGGCAAGATTACTGCACCTGTGAAAGGCGCAACCCTGATCGGCAATGGTCCTGAGGCGATGAGCCGGGTGTCGATGGTCGGTAACGACCTGGCGCTGGACAGCGGAGTGGGCACATGCGGCAAGGACGGGCAGTCGGTGCCGGTGGGGGTAGGGCAGCCTACCTTGAAGCTGGATGCGATTACCGTGGGCGGTACCGGGGCGTGATGGCTTTTGGGGGCCGCAAAGCGGCCCCCAAGGGTTCAGCGCAACCCGCGCTGCAACTCGTCGAGGTCGCGGATGTACTTGAACACCTTGCGCGCAGCGGCAGGTGGCTTGTTCCGGGCCTTTTCGTGTTGAGCATGGCGCACCAGCGAACGCATTTGCTGGCGATCGGTTTCGGGGTACTCGTTGACGAAACGCTCGAGGTCTTCGTCGTTACCGTCGATCAGCCGGTCACGCCAGCGCTCCAGGTTGTGGAATCGCTCGTTGTACTGGCGAGTCGAGCTGTCCATCTGTTCGAGCAAGGCGTGGATGGCATCCAGGTCCTGTACGCGCATCAGCTTGCCGACGAACGACATGTGGCGCTTACGGGCGCCATGAGCGGTGTGCTTGCTGGCTTCAGCCAGTGCTTTGCGCAGCTCGTCGGTCAACGGCAGGCGTGCCAGGGTATCGGCCTTGAGCGTGGTCAGGCGCTCGCCAAGTTCGACCAGCGCATGCAGTTCGCGCTTGATCTGGGTTTTGCTTTTTTCGCCGTCGAAGGCGTCGTCGTTTGAATCAACCATGGTGGCAGTCCGCTAGAAATCGCCGCCATGATAACCAGTCGGGGGCCGCTTGTCCGGCCCGGTCGTAGAATGACCCTCGCCGAACGCAGAATTTGAGTGGAGAGAACCATGAGTGCAGTCCAGAGCGTAGGTCCGAAAGACCTGCCAGCATTGCAGGAGCAGGTCGAGGCAATCATCGCCGAGGCTCGCCGCCAAGGGGCCAGTGCCTGCGAAGTGGCCGTGTCGCTGGAGCAGGGCCTGTCCACCACGGTACGCCAGCGTGAGGTCGAGACCGTTGAGTTCAATCGCGACCAGGGCTTTGGCATTACCCTCTACGTTGGCCAGCGCAAAGGTTCGGCCAGCACTTCGGCCAGTGGCCCGGACGCGATCCGCGAAACCGTCGCTGCGGCGTTGGCCATTGCCAAGCATACTTCCGAGGACGAATGCTCGGGCCTTGCGGACGCCGCGTTGATGGCCCGGGACATCCCGGACCTGGACCTTTATCACGACTGGGACATTGAGCCCGAGAAGGCCATCGAGATGGCCCTGGCCTGCGAGGCTGCGGCGTTCGATGCCGACCCGCGCATCCTCAATGCCGATGGCACCACCCTCAATACCCACCAGGGCTGCCGCGTGTATGGCAACAGCCATGGCTTCATCGGGGGCTACGCTTCGACCCGGCACAGCCTGAGCTGCGTCATGATCGCCGAAGGCGACGGCCAGATGCAGCGCGACTATTGGTATGACGTAAACCGCCAAGGCAACCTGCTCGCCGATCCGCGCAGTATCGGTGTACGCGCTGCCCAGCGTGCCGCCAGCCGCCTGGGCGCGCGCCCGGTGCCCACTTGCGAGGTGCCGGTGCTGTTTTCCGCCGAGCTGGCCGGCGGCCTGTTCGGCAGCTTCCTCTCGGCCATTTCCGGCGGCAATCTTTACCGCAAATCGTCATTCCTTGAAGGGACCATTGGCCAGCGCCTGTTCCCCTCCTGGCTAACCCTCGACGAGCGCCCGCACATTCCGCGAGCGCTGGGCAGCGCCGCATTCGATGGTGACGGTCTGGCCACCTATGCCAAGCCGTTCGTCGACAAAGGCGAGCTGGTGTCGTACCTGCTGGGCACGTATTCCGGGCGCAAGCTGGGCTTGCCAAGTACTGCCAACGCCGGTGGCGTGCATAACCTGTACGTCAGCCATGGTGTCGAAGACCAGGCAGCACTGATCCGCCGCATGGGCCGTGGCCTGCTGGTCACCGAGCTGATGGGGCATGGCCTGAACATGGTGACCGGGGATTATTCCCGTGGTGCGGCAGGGTTCTGGGTTGAGAACGGCGAGATCCAGCACGCGGTGCAGGAAGTGACCATTGCCGGCAATATGAAGGATATGTTCCAGCAAATTGTCGCGATCGGGAGTGATCTCGAAACCCGTAGCAACATTCACACGGGTTCGGTACTGATCGAGCGAATGACTGTCGCAGGTAGCTGATTCGTTCCAGATACCTTGGCAAATCAGAAGACCCGGCCCTGCGCCGGGTTTTTGTTTCATCACCTTTTTCTTGAAGTGATTCTATTTATCACCTAATAATGAATATCATTATCCAGTAACCCGGCGATGATGTTCATGAAACCCGTCCTCCGCGAACTGCCCTACCTGGAAAACTGGCGCTGGCTCAGCCGGCGCATCCGCTGTGCGCTCGAACCCGACGAGCCGCGCCTGATCGAGCATTACCTGGCCGAGGGCCGCTACCTGGTGTGCTGCACCGAGACTTCGCCATGGACGGTGGCCCTGACCTCCTTGCGCCTGTTACTGGATACCGCCTGCGACCGCATGCTGCCCTGGCATTGGCGCTGCCTGTGCCTGGACCAGGCCTGGCGCCCCTTGCTGGACCTTCGCAATCTCGATCGCCAGGAACAGAACCAGCGCTGGCAGCCCTACGCCCTGCAGTTGGCCAATTGCCGCCTGCTGCCGTCGATTTCTCCCGATGAACTGATGCAAGGATTTGATGATGAGTGATACCCGTATCGAGCGTGACAGCATGGGCGAACTGCAGGTGCCGGCCCAGGCCCTGTACGGTGCCCAGACTCAGCGCGCGGTCGACAACTTCCCGGTCAGCGGCCAGCGCATGCCGGCCCAGTTCATTCGCGCGCTGTTGCTGGCCAAGGCGGCTGCCGCCAAGGCCAACGTCGAGCTGGAGCAATTGTCTGCCGCGCAGGGCAATGCCATCGTCAAGGCGGTCGAGCAACTGCTGGCCGAGGACTTCATCCAGCACTTCCCGGTGGATGTGTTCCAGACCGGCTCCGGCACCAGCTCGAACATGAACGCCAACGAGGTGATCGCCACCCTGGCCAGCCGTGTACTGGGTGATGCGGTCAACGCCAACGACCACGTCAACTGTGGCCAGAGCAGCAACGACATCATCCCGACCACCATTCACGTCAGTGCTGCACTGGCCCTGCACGAACAACTGCTTCCGGCCCTGAGCCACCTGGTGCAGGTGATCGAGACCAAGTCGGTGCAGGTGCATCAGTACGTGAAAACCGGCCGTACCCACTTGATGGACGCCATGCCGGTGCGCATGAGCCAGGTGCTGGATGGCTGGGCCGCGCAGATCAACGCTGCCAAGGCGCACATCGAGGCGACCCTGCCGAGCTTGCAGGCGCTGGCCCAGGGTGGCACGGCCGTGGGTACCGGCATCAACGCCCACCCACAGTTCGCGGCCGGTTTCGCCCGCCAGCTCAGCGGCCTGACCCAGGTAGAGTTCACCCCGGGCCAGAACCTGTTTGCCCTGATCGGCTCGCAAGACACTGCCGTGGCGCTGTCTGGCCAGCTCAAGACCACTGCTGTGGCGCTGATGAAGATCGCCAACGACCTGCGCTGGATGAACTCCGGCCCGCTCGCCGGCCTGGGCGAAATTGAGCTGCAAGGCCTGCAACCGGGCTCTTCGATCATGCCTGGCAAGGTCAACCCGGTGATTCCTGAGGCCACCGCCATGGTTGCTGCCCAGGTGATCGGCAACGACGCCACCATCGCTGTCGCTGGCCAGTCCGGCAACTTCGAGCTGAACGTGATGCTGCCGGTGATCGCCCGCAACCTGCTGGAAAGCATCGAGCTGATGGCCAACGTCAGCCGTCTGCTGGCCGACAAGGCCATCGCCACGTTCAGGGTCAACGAGGGCAAGCTCAAGGAAGCCCTGGCGCGCAACCCGATTCTGGTCACTGCGCTGAACCCGATCATCGGCTACCTCAAGGCCGCCGAAATCGCCAAGACCGCCTACAAGCAGGGCCGCCCGATCATCGACGTGGCGCTGGAGCACACCGACCTGTCACGCGACCAGCTGGAAGCACTGCTGGACCCGGAAAAACTCACCGCTGGCGGTATCTGACACTGCGTCGCCGCTCAGGAGACAACCATGCAGCACTGGAAACGCACTACGGAAACCGCCAACCGCCTGTTCGAACAAGGCGGGTTGGTCGACGCCCGGGAACACTACCTGCAAGCCCTGGCGCTGGCGCAGGTGCTGTTCGAGCGCTGGCATGACGTCGACGAAGCGGTGGCTGCATTCGTCATCGCCCATCACAACCTGGCCGACCTGCACCTGCGCCTCAACCAGCCGCACGAGAGCGCCGACTACCTGTGCGCCGCTCACCAGCGGCTGTTGCAGGCCAGCCAGGAGGCGCGTTTACCCCAGGGGCTGCGTGACGCAGCCCTGCGTCACAGTGGACGCACCTACACCCAGCTGCTGAGTTTTATCGCCGAATACGGCCAGTACCCACGTACCGAGCGTCTGCTCAACCGCCACGGCACCGGGGCCAGCGCGTTCGCTGCCCAGCCAGACGTGGCGCACAGAAACCATGCCTACGGAATTCAATGACATGCCGCATACCTTGCCTGCTTTGCCCTACGCCTACGATGAGCTGGAGCCGCACATCGACGCGCAGACCATGGAAATTCACCACACCAAGCACCATCAGACCTACGTCAACGGCCTCAATGCCGCCATCGAAGGCACCGAATGGGCCGAATGGCCCGTGGAGAAGCTGGTTGGTGCAGTCAAGCAGCTACCGGAAAGCCTGCGTGGCGCTGTGACCAACCATGGCGGGGGGCACGCCAACCATAGCCTGTTCTGGACGGTGATGTCGCCGCAAGGTGGTGGTGAGCCACACGGCCAGCTGGCGCAGGCCATCGCCTCGCAACTGGGTGGTTTCGATTCCTTCAAGGAGGCGTTCACCAAGGCTGCGCTGACCCGCTTTGGCAGCGGCTGGGCCTGGCTCAGCGTAACGCCGCAGAAAACCCTCGTTGTCGAGAGCAGTGGCAACCAGGACAGCCCGCTGATGCTCGGCAACACGCCAATCCTCGGCCTGGACGTGTGGGAACATGCCTACTACCTGAAGTATCAGAACCGTCGTCCGGAATACATCGGTGCCTTCTACAACGTGATTGACTGGGCCGAAGTGGAACGCCGTTACCTCGAAGCCCTGAAGTGAGTCGGACCGGTATGCGCTCTGAGGTGATGTCTGTCAGCAGTGTGCGCCTGTTTCGGCTGGCGCTTGGGACTTTGCTTTTGCTGGCTGGCGCCGCGCTGCTGGTGGCGCGTGGCCTTGCCTGGCTGGACCTGGAACCGCGCATGTTGCGTGCGCTGGAAGGCGGCGCATTATGCGCCCTGGGGACGGCGCTGGGCGCGGTACCGGTACTGGTCATTCGCAACATGCCGGTGGCACTGGCCGATACGCTGCTGGGCTTCGGCGCTGGCGTAATGCTGGCGGCCACCGCGTTTTCCCTGATCATTCCGGGGTTGGACGCCGCTCAATCCATCGGTTTCAGCCCTTGGGGCGCGGGTGGCCTGATCAGCTTTGGCCTGATGTTCGGTGCGCTGTGCCTGTTTCTGGTTGACCTCAAGGTGTCAGGTGCCTCGCCGGAAGCACTGGTCGGCACCGGCAATCAGCCAGTGATTGCCGCGCGCATCTGGCTGTTTGTCATCGCGATCATCGCGCACAACATCCCCGAAGGCATGGCGATTGGCGTATCGGCCGGTGGTGGCATGGCCGACGCCGACAGCCTGGCCATGGGCATCGCCTTGCAGGATGTGCCTGAAGGGCTGGTCATTGCGCTGGTGCTGGCGGGGGCGGGCATGCCGCGCTTCAAAGCCTTCCTGATCGGTGCCGCTTCTGGGCTGGTCGAGCCGGTAGCCGCAGTGATCTGTGCCTGGTTGGTGAACATCGCCGAGCTGCTGCTGCCGCTGGGCCTGGCCTGTGCGGCGGGGGCGATGCTGCTGGTGGTTACCCAGGAAATCATCCCGGAATCACGCAGCAACGGCCACCATCGCCTGGCTAGCCTGGGGCTTTGTATCGGGTTCTGCCTGATGATGGTGATGGACACCGCGATGTCCTGATCTGACCTCATCGCCGGTACAGTCAACCTGGATCGAAGCGGCTTATTCGCCTTCGTCGAAGAAGTTGTTGATCAGCTCGACCAGCGCATCCATGGCGTCGTTGTCCTGCTCACCTTCGGTAAGCAGGTGAACCTGTGTGCCTTTGCCGGCCGCCAGCATCATCACCGCCATGATGCTCTTGCCATCCACCAGCTTGTCCGGTGCGCGGCCAACCCGTACCTGGCAGGGGAAGCGGCCGGCAACGCCGACGAACTTGGCTGCCGCCCGGGCATGCAGGCCCAGCTTGTTGATGATGGTGATTTCGCGGGCGGGCATCGTGGGGCGGATCCTTGGGCTTAGAGGTCGCGGTGGCGGACCTGGACGTTTTTCAGGGATTGCTGCAGCAACTGGCCAAGGCGTTCGGTGATGTAGACCGAGCGGTGGTGGCCGCCGGTGCAGCCGATAGCAATGGTGACGTAGGCGCGGTTGCTGGCGGCGAAGCGGGGTAGCCACTTGAGCAAGTAGCTGGAAATGTCATTGAACATGTCCTCGACGTCTGGCTGTGCGGCCAGGTAGTCGGCGACCGGTTGATCGAGGCCGGAGTGCTCACGCAGTTCGGGCTTCCAGTAGGGATTGGGCAGGCAGCGTACATCGAACACCAGGTCGGCATCGACTGGCATGCCGCGCTTGAAACCAAACGACTCGACCAAAAAGGCTGTGCCGGGCTCGGGCTGGTTGAGCAGGCGCAGCTTGATCGAGTCCCGTAGTTGGTACAGGTTGAGGCTGGTGGTGTCGATCTTCAGGTCTGCCAGGTCAGCAATTGGCCCCAGCAGTTCGCTCTCCACGCGGATCGCTTCTGCCAGCGAACGGTTGGCATTGGTCAGTGGATGGCGACGACGGGTTTCCGAGAAGCGCTTGAGCAGCATGTCTTCGTCGGCATCCAGGAACACCACGTCACACTGGATGTTCCGCGCACGGGCTTCTTCGAGTAGCTCGGGGAAGCGCGTGAGGTGGCTGGGCAGGTTGCGTGCATCGATCGACACGGCAACCTTGGGTTGCAGTAATTCCGTGTTGATCAGTGCATCCTCCGCCAGCTGCGGCAGCAGCCCGGCGGGCAGGTTGTCAATGCAGTAGAAACCGTTGTCTTCCAGGACATCGAGGGCGGTGCTCTTGCCGGAGCCGGACCGGCCGCTGACGATGATCAGGCGCATGTTCAGTGCTCGTTCTGTACGTCCAGGACAACCTGGAACAGGGCCTCACTGCTGGTGGCCGCGCGCAGGCGATCACGGACCTCCTTGCGATCGAGCATGCTGGCGATCTGACGCAGCAGTTCCAGATGCGCATCGGTGGCGGCTTCGGGTACCAGCAGTACAAACAGCAGGTCCACGGGCGCGCCATCGATGGCGTCGTAATCAATAGGTGCTTCCAGGTGCAGCAGGGCGCTAACCGGCGCTGAACAGCCTTCAAGGCGGCAGTGCGGAATGGCGATGCCATTGCCGAAACCGGTCGATCCGAGTTTTTCGCGGGCGACCAGCTTTTCGAAGACGTCTTGCATCTCCAGTTCTGGCACTTGGTCGGCGATGACGGTGGCGACCTTTTCCAGGGCGCGCTTCTTGCTGCCGCCCGGCACGTTCACGAGTGAACGGCCGGGGGTCAGGATGGTTTCAAGTCGGATCATGGATGAGGGGGATCAGCGGGCAGCTGCACCTTGCAGCAGGCTTTGCTGTTTTTCCTTGTGTTTTTTCAGTTGGCGGTCGAGCTTGTCGGCCAAGGCGTCGATCGCTGCATACATGTCTTCGTGTTCGGCGTTGGCTACCACTTCGCCGCCGGGAATCTGCAGGGTCGCCTCGACCTTCTGCTGCAGCTTCTCGACTTTCATGATGACCTGCACGTTGGTGATCTTGTCGAAGTGACTTTCCACGCGGGCGAGCTTTTCAAGCACGTAATCGCGCAGTGGCTGGGTGACTTCTACATGCTGTCCACTGATATTGACTTGCATACAGCTTCTCCTTTGTTGCCCGTGCATAAAGAGGCAGGTCTTGCACCTGCCCCACAAACGCTGTGGCACATCTCAGGGGCTACATCAGTCGCTTGCGCTCACTCGACGGTGCGATGCCGAGGGACTCGCGGTACTTGGCGACGGTGCGACGGGCTACCTGGATGCCTTGTGCCTCCAGTAAACCAGCGATCTTGCTGTCACTCAATGGCTTTTTCTGATTTTCCGCCGCAACCAGTTTTTTGATGATCGCGCGGATCGCCGTGGACGAGCATTCTCCGCCTTCGGAGGTGCTGACGTGGCTGGAGAAAAAGTATTTCAGTTCGTAGATGCCACGCGGTGTATGCATGTATTTCTGCGTGGTAACCCGCGAAATGGTCGACTCGTGCATGCCCACCGCTTCTGCGATGTCATGCAATACCAGCGGCTTCATGGCTTCGTCACCATGGTCGAGGAAACCGCGCTGGTGCTCGACGATCTGTGTGGCAACCTTCATCAGGGTTTCGTTGCGGCTTTGCAGGCTCTTGATGAACCAGCGCGCTTCCTGCAACTGGTTGCGCATGAAGGTGTTGTCGGCGCTGGTATCGGCACGGCGCACGAAACCGGCGTATTGCGGGTTGACGCGCAGGCGCGGGATAGCCTCCTGGTTCAGCTCCACCAGCCAGCGGTCGCTGTCTTTGCGCACGATGACGTCAGGCACCACGTACTCGGGCTCGCTGGACTCGATCTGCGAACCGGGGCGCGGGTTGAGGCTCTGTACCAGTTCGATCACCTGGCGCAGCTCGTCTTCCTTGATTTTCATGCGCCGCATGAGCTGGCTGTAATCGCGGCTGCCGAGCAGGTCGATGAAATCGGTGACCAGGCGCTTGGCTTCGGTCATCCAGGGGGTACTGGCGGGCAACTGGCGCAGTTGCAGCAGCAGGCATTCGCCCAGGTTGCGCGCGCCGACGCCGGCTGGCTCGAACTGCTGGATGCGGTGCAGCACCGCTTCGACCTCGTCCAGCTCGATATCCAGCTCCGGGTCGAAACCGGCGCAGATTTCCTCGAGCGTGTCTTCCAGGTAGCCCTGGCCATTGATGCTGTCGATCAGCGTGACGGCGATCAGGCGGTCGGTGTCGGACATCGGTGCCAGGTTCAGTTGCCACAGCAGGTGGCTCTGCAAGCTCTCGCCGGCTGAGGTGCGGGTGGTGAAGTCCCACTCGTCGTCATCGTTGCTTGGCAGGCTGCTGGCGCTGGTCTGGTAGATGTCTTCCCAGGCGGTATCGACTGGAAGCTCGTTGGGGATGCGCTCGCTCCACTCACCGTCTTCCAGGTTGTCGGCACTGGCGGTGCTTTCCTGGAAACTGTTGTCCTGGACTTCGGCGGCCGGCTTGTTCTCGGCGTTGTCCGCCATCGGGTCGCTGTTGTCGAAGTCGTCGCCGTCTTCCTGACGTTCGAGCATCGGGTTCGACTCCAGCGCTTCCTGGATTTCCTGTTGGAGGTCCAGGGTGGAAAGCTGGAGCAGGCGGATGGCCTGTTGCAACTGCGGTGTCATCGTCAGTTGCTGGCCCATTTTTAGGACGAGCGATGGTTTCATGGCTGGGGCTTAATACCTTGTTCGCCGGCGCGCATGCGCCATCCACTACACGAGGGCGCCGGGGCGCCAGATCAAGCAAGTTTTATGCCTTAAATTGTAGCGTTTGCCTAGAGCACTGTAACAACTTTCACCCCGGTTTCAGGGCGATTTGCCAGTACTCCAGGCATGTGCCGGGGTCAGAGCCGGAACTCGTGGCCCAGGTAAACCTCTTTGACCAGCTCGTTGGCCAGGATGGTCTCGGCATCGCCTTCGGCGATCAGGCGGCCATCGTTGACGATATAGGCGGTTTCGCAGATATCCAGGGTTTCGCGCACGTTGTGGTCGGTGATCAGTACACCAATGCCCTTGGCCTTGAGGTGGTGGATGATCTGCTTGATGTCGCCGACCGAAATCGGGTCGACGCCAGCGAACGGTTCGTCCAGCAGGATGAACTTGGGTGCGGTGGCCAGGGCGCGGGCAATCTCGACCCGGCGGCGTTCACCACCGGACAGGCTCATGCCGAGGTTGTCACGGATGTGGCTGATGTGGAACTCCTGTAGCAGGCTTTCCAGTTCTTTGCGGCGCCCGTCGCGGTCGAGGTCCTTGCGGGTCTCGAGGATGGCCATGATGTTGTCGGCCACCGACAGCTTGCGGAAGATCGAGGCCTCCTGCGGCAGGTAGCCGATGCCGGCGCGGGCGCGGCCGTGCATGGGCTGGTGGCTGACATCGAGGTTATCGATAAGCACACGCCCCTGCTCGGCCTGGACCAGCCCGACAATCATGTAGAAGCAAGTGGTCTTGCCGGCGCCGTTGGGGCCAAGCAGGCCGACGATCTGGCCGCTGTCGATCGACAGGCTGACGTCACGTACCACCTGTCGCCCCTTGTAGCTCTTGGCCAGGTGCTGGGCTTTGAGGGTTGCCATTTACTCGGCCTTCTTCTTGGGCTGGATCACCATGTCGATACGCTGACGCGGTGTGGTCACGTTGCCACCGCGACCCGCAGTCGCCACCTGGGTCTGAGTGTTGTAGACGATTTTCTCGCCTTCGGTGGTGTTGCCCTCGTTCTCGACCTTGGCACGGTCGGTGAGGATCACCAGGTCCTTCTGCGACTGGTACTGGATGGTAACGCCCCAGCCTTTCATCTTGTCCGGCTTGGCCGCGCTCTGCTGCTGCTCGAAGTAGGCCAGGTTGCCCACCGAGGTCACCACGTCGATGTCGCCAGAGGCGGAACGGGTGATGGTCACGGTGTTGCCTTTGATCATCATCGAACCCTGGGTGATGATCACGTCGCCGGTGTAGGTGGCCACGCCTTGCTTGTCGTCCAGGTGGGCGTTGTCGGCCTGGATACGGATCGGCTGGTCACGGTCGTTCGGCAGGGCGAGGGCGCTCGCGCTTCCCAGTGCTGCGCTCAGGCTGAGCAAAAGGGGGAGGGTTTTAACGAGCCTCATACTGTCCTCTTACGTTAGAGAGCAAGTCCATCTTGCCTTCTTTCAAATACGCTTTCATTCCTTTGCCCGTAGTAGTGCCACCGGCGCCGTCGATTCTAACGGCTTGCTCGGTCTGCGCATATTGCTTCTGCGGGAACACGGTCATGCGTGAGCTGGTAATGATGGTTTCGCGCTGCTTTTCGTCGGTGCGAGCAACCCGTACCTTGTCGATCAGCTCGACCTCGGTACCGTCCGGGTTGACCTCGGCGCGGGTGCTCTGCACGTGCCACGGGTATTCGGTGCCGCGGTACATGTGCAGGTCCGGCGTGGTCAGCAGGGTGATTTCACTGGCCTTGAGGTGTTCGACCTTGTCGGCGGTCATCTCGTACTGCAGTTTGCCGTCGGGCAGAAACTGCACGCTGTGGGCGTTGATCGCATAGTAGTCGATAGCGCTTTCGTCGACCTGGGCCACCGGCTTGTCGAGGAAGCTTTCCGGGCTGACATTCCAGTAGCCGATCGCCACCAGCAGGGCAGCGATCACTGCGAGCAGCGCAGCATTGCGGGCTTTCTTGCTGAACATGGGCAGCCTTACAGGTAGTTGGCGTTGGCAGCGTCCAGGGTACCCTGGGCCTGCATGATCAGTTCGCAGAATTCACGGGCCGCTCCCTCGCCGCCGCGTGCCTGGGTCACGCCGTGGGCGTGCTGGCGAACGAACGGCGCGGCGTTGGCCACGGCCATGCCCAATGCTACCCGGCGAATGACCGGCAGGTCCGGCAGGTCGTCGCCCAGGTAGGCTACTTGATCATAGCTTAGGCCCAGTTCGGCGAGCAGGCCGTCAAGCACGACCAATTTGTCCTCTCGGCCCTGATACAGGTGCGGGATGCCGAGGTTTCTGGCGCGGCGCTCGACCACCGGGGTCTTGCGGCCGCTGATGATCGCGGTGGTCACGCCCGCGTTCATGAGCATCTTGATGCCCTGGCCGTCGAGGGTGTTGAAGGTCTTGAATTCGCTGCCGTCTTCGAGGAAGTACAGGCGCCCGTCGGTGAGCACGCCGTCCACGTCGAACACTGCCAGCTTGATGTGCTTGCCGCGTTGCATGAGGTCCTGGTTCATTCCATCGCTCCTTACATTACGCCGGCGCGCAGCAGATCGTGCATGTTCAGGGCACCGGTCGGGCGGTCTTCGCGATCCACCACCACCAGGGCGCCGATCTTGTGGTCTTCCATGATCTTCAGGGCTTCGGCGGCAAGCATTTCGGCACGTGCCGTCTTGCCATGCACGGTCATGACCTGATCGATCAGGGTGGTGTGTACGTCGATGTTGCGGTCCAGGCTGCGGCGCAGGTCGCCGTCGGTGAAGATCCCGGCCAGCTTGCCGTCAGCTTCGACGATCACGGTCATGCCCAAACCTTTGCGGGACATTTCAAGGAGCGCGTCCTTGAGCAGGGTGCCACGCGGCACTTGAGGCAGTTCGTCGCCGGCATGCATCACGTTCTCGACCTTGAGCAGCAGGCGTCGGCCCAGTGCGCCACCCGGGTGCGAGAAGGCAAAGTCCTCGGCGGTGAAGCCTCGGGCTTCGAGCAGGGCGATGGCCAGGCAGTCCCCCAGCACCAGCGACGCCGTGGTAGAGGAGGTGGGCGCCAGGTTCAGCGGGCAGGCCTCTTGCGCGACGCGGGCGTCAAGGTTGACCTCGGCGGCCTGGGCCAGGGGCGAATCCGGGTTGCCGGTAAGGCTGATCAGCTTGATGCCCAGGCGCTTGATCAGGGGCAGCAAGGTGACGATCTCTGCGGTGCTGCCGGAATTCGACAGGGCAAGGATGACATCCTCGCGGGTGATCATGCCCATGTCACCATGGCTGGCTTCGGCCGGGTGCACGAAAAATGCCGGGGTGCCGGTGCTGGCCAGGGTGGCGGCGATCTTGTTGCCGATGTGCCCGGACTTGCCCATGCCGACCACGACAACCCGGCCCTTGCAGGCCTGGATCAGTTCGCAGGCCTTGACGAAGTTGTCGTCGATGCGCGCCAGCAGGGCCTCTACGGCCTCGAGTTCCAGGCGCAGGGTGCGTTGGGCGGATTGGATCAGCTCGCTGGATTGGCTCATGTCGAAAAAGCAATGCCTGATGAAAAGGCCGCGATTATACGCGCAATGACAAAAACCCTCACCCTTTCGATTGCTGTGGCGAATGTCATCAAAGCCTGTCTCAGGGCTGAACGACTCGTTGCCCGGCCTTGGGGCGGCGCTGTCAGCGGTGCTATAGTTCGCCGCTATTCGGCCTGCCAGGGGCGCGTGTGCCTTCCTGATGGAGGCCGGCGTCCATTAGGACGAGGCTGCACTAGCAAGGAGTCTAGATGAGTGTGGATAGCGCCTACGCGGTCGAGTTGAAGGGGCTTACCTTCAAACGCGGTTCGCGCAGCATTTTCAGCAACGTCGACATTCGCATCCCGCGCGGCAAGGTCACCGGCATCATGGGGCCATCGGGTTGCGGCAAGACCACGTTGCTCCGCCTGATGGGCGCGCAGCTGCGCCCCTCCAGCGGTGAGGTATGGGTTGCCGGGCAAAACCTGCCGACGCTGTCGCGCAGCGACCTGTTCGACGCCCGCAAGCAGATGGGTGTGCTGTTCCAGAGCGGCGCGCTGTTCACCGACCTCGATGTGTTCGAGAACGTCGCGTTCCCGCTGCGCGTGCACACCCAGCTGTCGGACGAGATGATCCGTGACATCGTGTTGATGAAGCTGCAGGCCGTGGGCCTGCGCGGTGCCATCGACCTGATGCCCGACGAACTGTCTGGCGGCATGAAGCGCCGTGTGGCGCTGGCCCGGGCCATTGCCCTGGACCCGCAGATCCTCATGTACGACGAACCGTTCGTCGGCCAGGACCCGATCGCCATGGGCGTACTGGTGCGCCTGATCCGCCTGCTCAACGATGCGTTAGGCATCACCAGCATCGTCGTGTCCCACGACCTGGCAGAAACCGCCAGCATTGCCGACTACATCTATGTGGTGGGGGACGGCCAGGTGTTGGGCCAGGGCACGCCTGATGAGCTGATGGGGTCGGACAACCCACGGATTCGCCAGTTCATGAAGGGCGACCCGGACGGCCCGGTTCCCTTCCACTTTCCTGCGCCTGATTACCGCGCCGACCTGCTGGGGGCGCGTTGATGCGCAGAAGATCCTTACTCGAACGTGTCCGCCTGCTAGGTCGCTCGGCGATCGACGTGCTGGCGGTACTGGGGCGTTCCTGCCTGTTCCTGTTCCATGCACTGATCGGCCGCGGCGGCATCGGCGGCGGTTTCCAGTTGCTGACCAAGCAGCTGTACTCGGTAGGCGTGCTGTCGCTGGCGATCATTGTCGTGTCCGGGGTGTTCATCGGCATGGTGCTGGCGCTGCAGGGCTACAGCATCCTGACCAAATACGGTTCGGAGCAGGCGGTGGGGCAGATGGTCGCCCTGACCCTGCTGCGCGAGCTTGGTCCGGTGGTGACAGCGTTGCTGTTCGCCGGCCGCGCAGGCTCCGCACTGACCGCTGAAATTGGCAACATGAAGTCCACCGAGCAGCTGTCGAGCCTGGAAATGATCGGCGTCGACCCGCTCAAGTACATCGTCGCGCCACGCCTTTGGGCCGGTTTCATCTCGTTGCCGCTGCTGGCGCTGATCTTCAGCGTGGTCGGCATCTGGGGGGGCTCGTGGGTGGCTGTGGACTGGCTGGGTGTATACGAGGGCTCGTTCTGGGCCAACATGCAGAACAGTGTTTCCTTTACCGACGACGTGCTCAACGGGTTGATCAAGAGCCTGGTGTTCGCCTTCGTCACGACCTGGATCGCCGTATTCCAGGGGTACGACTGTGAGCCCACCTCAGAAGGGATCAGCCGTGCCACCACCAAGACCGTGGTCTATGCCTCGTTGGCAGTGCTGGGTCTGGACTTTATTCTGACCGCCTTGATGTTTGGAGATTTCTGATGCAAAACCGCACCCTGGAAATCGGTGTCGGCCTGTTCCTCCTGGCCGGGATCCTGGCGCTGCTGCTGCTGGCCCTGCGTGTCAGCGGGCTGTCGGCCAGCCCGAGCAGCGATACCTATAAAGTTTATGCCTACTTCGACAATATCGCCGGTTTGACGGTCAGAGCTAAAGTGACCATGGCCGGTGTGACGATCGGCAAGGTTACCGCCATCGATCTGGACCGTGATTCCTACACCGGTCGGGTGACGCTGCAGCTGGACAAGTCGGTGGACAACCTGCCGACCGACTCCACGGCCTCGATCCTGACCGCCGGCTTGCTTGGCGAGAAGTACATCGGCATCAGCGTGGGCGGCGAAGACCAGGTGCTCAAGGACGGTGCGACCATCCACGACACCCAGTCAGCACTGGTGCTGGAAGATCTGATTGGCAAGTTCCTGCTCAACTCCGTTGGCAAGGAACCGAAAGAAGCGCAACCGGCTAATTAAGGAGTTTCCATGATTTCGATCCTGCGACGTGGCCTGCTGGTCCTGCTGGCGGCCTTCCCTCTGATGGCCCTGGCCGCGCAGTCGCCGCACGACGTGGTGCAGAGCACCACCACCGAGCTGCTGAGTGAGCTCAAGGCCAACAAAGAGCAGTACAAGTCCAACCCGCAAGCTTTCTACGACACCCTTGACCGGATCCTCGCGCCGGTGGTCGATGCCGACGGTATTTCCAAAAGCATCATGACCGTCAAGTACTCGCGCAAGGCCACGCCCGAGCAGATGCAGCGCTTCCAGGAAAACTTCAAGCGCAGCCTGTTCCAGTTCTACGGTAACGCGCTACTGGAGTACAACAACCAGGGTATCGTCGTAGACCCGGCCAAAGCCGATGACGGCAAGCGCGCTTCCGTAGGTATGAAGGTCACCGGCAACAATGGCGCCGTATATCCGGTGCAGTACACCCTGGAAAACCTGGGTGGCGAATGGAAAGTGCGTAACGTCATCGTCAACGGCATCAACATCGGCAAGCTGTTCCGCGACCAGTTCGCCGATGCCATGCAGCGCAACGGCAACGACCTGGACAAGACCATCGATGGCTGGGCCGGTGAAGTGGCAAAGGCCAAGCAGGCTGCCGACAACTCGCCAGAGAAGACCGTCAAATGAGTGAGGCCGCTGTAAGCATGGCCGAGCCGGGCGTACTGCGCCTGGCTGGTGTGCTGGATTACCGTAGCGGCCCGGTCCTGCGCAAGCAGGGCAAGGCACTGATCGCGGCTTGCCGCGAGGCGCAGCTGGTGCTGGATTGCTCGGCGGTGCAGCACTCCACCAGCGTAGGTCTGTCGCTGTTGCTGGCATTCATGCGCGATGCCCAAGCGGGTGGCAAGGGCTGCCAGGTGCGCAACATGCCCGACGACATGCGGGAAATTGCCGAGGTTTATGACCTCGATGAAGTGATGGCAACCTGATGGCCCAGCGCGGATGATGGCCCCTCGGTCAGCGAAACCCTCGTTGGGCTTCGCAGGCGAGGGGCTTTTTTGTATGATGGCCGACCCGTGCGCATCGGGCGCCGATTGAGGTTGAGCATGCAGGCCGTAGAAGTTAAAAGCTTCCTTGAAGAGAAATTGCCGGGTTCCCGGGTCGAAGTTGAAGGCGAAGGCTGCAACTTCCAGTTGAACGTGATCAGCGACGAGTTGGCTGGCCTGAGCCCGGTCAAACGCCAGCAGGCGATCTATGCTCACCTGAATCCGTGGATTGCCAATGGCAGCATCCATGCGGTAACCATGAAATTTTTCAGCAGCGCAGCCTGGGCTGAGCGCACCTGAGCCAACTTGGCGGCGAGATTCCAATGGACAAACTGATTATTACTGGCGGCGCTCGCCTTGACGGCGAGATCCGCATTTCGGGTGCGAAGAACGCAGCCCTGCCAATTCTGGCGGCTACCCTGCTGGCTGACGGCCCGGTCACCGTGGGCAACCTGCCGCACCTGCACGACATCACCACCATGATCGAGCTGTTCGGCCGCATGGGCATCGAGCCTGTGATCGACGAAAAGCTGGCGGTGGAGATCGACCCACGCACCATCAAGACCCTGGTCGCGCCTTACGAGCTGGTCAAGACCATGCGCGCCTCGATCCTGGTGCTGGGCCCGATGGTTGCCCGTTTCGGCGAAGCCGAAGTGGCCCTGCCTGGCGGTTGCGCCATTGGCTCACGCCCGGTCGACCTGCACATCCGTGGCCTCGAAGCCATGGGCGCGAAAATCGAAGTGGAAGGCGGCTACATCAAGGCCAAGGCGCCTGAGGGTGGCCTGCGCGGTGCGCACTTCTTCTTCGACACCGTCAGCGTGACCGGTACCGAAAACATCATGATGGCCGCTGCCCTGGCCAAAGGCCGCAGCGTGCTGCAGAACGCCGCGCGTGAGCCGGAAGTGGTCGACCTGGCCAACTTCATCAATGCCATGGGTGGCAACGTCCAGGGCGCTGGCACCGACACCATCACCATCGATGGCGTCGAGCGCCTGCACTCGGCCAACTACCGCGTGATGCCGGACCGCATCGAGACCGGTACCTACCTGGTCGCTGCTGCCGTGACTGGCGGCCGTGTCAAGGTCAAGGATACCGACCCGACCATCCTTGAAGCCGTACTGGAAAAACTCAAGGAAGCCGGCGCCGACATCAACACCGGCGAAGACTGGATCGAGCTGGACATGCATGGCAAGCGGCCGAAAGCCGTCAACCTGCGTACCGCTCCGTACCCGGCGTTCCCGACCGACATGCAGGCGCAGTTCATCTCGCTGAACGCCATTGCCGAAGGCACGGGCGCAGTGATCGAGACCATCTTCGAAAACCGTTTCATGCATGTTTACGAAATGCACCGCATGGGCGCGCAGATCCAGGTCGAAGGCAACACTGCCATCGTCACTGGCGTAAAAGCGCTGAAGGGTGCCCCGGTCATGGCCACCGACCTGCGTGCGTCCGCCAGCCTGGTGCTGTCGGCGCTGGTTGCCGAAGGCGATACCCTGATCGATCGCATCTACCACATCGACCGTGGTTACGAGTGCATCGAAGAGAAACTGCAGATGCTCGGCGCGAAAATCCGCCGCGTACCGGGCTAGTAGCCCGAAGGTGCATGGACGCACCCTTTGAATTGAATGCGGCCAGGTCGATGACCTGGCCGGCAGCAGCCGCTTAAGGACCGACGTTCCAATGTTGACCATCGCGCTTTCCAAAGGCCGTATTCTCGACGATACCCTGCCGTTGCTGGCCGAGGCCGGTATCGTGCCGACCGAGAACCCGGACAAGAGCCGCAAACTGATCATCCCCACCACGCAGGACGACGTGCGCCTGCTGATCGTGCGTGCTACCGACGTGCCGACCTATGTCGAGCATGGTGCCGCCGACCTGGGTGTGGCCGGCAAGGACGTGCTGATGGAGTACGGCGGCCAGGGCCTGTATGAGCCTCTGGACCTGCAGATTGCCCAGTGCAAGCTGATGACGGCTGGCGCGGTTGGCGCGCCTGAGCCCAAGGGCCGCCTGCGCGTGGCCACCAAGTTCGTCAACGTAGCCAAGCGTTACTACGCCGAGCAGGGGCGTCAGGTCGACATCATCAAGCTATATGGCTCGATGGAGCTGGCACCGCTGATCAACCTCGCCGACAAGATCATCGACGTGGTCGACACCGGCAACACCCTGCGTGCCAACGGCCTGGAGCCCCAGGAACTGATCGCCACGATCAGCTCGCGCCTGGTGGTCAACAAGGCCTCCATGAAAATGCAGCACGCCCGTATCCAGAGCCTGATCGACACGCTTCGTCAAGCGGTCGAATCGCGACACCGCGGCTGACTCCTGCGCGCGGCCTTCGCTGTCGCGCCCGTCTATCCGCGTCATAGCCATTTTTCTCGGGTGCCCGCGCGGATGGACTGGTAGCCTAGGGCGCCTGAGCATTCGCTAATAATCGAGGCCCTCGCCATGACCGTGTCCACTGCAATTGCCCGTCTCAACGCCGCTGATCCGGATTTCGCCCGACATCTGGATCATCTGCTGAGCTGGGAAAGTGTGTCCGATGACGCGGTCAATCAGCGCGTGCTCGACATCATCAAGGCCGTGCGTGAGCGCGGTGATGCGGCGCTGGTTGAATTCACCCAGCGTTTCGATGGCGTAGATGCCAAGTCGATTGACGACCTGATCCTCAATCGTGAACGCCTGGAGCTGGCGCTGACCCGCATCACCCCGGCCCAGCGCGAAGCCCTGGAAACAGCCGCCAATCGCGTGCGCATGTACCACGAGCGGCAGAAGCAGGATTCCTGGCAGTACACCGAGGCCGACGGCACTGTGCTTGGCCAGAAGGTTACCCCACTGGACCGTGCTGGCCTGTATGTGCCGGGCGGCAAGGCGTCGTACCCGTCGTCGGTGTTGATGAACGCCATCCCGGCCAAGGTTGCCGGCGTGGCCGAAGTGGTCATGGTGGTACCGACCCCGCGTGGTGAGGTCAACGAGCTGGTGCTGGCGGCCGCGTGCATTGCCGGTGTCGACCGTGTGTTCACCGTCGGTGGTGCCCAGGCTGTTGCCGCGTTGGCCTACGGCACCGAAAGCGTGCCGCAGGTGGACAAGATCGTCGGCCCAGGCAACATCTACGTTGCTACTGCCAAGCGCCATGTGTTCGGCCAGGTGGGCATCGACATGATCGCCGGCCCGTCGGAAATCCTCGTGGTGTGCGACGGCCAGACCGACCCGGACTGGATCGCCATGGACCTGTTCTCCCAGGCCGAGCACGACGAAGACGCCCAGGCCATTCTGGTCAGCCCGGATGCCGCCTTCCTCGACCGCGTTGCCGCCAGCATCGACAAGCTGATGCCGACCATGGAGCGTGCCGAAATCATCGAGAAGTCGATCAACGGCCGTGGTGCACTGATTCAGGTGCGTGACATGCAACAGGCGATGGACGTGGCCAACCGTATTGCACCGGAACACCTGGAACTGTCGGTGGCCGACCCGCAAGCCTGGTTGCCGCACATTCGCCACGCTGGGGCGATCTTCATGGGCCGCCACACCAGCGAAGCGCTGGGCGATTACTGTGCCGGCCCCAACCACGTGTTGCCGACCTCCGGCACCGCACGTTTCTCGTCGCCGCTGGGGGTGTATGACTTCCAGAAGCGTTCGTCGATCATCTTCTGCTCCGAGCAGGGTGCCTCCGAGCTGGGGCACACCGCGTCGGTCCTGGCCCGTGGCGAGTCGCTGACCGCCCACGCCCGCAGCGCTGAATACCGTATCCTGACCCAAGAGAAGGGGAACTGAGCATGAGTCGATTCTGGAGCCCCTTCGTCAAGGACCTGGTGCCTTACGTGCCGGGCGAGCAGCCCAAGCTGGCCCGTCTGGTCAAGCTCAACACCAACGAAAACCCCTATGGCCCATCGCCCAAGGCGCTGGAGGCCATGCGCGGTGAGTTGAACGATAACCTGCGCCTTTACCCGGACCCGAACGGTGACCGCCTCAAGCAAGCGGTGGCCGACTATTACGGCGTAACCCCGGCGCAAGTGTTTGTCGGCAACGGCTCGGATGAGGTGTTGGCGCACATCTTCCACGGCCTGTTCCAGCACGATGCACCGCTGTTGTTCCCGGACATCAGCTACAGCTTCTACCCGGTCTACTGTGGTCTCTACGGTATTGCCTTCGAGCAGGTGGCGCTGGACGAGCAGTTCCAGATCCGCATCGAGGACTACAACAAGCCCAACGCCGGCATCATCTTCCCCAACCCCAACGCGCCGACAGGTTGCCTGATGCCGCTGCAGGCAGTGGAGCAGTTGCTGCAGGCCAACCGTGACTCGGTGGTGGTGGTGGATGAGGCTTACATCGATTTCGGCGGCGAGACGGCCATCAGCCTGGTGGACCGCTACGACAACCTGCTGGTCACCCAGACGCTGTCGAAGTCGCGCTCGCTGGCTGGCCTGCGGGTTGGTCTGGCGGTGGGGCATCCGGACCTGATCGAGGCACTGGAGCGGATCAAGAACAGCTTCAACTCCTACCCGCTGGACCGAGCGGCGATCGTGGGCGCAGCGGTGGCGTTCGAAGACCGTGAGTACTTCGAAGAAACCTGCCGTAAAGTGATCGACAGCCGCGAAGCGTTGGTCGGGCAGTTGCAAGCCAAGGGCTTTGAAGTGTTGCCTTCGGCCGCCAACTTCATCTTCGCCCGCCACCCGCAACAGGATGCCGCCGAACTGGCTGCCCGACTGCGGGAGCAGGGCGTGATCGTGCGTCACTTCAAGCAGGCACGCATTGCCCAGTTCCTGCGCATTACCATCGGTACGCCAGAGATGAACCAGGCGTTGCTCGATGCGTTGAACTGAAGCATTGTCGGGCGCGCCTTTATTAAGAGCGCGCCCGGCTTAATAACTGCTTTCTTCTATGACAAATGCTTTGCCAGCCGGACGGTTACGCACCGCCGCTGGTGTGCCATCGAGCACTAGCACATAGTCGTTCTCCTGCCCCATGCCTTCGGGGTCGGTCCATTGCCCGTCCTTGGCCGGTACTTGCGCAACCACATGCCCGTTCTTGAGTATCGTCAGGTAGCCGGGAGCATTGCTGTTCCAGCGTACCCGCCCTTTGGTTTCGTCGACCCGTACCTTGCGCACGCCGGTATCACCCAGCAAGGGTGTGCCATCCAGTAGCCATTCCGGCAGCAGTTTCAGGCCCATGTGACGTAACACGGTGGGGGCGACCGAGGTTTGCGCAGGCAGGCTGTACAGGTGGTTCGGCCCAGGGTTTTCCGCTGGAATGCCGGGTTGCGAAAGTTCCTGGTTCAACGGCTTGTTGCTGGCAATGAAGATGGTTTTTTCCTGCTCCGACATACCGCCATGCGCTTTGCCCCAGTAATCCCGCCCATGGTCCGTGCTGACGATCACCAGCCAGTCTTCCTGCGGGTTCAGGCGCTGGCGCTCATCGACCTTGTCCAGCAAATGGCCGATCTGGCTGTCGAGCGTGCGCAACGACTGTTGATAGCGTTCGCCAAAGCCGCTGTCGTGGCCAGTCTGGTCTGCTTCATCCAGTTGAATGAAGGTAAAGTCGGCGGGTGTATTGTCCAGGATCTGCAGCGTTCGCTCGATGACGCGTGCATCTGATAAACCACTCTCACGCACATCGGCGCCATGGGCGTCCTCCAGCAGGTAGGCCGTGTTCAGCGGTGACCAGCCGACCACGCTGGACAGGTAGGCATTCGGCATGGCCAGTCGCAGTCGTTTGAACAGGCTGGGAAACGACGGGTCTACCCGCAATGACTCGGCATTGTTGCTGACCCCGTGCTTGTTGCTCCAGACACCCGTCAGCAACGTGACCCATCCCGGGCCGCACAAGGTCGGTTGCTCGCTGGCCTTGCCGTTGATGCCACCCGTATAGGCCTTGCCGTAATACAGCCGCTGGCTGAGGTTGGTCGCGTCGCCCAATTGCAGGTAGCGCTCAAGCTGCACACCATCGAGACCGATTAACAAGGCCTTGGGGCGGCTTGGGTGTCGGGTCGGTTCGCAACCCGGGAGTATGGCCAGAAGCAGCAATAGCAGCAGGCTAGTGAGTCGCATGTCAGGACGCCCTTGAAAGTACTACTGCGAGCGTTGCAACAACGTGGGTTGTTCACAACTGGCAGAAATGTCAGGTGGTTTGCGGCGTAGACCGGCCTCCAGTAAGCTTGTGCAAATTCATCGGATGATTGGTTGAGTGCAATGAATACTGAGCTGACCAAGCGTTCCCTGGTTGAGCTTGCTGTGGATCGCATGCGTGAGCGCATCGTGCTGGGCGACTGGCAGGTCGGCCAGCGACTGCCTACCGAGCCGGAGTTGGCCCTGCAACTGGGCATCAGCCGCAATACCGTGCGCGAAGCCATGCGTGTGCTGGCGTTCAGTGGCCTGGTGGAAATTCGCCAAGGTGACGGTAGTTACCTGCGCACGGCCCAGGATCCGCTGCAGGCGGTGCAGGCGATGTCTCGCTGCAGTGCTGAGCAGGCCCGGGAAACCCGTCACATCCTCGAAGCCGAAGCCATCGGCTTGGCGGCGCTGCGCCGTACCGATGCCGATCTGCAGGCGCTACGCGATGCGCTGGCCAGCAGCGCCGGGCACTTTCACGGGGATGTCGATGCTTATGTGGCCTGCGACCTGGTGTTCCACCAGCGGTTGGTCGATGCCGCCCACAACCCGGCGTTAAGCGAGCTGTATCGCTACTTTTCCGGGGTGGTGGCTGCCGCGCTGCAACGCAACATGGCGACTGTTCCGCGCTGTCAGGCCACGTTCGACCTGCACGGCCAGATCCTCGAAGCCATCGAACAACGCGACGCGGAGCGGGCCAAGCGCCTCAGCCGCACCCTCATCGAATCCTGACACCGAGAAGGCCATGGCTGAATCCATCACCCGCAATACCCCGCCGAACGAGCGGGACCTCGATGAGCTGCTGATCGATGCCGAGGCTGACGACGAGCAGGTGCAGCAGCAGCCTGTAGTGTTGCGGCGGCCCTGGCTGTTGCTGCTGGGCCTGGTGCTGGTAGCCTTGAACCTGCGCCCGGCGTTGTCGAGCATGGCGCCGGTGCTGGGGCTGGTGTCTGAAGGGCTGGGGCTGAGTGCCTCGCAGGCCGGCTTGCTGACCACCTTGCCGGTGCTGTGCCTGGGGCTGTTCGCGCCGCTGGCACCCTTGCTGGCGCGGCGTTTTGGCAGTGAGCGGGTGATCCTCGGCATTCTTGTCACGTTGGCGCTGGGTATCGGGGTGCGAAGCGCCTTCGGCCCCGTTGGCGTGTTCCTCGGCAGCCTGATGGCGGGGGCGAGCATTGGCATTATCGGCGTGCTGCTGCCGGGTATCGTCAAGCGCGACTTCCCGCAGCACGCCGGCACGCTGACCGGTGTGTACACCATGGCGTTGTGCCTGGGCGCCGCCATGGCGGCGGGGGCTACCGTACCGTTGGCCCAGCATTTTGGCGGTAGTTGGGCACTTGGGCTGGGCTTCTGGGTATTGCCGGCCTTGCTGGCGATGCTGGTGTGGCTGCCACAGGCCCGCCAGGGGCATGGCCTGCACAAGGTGGCTTATCGTGTACGGGGCCTGTGGCGCGATCCGCTGGCCTGGCAGGTGACCTTGTACATGGGCTTGCAGTCATCGCTGGCTTACATCGTGTTCGGTTGGTTGCCATCGATCCTGATAGGCCGTGGCCTGAGCCCGACCGAGGCAGGGCTGGTGCTGTCGGGGTCGGTGATCGTGCAGCTGGTCAGCTCGCTGAGTGCGCCCTGGCTAGCCACCCGTGGCAAGGACCAACGCCTGGCGATCGTGCTGGTCATGTTGATTACCCTGGCGGGCCTGTTCGGTTGCCTGTATGCGCCGGTTTCGGGGCTGTGGGGATGGGCCGTGGTGCTGGGCCTGGGGCAGGGCGGTACTTTTGCCCTGGCGCTGACCCTGATTGTGCTGCGTTCGAAAGACGCCCATGTAGCGGCGAACCTGTCGAGCATGGCGCAGGGCGTGGGTTACACCTTGGCGTCGATGGGGCCGTTTGCGGTGGGGCTGGTGCATGACCTTACCGGGGGCTGGGCCGCGCTGGGGTGGATTTTTGCGGTATTGGGTATTGGTGCCATCGTGTTCGGGCTGGGTGCCGGGCGGGCGTTGCATGTGCAGGTGACCAGCGAAAAAGTCTGAGACGGGTGATGGCAGTGCCGGCCTCTTCGCGGGTACTGGCATAAGCTATCGGGGCAGATTATCGTGCTGCTTTGAACCCCAGGACGGACCTGCCCCCATGAGCGACGCCAACCGCGACCTGATCACCCGCTTCTACCAGGCCTTCCAGCGCCTGGACGCCGAGGCGATGGTGGCCTGCTACAGCGACGATATCGTTTTCAGCGACCCGGTTTTCGGCACCCTGCGCGGCAAGGATGCAGGTGATATGTGGCGTATGCTCACCCGCCGCGCCAAGAACTTTACCCTGACGTTCGACAGCGTCCGCGCCGATGAGCGCAGTGGCGGCGCGCACTGGGTGGCCACCTACCTGTTCACCCAGACCGACCGTGTTGTGGTCAACGACATCCAGGCGCGTTTTGTCATTCGTGATGGGCTGATCTGCCAGCATGACGACACCTTCGACCTGTGGCGTTGGTCGCGGCAGGCCTTGGGTATGCCTGGCGTATTGCTGGGCTGGTCGCCGCTGGTGCAGAACAAGGTTCGCCTGCAGGCATTCAAGGGATTGCGCGCATTCCAGCAGGCCCAAGGTGAGTGAAACCGTCGAATCAGTTGTTGGCAAACCCTGGTATGTCTACCTGGTAAGGACCGCCAACGGCTCGCTGTACTGCGGCATCAGCGATGACCCTCAGCGGCGTTTTGCGGCGCACCAGAAGGGGCAGGGCGCCCGCTACTTCAAGACCAGTCCAGCCCAGGCGCTGGTGTATGTGGAGCAATGGCCGGATAAAGGCGAGGCTTTGCGTCAGGAGCGGCTGGTAAAGCGGCTGCGCAAATCGGCAAAGGAGGCGCTGGTGGCCTCCTTTACCGGCTTTGAGGGGATTAGTCCTTGCGCCGCTTCAACTGATCCACCAGCGTTGTCGGCAGCCCCTTGATGATCAGGGTGCCTGCCGCCTCGTCATACTCCACTTTGTCGCCCAGCAAGTGTGCCTCGAAGCTGATCGACAGCCCCTCGGCACGCCCGGTGAAGCGGCGGAACTGGTTGAGGGTGCGCTTGTCCGCCGGGATTTCTGGCGACAGGCCATAGTCCTTGTTGCGGATGTGGTCGTAGAACGCTTTGGGCCGGTCTTCGTCGATCAGGCTGGACAGCTCTTCCAGCGTTACCGGCTCGCCCAGTTTGGTCTGGGTGGTGGCGTACTCGACCAGGGTCTGGGTCTTTTCGCGGGCGGACTCTTCCGGCAGGTCTTCGCTCTCGACGAAGTCACTGAAGGCTTTGAGCAGGGTACGGGTTTCGCCTGGGCCATCTACACCTTCCTGGCAGCCGATGAAGTCGCGGAAGTAATCCGACACTTTCTTGCCGTTCTTGCCCTTGATGAACGAGATGTACTGCTTGGAGTTCTGGTTGTTCTTCCACTCCGACAGGTTGATGCGTGCCGCCAGGTGCAACTGGCCAAGGTCAAGGTGGCGCGAGGGCATCACGTCGAGTTCGGCGTTCACCGCTACCCCTTCGCTGTGGTGCAGCAGCGCAATGGCCAGATATTCGGTCATGCCTTGCTGGTAATGGGCGAACAGGATATGGCCGCCAGTGGACAGGTTGGACTCTTCCATCAGCTTTTGCAGGTGTTCCACGGCAATGCGGCTGAAGGCGGTAAAGTCTTTTTCTTCGTCCAGGTACTGCTTCAGCCAGCCGCTCAATGGGTAGGCGCCCGACTCACCGTGGAAAAAGCCCCAGGCTTTGCCTTGCTTGGCGTTATAGCTGTCATTGAGGTCGGCCAGCAGGTTCTCGATGGCATCGGAGGCGGCCAGTTCGGAGTCGCGAGCATGCAGCACCGCGGGGCTGCCATCAGGCTTTTTGTCGATCAGGTGAACGATGCAATGACGGATTGGCATGGGATTCTCGGCGAGCTGCAAAAGTTGCCAAGTTTACCCTAGACACAAGGTGATGCAGTGGCCGTATGTTGGCAGATATGTCGGTTGTTCGTTTTTTGTTCAAATTTGTGCGTTTTAAGCTAAAACCCCCGAAAAACCTGCATTAAATCGAAGTGCGCAGCGGATATTTATCTGCTCCTGTGGTAGTTTTGCGCGGTCTTGTGCCCCTCGTGTGGCGCATTGCTGGCAGCGTGCTGTCGTCGTGTCGAACCAAACGCCGATTTACGTATCTACATACGCGATTGGCGCGGCCCTCCACTTTCAGGGGCTGGCCCGATAACGTCGTAGTTCGCTGCATAACCATCGAATTTGATAGGGAAGGAACACCACCATGGCATTGACCAAAGACCAACTGATTGCCGACATCGCCGAATCGATCGCCGCGCCAAAAGCCACCGCCAAGAACGCTCTGGAGCAACTGGGCCAGATCGTTGCCGACCAACTGGAAAACGGCGCTGAAATCACCCTGCCAGGCATCGGCAAGCTGAAAGTCTCCGAGCGTCCTGCCCGTACCGGCCGCAACCCTTCGACTGGCGCTGCCATCGAAATCGCTGCCAAGAAAGTCGTCAAGTTCGTTCCAGCCAAAGTGCTGACCGACGCCATCAACAAGTAATTGTTGACGTGTTGACGAAACCGCGCCCGGCTTGCCCGGGCGCGGTTTTTTCATGCCTGTGATTTACGCTGGGCGTGCCAGGCCTGGCGCGCGGCATCGTCAAGGAAGCTCCAGGCGACCATGCGGCTCTGTTTCTGCCCCTGGCCCATTTCGATGATGCGTACGGCCTTGGCGCCTGCCTTCTTCAGTGCGGTCTCGATGCCCGGCAAGTTACTGGCCTTGGACACCAGGCTGGTGAACCACAGCACCCGCTCGGCGTACTGCACGCTCTCGCCGACCAGTAGGGTTACAAAGCGGATTTCGCCGCCCTCGCACCACAGTTCATTGTTCTGGCCACCGAAGTTGAGCACAGGCAGCTTGCGCTTGGGGTCTTGCTTGCCCAGGTTCTTCCATTTTCGCTGGCTGCCACGGGTGGCTTCTTCGCGTGAGGCATGGAAGGGCGGGTTGCACAGGGTCAGGTCGAAGCGTTCGTCATCCTGCAGCAGGCCGCTGAGGATGTGCGTGCGATTGGTCTGTTGGCGCAGGGTGATGGCCTTGCCCAACCCATTGGCCTGCACGATGGCCTTGGCCGATGCCAGGGCCACGGGGTCGATGTCCGAGCCCAGGAAGCGCCAGCGGTAGTCGCTGTGCCCAAGCAGTGGGTAGATGCAGTTGGCACCCACACCGATATCCAGTGCATGCACCTTGGCACCCTTTGGCGCCTCGCCGGCGTTGTCTTCGGCCAGCAGATCGGCGGCCACGTGAATGTAGTCGGCGCGGCCGGGGATGGGCGGGCACAGGTAGTCGGCGGGGATATCCCAGTGCTGGATGCCGTACTGGGCCTTGAGCAGGGCACGGTTGAACACGCGCACGGCTTCAGGGTTGGCGAAGTCGATGCTCGGTTTGCCGTGGGGATTGGTGATGGTGAAGCGGGCAAGGTCCGGGTGGGCCTTGATCAGGCTAGGGAAGTCGTAGCGGCCCTGGTGGCGGTTGCGCGGGTGCAGGGTAGGTTTCTGGATCATGGTGGAGTCCTGAAAAGCATCGCGGGCAAGCCCGCTCCTACGTTGACCTGTAGGAGCGGGGTTGCCCGCGATGAATTTACCGAGGTTTACAGCGCAGCGATGCGCGCATGCTGCTCGGTGAAGTTGGCCAGGGCCTGTTCAGACTCGGCCAGCTTGGCACGTTCCTTCTCGATCACCGCAGGCGGAGCCTTGTCGACGAAGGCGGCGTTGGACAGCTTGCCACCCACGCGTGCCACTTCGCCTTGCAGGCGCTGGATTTCCTTGTTCAGGCGCGCCAGCTCGGCATCCTTGTCGATCAGGCCGGCCATTGGCACCAGCACTTGCAGGTCACCGACCAGGGCGGTGGCCGACAGCGGCGCTTCGTCGGCATCGCCCAGCACGGTGAACGACTCCACCTTGGCCAGCTTCTTCAGCAGCGCTTCGTTTTCCAGCAGGCGGCGTTGGTCGTCGGCGTTGGCGTTCTTCAGGAACAGCGGCAGCGGCTTGCCTGGGCCGATGTTCATTTCGGCGCGGATGTTGCGCAGGCCGACCATCAATTCCTTGAGCCACTCGATGTCACCTTCAGCGGCGGCGTCGATGCGTGCCTCATTGGCCACCGGCCACGGCTGCAGCATGATGGTCTTGCCTTCGATACCGGCCAGCGGCGCGATGCGCTGCCAGATTTCTTCGGTAATGAACGGCATGAACGGGTGCGCCAGGCGCAGCGCCACTTCCAGCACGCGCACCAGGGTGCGGCGGGTACCACGAGCGCGCTCGACCGGGGCGTTTTCATCCCACAGTACCGGCTTGGACAGCTCCAGGTACCAGTCGCAGTACTGGTTCCAGATGAACTCGTACAGCGCCTGGCTGGCCAGGTCGAAGCGGAACTGCTCCAGCTGGCGGGTCACTTCGGCTTCGGTGCGCTGCAGCTGCGAGATGATCCAGCGGTCAGCCAGCGACAATTCGTAAGCTTCGCCGTTCTGGCCACAGTCCTCGCCCTTGTCCAGCACGTAGCGGGCGGCGTTCCAGATCTTGTTGCAGAAGTTGCGGTAGCCTTCGACGCGGCCCATGTCGAACTTGATGTCGCGGCCTGTGGAGGCCAGCGAGCAGAAGGTGAAGCGCAGGGCGTCGGTGCCGTAGCTGGCGATACCCTCAGGGAACTCGGCCTTGGTCTGTTTGGCGATTTTCTCGGCCAGCTTGGGCTGCATCATGCCACTGGTGCGTTTTTCCAGCAGGGCGTCGAGGGTGATGCCGTCGACGATGTCCAGCGGGTCCAGCACGTTGCCCTTGGACTTGGACATCTTCTGGCCTTGGCCGTCACGGACCAGGCCGTGCACGTACACGGTCTTGAACGGTACCTGCGGGGTGCCGTCCTCGTTCTTGATCAGGTGCATGGTCAGCATGATCATGCGCGCAACCCAGAAGAAGATGATGTCGAAGCCGGTTACCAGCACATCGGTGGAGTGGAACTTCTTGAGGAACTCGGTCTGTTCCGGCCAGCCCAGGGTGGAGAAGGTCCACAAGCCGGAGCTGAACCAGGTGTCGAGCACGTCGTCGTCCTGGCGCAGGACCACGTCGGCGCCCAGGTTGTGCTTGGCGCGCACTTCTTCCTCGTTGCGGCCAACGTAGACCTGGCCGGCCTCGTCGTACCACGCCGGGATGCGGTGGCCCCACCACAGCTGGCGGCTGATGCACCAGTCCTGGATGTCACGCATCCAGGAGAAGTACATGTTCTCGTACTGCTTGGGCACGAACTGGATACGGCCATCTTCCACGGCGGCGATGGCAGGTTCCGCCAGCGGCTTGGTGGAGACGTACCACTGGTCGGTCAGCCACGGCTCGATCACGGTGCCCGAACGGTCTCCTTTCGGCACCTTCAGGGCGTGGTCGTCGATGCTCACCAGCAGGCCCTGGGCATCCAGGTCGGCAACGATCTGCTTGCGCGCGACGAAGCGGTCGAGGTTGGCGTATTGGGCAGGCAGTCGGGTATCAACCTGCTCGTTGACGCTGCCGTCGAGGTTGAAGGCCTGGGCGCTGGCAAGCACGAAGGCGTTCTTGTCGAAGATGTTCAGCAGCGGCAGGTTGTGGCGCTTGCCGACTTCGTAGTCGTTGAAGTCGTGAGCCGGGGTGATCTTCACGCAGCCGGTACCAAACGCTGGGTCGCAGTAGTCGTCGGCGATGATCGGGATGCGGCGACCAACCAGCGGCAGTTCGACGAACTTGCCGATCAGTGCCTGGTAGCGTTCGTCGTTCGGGTTGACCGCAACGGCCGCGTCACCCAGCAGGGTTTCCGGACGGGTGGTGGCAACCACCAGGTAGTCGTTGCCTTCGGCGGTCTTGGCGCCGTCGGCCAGCGGGTAGCGTAGGTTCCACAGGTGGCCTTTTTCGTCGTGGTTTTCCACTTCGAGGTCAGAGATGGCCGTGTGCAGCTTGGTATCCCAGTTGACCAGGCGCTTGCCACGGTAGATAAGGCCATCTTCATGCAGGCGCACGAACGCTTCTTTAACGGCTTCGGAGAGGCCGTCGTCCATGGTGAAGCGCTCGCGGCTCCAGTCTACCGAGGAGCCCAGGCGGCGGATCTGGCGGCTGATGTTGCCACCGGACTGGTCCTTCCATTCCCAGACCTTTTCCAGGAACTTCTCGCGGCCCAGGTCATGACGGTTCTGGCCTTTGGCTTCGAGCTGGCGCTCGACCAGCATCTGCGTGGCGATACCGGCGTGGTCGGTGCCTGGCTGCCACAGGGTGTCGCGGCCTTGCATGCGGCGGAAACGGATCAGGGCGTCCATGATCGCGTTGTTGAATCCATGGCCCATGTGCAGGCTGCCGGTCACGTTCGGCGGCGGGATCATGATGGTGTAGGACTCGCCTGCACCTTGTGGGGCGAAATAGTTCTCGGACTCCCAGGTGTTGTACCAGGAAGTTTCGATGGCGTGCGGCTGGTAGGTCTTATCCATGCGCGGCGGGACCCTGTGCATTTATTCGGGAAAGCCGGGAAGTATAACCAAGGTGGGGGCCGCAGGCGACAAGCTGCTGCTATCTGGCAGTGCGGCGGCGCCTGCTTCGCGGGCACCGCCGAAATTCAGGCTTACTCCGAACGCTTGATCAACCGCTCGATCCGCGCATCCAGCCGGCGCTTGATCTCGTTCTCGATGTGCGGGGTGAAGTCGTTGATCACGTCCTGCATGATCATCTGCGCCGCCGCACGCAGTTCGCTCTCCAGGTGCAGCAGGGTGTCCTGGCGGCGGGTTTGCGGGTCGTCCTCGGGTTCGGCAGCCACCGGTTCGGCAACCGGTGCAGGGTTGCCGGCAGGTTCGTCAAGCAGCAACGGAATCTGCTCCACCGTTTCGGTCAGCAGCGGCGGTTGCAGGTCGGCGTCGCCAAGCAGCTGGCGGATTGACTCGAGGTCATCGAGCAGATGGGCGGAGTCGGGCAAAGGGGAGGGCTTGTCCATCGTCGTCAAAGTCGCTGTAAGCGGTGGTCTTGCAGAGCATAGCCCTGTTCGCGGTAGAAACGGAATCGCTCTCGGGCCGATTGGCGGATGCCAGGCTCCTCGACCACGATTTCGGCCACCCGCTCGAACTGGCCAACAAAGCCCGGCACGCTGGCGCCCAGGTTGATCAGCAAGTCGCGGTGCTCGCCCGCGCTGTCTGCCAAGCCCAACGCCACGCCGGCATCGGCATGCACCTCGGCCAGGTCGTGGGGCACGAACGCTTCGCCCTTGAAGCGCCACAAGCGTTGGTCCAGCTCGCTGCGCTGGTCCGCGTCCTGGCAGTGCAGGTAGACCCGGTGGCCGAGGCGCCAGGCCTTTTCGCACAGCTTGCAGGCGAAATCCAGCCGCGCCGACAGCGAGTCGGTGGGCAAGATGTAGAAGTCGACTTTGCTCATGGTGAGAATCGCCGGCCAGTGGCGCACAAGGCGCCACCGGCCTCACGGCGTCACGCGCCAGCGCGGTCCAGCAGGTACTGGGTCAGCAGAGGCACTGGGCGGCCGGTGGCGCCTTTGTCCTTGCCGCCACTGACCCACGCGGTACCGGCGATGTCCATGTGCGCCCAGTTGTAGGCCTTGGCGAAGCGCGACAGGAAGCAACCCGCGGTGATGGTGCCGGCCTTCGGCCCGCCGATGTTGCCCATGTCGGCGAACGGGCTGTCCAGCTGCTCCTGGTATTCGTCGAACAGCGGCAGCTGCCAGGCACGGTCGTCGGCGCGCTTGCCGGCGTCGAGCAACTGGCCCACCAGGTCGTCGTTGTTGCCCATCAGGCCGGAGGTGTGGCTGCCCAGGGCGACGATGCAGGCGCCGGTCAGGGTGGCGATGTCGATCACCGCCTGCGGCTTGAAGCGCTCGGCGTAGGTCAGGGTGTCACACAGCACCAGGCGGCCTTCGGCGTCGGTGTTGAGAATTTCCACGGTCTGGCCGCTCATGGTGGTGACGATGTCACCCGGGCGGGTGGCACCGCCGCTCGGCATGTTTTCGGCGCAGGCCAGCAGGCACACGAGGTTGATTGGCAGCTGCAGTTCCAGCACGGCACGCAGGGTTCCGAACACACTGGCGGCGCCACACATGTCGTATTTCATTTCGTCCATGCCGGCGCCTGGCTTGAGGCTGATGCCGCCGGTGTCGAAGGTGATGCCTTTACCGACCAGCACGAATGGCTTGTCGGCCTTTTTGCCGCCCTGGTAATTCAGCACGATCAGGCGTGGAGGCTGGTCGCTGCCCTGGCCCACGGCATAGAACGCACCCATGCCCAGGTCCTTGATCTTCTTCTCGTCCAGCACCTCGACCTTCAGCGCCTTGTGCGCCTTGCCCAAGTCCTTGGCCTGCTCTGCCAGGAAGCTTGGGTGGCAGAGGTTAGGCGGCAGGTTGCCCAGGTCGCGGGTGAAAGCCATACCGGTGGCGATGGCGCTGGCGTGTTTGACCGCACGCTCGACTTCGGCCTGGCCGGCCTTGTCGGCCAACAGGGTGACCTTTTTCAGGGCGCGCGGCTCGGCCTTCTGGCTCTTGAAACGGTCGAAGACGTATTCGCCGTCGAGCAGGGTTTCGGCCAGCAGGCGGTATTTACCGTAATGGGCGTCGCGGTTGTTGACCGCCACATCGTCCAGGGCCAGCACTGCATCGGCACCGTTCAGGCCCTTGAGTACGCCGGCCACGCTGGCAACCAGCTTGCGCCAGGCGCGGTCGCCCAGGGCTTCATCCTTGCCACTGCCTACCAGCAGCACGCGCTCGGCCTTCAGGCCCGCAAGGTTCTGCAGCAGCAGGGTCTGGCCCGGCTTGCCGGCCAGGTCGCCGCGCTTGAGCACGGCGCTAATGGCACCCTCGCTGGCCAGGTCGACAGCCTTGGCCACAGCACCGAGCTTGCGGTTTTCACCTACCGGAATGACCAGTGTGGCGGTTTTTACGGATGCAGCAGCTACGCTTTTTACAACCAGTTCCATGTCAGGATCCCCGAATGATCGATACGAATGGCGCTGTGTGTGCCAGCGCTCTGGACGGGCCTGGCCGCTTAGTGGCGCGCCAGCGGAAAAGCTGCCAGTTTGAGCCTGCGGCAAGCGTGCTGACAACCCCGTTATGCGCGTTCATGCGCGGCCAAGTGACAGGGGCGGTCAATCACAGGATAATGCGCGCACTTTACATGGAGGTTCGCCATTGGCGAACCGGCATTGGTCTTGGATGTACTAAGTCATTGTTTGGCGCCATTGCATGGCAGTCCGCCCTGACAACCCAGGAGTGTCTGGTTTGATCGTCTTTCGTTATCTGTCCCGCGAGGTCCTGGTGACCTTGAGCGCCGTCAGCGCTGTGCTGCTGGTGATCATCATGAGCGGGCGCTTCATCAAGTACCTGGCCCAGGCTGCCCAGGGCGTGCTCGACCCGGGCGTGCTGTTCCTGATCATGGGCTTCCGGTTGCCGGGTTTCCTGCAATTGATCCTGCCGCTGGGGCTGTTCCTCGGTATTCTCCTGGCTTACGGGCGCCTGTACCTGGAGAGCGAGATGACCGTGTTGTCGGCCACCGGCATGAGCCAGCAGCGCCTGTTGGGCCTGACCATGGTGCCGGCCGCCCTGGTCGCCCTGCTGGTGGCCTGGCTGAGCCTGAGCCTTGCACCGCTGGGCGTGGCCCAGGTGCAGCAGATCATCGCCCAGCAAGACGCGCTGACCGAGTTCGACACCCTGGTGCCTGGCCGCTTCCAGACGTTGCGTGACGGCTCGCGGGTCACCTATACCGAGCAGCTGTCGGATGACCGCATCAACCTGGCCGGGGTGTTCATTTCGGAGAAGCGCTTCAACCAGGACAAAACCAAGGACCGCGCGCCGTCGGTGCTGGTCGCGGAAAAGGGTCACCAGGAAATCCAGGCCGACGGCAACCGCTATCTGGTGCTGGAAAACGGTTACCGCTACGACGGTAACCCGGGCCAGGCCGACTACCGCGCCATCAAGTACGACACCTATGGCGTGCTGCTGCCCAAGCCGGAAGTCAGCGAGGAAGTCACCGAACGTGAAGCCATCCCTACCTCCGAGTTGATCGGCAAGAAGGGCCTGCGTGAGCGTGCCGAGTTGCAATGGCGGTTGTCGCTGCCGATCCTGGTGTTCGTCGTCACCCTGCTGGCGGTGCCACTGTCCCGGGTCAACCCGCGTCAGGGCCGCTTCCTCAAGCTGCTGCCGGCAATTCTTCTGTACATGGCCTACCTGACAATGCTGATTTCCGTACGCGGTGCCCTCGAGAAGGGCAAACTTCCGATCGGCCTGGGCATGTGGTGGGTCCACGGTCTGTTCCTGCTGATCGGCCTGGGGCTGATGTACTGGGAGCCGCTGCGCCTCAAGCGCGCTGCCCGTCGTGCGGAGGTGGCCCATGGCTAAGCTCGACCGCTATATCGGCCAGAGCGTGCTGCTGGCCATCCTGGCTGTGCTGGGGATCATCCTCGGCCTGGCTTCGCTGTTCGCCTTCATCGATGAGATGAGCGACCTGAGTGATACCTATACGGTGATGGAGGCTGGCAACTTCGTCCTGCTCACCGCACCGCGGCGGCTGTACGAAATGCTGCCGATGGCGGCACTGATCGGCTGCCTGATCGGCCTGGGCAGCCTGGCCAGCAGCAGCGAGCTGACCATCATGCGTGCGGCCGGCGTTTCCATCGGCCGTATCGTCTGGGCGGTGATGAAGCCGATGCTGGTACTGATGCTGGTCGGCGTGCTGATCGGTGAATACGTGGCACCGGTGACCGAGAACAAGGCCCAGGCCGACCGCTCGCTGGCCCAGGGCGGGGGTGAGGCGCAAAGCTCCAAGCGCGGTATGTGGCACCGTCAGGGTGAAGAGTACGTGCACATCAACGCCGTGCAGCCTAACGGCTTGCTGCTGGGGGTGACCCGTTACCGCTTCGACAACGAGCGCAAGATCGTCACGTCGAGCTTCGCCCGCCGTGCCCAGTACCAGAACGACCACTGGCTGCTCGCCGACGTGCGCACCACCTATTTCCGTGGTGACCACACCGAAGTCGTCAGCGCGCCGCAAGAGCGCTGGGACGTTTCGCTCACGCCAGAACTGCTCAATACCGTGATCCTGGCGCCGGAATCGCTGTCGATTACCGGGCTGTGGGACTACATCCACTACCTGTCTGACCAGGGTTTGAACAATGCCCGCTACTGGCTGGCGTTCTGGACCAAGGTACTGCAGCCGATGGTGACTGCGGCACTGGTGCTGATGGCAATTTCCTTCATCTTCGGCCCGCTGCGCTCGGTAACACTCGGGCAGCGCGTGTTCACCGGTGTGCTGGTGGGCTTCGTGTTCCGAATCGGTCAGGACTTGCTGGGGCCATCTAGCCAGGTGTTTGGCTTCCCGCCGCTGCTGGCGGTGGTGATTCCGGCGGGCATTTGTGCCTTGGCCGGTGTGTGGTTGTTGCGCCGGGCGGGTTGATGGCCTGAGCTGCACAAGAAAGCCGACCTTAGGGTCGGCTTTTTCATGGGTGTTAACCTGTGCTCATTTCTTCTGCTTCGGCACCCGCACCAGCTGGCTCTCTGAATAGATGTCATGCCAGCCCCGCTTGCGCTTGTCGATTAACACCCAGAAGAAACCCAACCCCAGGCACAGCCACGAAGCAATCGACACCACAAAGCGCAACAGCGCCTGCCACAGGCTGATGGCCGAACCATCGGCGTTCTGCACTCGCACACCCCATACCTGCATGCCCAGGGTCTGCCCGCCATGGGTCCAGAACTTGGCAAAGAAGCCGAAGAGGGCGAACAGCAGCACCGTCGACAGCAGAGGGTCGCCATCCAGTGCCCCAGCCTCGGTCAGCTCGCGCATGCGTGCCTCGCCGATGATCGCCATCTGGATCATCTTGTAAGCGCCAGCGGTCACGATCAGCAGGGCCGTGCACAGTAAAAAGTCATAGAACATCGCCGCCAGGCGCCGGCCCAGGCCGACCGGTGGAAAATCTCCCTGAGGGGTGAGCAGAGGCTTGGACATGCGGGACGGCTCCAGAAGACGAAGCCGCTATTCTACGGGCAAAAAAAAGCCCCTGCACTTGGCAGGGGCTTTTCTCGAAGTCGGGTTCGGCTTAACCGGCGACCTGAACTTTGTCAGCCTGCATGCCTTTCTGGCCCTGGACTGCTTCGAAGGTAACCTTCTGGCCTTCTTTCAGGCTCTTGAAGCCGTTGCCTTCGATAGCGCGGAAGTGCACGAACAGATCCGGACCGCTTTCGGGGGTGATGAAGCCGTAACCTTTTTCGTCATTGAACCACTTGACGGTACCGTTCTGACGCTCAGCCATTGTCTTATTTCCTATGAAGCTTGAATTTTGATGACAGTTTCTTTCGCACTTGTTTGTAAGCGAAAGAGTACTGGGCTGGGTTGCAGGAAAGTAAGAGACGTCGAACGGGTTGTAGCAAATCTCGGCTACTGGCCCAGGTCACGAACTGTTGCGACCCATGCAAACACAGTGCAGTGACTCTACGCCAACTCCCGAGCGAAAAACAAGCCCTTGGTCGTATGGAAAATCAGCCGTTTGCCGATAACCGACCGATTTGACGGAAACGGCATGGCGCCTGGCCTGGCGCCATGTTCAAAAGTTATTGAGCAGGTTCGAAAACGAATATGTGGAACCTGCCCGTAACCTTCACAAAGCTGTTTCAACCACGGTAGTAACGTTGTGCCACGAAAGGCATTTTGCTGACTTTCAAGGCAACCTTCTTGCCCCGCACCACGGCAAACAGCGGGGTGTCGACTGCAGCATGTTCACTATCGATATAACCCATTGCTACAGGTGCGCCGAGTGTCGGGCCAAAGCCGCCGCTGCAGACTTTGCCGACCGGTTTATCGTTTGCATCGACAATATCCGCGCCTTCACGAACGGGCGTACGTTCTTGCGGTAGCAGCCCGACGCGCTTGCGTGCCACGCCATCGCGCTGCTGGGCATAGATGGCCTCGGCACCCGGGAACCCGGCGGCACGTGCACCGTCGGCACGGCGCACCTTGGAAATCGCCCACAGCAGGCTGGCCTCGACCGGGGTGGTCTCGGCATTCATGTCGTGGCCATACAGGCACAGGCCGGCTTCCAGGCGAAGCGAGTCGCGAGCGCCCAGGCCAATCGGCTGTACCTCCGGCTCGGCCAGCAGACGACGGGCCAGGGCTTCGGCGGCTTGTGCCGGAACCGAGATTTCGTAGCCATCTTCGCCGGTGTAGCCCGAGCGGCTGACGAAGCAGTCTTCGCCCAGCAGCTTCACCGGGCGGAACTGCATGAAGGTCATGCCGGCCACTTCCGGGGCCAGGCGTTCCAGCACCTTGACCGCAGCTGGGCCTTGCAGGGCCAGTAGGGCACGTTGCTCGAACAGCGGCTGCACCTCGCAACGGTTGCCGATGTGTTTTCGCAGGTGGGCCAGGTCCTGGTCCTTGCAGGCGGCGTTGACCACCAGGAACAGCGTGTCGTCACCCAGGTTGGCCACCATCAGGTCGTCGAGGATGCCGCCCTGCTCGTTGGTGAACATGGCATAGCGCTGCATGCCTGCCGGGAGGTCGATGATGTCCACGGGTACCAGGCTTTCCAGGGCCTTGGCGGCATCAGCGCCGCGCAGGATGATCTGGCCCATGTGCGAAACGTCGAACAGGCCGGCCTGCTCGCGGGTGTGCAAGTGTTCCTTGAGCACGCCCAGCGGGTACTGCACCGGCATGTCGTAGCCGGCGAACGGCACCATGCGGGCACCCAGTTCCAGGTGCAGGGCGTGCAGTGGGGTCTTGAGCAGTGTTTCGGACATCGGTGACTCCTTGGTGTTGTTGTCGGGTCAACATTCGATGATGTTGACGGCCAGGCCGCCACGGGCGGTCTCTTTGTATTTGCTTTTCATGTCGGCGCCGGTCTGGCGCATGGTGCGGATGACCTTGTCGAGCGACACGTAATGTTGCCCGTCGCCGCGCAAGGCCATGCGCACCGCGTTGATTGCCTTCACCGAGCCCATGGCATTGCGCTCGATGCACGGCACCTGGACCAGCCCGCCGATCGGGTCGCAGGTCAGGCCCAGGTTATGCTCCATACCGATTTCTGCAGCGTTCTCCACCTGCTGCACGCTGCCACCCATCACCTCGCATAACGCGCCGGCAGCCATCGAGCAGGCCACGCCGACCTCGCCCTGACAGCCCACTTCCGCGCCAGAGATGGAGGCGTTTTCCTTGTACAGGATGCCGATGGCCGCAGCGGTGAGCAGAAAACGCACCACCCCGTCCTCGCTGGCGCCCGGCACGAAGCGCATGTAGTAGTGCAACACTGCCGGGACGATACCTGCCGCCCCATTGGTGGGGGCGGTGACCACGCGCCCGCCGTAGGCGTTTTCTTCGTTCACGGCCAAGGCGTAGAGGTTGACCCAGTCGAGCACCGACAGGGCATCGCGCAGGCTGGCTTCGGGGTGGCGGCTCAGTTGGCGGTACAATGCGGGCGCCCGCCGCTTGACCTTGAGCCCGCCCGGCAATATGCCTTCATGCTGGCAGCCCGCTTCGACGCAATCCTGCATCACCTGCCAGATGCGCAGCAGCCCGGCGCGGGTTTCTGCCTCTGGGCGCCAGGCGGCCTCGTTGGCCAGCATCACTTGGCTTATCGACAGGTTTTGCGTGGTGCAATGGCCGAGCAGTTCCTTGGCGGTCTTGAACGGGTAGGGCAGCACGGTGCTGTCCTCGACGATGCGGTCGTGGCCGGCGGCGTCCTCGTCGACCACGAAACCGCCGCCCACCGAGTAATACTCGCGGCTGCGGATTTGCAGGCCGGCTTCGTCGAACGCGCGAAAGATCATGCCGTTGGGATGGTAGTCCAGCGGCTTGCGGATCATTGCCACATGCTGTTTTTCAATGAACGCAATGCTGTGCTCGCCCAGCAGGTTGATGTGGCCACTGTCGCGGATGGCCTGCAGGCGGGCGGGGATGCTTTCGGTGTCGATAATGTCCGGCTGTTCGCCTTCAAGGCCCAGCAGCACCGCCTTGTCACTGCCGTGGCCCTTGCCGGTGGCGCCCAGTGAGCCATACAACTCGGCTTTGACGCTGGCCGTGCGGGCGAGCAAGCCGTCACGGCGCAGCCCTTCAGCGAACCGCGCGGCGGCGCGCATCGGGCCGACCGTGTGCGAACTGGAGGGGCCGATGCCGATCTTGAACAGGTCGAAGACGCTCAGTGACATGGATGTTCCTCCTGCAAACCTTGGGGCCGCTTTGCGGCCCTTTCGCGGCACAAGGCCGCTCCTACAGGACAGCGCCGCCCGTATAGGAGCGGCCTTGTGCCGCGAAAGGGCTGCGCAGCAGCCCCATGGTTCCCGACTGCATCAGGCGTCCTGATAGCTCTCCATCGACGGGCAGGCGCACACCAGGTTGCGGTCGCCGAACACGTTGTCGACCCGACCCACTGGCGGCCAGTACTTGGCTTCCACCAGGCTTGGCAGCGGGTAGACCGCCTGCTCGCGGCTGTAGCCGTGGGCCCATTCGCCAACCAGCTCGGCCGCGGTGTGCGGGGCGTTTTTCAGCGGGTTGTCGTCCTTGTCCAGGCTACCGTTTTCGACCGCACGGATTTCTTCGCGGATCTGGATCATCGCGTTGCAGAAGCGGTCCAGTTCTTCCTTGGACTCGCTTTCGGTCGGTTCGATCATCAGCGTGCCCGCCACCGGGAAGGACATGGTCGGGGCGTGGAAGCCAAAGTCGATCAGGCGCTTGGCCACGTCGTCGACGCTGATGCCGCTGGTGTCCTTCAGCGGGCGCAGGTCGAGGATGCACTCGTGGGCCACCAGGCCATTGCCGCCGGTATACAGAACAGGATAGTGCTCTTCCAGGCGGCGGGCGATGTAGTTGGCGTTGAGGATTGCCATCTGCGAGGCACGCTTGAGGCCGGCACCGCCCATCATGCGGATGTACATCCAGGTGATCGGCAGGATGCTGGCGCTGCCGAACGGCGCGGCGCATACGGCCCCTTCGGTGTTTTCAAGCTGCGCGTGGCCTGGCAGGAACGGCGCCAGGTGCGACTTGACGCCAATCGGGCCAACGCCCGGGCCGCCACCGCCGTGCGGGATGCAGAAGGTCTTGTGCAGGTTCAGGTGGGACACGTCGCCGCCGAACTTGCCCGGGGCGCACAGGCCGACCATGGCGTTCATGTTGGCGCCGTCGATGTACACCTGGCCACCGTTGTCGTGGATGATCGCGCAGATTTCGCCGATCGCTTCCTCGAACACGCCGTGGGTCGACGGGTAGGTGATCATGATCGCGGCCAGGCGCTCGCGGTGCTCGATGGCTTTGGCGCGCAGGTCCTCTACGTCGACGTTGCCGCGGGCGTCACAAGCGGTAACCACTACGCGCATGCCGGCCATGTGGGCGGTCGCAGGGTTGGTGCCGTGGGCCGACGACGGGATCAGGCAGATGTCGCGGTGGCTTTCGCCACGGCTGCGGTGGTAGGCGCGGATGGCCAGCAGGCCTGCGTACTCGCCCTGGGAGCCTGCGTTGGGCTGCAGCGATACGGCGTCATAGCCAGTAGCGGCGCACAGCATGGCTTCCAGCTCGGTGGTCATCTGCAGGTAGCCCTGGCTCTGCTCTGCCGGGGCGAACGGGTGCAGGTTGCCGAACTCGGCCCACGTCACCGGGATCATCTCGCTGGCGGCGTTCAGTTTCATGGTGCACGAGCCCAGCGGAATCATGCTGCGGTCCAACGCCAGGTCCTTGTCGGCCAGGCGGCGCAGGTAGCGCATCAGCTCGGTTTCGCTGTGGTAGCGGTTGAACACCGGGTGTTCGAGGATCGCCGACTGGCGCAACAGGGCGGTAGGCAGCAGCGAACCGGTGCTGGCGGCCAGCGCGGCGAAGTCTGGTTGAGCCTGGTCGCCAGCGAACAATTGCCACAGCGACTCGACGTCCGCCTGGCTGCTGGTTTCGTCCAGCGACAGGCCCAGGTGGGTGGCGTCGACCTGGCGCAGGTTGATGCCTTGGGCGCGGGCCTTGTCATGCAGGCTGGCGGTTGCAGTGCCGGTGGCCAGAGTCAGGGTGTCGAAGGCGCTGGCGCCCACTACCTGCACGCCCAACGCCTTCAGGCCGGCGGCCAGGATCGCGGTCAGGGCGTGGGTGCGCTCGGCAATGCGCTTGAGGCCGGCCGGGCCGTGGTACACGGCGAACATGCTGGCAATGTTGGCCAGCAGCACCTGGGCGGTGCAGATGTTGCTGGTGGCCTTTTCGCGGCGGATATGCTGCTCGCGGGTTTGCATGGCCAGGCGCAGGGCGGTCTTGCCGAAGCGGTCGATCGATACGCCGACCAGGCGGCCCGGCATGTCGCGCTTGAAGGCGTCACGGGTGGCGAAGTAAGCCGCGTGCGGGCCACCAAAGCCCAGTGGCACGCCGAAGCGCTGAGCGCTGCCGATGGCCACGTCGGCATCGAACTCGCCCGGCGGGGTCAGCAGGGTCAGGGCCAGCAGGTCGGCGGCCACGGCAACCAAGGCGTTGGCTGCGTGGAAGCGCTGTACCACGTCACGGTAGTCGAACACGTCACCGTTGCTGGCCGGGTATTGCAGCAGGGCGCCAAAGAAGGCGCTGACATCGCCCAGCTCGCGCTCATCGCCGATCACGACTTCGATACCCAACGGCTCGGCACGGGTGCGCAGCACGTCGAGGGTTTGCGGGTGGCAGTGTACGGAGGCGAAGAAGGCGTGGCTGGCCTTGTTCTTCGACAGGCGTTTGCAGAACGTCATGGCCTCGGCCGCCGCAGTGGCTTCGTCGAGCAGGGAGGCGTTGGCGATCGGCAGGCCGGTGAGGTCGCTGATCAGGGTCTGGAAGTTCAGCAGCGCTTCCAGGCGGCCTTGGGAAATTTCTGGCTGGTATGGGGTGTAAGCGGTGTACCAGGCCGGGTTTTCCAGCAGGTTGCGCAGGATCGGTGCCGGGGTGTGGGTGTTGTAGTAGCCCTGGCCAATGTAGCTCTTGAACAGTTGGTTCTTGCCGGCGATGGCCTTGAGCGCGGCGAGCGCGTCGGCTTCGCTCTGGCCGTCGTGCGAACCGAGCACGCTGGTGCCCTTGATGCTGTCAGGGATGACCGCAGCGGTCATGGCTTCCAGCGAGTCGAAGCCCAGGGCGGCGAGCATGGCCTGCTCGTCAGCGGCGCGCGGGCCGATGTGGCGGGCGATGAATTCGTTGGCGGTGCCGAGGTGGATGGTCATGGCGGGGTTCCTCAGGCGTCGTCGTTGGCTTTGAGCAGGCGGTCGTAGGCGTCCTGGTCGAGCAGGGCGGTTACGGCGCTGGCGTCGGCAGGGATGAAGCGGAAGAACCAGCCTTCGCCCATCGGGTCTTCGTTGACCAGTTCCGGGCTTTCTTCGAGTTGGCCGTTGACCTCAACCACTTCACCGGTCAGGGGCATATAGACGCCGCTGGCGGCTTTTACCGACTCGACTGTGGACGCTTCGCTGCCTTTCTCATACGGCTGCAACTCTGGCAGTTGCACGAAAACCACATCGCCAAGGGCGTTTTGGGCGTAGGCGGTGATGCCCACGGTGACGCTGCCATCGGCTTCGACGCGCAGCCATTCGTGATCTTCAGTGAAACGCAACTCGCTCATGGGGAATCCTCGGGAAGCAGGGCGTTGGGCGCGGTGGCTCCGCGCTCTTGGGGTGCTTTCCCTTAGCAATAATGCGGCCAATAGAGGAAAATCCTTTAAAAACAATACCTTATATATTTTTATGGGATGGCTGTTTGTTGGTTTGGAACGAAAACGCTACAGAAGGTTGTGCATGAAAAAGGGTTTGGGGATCAAACCCTTGCGCAATAGCACTCGAACGGGTGTGTACTGATTTCGTTACGGCGTATCGAAATCTATACGGTATCTTGAGGCTGTTCAGTTGTTGCCAAGCCGGAAATGAATCAAACAAGTTCGATACTTGCGAAACTTTGCGAGCTTTCTTCTTGCACCTATAGGGTGTCGCCATATCAACTATTTATGTCACCTGCGTGATAGTTTTCAAATGGCTGAACTAAGTATTTGCCCCCAACGATTTTCCCGCCTATTGCGCGTCACCAGAATGGCCACCTTTCATGTGGGCCGTTAGCCTGAAGCAATAACCACAAGTTGGTAATTCGGCTGTCGGCCAAGCATGTGCCTTGCTGCCCGGGCTCATGCAACCAGCACCGAATATCAGGAAGGGAAAGTGTCATGGGAATGACGAGGCGTAAATTTTTGATTGGCGGCGGCGTCTTGGCGATCGCAGGCGGCGCAGGGGTTCTGACCCCTTTGTTGACCCGGGAAGGCCGATTGATTCCCGGCAAACCGCGGTTTGGTTATGTCGCAGGCACCGAGGGGGCGCTTCCCAAGCAGGCAGACGTAGTGGTTGTTGGCGCTGGTATTCTGGGGCTCATGACTGCAATCAACCTTGTCGAGCGCGGCCTCTCGGTCGTTGTCGTTGAAAAAGGTGAAGTTGCCGGCGAACAGTCTTGCAGGTTCTATGGCCAGGTCATGACCTACAAGATGCCTGATGCGACATTCCAGTTGCACCATCTTGCCAAGCAACGTTGGCGAGAGATGAATGCCAAAGTGGGGGCGGACACAAGTTACCGCACACAAGGTCGGGTCGAAGTACCTTTCGATGAAGAAGACCTGGAAGGCGTCAGAAAGTGGATCGATGTCAAAACGCGGGAAGTCGGCGCGGACATTCCTTTCAAGACGCGAATCATTCAAGGCAGTGAACTTGAACAGCGCCTGCGCGGTGCATCCTCGCGCTGGACGGTCGCAGGCTTCGAGGAAGACTCCGGTAGCCTGGATGCCGAGCGTGCATCGTTCGTCATGGCCGAGTATGCCAAGAAAGTGGGTGTGCGGATCTACACCCACTGCGCGGCCAGGGGCCTGGAAACCCACGCAGGTGCCATCTCCGACGTGGTCACGGAAAAGGGCGCCATCAGGGCGTCTCGCGTGATCGTGGCGGGCGGCGCATGGTCCCGGCTGTTCATGCAGAACCTGGGCGTCGATGTGCCTACCTTGCCCGCCTACCAGTCCCAGCAAATCATCAGCGCGGCACCCCGTGCACCCGGGGGCAACGTTGCATTGCCGGGGAATATCTACTTCCGTGAGCAGGCTGACGGCACATACGCCACCTCGCCACGCGTCGTCGTTGCCCCGGTGGTCAAAGAGTCGTTCATGTATGGCTATAAGTACCTGCCACTGCTGGCCATCCCCGACTTCCCGGTGCACATCTCACTCAACAAGCAACTGATCGATTCGTTCATTCAGCCAACGCACTGGAAGCTGGACGAGGTTTCGCCTTTCGAGAAAAACCGGCTGATGACCGCAGCGCCGGACCTGCCGGAACTGAATGCCTCACTGGAAAAACTCAAGGTCGAGTTCCCCGCGTTCAGCGATGCGAAGCTGATCGATCAGTGGAGCGGTGCGATGGCCATCGCTCCCGACGAAAACCCCATCATTTCGCAGGTCAATGAGTACCCGGGGCTGGTCCTCAACACCGCAACCGGTTGGGGTATGACCGAAAGCCCGGTGTCGTCCGAACTGTCGGCGGACTTGCTGCTTGGAAAGGCGCCGGTGCTGGACCCCAAACCCTTCAGCCTGTATCGGTTCTAAGCACACAAGGCGCAATGGAATGACCCGTGCGCGCAGCATCGATGCGTGCACATTTTTGGCAATCATCAGGAGAACAGTATGAAAGTGGCTTTAACGACCGCAGCAATGGCCGTGGCACTCGCGGGTGCCGGGAGCGTTCATGCACAAGAAATCGTGCGCCATGGCGCAGGTAGTTTCCCTATCTCGTCGGCTGTAGAGGTGCCTGCCGGGAAGACGGTTGTCTACCTGAGTGGTTCTGTCCCGTCGGTTATTCACCCTGACGCACCCAAGGGTTCGCTGGAAGCCTATGGTGATACCAAGGCACAAACCATCAATGTGCTTGGAAACATCCAGCAGCAGCTGAAAGAACTGGGCCTTGGTCTTGCCGATGTGGTGAAGATGCAGGTGTTCCTGGTGGGCGGCCCGGAGAACGGCGGGAAAATGGACTTCGACGGTTTCATGGCCGGCTATACCCAATTCTTCGGGCCAGCCGCCAGGCAGCCAGTCCTTCCTGCACGCTCGGCGTTCCAGATTGCAGGCCTGGCCGACCCTGCCTGGCGTGTCGAGATCGAAGTGACAGCGGTTCGTCCCTGAACCCGGGCATGCGCCGGTCCCGGGCTAGCCATGCCCGGGACTTGCCGGTGGGTTTAGCCAGTGATAAATGGCAATGCCAGGTACAGTTTGATCACGATCACGTTGATGATGTCGATGAAGAACGCACCCACCATCGGCACCACCAGGAAGGCGATGTGCGAGGCGCCGTAGCGTTGGGTCACCGCTTGCATGTTGGCAATCGCCGTGGGTGTTGCACCCAGGCCGAAGCCACAGTGCCCCGCGGCCAGCACGGCTGCATCATAGTTGCGGCCCATGACTCGGAATGTCACGAAGATCGCAAACAGTGCCATGACCAATGTCTGCGCAGCCAGCAGTATGAAGAACGGCAAGGCCAGTGCTGCCAGGTCCCACAGTTTGAGTGACATCAAGGCAATCGCCAGGAACAGCGACAGACTGACGTTGCCCAGTACCGAGACTTCCCGTTCGAAGACATGATAAAAACCGAACGCCGAAAGGCCGTTGCGCAGCAATACGCCCACGAAGAGTACGCAAACGAATGTCGGTAGTTCGAATGCCGTACCTTTCAACAGGCTATTAAGTAATGTGCCGGCCAGTAAGCTGACGGCAATAAGAGCCAAGGTTTCGATAAATGAAAACGATGTAATCAACCGCTCTTTGTCCGGCTGCTCAAAGCCCTTGGGTAACTGCGGCACTTCTTCTTCCACACCCGGTGTTTTGACGCGCTTGATCAGCAACCGGGCAACCGGGCCACCAATCAAACCGCCCAACACCAGGCCGAACGTGGCAGAGGCAAGTGCAAGTTCCGAGGCCGAAGCCAAGCCAAACTTTTCAGTGAAGGTCGCGCTCCAGGCCGCGCCAGTGCCGTGGCCACCAGACAAGGTGATCGAACCGGCCAGCAGGCCCATCAGTGGGTCGAGCCCCAATGCCGTTGCCAGCCCGATACCCATGGCGTTCTGAACCAGCAGCAAGCCCGTCACCACCAGCAGGAACACAGTAACCACGCGTCCGCCCTTCTTCAGGCTGGCAAAGTCTGCACTCAAACCGATGGTGGCGAAGAACGCCAGCATCAACGGTGCTTGCAACGAGGTATCAAACTGGACCTGTACATCGAAACTGCGCAATGCCAAGAGTGCCAGCGCAACGACCAAACCACCTGCCACAGGCTCCGGAATATTGTAAGCGCGCAGAAAGCCAATACGTGCGACCAGACCGCGCCCCAGTAGCAGTACCAAGGAGGCGGCTACAAGTGTCCCGTAAAAATCGAGTTCAAACATCAGGGTACTCTTCGCTCAGGGTGACATGCAAAATTACAATGTCACCATTCTACGGCGAGTACTCCAGTCAATTGCGGCTGAGCGGCTAGGAAAAATCTGAATCAACGGTAAGTTTTGACGACAAGTATCAGGCTTTTCCGGGTATTCCATATTTACGCAGTCGCTGGGCAATAGCGGTATGCGAAGTTTGCAAACGCCCGGCTAACTGCCGCGTCGACGGGTAGCTGGCATACAAGCGCTGCAACAGCTCACGCTCGAAGTCACCCACGGCCTGCTCCAGGCTGGCTACGTCGCCATCCAGCCCACGTGCCACCGAAGTACCGGCGATGTCCAGGTCGCCGATGTCCACCAGGTTGCCCTCACAGATAGCCGCTGCGCGGAAAATCACGTTCTGCAGTTGGCGTACATTGCCCGGCCAAGGGTTGGCCAGCAGCGCCGAATGGGTGGCTGGCGTCAATCGGCAGGGCGGGCGTTGAATCTGCGTGCAGGCTTGCTGCATGAAGAAATGCGCCAGCATCAGGATATCCTGGCCCCGGTCGCGCAGTGGCGGTACCTGCAGGTTGAGCACGTTCAAGCGGTAGAACAGGTCTTCGCGGAAGCTGCCGTCGGCAACCATGCGTTCCAGGTCGCGGTGGGTGGCGCTGATGATGCGCACATCCACCTTCACTTCGCGGTCACCGCCCACCCGGCGGAAGCTGCCGTCACTGAGAAAGCGCAGCAGTTTGGCCTGCAGGTATGGCGACATTTCGCCAATTTCATCGAGGAACACCGTGCCCTGGTTGGCCAGTTCCATCAGCCCGGGCTTGCCGCCCCGTTGCGCGCCGGTGAAGGCGCCAGGGGCATAACCGAACAGCTCGCTCTCGGCCAGGCTCTCGGGCAGCGCGGCACAGTTCAGGGCCAGGAACGGTGCTGCGTGGCGGCTGCTGATGGCATGGCAGGCGCGGGCTACCAGTTCTTTGCCGGTGCCGGTTTCGCCATGCACCAGCAATGGCGCATCGAGCGCCGCCACGCGCAGGGCGCGGGCCTTGAGGGTGCGGATGGCCGGTGAATCGCCGAGCAGGGCATCGAAACCTTCGGCGTGGTCGTGGTGCAAGGCTGACAGGCGTTCGCCCATGCGTGAAGGTGGGTACAGCGTCAGCAGGCCACCGGCGTTGGTGATCGGCATGGCGTCCAGCAGCAGGCTCTGGCCGTTCAGCTGCATCTCGCGCATGGGCAGGTGGAAGTTATTGTCCAGCAGGGCTTGCAGCAGCGCCGGGTCGCCAAACAGTTCGCCCACCGAGCGCCCGGCGGATTCGCGGCCACACAGTTCGATCAGCGCTGGGTTGGCCAGCAGCACCAGCCCGGCGCTGTCCACCGCCAGCACCGGGTCGCTCATGGCGGCCAGCAGGGCATCCAGTTGCAGGTGGCGGCGTTGGCCAGGAAGGATGTCGACCACGTCCACCGATTGCACGCCATGCACCTCGAAGAGCGCGTCGTGCAGTTCTTCGAGCACGGCGGGGCTAAGGGTGGGGGCGTCGATGTAGACGTTCGGCGGGACCATCTCCACGGCGTCCAGGTTGAGGTTGCGGGCACCGAGCAGGGCGAGGACTTCCTGGGTGATGCCGACGCGGTCGATGAAGCTGACGTGGATGCGCATGAGGGAGGGTGAGGTGGTGGCCGGGGAGGGCAGTAGTATGCCTTAACATCGCCGGGGCCGCTGTGCGGCCCCGGTTCTTGAAATCACTCCAGATGTTCAGGCTTGATCGGATCGCCCGATTTCACATCGAGTTTTTCGCGAATGTCGGCGAACATGTAGTCATAGAGCTTGTGCGGCGAACTCAGGGTCTCGAACTTCTTCGGCGGCGCCAGATACGACTGGGCCTTGCGGGTCAGTTGCATGAGAAAGCTGGGCAACACCTGGTCCTTGGCGAGGAAGAACTTTTCTTCCACCGTTTTGCCTTCGATGCTGCCATGCATATGGAACTGAATGCCTCTGCCTTCCTTGGGGTCAGACACTGCCTCGTACTCGATGTTCAGGTCGTAGCTGTGGTCTGCCGCGTTCAGCGCAGTGCGCTCGATGTGTACATGACCGGGGTGGTACTGGGCCATGGCTATCTCCTCTGGAAGGTCGAAAATGGCGGGCGCCGGGCGCCCGCCCACTGCATTCAACGGTAGCTGATCCCCGGCTTCGCGGTGGAGACCCGAGTGCCGGCAGTGCCTTTGACGATGTCTTCGATGTTCTCGAGCGAACTGATCACCGCCACTTTGCCGGTATTGCGGGCGAAGTCACTGGCAGCCTGCACCTTTGGCCCCATGGAGCCGGCAGCGAAGCCAAGCCGTTCGAGTTCGTCAGGGTGTGCCTGGGCGATGGCTTTTTGCGTAGGCTTGCCCCAGTCAATGTACGCCGCATCGACGTCAGTGGCGATTATCAGAAGGTCGGCATCCAGTTGCTCGGCCAGCAAAGCCGAGCACAGGTCCTTGTCGATCACCGCCTCGATGCCCTTGAGCTTGCGGTTTTCATCGTACATGGTGGGGATACCACCACCGCCTGCGCAAATCACGATGCTGCTCTTTTCCAGCAGCCACTTGATCGGGCGGATTTCGAAGATGCGCTTGGGTTTGGGGCTGGCCACCACGCGGCGGTACTTGTCGCCGTCAGCCTTCACCACCCAGCCCTTTTCCTTGGCCAGCCGTTCGGCTTCGTCCTTGCTGTAGACCGGGCCGATGAACTTGGTGGGGTCTTTGAAGGCGGGGTCATTGGCGTCCACTTCCACCTGGGTCAGCAGGGTGGCGAATGGCACTTCGAAGTCCAGCAGGTTGCCCAGTTCCTGCTCGATCATGTAGCCGATCATGCCCTCGGTTTCAGCGCCCAGCACGTCCAGCGGGTAGGCCTCGTCGGGTTTGTAGGACAGTGCCTGAAGTGACAGCAGGCCAACCTGCGGGCCGTTGCCGTGGGCAATGACCAGCTCGTTGCCAGGGTGGATCTTGGCGATCTGTTCGGTGGCGGTGCGGATATTGGCGCGCTGGTTCTCAGCGGTCATGGGCTCGCCGCGACGCAGCAGGGCGTTGCCGCCCAATGCAACAACGATACGCATGGGGAATGTCCTTTGCGGATGAGGTAGCGCCTCGATCCTGCAGGCGCTGGCAAGCCAGCCCCCACAGGAACGAGGTGGTTGTCAGAGGTCAGCCAGGGTCGACACCAGGATCGCCTTGATCGTGTGCATGCGGTTTTCCGCCTGCTCGAAGGCGATGCAGGCCGGCGACTCGAACACGTCGTCGGTCACTTCGATGCCGTTGGCCAGGTCCGGGTACTGTTCGGCGATCTGCTTGCCTACCTTGGTTTCGGAGTTGTGGAACGCCGGCAGGCAGTGCATGAACTTGGTCCGCGGGTTGCCAGTGGACTTCATCAGCTGCGCATTCACCTGATAAGGCTTGAGCTGCTTGATGCGCTCGCCCCACGCCTCGATCGGCTCGCCCATCGACACCCACACGTCGGTGTGCACGAAGTCCACACCCTTGACCGCAGCAACCGGGTCTTCGGTGAGGGTGATGCGGGCGCCACTTTCTTCAGCGTACTTCTTGCAACGCTCGACCAGGTCATCATGCGGCCACAGCGCCTTGGGTGCGGCGATGCGTACATCCATGCCAAGCTTGGCACCGATGAGCAGCAGTGAGTTGCCCATGTTGTTGCGGGCATCGCCCAGGTAGGCGTAGCTGATGTCATGCAGCGGCTTGTCGCTGTGCTCACGCATGGTCAGCACGTCGGCGATCATTTGCGTTGGGTGATATTCGTCAGTCAGGCCGTTGAACACCGGCACGCCGGCAAACTTGGCCAGCTCTTCGACGATTTCCTGCTTGAAGCCACGGTACTCGATGGCATCGTACATGCGCCCGAGCACGCGGGCGGTGTCTTTCATGCTCTCTTTGTGGCCAATCTGCGAGGAATTGGGGTCGATGTAGGTGACGTTGGCGCCTTGGTCATAGGCCGCCACTTCGAACGCGCAGCGGGTACGGGTGGAGGTTTTTTCGAAGATCAGGGCGATGTTGTTGCCCTTCAGGTGCTGCTGCTCGGTGCCGGTGTACTTGGCGCGCTTCAGGTCGCGGGACAGGTCCAGCAGGTAGCGCAACTCGCGCGTGGTGTGGTGTTCCAGGCTGAGCAGGTTGCGGTTGTGAATGTTGAACGCCATGACTTTTCTCCTTGAGTTTGGTGAACGCACCGGCCGCCGCTTTGTGAGGGCGGCCGGGGGTAATGGGCGTTAGTAATCGATAGGGTCGCGCACAATTGGGCAGGTCATGCAGTGGCCGCCGCCACGGCCCCGGCCCAGTTCGCCGGCGCTGATGGTGATGACCTCGATGCCCGCCTTGCGCAGCAGGGTATTGGTGTAGGTGTTACGGTCGTAGCCGATGACCACACCCGGCTCGATGGCCACCACGTTGTTGCCGTCATCCCACTGTTCGCGCTCGGCGGCGAAGCTGTTGCCGCCGGTCTCGACCACGCGCAGCTTGACCCCCAGTTGCTCGCCCACCACTTCGATGAACGACTTGTTGATGCGGCGAACGTCCATGCCGTACGGCTTGCCTTCGTCCGGGCGGATGATGAACGGCACGATCTCTTTCACCACTTCCGGGAAGACCGTGACCAGGTCGCTGTCGCAGAAGCTGAACACGGTGTCCAGGTGCATGGCGGCGCGCGACTTCGGCAGGCCGGCGACGATCACTTCCTTGACGGCGCCCTTGGCGAACAGGTTCTGCGCCAACTGGCCGATGGCCTGGCGCGAGGTGCGCTCGCCCATGCCGATGAGCACGATGCCATTGCCGATCGGCATCACGTCACCGCCTTCGAGGGTGGCATTGCCGTGGTCTTTGTCCGGGTCGCCATACCACACCTGGAAGTCGGCGCCGGTGAACTCCTTGTGGAACTTGTAGATGGCTGTGGTCAGCAGGGTTTCCTGACGTCGCGCCGGCCAGTACATCGGGTTCAGCGTCACGCCACCGTAGATCCAGCAGGTGGTGTCGCGGGTGAACTGGGTGTTGGGCAACGGCGGCAGGATGAAGCTGGAATGGCCCAGGTAGTCGTTGTACATCTTGACCACGTCGGCGCCTTCGCTTTGTGGCAGGTCCTGGCCCGCCACGCCACCGATCAGGAATTCGGCCAGGTGGCGAGGATCAAGGCCTTCGAGCCAGCTGCGCACTTCGTTGGTCAGGCCCACACCCACGGTGTCGGGAGTGATCTTGCGGTCGAGGATCCACTTCAGTGCTTCGGGTTGCTGGACGATGTCGGTCAGCAGGTTGTGCATTTCCAGCACATCTACGCCGCGCTCGCGCATCTTGGTGACGAAGTCGAAATGGTCACGCTTGGCCTGGTCTACCCAGATCACATCGTCGAACAGCAGTTCATCACAGTTGCTCGGCGTCAGGCGCTTGTGCGCCAGGCCCGGGGCGCAAACCATCACTTTGCGCAGTTTGCCGGCTTCGGAGTGGACACCGTACTTCTGTTTTTCAGCGGACATGGTTTCATTCCTCCAATTGGACGAAGACGTGGGTCAAAGGGTCAGGAAGCCGTCGTACAGGCCGAAGGCTGCCACCAGGGCGCCGATGACCACGGCTGCGAAGATCAGTTTTTCCACGTTGGTGAAGACAGGTTGGCCTACCTCACGCTTGGCCTTGGCGAACAGGATGGCGCCAGGTGCGTAGAGCAGGGCCGAGAGCAGTAGGTATTTCACGCCGCCGGCGTACAGCAGCCAGATGGCGTACAACAGGGCGATACCGCCGATGATCAGGTCTTTCTTGCGTTCGGCCAGGGCTTGTTCGTAGGTTTCGCTGCGCAGTGCCAGCAAGAAGGCGTAGGCCGCCGACCACAGGTAAGGCACCAGGATCATCGAGGTGGCGAGGTAGATCAGCGACAGGTAGGTGCTGTTTGAGAACAGCGTGATCACCAGGAAGATCTGCACCATGGCGTTGGTCAGCCACAGGGCGTTGGCCGGCACCTGGTTGGCGTTTTCGCGGCGCAGGAACTCCGGCATGGTGTGGTCCTTGGCGGCGGCGAACATGATCTCGGCGCACAGCAGCACCCAAGACAGCAGGGCCCCCAGCAGCGAGATGATCAGGCCGACGCTGATCAGCACCGCACCCCAGTGGCCGACCACATGTTCCAGCACGGCCGCCATCGACGGGTTCTGCAGCTTGGCCAGTTCGGGTTGGGTCATGATGCCCAGCGACAGCACGTTGACCAGCACCAGGAACAGCAACACGGTGACGAAGCCGATGACCGTGGCCTTGCCCACGTCAGAGCGTTTTTCCGCCCGGGACGAGAAGATGCTCGCACCCTCGATGCCGATGAACACCCACACGGTGACCAGCATCATGTTGCGCACCTGGTTCATCACGCTGCCAAGCTCTGGTGTGCCTACGGCCCAGATATCGGCGCTGAAGATGTCGAGCCTGAAGGCGAACAGGCAGATCAGTGCGAACAGCACCAGTGGCACCACTTTGGCCACGGTGGTGACCAGGTTGATGAACGCTGCTTCCTTGATGCCGCGCAGCACCAGGAAGTGCACCGCCCACAACAGGATCGATGCGCCAATGATGGCGGCCGGCGTGTTGCCTTCACCGAAGATCGGGAAGAAGTACCCCAAGGTACTGAACAGCAACACGAAGTAGCCGACGTTGCCCAGCCAGGCACTGATCCAGTAGCCCCAGGCGGAGGAAAAGCCCATGTAGTCGCCGAAACCGGCCTTGGCGTAGGCATACACCCCGCCATCCAGGTCAGGCTTGCGGTTAGCCAGGGTCTGGAACACGAAGGCCAGGGTCAGCATGCCGATGGCGGTGATGCCCCAGCCAATCAATACCGCACCAACGCCCGCGCTGGCGGCCATGTTTTGCGGCAGCGAGAAGATACCGCCGCCAATCATCGAACCGACGACGAGTGCAACTAACGCGCCGAGCTTTAGTTTTCCAGATGAATCAGACATTTAACAACTCCTGCCAGGAGAAAGTTGACATCAGCATAAATCTGACGCCTTTGCCGTACGCTGACTTGCGTCAGTTTATGGCTACGTGAAGGTAGGAAATTTCCTTCACGGGTGCTCCTGGAGAGTGCCGGCAGCTTAAGCTGCAAGCCTTGCGCGCTGGCACCTCCATGTCGTTCTAGAGCAAACGCTCTGTTCAGCCTGCGATGCTTGAAGCTAGCCGTTTTTGCCGCTTTCGCAAATTTTTCACAAGAATTTCGAGTTTTATCAGTTTCTTTTCTAGTTGCCGCGCAGCTGCTAGTTTTTACAGGATAGGTGTATAGACAAAGCCGTTATGAGTGCTATAGCTTCAATGCCATGCTTCATTATAAGTATCAGCGTTTATATGGCCCGCAACGCTGTTTCAAATGCGTGACAGTGCATAAAAAAGGGAGGCTCATGAGCGAACCGGGACAGAAGCTGCGCCTGGGCGCGCTGATCGCGCTGGTGGTTGGCTCGATGATTGGTGGCGGGATCTTCTCGCTGCCGCAGAACATGGCGGCGCGTGCCGATGTAGGGGCGGTTTTGATCGGCTGGGGCATCACCGCTGTCGGCATGCTGGCGCTGGCATTCGTGTTCCAGACCCTGGCCAACCGCAAGCCGGAGCTCGATTCGGGGGTGTACGCCTACGCCAAGGCGGGCTTCGGTGAATACATGGGCTTCTCCTCGGCCTGGGGTTACTGGATCAGCGCCTGGCTGGGTAACGTCGGTTACTTCGTACTGCTGTTCAGCACCCTGGGCTTTTACTTTCCGGTGTTTGGCGAAGGCAACACGCCAATCGCCATCGGCTGTGCCTCGCTGCTGCTGTGGGCGGTGCATTTCCTGGTGCTGCGCGGCATCAAGGAGGCAGCGTTCATCAACCAGGTGACCACCGTGGCCAAGGTGGTGCCATTGCTGATGTTCGTGGTGATTGCCGCGTTTGCCTTCCGCGCCGATATCTTCACCCGGGATATCTGGGGCATGAGCAACCCGCAGTTCGGCAGCGTGCTGGAGCAGGTGCGCAACATGATGCTGGTGACCGTGTTCGTGTTCATCGGTATCGAGGGGGCCAGCGTGTATTCCGGGCGAGCCGAGCGCCGTTCGGACGTGGGTAAGGCTACGGTCATCGGTTTTCTCGGTGTGCTGGCGTTGCTGGTGCTGGTCAACGTGTTGTCGCTGGGGGTGATGACCCAGCCGGAACTGGCCGGGCTGCAGAACCCCTCACTGGCCTCGGTGCTGGAGCACATTGTCGGCCCTTGGGGCGCGTTGCTGATCAGCCTCGGGCTGGCGGTCTCTCTGCTCGGTGCCTTGCTGTCCTGGGCGCTGCTGTGCGCCGAGATTCTGTACGCCACGGCGCGGGACAAGACCATGCCGCGCTTTCTGGCCAGGGAAAACGCCAACCATGTGCCGGCCAACGCCCTGTGGCTGACCAACTGCATGATCCAGGGCTTCCTGTTGATCACGCTGTTCTCGGCCGGTACGTACACCAGCCTGATCTACCTGGCTTCTTCGATGATACTGGTGCCCTACCTGTGGTCGGCGGCTTATGCCGTGCTGATGGCGGTGCGTGGGGAAACCTACGCCGGGCAACCGGGCCTGCGCCGCAAGGACCTGCTGGTGGCGCTGGTTGCCCTGCTGTATGCCGTTTGGCTGCTGTACGCGGGGGGGCTGAAGTACCTGCTACTTTCTGCGCTGTTGTACGCACCCGGTGTGGTCCTGTTCGCCAGGGCCAAGCATGAGCAGGGGCAGACCTTGTTCACCACCTGGGAAAAACTGATTTTTGCTGCCGTGCTTGTGGGTGCTGCGCTGGCGGCCTACGCCTTGTATTCAGGGCTGCTGAGCTTGTGACGGGGCAGGGCAGGCATGCTCCGGGCGCGACCAGATCCACAGGTTGCCCAGGGTCATGCCGGCGACGGCCAGGAACACCGGCCAGCGGTGTTCGAGAAAGGTCAGCATCAGGCCAGCACACAGCAGCATGCTGACGGTCGCGCTTACCTTGGCCCGGCGCTGGATCACCTTGCCATTGCGCCAGTTGTAAAGGATTGGCCCGAACAACCGGTGGTTTTCCAGCCAGGCTGAAAGGCGCGGTGAGCTGCGCGTAGCAGCCCAGGCGGCCAGCAGGATGAACTCGGTGGTCGGCAAGCCAGGAATCACGATGGCGACAAGGCCCACGCCCAGGCTCACGTAAGCCAGTATTCCATACAGCAGGCGGGCGAGTTTGGAGCGGGCGGGTCGGGTCATGGTCTCACTGCATAAAACGGTGCGGCCACCGGAAGGGTGGCCGGCTACGGCGTATCAAACCAGCGCGGCATCAGCAGCATAGGCGTGCTTGAGCAGCTCGGTGAAGCGTTCGAAGGCGGCAACTGCGCCGCGTTCGGCAGCGGCTTCCTCTTCGGCCGACAATGCCAGGCCATCGAGGATGCGGGTGAACTGCTTCCAGCCTTCGGCACGGCCACCGGCCGGTTCGCCCAGGTGGCGGGCACCGAAGCTGTCGGACAGTTCCAGGGCCACGGCACGCTTGATCAGAAACGCAGCGCCCAGTTTGGAGCCTTCGGAGACGAAGATCCAGCCCATTGCCTCACCCAGGCTCGGTTTGCCCAGGGCGCCCGGCACGGCTGCCGGTACTTCGGTGTCGAGGTCGGCGAGGTCCCGGCGGGCCTGATCGGCGCGGCAGCGCTCGGCCAGGTCCGGGACGATGGCGATCAGTTGCGGGTCGTTGTACAGGGCCTGCAATTCAGACTGGAACAGGTATTGGGCAACGACGAAGCGGGCAAAGCTTTCGCGACTGTCGAAGGGCGCGTGGGATTTGACCAGGGCATCCAGTTCGGCGTGCGGGGCGTGGGTGATCTGGTTCAGGCGCTGGGAGCGCAGGGCTGGGCGTTCGGTCATGGGGGCAGTCCTTGGAAAAAGGGGCGTCTAGATACAAGACGAAGCAGCGGGGGCGGGACAGTAAAAAAACTGGGTATTAGTGTTGCCTGGACCGGCCTCTTCGCGGGCGTGCTCGCGAAGAGGCCGGTCCAGGCGGAGGGAATCAGATATCCCAAACCACATTGATACCGAAGTTGCGCCCCGGCATGGTCAGGCGGTCGATGTTGGCGGGCTGGGTCACAGCCGCTTCACCCTGGCCGTCGTAGCTGCGTACCGAATCCCACTGCCAGTATTTCTTGTCGGTCAGGTTGTACAGGCCGGCGTTGATGGTGACGTCGTCGGTCACCTTGTAGTAGCCGGTCAGGTCCAGCACGCCGTAGCCCGGTGTACGGAACTTCGAGGTCGAGCCGTCAGGCGAATAGAAGGTGCTGTCGTCGACGCGGGTCTTGCGCTTGACCAGTGTCCAGCTCAGCAGGCCACCGTAGTTTTGCTGCTCGTAACCCAGGCCAAACACGCCTTTCAGTGGGTTTACGCTGTTCAGCGGTTCTCCGGTGTCATCGTTGCGGCCGTAGGTGTAGGCAATCGAGCCCTGGGTATACAGACCTGGCGGCGCACCGAAGTGGTCGAGGTTCAGGCGGCCCTTGACCTCGGCACCCTTGATGGTGGCGTGCTTGATGTTGTTGGCCTGGAAGGTTTGTTCCAGGTTGGCGCTTTGCACGGCGTCTTCGTCGATGAAGTCGCGGTACTTGTTGTAGAACACCGCCACGTCGAAGTTGCCGGCGTCGAAGTTGCCGCGCAGGCCGGTTTCGTAGCTTTTGCTCTTCTCCGGTTCGAGGTTCGGGTTGCCCTCTACACGGTAACCTTGCTCGATGTTTTCAAAGCGACCATACATGGCTTTGGCCGTCGGCGTGCGGAAGCCTTCGGCGTATTGGCCGTACCAGGTGTAGTTGTCGTTGAAGGCGTAGGTCAGGCCGAACTTGGGCGAGACGCGGTGCCACTTCTTGTCCGAATCGTCCTGGGATGTTGGGGCGGTACCGGTGGATGCCAGACCACGCAGGAATTCTTCGGTGAACTTGGGCGCCATGCGCGTGTAGTCGTAGCGCGCGCCTGGCATGAAGGTCCAGTTGTTCCAGCGGATTTCGTCCTGCACGAACAGGCTGTAGGTGTTCACGGTCGGGTCCGGGAAGTCGCTGACCAGCGCCTGGCCGTCTGCCGGACGGTCGGCGCCGATGGTGGTGCAACCGGAGCCAATGGTCAGGCAGGTGCCGGTGCCACTGCGCGATCCGGTGACCTTCTCATGCTTGAGCGTGGTGCCGTAGGTCAGCAGGTGGTCGGTGGCGCCGATGCTGAAGGCCTTGTCGAGCTGGGCATCGAACACCCACTGACGGTCCTTGTAGGTGGTGTCGCGGGTACGCAGAACCTGGCGGCCAGGCGGTGCGTAGACTTCCTCTGTGTGCTGGTCGGTCTTGGCGATCTGGTAGTTCAGGCTCCACTTCACCTGGTCGGCGACCACCGAGTCCAGGCCGAATTCGTGATTGATGCCGAAGCGCTCGCGGGTGATGGTGTCGTTGCCATTACGCGCCTTGTAGTAGCCCATGCCGCCAAAACCGGGAATGAACGGCCCGCCCACTGCGCTGAGGATGTTCTGGTCGCGGTCATCCTTGTAGCGCTCGTAGGTCACGCCCAGGCGTGCGTCGTCGGCGTAGTTCCAGCCCAGTTTGGCCAGCACGTTGGTGGTGCGTACATCCATCGGGTTGGCTTCGGTGCGCGACAGGCCGTCACCGCTTTGGCTGCCGTGGGTTTCGGTCTCGTGGCCGTTGCGCTGGCTCAGGTGCAGCAGGCCATCGAAGTCGCCCTCGCGGCCGGCGACGGTGGCAGAGGTCAGCCAGCTTTCGTCGGCCGAGCTGTAGCCGGTCTTCAGGCGGGCGCCTACGTCCTTGCCAGGCTTGACGATGTCGTCCGGGTCGAGGGTGAAGTAGCTTACCGCGCCGCCGATGGCGTTGCTGCCGTACAGCACCGAGGCCGGGCCACGCAGGATTTCCACGCGCTTGACGATTTCCGGGTCGACGTAGTTGCGCTGGGTCTGGGCGTAGGGGCCGTAGAAGAAGCTGTCGGGGATCGACACGCCGTCGACCTGGGTGAGGATGCGCTCGCCGTCGATACCGCGGATGTTGTAGCCGTTCAGGCCGCTGCGCTGGCCGGTACCGGCCACCGATACGCCCGGCTCGTAGCGCACCAGGTCCTGGATGTTGTTGACGTTCTGGCGGTCCAGTTGCTCGCGGGTCTGCACGCTGACGGTGCTCGGCACCTGGCTGACATCCTGGGCGCTGCGGGTGGCGCTGACGGTCACCTGCTGCAGCGCGATCACATTGCCGCTCGCCTGGCGTTCGAGCACCACGTTGCCGTTGCTGATCTTGCGAAAGCTCAGGCCGGTACCCTGCAGCAGGCGCTTGAGAGCGGCCTCTGGCGGCAGCGAGCCCTGCACGCCCGGCGAAGCCACGCCGTCGGCCAGTTCGGCGCTGAAGCCGACCTGCCAGCCGGTGACCTGGCTGAAGGCGTTGATTGCCGACACCAGCGGCTGCTGGCCGATGCTGAAGCGATAGTCGCCCATGCGCGGGCTGCTGGCCTGGGCCGGTTCGGCGGCCAGCGCTGGCAGGCTGCAGGCACCGCTGGCGAGCAGAGCCAAGGTCAACAGGGACAGTTGCCCCGTACGACGGGGAAGGGTGGACGAGCGGGTAGGACCAGTGGACATCGGAAGCGCTCCCAGACGCGCGGGCTGTTATAGGTGATGGCTGTTCTCGTTTTCAAACAAGAATCAGTTGCATTGGCTATAACGAGACGGCTGGGGTAGCGCGATTGCGTAAAAATAATTTTCGGGTCAGTTCAGAATGACCAACGCCGGGTACTCATGCAGCTGTGCCGAGGTGATGTGGGCCAACGCGCGCAGGGTTTCCAGCGGCTGGTCGAGGCGGTAGTTGCCGGTGACTGCCACGTCTTTCAGTTGAGCATTGCGGTTGATGATCCAGCCGGGGTAGTAGCGCCGTACTTCGGCCAGCACCTGGCTCAAGGGGCAGTTCTCGAACACCAGGCGGCCATCGACCCAGGCCAGGTCTTTTTGCATGTCGGCGCGTTGGCGCTGGCCAAAGCCCTGCGGGCCGACGCTGATGCTGTCGCCAGCACTCAGGCGGATGCGCTGGTCGCGTGCCCCCTGCAGGTCGACATCGCCGCGTTGCACCCGCACTTGAGCCTCGCCGTCCAGGTAGCGCACGGCAAAGTCGGTGTCGCGTACTTGGGCACGCAACGGCCCGGCTTCTACCTCCAGCGGCAGCAGCGCATCCTCGGGTACCTGGAAGTAGGCCTCGCCTTGCAGCAGGCGGGCGACCTGCCGGCCGTCGCGGCGGTCGCTGGCAAAGGCCGAATTGGTGTTGAGCAGCACTTTTGCGCCGTCTTCCAGCTGCAGGCGCTGGCGCTCGCCCACCACGGTCAGGTGGTCAGCCTGCAGGCGCATGGGCAGGTTACCGACGGTGAACAGCCCGACCAGCAGCACAGCCGCAGTGGCCAGGGGTTTCCAGTGGCTGCGCAGGCGCCCGCGCCATGAGCGGCGCTGCTGCTGGTGCATCTGCGCGGCTGCGTGGTGCAGTGGGGCACCGTTCCACAGCGCTTCCGCCTCGACATAGGCCTCGGCGTTTTCGGGAGCCGCGCTCAGCCAGGCTTCGAAAGCCTGGGTATCTGCGGCATCGGCACATTGCAGGCGCACCAGCCAGTCCAGCGCCTCGTCCATGGCACGAGCACGGGCGCTGGGCCCGGCGGGTGACGGGCGAGGGGCGGGGCTGTCGGTCACGGGAAATCCTTGAATGGTTTTTCGCGAATGATCAAGGCTAAGGTGGGGTGTGGCAAGGGCTTTGCGTAACCGCCGGGCAGCGGTCGGCTCACTTGAGGCGGTCGGCGACACCCATGCAGATCGCCATGATCAGTTTCAGCTCCTTCTGCACCGTGCTGGGCGACACATTCAGCTGTTCGGCGATTTCCAGGTAGGTGGCGCCATGCAGCCGGCTGAGGATGAAGATGCGCTGCTGGCGCTCGCTCAGCTGGTTGAGGCTGATGCTGAGTTGCTTGAGCAGTTGCTCGGCATGGGCGGCGTCCTCGCTGCTGGTGGCGGGGGCAGCCACACTGTGCAGGACCTCGTCGGGCACGTCGTCGACCAGCATCCGTGCCTGCACCCGGCGTGCGCGCAGATGGTCCAGTGCCAGGTTGCGCGCGGTCTGGAACACGAACGGCTCGATATGCTCGATGGGCCGCTCGCCCAAGGCACGGGACACCCGCAGGTAGGTTTCCTGCAGCAGGTCTTCGGCCGTGCTGGGGTTAGTGACCATGCGTTGCAGGGTGCGCAGCAGGGTAAGGCGCTGGCCGAGGAAGACGGAGTTGAACCGGGACTGACTCACGGGGGGACCTGGTCGACGAAAGGATAATGATAATGCTTATCATCTGTGCCGAAGGTCAAGTGTGGAAGTGTTAGGAAAAGGTAAAGATTGTGAGTGGCGGGGGTATGTTTGTGCTTGCCACAGCAGTTTCAGCGCCTATGAGATCGAGCGCCGCGCGGGCGGCGCTCGATCTCATAGGCGCCAGAAATGTCACGCCATACTCACCCGGCCCGGCACAACGCCAGGCAGTTATCCAGCATCCGGTTGCTGAACCCCCACTCATTGTCATACCAGGCCAGCACCTTGAGCATACGCCCGTTGGCCCGGGTATGGTTGGCATCGAAAATGGACGACAGCGGGTTGTGGTTGAAATCGCAGGAAACCAACGGCAAGGCGTTGTAGCCCAATACCCTGGAATGCTTGCTGGCTTCAAGGAACAGCTGGTTGACCTGCTCGGCCGTGGCCTCGCGCTTGAGGTTGACGGTGAGGTCCACCAGCGACACGTTGATCACCGGTACCCGCACCGCCATGCCGGTCAGCTTGCCGGCCAGCTCCGGCAGTACCAGGCCCACGGCTTCGGCGGCGCCGGTCTTGCTCGGGATCATCGACTGGGTGGCCGAGCGCGCGCGGTACGGGTCGCTGTGGTACACGTCGGTCAGCACCTGGTCGTTGGTGTAGGCGTGAATCGTGGTCATCAGGCCTTGCTCGATGCCGAACTCGCGGTGCAGCACCTGGGCAATCGGCGCGAGGCAGTTGGTGGTGCAGGAGGCGTTGGAAATGACCTGGTGCGAAGCACGCAGGATGTCATGGTTGACCCCGTACACCACGGTGGCATCGGCACCCTTGGCCGGCGCCGAAACAATCACCTTGCCAGCCCCTGCGGCCAGGTGTGCAGCGGCCTTGGCACGGTCGGTGAACAGCCCGGTGCATTCGAACACCACGTCGATCGCCTCGGCCTTCCAGGGCAGTTCGGCCGGGTTGCGGATGGCACTGACCGCGATACGGTCACCATTGACCGTCAGGCTCTCGTGGTCGGCCTCGACGGTGGCGTCGAAGGTGCCGTGCACGCTGTCGTACTTGAGCAGGTGGGCATTCATGGCGCTGTCGCCCAGGTCGTTGATGGCGACGATCTGCAGGTCCTGGCGGTAGCCTTGGGTATACAGTGCGCGCAGGACGTTGCGCCCGATGCGGCCGAATCCATTGATGGCGATGCGTAGGGTCATGGCAGTACCTCTGGCAGTCCGAGTGAAACCTGTGGCAAAAAGGAGCTTCACTGAAACGGTTTTGTTGTTGGAATTACAAGATTATTCACTGGCAGATAGAAAACAAGCCTTTTTAGTGGCAGTATTTTGTTTAAACATACAACGAGTGGTCGGGCGATGGGCCTCCACCGATGCAGCGGGCTCCTTACCTTGAGCCTAGGCCGCAATCGTTTGGAGGGGAAATGCCTGGTAAACCGCCCTTACAATTAGCCTGGAGTCCAGTACATGCATCCGCGCATCCTTGAGGTCACCCAACGGCTGGTCGAACGCAGCCGTGCCACCCGCGAACGCTACCTGCAGCTGATTCGCGGTGCGGCCAGTGAAGGCCCCATGCGCGCCAGCCTGCAGTGCGCCAACTTCGCCCACGGCGTGGCCGGTTGCGGCAGCGAGGACAAACAGACCCTGCGCCTGATGAACGCGGCCAACGTGGCCATCGTCTCGGCCTACAACGACATGTTGTCTGCCCACCAGCCGTACCTGCACTTCCCCGAGCAAATCAAGCAGGCCCTGCGCGAGGTTGGCTCGGTCGGCCAGTTTGCCGGTGGCGTGCCGGCCATGTGCGACGGTGTGACCCAGGGCGAACCAGGCATGGAACTGGCCATCGCCAGCCGCGAAGTCATCGCCATGTCCACTGCGGTAGCGCTGTCGCACAACATGTTCGACGCGGCGCTCATGCTGGGCATCTGCGACAAGATCGTCCCCGGCCTGATGATGGGGGCGCTGCGCTTCGGCCATCTGCCGACCATCTTCGTCCCCGGCGGGCCGATGGTGTCCGGCATCTCCAACAAGCAGAAGGCCGACGTGCGTCAGCGCTATGCGGAAGGCAAGGCCAGCCGCGAAGAGCTGCTGGAGTCGGAGATGAACTCGTACCACAGCCCTGGCACCTGCACCTTCTACGGCACTGCCAACACCAACCAGTTGGTGATGGAAGTGATGGGCCTGCACCTGCCGGGTGCTTCGTTCGTCAACCCGTACACGCCGCTGCGCGATGCCCTTACCGCCGAGGCCGCGCAGCAGGTAACGCGTATGACCAAGGCCAGCGGCAGCTTCATGCCGCTGGGCGAAATCGTCGACGAGAAGGCGCTGGTCAACTCCATCGTCGCCCTGCACGCCACGGGCGGCTCGACCAACCACACCTTGCACATCCCGGCGATTGCCCAGGCGGCAGGTATCCAGCTGACCTGGCAGGACATGGCCGACCTCTCCGAAGTGGTGCCGACCCTGTCCCACGTCTACCCCAACGGCAAGGCCGACATCAACCACTTCCAGGCCGCCGGTGGCATGGCCTTCCTGATCCGCGAGCTGCTCGATGCAGGGCTGCTGCACGAGGACGTCAACACCGTGGCCGGCCATGGCCTGCGCCGCTACACCCAGGAACCGTTCCTCGACAACGGCAAGCTGGTTTGGCGCGAAGGGCCACAGCAGAGCCTGGACGAAACCATCCTGCGCCCGGTGGCGCGACCGTTTTCGGCCGAAGGCGGCTTGCGGGTGATGGAGGGCAACCTGGGCCGTGGCGTGATGAAGGTGTCTGCCGTGGCCCCCGAGCATCAGGTGGTCGAGGCCCCGGCACGGGTGTTCCACGATCAGCAGTCGTTGGCCGATGCGTTCAAGGCCGGCGAACTGGAGCGTGATTTTGTCGCTGTGGTGCGTTTCCAGGGGCCGCGTTGCAACGGCATGCCCGAGTTGCACAAGCTCACGCCATTCCTGGGTGTGTTGCAGGACCGTGGCTTCAAGGTGGCGCTGGTCACCGACGGGCGCATGTCCGGTGCCTCGGGCAAGATCCCGGCGGCGATTCACGTATGCCCCGAAGCCTATGATGGCGGCCCGCTGGCGCGGGTGCGCGATGGTGATATCGTGCGGGTCGACGGTGTCGAAGGCACGTTGCGGGTGATGGTATCGGCCGAAGAACTGGCCAGCCGCGACCTGCCGCCAGCGCCTCAGGGCAACGACCTGGGTTGCGGGCGCGAGCTGTTCGGCTTCATGCGCATGGCGTTCAGCCCGGCAGAGCAGGGCGCAAGCGCCTTCACCTCGGCCCTGGAGAACCTCAAATGAAGGACCTGCTGGTTGGCGACATCGGCGGCACCAATGCTCGTTTTGCGTTGTGGCGTGACAACCAGCTGCATGAAGTCAAAGTCTTCGCCACGGCGGACTACACCAGCCCGGAGCAGGCCATCGAAGCCTATCTGGCAAGCCAGGGCATTGCCCGCGGCGGCCTGGCAGCGGTGTGCCTGGCAGTGGCCGGGCCGGTCGATGGCGACGAATTTCGCTTCACCAACAACCACTGGCGCCTGAGCCGCGCGGCCTTCTGCAAGACCTTGCAGGTCGAGCGGCTGTTGCTGATCAACGATTTCACGGCCATGGCGCTGGGCATGACCCGCCTGCGCGAGGGCGAGTTCCGAGAAGTGTGCCCAGGCCAGGCTGACCCGTCGCGGCCGGCGCTGGTTATCGGGCCGGGCACAGGCTTGGGCGTGGGGTCGCTGTTGCGCCTTGGTGAACAGCACTGGCAGGCCTTGCCGGGGGAGGGTGGGCATGTCGACCTGCCGGTTGGCAATGCCCGTGAAGCGGCGATCCATCAGCAAATCCATGGCCAGATTGGCCATGTCAGCGCCGAAACCGTACTCAGTGGTGGCGGCCTGGTGCGCCTGTATCAGGCAATCTGCGCGCTGGACGGCGAAACACCCAGACACGTGACGCCGGCGCAGGTTACCGATGCCGCGCTGGGCGGCGAGCCGCGTGCGCTAGCGGTGGTCGAGCAGTTCTGTCGGTTCCTAGGGCGTGTGGCCGGTAACAATGTGCTGACGCTGGGCGCGCGAGGCGGGGTTTATATTGTGGGTGGCGTGATTCCGCGCTTTGCCGAGCTGTTCCTGCGTAGCGGGTTTGCGGCGAGTTTTGCTGACAAGGGCTGTATGAGCGGCTACTTCGCTGGCGTGCCGGTGTGGCTGGTGACGGCGGAGTTTTCCGGGTTGCTGGGGGCCGGGGTGGCTTTGCAGCAAGCGTTGGATCGGAGATAGGTGTACGGGGGCCGCTTCGCGCCCCCAATAACAGGCAACCAAGACCTGTAACCAACAAGAGGACGGACCACCTTGAGCACTGCCGGCAAATCGATCCTGATGGTCGACGACGACCAGGAAATCCGCGAACTGTTGCAAACCTACCTGAGCCGCTCCGGCTTTCAGGTGCATGCCGAAGCCGACGGCGCAGGCTTTCGCCGCGCTCTGGAAAGCACCCCCTGCGACTTGGTCATCCTCGATGTCATGCTGCCCGACGAAGACGGCTTCAGCCTGTGCCGCTGGGTACGCCAGCACCCGCGCCAGGCGCGGGTACCGATCATCATGCTGACGGCCAGCTCCGATGAAACCGACCGGGTCATCGGCCTGGAGCTGGGTGCCGACGACTACTTGGGCAAACCCTTCAGCCCTCGCGAACTGCAAGCGCGAATCAAGGCCCTGCTGCGCCGCGCCGAATTCGGCACGGCGGCACCCGGCAATGCCGTGCTGGCCTTCGATGACTGGCGCCTGGACTCGGTCAGCCACCGGCTGTTCCATCGCGACGGTGAAGAGGTGATTCTGTCGGGCGCCGACTTTGCCCTGCTCAAGCTGTTCCTCGACCACCCGCAGCAGATTCTCGACCGCGACACCATCGGTAATGCCACCCGTGGCCGCGAGCCCATGCCGCTGGACCGCATTGTCGACATGGCGGTCAGCCGCCTGCGTCAGCGCCTGCGCGATACTGAAAAACCACCCCGGCTGATCCGCACGGTGCGCGGCAGCGGCTACCTGCTGGCGACGCATGTCTGCAATGCGCCCTGAGCGGCGCTGGCGCTTGCTGCCGCGTTCGCTGCTGGGGCGCATGCTGCTGCTGACCCTGTTGGTGGTGCTGCTGGCCCAGGGCCTGTCGAGCATCATCTGGGTGGCCCAGCTGCGTGCCAGCCAGTTGCAGGGCCTGCGTGCCAGCGCCAGCAGCCTGGCCCACTCGATGAGCGCCAGTGTCAGTTACTTCCGCTCGCTGCCGGTGGCCTACCGGCCCATGGTGCTCGACCAGTTGCGCAGCATGGGGGGAACACGCTTTTTCGTGTCACTCAATGCCAAACCACTGGATATGCCGGTGCTGCCCGTTACCCCGCGCAAGCAGGCGGTGATCGATGTGTTCCAGCAGGTGCTGCATGAGCGCCTGGGTTCGCAGATGGACATTTCCGTGGAATTCGTCGGGCCCGATGACCTGCGCATCTTCAACAGCGGCCTGAAGCTCGACGAGCTGCCACGTTCCTGGGCGCATTACTCGTTGACCCTGGAACCGCTCAACCCGCCGGTGCTGGTCACGCAGATCCGCCTGGGCGAGGGCGAGTGGCTGTACATCGCCTCGCTGCTGCCCGAACCCTACACCAGCCTTGAGGCCGAACGCCTGCCTCGCCAGCAGATCGGCTTCATCGTGCTCACCACGGCCTTGCTGTTGCTGTTCATCGGCTTGCTGGTGCACTGGCAAAGCTGGCCGCTCAAGCGCCTGGCGAGGGCCGCGCGGGAGATGTCGCTGGGCGCCGATGTGGCGCCGGTGGCCGAAGGCGGTGGCAGCGAGGTGGTCGAGGTGGGCCGGGCGTTCAACAGCATGCGCGAGCGCATCAGCCGCTACCTGACGGAGCGCAGCCAGCTGTTCAGCGCCATTTCCCATGACCTGCGCACCCCGATTACGCGCCTGCGCCTGCGCGTCGAACTGCTGGAAGACGAACACTTGCAGGCCAAGTTCAGCCAGGACCTGGATGAACTGGAACTGCTGGTGAAAGGCGCCTTGCAGTGTGTGAAAGACACCGACATCCACGAAAACATCGAGCCGGTGGACCTCAACCAGGTGCTGGAAATCCTGGCCGAGCCCTACCTGCGCGATGGCCGTATCACGGTTGAAGGCCGCGCGCTGGCGCCATACCCCGGCAAGCCGCTGGCGCTGCGCCGCTGCATTGGCAACCTGATCGACAACGCCATCAAGTACGGCGAGCGGGCACGGCTGCGCATCATCGACAGTGCCGAGGGGTTTGTGCTGCAGGTGGACGATCAGGGCCCGGGGGTGCCGCAGCAGCAGCTGGAGCAGGTGTTCGAACCGCACTTCCGCCTGGCCGCGCAGCAGCAAGGTTATGGGTTGGGGCTGGGGATTGCCCGCAACATCGCCCACAGCCATGGGGGCGAGGTGAGCCTGCTGAACCTGAGGGAAGGTGGTTTGCGGGTGACCTTGTATCTGCCGCGTGGCATGGAGTGAGTCTGTGTGTGGCAGGTGCCGGCAATGTAACCAAACGATGACATTCACGCATCGCTTCGTTACCTGGCGAGGTGGGCAGGCTGTTTAGACTTCAAGCAACGCAAGCGCTCGACTTGCACGGCATAACAACAAGAAAGGTGCTCCGATGAATTCCACGCTCCGGCTCGCTGCCGCAATCTCCCTGGCTTCTCTACTCCCGCTCAGCGCCCAGGCTGCCGAACCCAAAGGCAGCGTCGAAGTCGTGCATTGGTGGACTTCGGGTGGTGAAAAAGCTGCTGCCGATGTGCTCAAGGCCCAGGTCGAAAAAGACGGCTTTACGTGGAAAGATGGCGCCGTCGCGGGTGGTGGCGGTGCCACAGCCATGACCGTGCTCAAGAGCCGCGCTGTAGCCGGCAACCCACCAGGCGTGGCGCAGATCAAAGGGCCTGACATCCAGGACTGGGCGGCCACCGGCTTGCTCGATGGCGATGTGCTCAAGGATGTGGCCAAGGCCGAACAGTGGGACACACTGCTCGACCAGAAGGTCGCCGACACTGTGAAGTACGACGGTGACTACGTCGCCGTACCGGTAAATATCCACCGTACCAACTGGCTGTGGATCAACCCGGAAGTCTTCAAGAAAGCCGGTATCGACAAGGCCCCCACCACACTCGACGAATTTTACGCCGCCGCCGACAAACTCAAGGCTGCCGGCTTCATCCCGCTCGCCCATGGCGGCCAGCCGTGGCAGGACAGCACCGTGTTCGAAAGCGTGGTGCTGTCGGTAATGGGCACCGAAGGCTACAAGAAGGCCATGGTCGATCTCGACAGCGTCGCGCTGACCGGGCCGCAAATGGTCAAGGCGCTGACCGAGCTGAAAAAGGTCGCCACCTACATGGACCCGGACGGTAAAGGCCAAGACTGGAACCTGGAAGCGGCCAAGGTCATCAACGGCAAGGCCGGCATGCAGATCATGGGCGACTGGGCCAAGAGTGAGTGGACCCTGGCGAAGAAAACCGCTGGCAAGGATTACCAGTGCGTGCCATTCCCCGGCACCGAAAAAGCCTTCCTCTACAACATCGACTCGCTGGTGGTGTTCAAGCAGAACAACCCTGGTACGGCTGCCGGCCAGCAGGACATTGCCCGCAAGGTGCTGGGTGAAGACTTCCAGAAGGTCTTCAGCACCAACAAGGGGTCGATCCCGGTGCGCAACGACATGCTCGCCGACATGGGCAAGTATGGCTTCGATGCCTGTGCGCAGGCGTCTGCCAAAGACTTCCTGGCGGATGCCAAAAATGGCGGCCTGCAGCCTAGCATGGCGCACAACATGGCCACCACGCTGGCCGTGCAGGGCGCGTTCTTCGATGTGGTGACCAACTACATCAACGACCCTAAGGCCGACCCGGCCGATGCGGCGAAGAAACTGGCGGCGGCGATCAAGGCAGCCCAGTAACCGCTATTCGCGGGCAAGCCCGCTCCCTCAGGTCTGGCGTTCTGCCTGAGACTTGCGGCGAGCAGGGCCCATGTCGGAGCGGGCTTGCCCGCGAAGCGATGCAGAGCATCGCCATTACCTCGGGATCCGATCTATGACCACAACGACCGCCCAACTGCGGGCCTCACCCCTGGACGCGCTTCAGCGCTGGCTGCCCAAACTGGTGCTGGCGCCGAGCATGTTCATCGTCCTGGTGGGCTTCTACGGCTACATCCTCTGGACCTTCGTGCTGTCCTTCACCACCTCGACCTTCCTGCCCACCTACAAATGGGCCGGCCTGGCGCAATACGCCCGGCTATTCGACAACGACCGCTGGTGGGTAGCCAGCAAAAACCTGCTGCTGTTCGGTGGCCTGTTCATCGCCATCAGCCTGGCCATCGGTGTGTTGCTGGCAGTGCTGCTGGACCAGCGCATCCGCCGCGAAGGCTTCATCCGCACCATTTACCTCTACCCCATGGCGCTGTCGATGATCGTTACCGGCACCGCCTGGAAGTGGCTGCTCAACCCCGGCATGGGCCTGGACAAGCTGCTGCGCGACTGGGGCTGGGAGGGCTTTCGGCTGGACTGGCTGATCGACCCCGACCGGGTCGTGTACTGCCTGGTGATCGCGGCCGTGTGGCAGGCCTCGGGCTTCATCATGGCGATGTTCCTGGCCGGCCTGCGCGGTGTCGACCCTTCGATCATCCGCGCGGCGCAAATGGATGGCGCCAGCATGCCGCGCATCTACTGGACCGTGGTTCTGCCCAGCCTGCGCCCGGTGTTTTTCAGTGCGCTGATGATCCTTTCGCACATCGCCATCAAAAGCTTCGACCTGGTGGCGGCGATGACCGCTGGCGGCCCGGGTTACTCATCCGACCTGCCTGCGATGTTCATGTACGCGTTCACCTTCAGCCGTGGTCAGATGGGCATGGGCTCGGCCAGTGCCATTCTCATGCTCGGGGCGATCCTGGCGATCCTCGTGCCTTACCTGTACTCGGAGCTGCGGAGCAAACGCCATGCATAGCCCTGTCGAAAAGCCCGTGCTCAGCATGAGCCGTATCGCCATCCATGCGGTGCTGCTGTTGGCCGTGGCGCTGTACCTGGTGCCGCTGGTGGTGATGCTGCTGACCAGCTTCAAGACCCCGGAAGACATCAGCACCGGCAACTTGCTGAGTTGGCCGCAGGTGATGACCGGCATTGGCTGGGTCAAGGCCTGGGGCACGGTCAGCGGTTACTTCTGGAACTCGATCATGATCACTGTGCCCGCCGTGCTGATTTCCACGGCCATCGGCGCGCTGAACGGCTATGTGCTGTCGATGTGGCGCTTTCGCGGCTCGCAGCTGTTCTTCGGCCTGCTGCTGTTCGGCTGCTTCCTGCCGTTCCAGACCGTGCTGCTGCCGGCTTCGTTCACCCTCGGCAAGCTCGGCCTGGCCAGCACTACCGGCGGCCTGGTACTGGTGCATGTGGTCTATGGCCTGGCCTTCACCACGCTGTTCTTCCGCAACTTCTACGTAAGCATTCCCGATGCGCTGGTCAAGGCAGCACGCCTGGACGGTGCCGGCTTCTTCACCATTTTCCGCCGCATCATCCTGCCGATGTCGACGCCCATCATCATGGTCTGCCTGATCTGGCAGTTCACCCAGATCTGGAATGACTTCCTGTTCGGTGTGGTGTTCTCCAGTGGCGACTCGCAACCGATCACCGTGGCCCTGAACAACCTGGTCAACACCAGCACCGGGGCCAAGGAATACAACGTCGACATGGCGGCGGCGATGATTGCCGGCCTGCCAACCCTGCTGGTCTATGTGGTGGCAGGCAAATATTTCGTGCGCGGGCTGACGGCCGGCGCGGTCAAGGGGTAAGCCATGGCAACGCTCGAACTTCGCAATGTGAACAAGACCTACGGCAGTGGCCTGCCGGATACCCTCAAGGACATCCAGCTGTCGATCAGGGATGGCGAGTTCCTGATCCTGGTCGGCCCCTCGGGCTGCGGCAAGTCAACCTTGATGAACTGCATTGCCGGCCTGGAGCAGATCACTGCCGGTGCGATTCTCATCGACGAGCAGGACGTCAGCGGCATGAGCCCTAAGGACCGCGACATCGCCATGGTGTTCCAGTCCTACGCGTTGTACCCGACCATGAGTGTGCGCGAGAACATCGAGTTTGGCCTGAAGATCCGCAAGCTGCCACAGACCGCCATCGACGAAGAGGTGGCGCGGGTGGCCAAGCTGCTGCAGATCGAGCACCTGCTGGCGCGCAAGCCGGCGCAGCTGTCCGGGGGCCAGCAGCAACGGGTAGCCATGGGGCGGGCGCTGGCGCGGCGGCCGAAGATTTACCTGTTCGACGAACCGCTGTCCAACCTCGATGCCAAGCTGCGGGTCGAGATGCGCACCGAAATGAAGCTGATGCACCAGCGTTTGAAAACCACCACCGTGTACGTCACCCATGACCAGATCGAGGCCATGACCCTGGGCGACAAGGTGGCGGTGATGAAGGACGGCATCATCCAGCAGTTCGGCACCCCCCAGCAGATCTACAACGACCCGGCCAACCAGTTTGTCGCCAGTTTCATCGGTTCGCCGCCGATGAACTTCATCCCGGTGCGCCTCACGCAGCAGGAGGGGCGCTTGTTGGCCGTGCTCGACAGCGGCCAGGCACGCTGCGAGCTGCCCTTGGGCGTCGCCGGTGACGAACTGGACGGCCGCGAGATCATCCTCGGCATCCGCCCCGAGCAGATTGCCTTGGGCACCGTCGAGGGCAACGGCCTGCCGGGCATTCGTGCCGAGGTGCAGGTAACCGAGCCCACCGGGCCGGACCTGCTCGTGTTCGTCACCCTCAACCAGACCAAGGTGTGCTGCCGCCTGGCGCCCGATGTGGCGTGCCGGGTGGGGGACACCCTCAACCTGCAATTCGACCCGGCCCGGGTGCTGCTGTTCGATGCCGGCACGGGCGCGCGCCTGCACCCGGCCAGCCCAGGCGCAGCGGTAAAGGACAACGTGGCTCACTTCAAAGGCCGTTGACTCGTCTACACCATCAATAAGAAAAAAGAGGACGCAAAGGGATGGAACAGCGCAAACGCATCAGGACATTGGGCTCGCTGGCTTTGCTCGCCGTTGTCGGCAGCAGCGGCGCGCAGGCTGCCGAGGCCTTTTCCAGCGAATCGAGATGGATGACCGGCGACTGGGGCGGCACCCGCACCGAATTGCTGGAGAAGGGCTACGACTTCACCCTCGACTACGTCGGCGAGGTGGCTGGCAACCTGCACGGCGGCTACAACGCCGACAAGACGGCCCGCTACAGCGACCAGTTTGCCCTTGGCGCACACCTGGACTTGCAAAAGATTCTTGGCTGGCACGATGCCGAGTTCAAGTTGGCGATCACCGAGCGCAGTGGTCGTAACCTGTCCAACGACCGCATCAGCGACCCGCGCGCCGGGCAGTTCAGTTCGGTGCAAGAGGTGTGGGGCCGTGGCCAGACCTGGCGCCTGACCCAGATGTGGATCAAGCAGAAGTACTTCGATGGCGCGCTGGATGTGAAATTCGGCCGCTTCGGCGAGGGCGAGGACTTCAACAGCTTCCCCTGCGACTTCCAGAACCTGGCGTTCTGCGGCTCGCAGGTGGGCAACTGGGTGGGCGGCATCTGGTACAACTGGCCGGTCAGCCAGTGGGCGCTGCGGGTGAAATACAACATCACCCCGGAATTTTTCGTGCAGGTCGGCGCCTTCGAGCAGAACCCCTCCAACCTGGAAACCGGCAACGGCTTCAAGCTCAGCGGCAGCGGAACCAAGGGCGCGATCCTCCCGGTAGAGGCGGTGTGGTCGCCCAAAGTCAACGGCCTGCCGGGCGAGTACCGCCTGGGCTACTACTACAGCACGGCCAAGGCCGACGATGTGTTCGACGACGTCAACGGCAACCCGCAGGCGTTGAGCGGCGAGGCCTTCAAGTCGCATTCCAGCAAGCATGGCTGGTGGGTGGTGGCACAGCAGCAGGTCACTGCACAGGCGGGTGACGTCAACCGTGGCCTTAGCCTGTTCGCCAACTTCACCGTGCACGACAAGGCCACCAACGTGGTCGACAATTACCAGCAGGTGGGGCTGGTCTACAAGGGCGCCTTCGATGCCCGGCCCAAGGATGACATCGGCTTCGGCGTGGCGCGTATTCATGTGAATGACGACGTGAAGAAGCGTGCCGAACTGCTCAATGCCCAGAGCGGTATCAGCGATTACGACAACCCAGGCTTCGTGCCGCTGCAGCGCACCGAGTACAACGCCGAGCTCTATTACGGCTTTCACGTCACCAACTGGCTGACCGTGCGGCCCAACCTGCAGTACATCAAGAGCCCTGGCGGGGTGGACGAGGTGGACAATGCGCTGGTCGCTGGTTTGAAGATTCAGTCGTCATTCTGAGGGCAATTGTTGTAAATTTACGCCAATCCCTTTTCGGTTCCCGGCACCCACTGGCCTGCAGTGGGTGCCAGGGATAGGCCGAGACAGCGCTATCTCAAACAACAAGAGCTCTGAACCATGCCCGAACATCCGCTCCATCGCTTCTTTTCCTCGCAGCGGCCCAGGCCGACATTCGAGTGGGAGCGTTACCAGCAGCGCGATGTGCTGATCATCGATCACCCCCGTTGCCAGGCGGTATTCAGTCGCCAGGGCGCGCAACTGCTGCACTTTCAGCCAGCGGGTGAACGCCCTTGGCTGTGGTGCGCCGAGCAGTGGCCGCAGGTAGGGGCGATCCGTGGTGGCGTGCCGGTGTGCTGGCCGTGGTATGGCCGCCACCCCAGCGAAGACTTGTGGCCTGCCCATGGCTGGGCACGGCTGCTGGACTGGAAGCTGGTGGACAGCCGTGAGGACGAGGAGGGCGTGACCCTGAAGTGGCGGCTGGACCTGTGTGACTGGCAGGTAGACCTGCATGCCCGGCTGGGTAGCCGCATGGAACTGAGCCTGAGCACCGAGCATCAGGACAGCGAACCCTGCCAGTTGAGCCATGCACTGCTGGCTTACTGGCGCATCAGTGACGTGTCCGAGATAGCGCTATCCGGGCTTGAGGACATCGAAGGTTACGACCGCTTGAACCGCCAGGCCTGCCGAGAAGATGGCGCGCTGAAGCTCAAGGGGGGCTGCCAGAAGGTCTACCCCGGCACACCGCGTGTGCAACTGCAGGACCCGGCCTGGCAGCGTGAGCTGTGCATCGATACGGGGGACAGCGACGACACCGTGGTCTGGCACCCGGGCAACCGCCCGTTGATGGGCGTGACCGGGCGTGAATGCCAACGCTTCGTCTGTGTCGAGGCCGCCAGCGGCAGTGGCGAGGGCCTGAGCCTGGCGCCGGGGCAGCGTGCCCACCTGCGCCTGCAGGCGCACCGGCTCAGTTGAGCTCGTCGTCCTCGATCGGGTAGCGGCTGGCGTTGAGGCTTTCCTTGATCTTGCGCAGGTGCGGCTGGAAGTCCACGCCGCGGCGCAGGGTCATGCCGGTGGCCAGCACATCGAGCACTGTCAGCTGAATGATCCGCGAAGTCATCGGCATGTAGATGTCGGTGTCTTCCGGCAGCGGAATGTGCAGGCTCAGGCTGCAGGCGTTGGCCAGGGGCGAGCCGGCAGCGGTCAGGCCCAGTACCGAGGCGCCGTTTTCACGGGCCAGCCGGGCCACTTCGACCAGTTCACGGGTGCGCCCGGTGTAGGAAATGATCACGAACAGGTCGCCGGTGTGCGCCACCGAGGCCAGCATGCGCTGCATCAGCACGTCAGCATGGGCCGACACGGCCAGGTTGAAGCGGAAGAACTTGTGCTGCGCATCCAGGGCTACCGGCGCCGAGGCGCCCAGGCCGAAGAAGTGGATTTGCCGGGCCTGGATCATCATGTCCACGGCGCGGCTGACCTGTTGCGGGTCCAGTTGCTGGCAGGCGCTGTCGAGCGAGGCGATGGCGCTGGCGAAGATCTTCTGGGTATAGGCGGCCGGGTCATCGTCGGCCTCTACTGCGCGGCTGACGTAGGCGGCGCCGCTGGCCAGGCTCTGTGCCAGCTGCAGCTTCAGTTCGGGGTAGCCGCTGACGCCGAACGAGCGGCAAAAGCGGTTGACGGTCGGTTCGCTGACCTTGGCTGCCTGGGCCAGCGCAGCAATGCTGAAACGGGTGGCTTGTTGCGGGTTGAGCAGGATGACTTCGGCGACTTTGCGTTCGGCCTTGTTCAGCTCGTCGAGGCGTCCCTGGATCTGCTCCAGGAGGTTTCGCACGCGGTCCATGGGTGTGTCCTTGGGTCGGGAAGACAGCCGGCTGTGGAAGCAGCAGGCTTTTTGCACGGTCGTCTATCGTACTGTCGGCGCGGTTGGCGTACCACTTGTCTGTAACACTTGCGTGTAATGTTGTGGTTTTTACTACATTATCCCTTGAAAACCGCATGTGAAAGCGGTATTCCTAGACCAACTTTAGGAAAGAACCAACATCATGGCTGCGATCAGTGTCGAACCTTGCACCTTTGCCCTGTTTGGCGCCCTCGGCGACCTGGCATTGCGCAAGCTGTTTCCTGCGCTTTACCAGCTTGACCGGGCCAACCTGTTGCACCCGGACACCCGCTTGTTGGCGTTGGCCCGCGAAGCCGGCAGCGCGCAGGAGCACCTGAACAGCATCGAGGCGCACCTGCGCCGGCATGTGCCCGAGGCGGATATCGAGCCAGCAGCGCTGGGGCGCTTTCTCGCCAGGCTGAATTACCAGCATCTGGATTTTCTTCAGCCCGAGGGCTACCAGGCCCTGGCCGAGCAATTGCCAGGCGAGCTGCCGCTGATCGCCTACTTCGCCACGGCGGCAGCGGTGTATGGGGCAATCTGTGAAAACCTCGACAAGGCCGGGCTGGCCCCGCGCACCCGTGTGGTGCTGGAAAAGCCTATCGGCCACGACCTGGAGTCGTCACGCCGGGTCAACGATGCCGTAGCACGGTTCTTCCCCGAAAGCCGGGTTTACCGTATCGATCACTACCTGGGCAAAGAGACGGTGCAAAACCTCATTGCCCTGCGCTTCGCCAACAGCCTGTTCGAAACCCAGTGGAACCAGAATTCCATCTCCCATGTGGAGATCACCGTTGCCGAAAAAGTCGGTATCGAAGGCCGCTGGGGCTATTTCGACAAGGCTGGCCAACTGCGTGACATGATCCAGAACCACCTGCTGCAGCTGCTGTGCCTGATCGCCATGGACCCGCCCAGCGAACTGTCGGCCGATGCCATTCGCGACGAAAAGGTAAAAGTGCTCAAGGCCCTGGCACCGATCACCGGCGACGGGCTAAGCACCCGTGTGGTGCGTGGCCAGTACATTGCCGGCTACAGCGAAGGCAAACCGGTGCCGGGCTACCTGGAGGAAGACAACGCCAATGCCCAGAGTGACACCGAAACGTTCGTCGCACTGCGTGCCGACATTCGCAACTGGCGCTGGTCGGGCGTGCCGTTCTACCTGCGTACCGGCAAGCGCATGCCGCAGAAACTGTCGCAGATCGTTATCCACTTCAAGGAAACGCCGCACTACATCTTCGCCCCGGAACAGCGTTTGCAGATCGGTAACAAGCTGATCATCCGCCTGCAACCGGACGAAGGCATTTCTTTACGGGTAATGACCAAGGAGCAGGGCCTGGACAAGGGCATGCAGCTGCGCAGCGGCCCGTTGCAGCTGAATTTTTCCGACACCTGGCGCAGCACGCGGATTCCGGATGCCTACGAGCGCTTGCTGCTCGAAGTGATGCGTGGCAACCAGAACCTGTTCGTGCGCAAGGACGAAATCGAATATGCCTGGAAATGGTGCGACCAGTTGATCGCCGGCTGGCGTAATGCAGGCGATGCGCCCAAGCCTTACGCGGCGGGCTCCTGGGGGCCGATGAGCTCGATTGCACTGATCACACGCGATGGGAGGGCGTGGTATGGGGATATCTGAACTGAAACTGCCAGCGGCTGTGAAGGTACACGCGCTGGCAGATGCCAAGGCGCTGGCCGCCACTCAAGCCCACGACGTGGCCGAGCGCCTGCGTGCGGCGATTGCTGCCAAGGGCCAGGCCTGCCTGGTGCTGTCCGGCGGCCGCAGCCCGGTGCCGTTCCTGGAGAAGCTGGCCAGCGAAAACCTGGACTGGTCCAAGGTCACCGTCAGCCTGGCCGATGAGCGCTGGGTGCCCGTGGAGCACGCCGACAGCAATGCTGGCCTGCTGGCCCGCCACCTGCTCAAGGGTGCAGCGGCCAAGGCCCGCTTTGTTGGCCTGTACCAGCAGGCGGAGAACCTCGAAGCCGCCGCGCTCAAGGCCGACCAGGCCTTGGCCGGGCTGCCACTTATCGATGTGTTGGTGTTGGGCATGGGCGACGATGGCCATACCGCCTCGCTGTTCCCGGCCAGCCCCAACCTGGAAGCAGGCCTGGACCTGTCCAGCCCGCGCCGCTGCCTGCCGTTGCTGGCACCGAGCGTGCCGCACCAGCGCCTGTCGATGACCCGCTCGCTGCTGGCCAGTGCTGCCTTTACTGCGCTGTCCGTGCAAGGCCAGGGCAAACTCGCTACCCTGCGCGCCGCGCTGGCTGGCAACGACCTCACTGAAATGCCGATTCGCGCTTTTCTTCACGACCCCCTGGACATCTACTGGTGCCCATGAGCCAAGGATCCACAGTCATGACCACCCTTGAACGCCCACAGCCCAAGCTCTCGATGGCCGATAAAGCCGCGCGGATCGATGCCATCTGCGAAAAGGCGCGCATCCTGCCGGTGATCACCATCGCCCGTGAGGAAGACATCCTGCCACTGGCTGATGCCCTGGCCGCTGGCGGCATCCGTACCCTGGAAGTGACCCTGCGCTCGCAGCATGGCCTGAAGGCCATCCAGGTGCTGCGTGAACAGCGCCCGGAGCTGTGCGTTGGTGCCGGTACCGTGCTTGATCGCAGCATGTTTGCCGCCGTTGAAGCGGCGGGCGCGCAATTCGTCGTTACCCCGGGCATTACCCAGGACATTCTCGAAGCTGGCGTGGACAGTGAAATCCCGCTGCTGCCGGGCATCAGCACCCCGTCCGAAATCATGATGGGCTACGCCCTGGGCTACCGCCGCTTCAAGCTGTTCCCGGCGGAAATCAGCGGCGGTGTTGCAGCGATCAAGGCCTTTGGCGGGCCGTTCGGTGATATCCGCTTCTGCCCTACGGGCGGCGTGAACCCGGCCAACGTGCGCAACTACATGGCCTTGCCCAATGTGATGTGCGTGGGCGGGACCTGGATGCTCGACAGCGGCTGGATCAAGAACGGCGACTGGGCGCGGATCGAGGCGTGCAGTGCCGAGGCGATGGCGTTGCTGGACGCCAACTGAATTTGTTGTGTGCTTTACGGCTTATGGGGCGCTTGGTCGGCGCCCCTTTTTTTGCCTGTCATTCTTGTAGGGCCAGAACAGGCAACAAAAAAGCCCGCATCAAACGATGCGGGCTTTTTCATTCATCACACCAGGGCTCAGGCCGCCTTCGCTTCCTGCTGGCTCAGCGAGCGGTTCAGCGCGCTGAACAGCGCCTTGAAGCTGGCGGTGGTGATGTTTTCATCGATACCCACACCATGCACCGGACGGCCACCGGCCACGCGCAATTCAATGTAGGCAGCAGCCTTGGCATTGGTGCCTGCGCCAATGGCATGCTCGTTGTAGTCCATGATCTCCACCGAGATCGGCAGGCCGGCTACCAGGGCTTCCAGGGCGCCGTTGCCCTTGCCGCGCCAGTGCAGGGTGGTTTCGCCTTCGCCGGCGACTTCCACTTCCACGGCGCTGTGGCCGTTTTCTTCCTGCAGGCGGTGGCTGACCAGCGCGTACGGCGCGTTGGCCTGGAGGTATTCCTTGTGCAGCAGGCTGTAGATCTGCTGGGCGGTCATTTCCAGGCCCAGGCGGTCGGTTTCACCCTGGACGACCTGGCTGAATTCGATCTGCATGCGGCGTGGCAGGCTGATGCCGTATTCCTGCTCGAGCAGGTAGGTGATGCCGCCTTTGCCCGACTGGCTGTTGACGCGGATGACCGCCTCGTAGCTGCGGCCGATGTCGGCCGGGTCGATCGGCAAGTAAGGCACTTCCCACAGCTCGCCTTCCTGCTGCTTGGCGAAACCTTTGCGGATGGCGTCCTGGTGCGAGCCGGAGAACGCGGTGTGGACCAGATCGCCCACATACGGGTGGCGTGGGTGCACCGGCAACTGGTTGCACTCTTCGACCACTTTGCGCACGCCGTCGATGTCGGAGAAGTCCAGCAACGGGTCGATGCCCTGGGTGTAGAGGTTCAGTGCCAAGGTCACCAGGTCGACGTTACCGGTACGCTCGCCGTTGCCGAACAGGCAGCCTTCGGCGCGGTCGGCACCCGCCATCAGGCCCAGTTCGGTGGCGGCAATGCCGGTGCCGCGGTCGTTGTGGCAGTGCAGGCTGATGATCACGCTGTCGCGACGGCTGACGTTGCGGCAGAACCACTCGATCTGGTCGGCGTAGATGTTCGGGGTGGACACTTCCACGGTGGCCGGCAGGTTGAGGATGATCTTGTGCTCAGGCGTCGGGTTCCACACTTCGATGACTGCGTCACAGACTTCCTTGGCGAACTCCATTTCGGTGGCGCTGAAGGTTTCTGGCGAGTACTGGAAGGTCCACTGGGTTTCCGGCTGCTGGGCAGCGTACTTGACGAACAGCTTGGCCGCGTTCACCGCGATGTCCTTCACGCCTTGCTTGTCCTGGTTGAAGACGATGCGGCGGAACGACGGGCTGGTGGCGTTGTACAGGTGGACGATGGCTTTCTTGGCACCGCGCAGCGACTCGAAGGTACGGGCGATCAGGTCTTCACGGGCCTGGGTGAGCACCTGAATGGTGGTGTCGTCGGGGATGTGGCCTTCTTCGATCAGCATGCGCACGAAGTCGAAGTCGGTCTGCGAAGCGGACGGGAACGAGGCTTCGATTTCCTTCACACCCACCTGCACCAGGGTCTTCCAGAAGCGCAGTTTCTTCTCCGAATCCATCGGCTCGATCAGCGACTGGTTGCCATCACGCAGGTCAGAGCTGCACCAGATCGGCGCGGCAGTGATGGTCTTCGACGGCCAGGTGCGGTCAGGCAGGTCGATGGTCGGGAAAGCGCGGTACTTCTTCGAAGGGTCTTTGAGCATGGTCATGGAAGCAATCCTTTTGTGTGCGGCCGAGATCGGGCCTGCCGAGCGATAACGAGATGAAGAGGCGAGGCGACGCGATTCAACCTGGTAGTCGGGCGCTGACCAGGCAGAGGCTGCGATGTTGTCGGAGCAGGATGAGGGTGCTGAAGGTTTTCATGCCTTCAAACTTAACCAGTGGGGTGGGGGATGGCAAGCGTTCGAGGAAAATTGAGAGGAATGCTTAAAAAAAGATCTTGTGCGAGATTTTATAGCTGGAATTTGCTGGGTGATTATTGAATGTTGCGCGGTATTTTTCGATGGCGCAACACAGTGGAATTGATGTCGGCAGTGCTGGTCTCTTCGCGGGTAAACCCGCCCCTACCAGCTGCAGCGCAGCCTTCGGATGCGGCGCGCCCCCTGTAGGAGCGGGTTTACCCGCGAAGCAGGCGCTGCGGTTTCAGGGCTGGAACGCCCCAATGAAAATCGCCGGATCCACCCGCGCATCATTCAGGCTGACGTTCCAGTGCATATGCGGCCCGGTCGCCCGCCCGGTGGAGCCCACCCGCCCGACCACCTCGCCACGGCGCAGTTGCTGCCCCACCTGCACATCGATCTTCGACATGTGGCAGAACATGCTGATGAAGCCCTGCCCATGGTCGACGAACACTGTGCGGCCATTGAAGAAGTAGTCCCCCACCAGAATCACCTTGCCATTGGCGGGGGTCTTGATTGGCGTCCCCGCCGGCACCGCGAAGTCCAGCCCTGCATGCGGGTTGCGTTCTTCGCCATTGAAGAAGCGGCGCACGCCAAACTTGCTCGACAGCGGGCCGTTGACCGGCTTGTCGAGGATCAGGTTGCTCGGCAGGCTCGGGCTGAAGCTGCGGTAGGCCTTGATCTGCTCGGCCAGTTCGCGGTCGATGCGCTTGAGGTCGGCGGGGTTCGGGTTGACCTGGCGGGTGTTCTTCAGGGTGATGCGCTGCTCGGGGTATTTTTTGCTCCCCACGCTGAAGGGCAGCGTGCGACCGCCCTGGTTCAGCGTGGCGGTGCCGGGCTTCTGGGTCAGCGGGATGCCGACGATGGCAAGCCAGGTATCCTGCTCTTTCACCACCAGCACCGGCTTGCCGTCGAAGCGGGCACTGGGCGCGCTGGCGGCGGGGCCCAGGTCGACCACTGCAACGCCGCCGGGCACCGGCTTGTTCAGCGTGCGGGTGATGTAGCTGGCCTGAGCGCCGCCGGCCAGCAGCAACAGGGAAAGGGCAAGCAAAGGCGCAAGCAGGCGGGGCATGTGTCAGTCCAGTAGTGAGAGGGTGACCGGGGTCAGGTGGTTGTCTTCGACCCGCACCAGCAGCTCGCCTTCGTTCAGGCGAGCGGTCAGGCGCTGGCCGTTGCGGGTCTGTTCGGCGCTGCGGATGGCCTGGCCTTGTTCATCCAGCAAAATGCTGTAGCCGCGGGCAAGGGTGGCCAGCGGGCTGACCACCTGCAGGGTTTGCAACTGAGCCTGGAAGCGTTGGCGGCGATCTTTGAGCACGTCGCGCATGGCCCGCGGCAGGCGCTCGGCCAGGCTGTCCAGGCGCTGGCTCAGCAGTTTCAGGTTACGCCCCGGATGCTGTGCGGCCAAGCGCGTATCCAGGCGTGCCAGGCGCTCGCGGCGCTGGTTGAGGCTGAGCATGAAGGCGCGGCGCAAGCGCATGTCCAGGTCGTCCAGGCGCTGGGCTTGCTGGCGCAAACGCTCGCCCGGGTGGCGCAGGCGCCGGGCCAGGGATTCCAGGCGCAGGCGGTCGTGGGTCAGGCGGTTCTGCATGCGCAGCAGCAGGCGCCGTTGCAGGCCATCCAGGCGTTGCTGCAGGCCACTGTTGTCGGGGGCCAGCAGTTCCGCGGCAGCAGACGGTGTGGGGGCGCGCACGTCAGCGACGAAGTCGCTGATCGACACATCGGTTTCATGGCCCACGGCGCTGACAATCGGCGTTACGCAGGCGGCGACCGCACGCGCCACGGCTTCTTCGTTGAAGCACCACAAGTCTTCCAGCGAGCCGCCCCCACGGGCCAGGATCAGCGCATCGAAACCGAGGCTGTCGGCGAGACGGATGGCACGCACGATCTGCGCGATGGCTTCGCGGCCCTGTACCGCTGTCGGGATCAGGTTCAGCTCTACCTGTGGAGCTCGGCGGCCGAACACGCTGATGATGTCGCGGATCACTGCACCGGTGGGTGATGTGATGATGCCGATGCGTTGGGGGTGGGCCGGTAGCGGCTTCTTGCGTTCGGCGCTGAACAGCCCCTCGGCACCGAGCTTCTCCTTCAGGGCTTCGAACGCCAGGCGCAGTGCGCCATCGCCGGCCGGCTCGACGGTGTCGAGAATCAGCTGGTAGTCGCCACGCCCCTCGAACAGCGAAACCTTGCCGCGCACACGAACGGCAAGGCCGTCTCGCAGTGCCTGGCGTACGCGGGTGGCATTCTGCCGGAACAACGCACAGCGCACCTGGGCGCCGCTGTCCTTGAGGGTGAAGTACATGTGGCCGGACGCCGGGCGGGCGAGGTTGGAAATCTCGCCTTCCACCCACACGCTGCGGAACACGTCTTCCAGCAGCACGCGGGCGCGGCCGTTGAGTTGGCTGACGGTAAGGACCTCACGGTCCAGGCCGAGTCGTTCGAAGGGGTCTTTGATCATGGCGGGCATCATCGCAGTTGAAAGCAGAGAGCTTCAAGCAATATGAGCCTCCATTTGCCAGATTGGCGCCACCTCAGCTCAGACCTGACATATTGTAAATTGGCTCAAATTGAGGCTCGGCGACGACTGAGTGAACTGGTTCGCAACTCATGTGCCTGCATTCCGATATCTGTTACATCCGTCGAGTTCGGAGTTGTAGTTTGCACCGATTGTTGCGTCGCAGACGGGATATCGGTGAGCGAGTTGTTTCCACTGCTTTGCAGGCTCTCCATTGACGCGTAAGGGGTCGCTTCAGCGCTATTGATAGGCTCCTGCGGGCGGGGTTGTATACGCTGGGTCAGTTCCCGTTGCAGGGTGTTAGCTCGCTCAGCTTGTGCAATTTGAAGTGCGGCTCCAGTCGTTTCTTGCTGCTGCGCAAGGCTCTCGAATACTGAAGTCAGGCTGGGTCGCCTGGAAGGGGTTGCTCGGCGTGTTTGGGTAATACGTTTCAAAGGCGCTAAATGTCCAGAAGGGTCGGTAAAGTTCACCGGGTCACCCGCACAGTAGGCATAGCTATTGATTCCACCTTTGCCGAAGGGGCTCAAGCTATCAGCCGAATGGAAACGCAACAGGCGTGGGTTGTAGGTGCGATATCCACTGCCCAGTATGTAGCACCCAGATTGTTGGTCTTGGGGTTCTCCGTTGAATCCCAGCGAGCTTGTGAGGTGGCCTTCCGATTTGCGGTGCCCGTAAGGGCAGTACGGCTTTGCGCGTTGAAGTGCGCAGCACTTGATGCTTTGGTGTGGTTTGAACCCTTCCACGGTGAACGCCCTTCTTCGCTTCCAGATGTTATTCAAACCATCTAGCGGGGCAAACTCAACTGGCAGTTTTGACAGGTATGGTGGTGGCTTGGTTCAACGCTGCATTGCTGCCACGAACTGGCGCACCATCTGCCCTGCATCACGTCGGCAAGCCAGCGCTACGGTGCTCTCGCAGCCCCCCTCCAGCGCCACGAAACTGACCGAAGCCGGCGCAATTTCACGCATGCACGCTGGCAGTAACGCCACCCCGAAGCCCGCCTGAATCAGCTGCAATTGCGTAGTTTTGCGCGACAGCACCTGCGCCGCGCGCGGAAAGAAGCCGGCCCCCATGCACAACGAAGCCGACAGGTAACTCAGCCCGCCACGGTCCCGGTGCGGGATGGAAATAAAACGTTCTTCCCTCAATTGCTCCAGTTGAACGTACTGCGCATTGGCCAACGGGTGCCCAGCGGCGACCGCCAGTAACAGCGGTTCGCTGAACAGTTCATGCAGCACCACGCCTTCATGCTGGCGCAGCACTGGCAAGCGCAGCAGGCCAATATCCAGCCGCCCGGCCGCAATATCTTCCAGCTGGGCCTCCGACGACTGCTGCGCGATCTCCAGCGAAACCCCCGGGTTTTCCCGCAGATAGTCCCCCAGGCGAGTCAGCAACGGGCCGATCAGCGGCACGGTACTGGAATGGTTCAGGCGCAGGCTGCCCTGCAACCCCTCGCCAATGTCGCGCGTTACGCGCTCTGCTTGCGCCAGGTCGGCCAGCAAGCGGCGTGCCCGTTCGAGAAAGGCCTGCCCGGCCAGCGTCAGGCGTGGCAGGCGTGCCGTGCGTTCGAACAGTGGCGTGCCCAGTTGCTGCTCCAGCTCCTTGATCTGCCGGCTCAGCGCCGACTGGGCGATGTATAGCCGTTCGGCGGCACCGCTGAAGCTGCCACAATCGGCAATTTCCACGAAGTAACGCAACTGGCGGATCGACGTCATGTCATGCCTTTTCAAGATAGCTATGGCGATAAAGTCATATTAGTCGGCATGGCTCATGGCTGGCTAACCTTGGCCTGACTTTTCAGGAACTGCTGCCATGCTTGCCCAACTGTCGTTTTCCGGCCTTGACTGGCTGCCCATCCTGTTCGGTGTCGGTGCCGCCTATATCGTTTTTGGCATCGCCGGTTTCGGCACGGCGCTGGTGGCCGGCCCTGTGTTGATCCACTTCATGCCGTTGTCACGCATCATCCCGTTGTTGGTGTTGCTAGACTTCGTTGCCGCGTTCGGCAACCTGCTGCCATCGCGCCGGGACGTGGTGCGCAGCGAGTTGTTGCGGCTGCTACCGTTCATGGCTGTGGGCTGCACGCTGGGCGTGGTATTCCTGCTGCAACTGAAGTCCGATCTGCTGTTGCTACTGATGGGGCTGTTCGTGACTGCCTACGCCGTTTATGGCCTGGCGGTGAAGGTACGGCCAGCGAAACTATCGGGCATCTGGGCAGTGCCGATGGGCACGGTAGGCGGGTTGTTCGGCGCGCTGTTCGGCAGTGGTGGCTTCCTTTATGCGATCTACCTGAGTGCACGTCTTGAAGTAAAAGAGCAGGTGCGCGCGACGCAGAGTGCACTGATCAGTTGCAGTACCATCGTCCGGTTGTCCCTGTTCCTTATTGCCGGTGTCTATGCCGACCAAAGCCTGTTGCTGCTCGCCGTCTGTTTGCTACCCGTCATGTTCGTGGGCCTCTGGGTGGGGCGCAGACTGACCAATCGACTGTCACGTGAAGCCTTTGTACGCTTGGTCACCTGGCTGGTGCTGGCCAGCGGCCTGGCGTTGATTGGTCGCTACCTGAGCGCCTGAGCGGTAGAATTGCGTCATTACCGCAGTTTTTCAGGTTTTTCCTGTTCATGAACACCCAGAGCATCATCGTCCCCAAACTGTCCACCGTCCCGGTGCATGAAGCCCGCGCCCGCGCCATCCTGCGTTGGCTGGTGCGCGAGAAGGTCGTCGAGGAGCAACTCACTACCTGTGGTCGCACTGGTAACCGCATGGGGCATGCCCTGGCCGCCGGGGCACGCAAAGTGGCCCTGCACCCCGAAAAACTGCCTTTCGGCGAGCAGGTCAACGGGTTGGAGGTGATGCTCAAGCGATGCATCTATACCCCTACCGAAGGCTTTCTTGAAGAAGCCGGTTGCCCGGAGTGCCGGCGCGAGGTGGGCGAGCCGCTGTTCGAAAGCCTGGAAGAGTGGATGCCGGGGGTAAGTGACAACTTCACCTGCCCGCTGTGCGGCTTCGAAGATGACATCAATGGCTTCATTTACCTGCAGCCATGTGCCTTTTCCAACCTGGGGTTCATCTTCAACAACTGGGGCGAGGCCGGCTTCACCCAGGCCTTTCTCGACAGCTTCGCCGACTGGCTCGACCAGCCGGTGGCCGTGGTGCAGGTAAAACTGCCACAAGGCTGACCGAAGGCCCTTATTTTGCATTGAGCGGCGCGCCGTGCATGAGTATAATGGCGCGCTTCCATTTTTCCCGCCCGGGAGCCCCCGCGATGCTGCGTATCAGCCAAGAAGCCCTGACCTTCGACGATATCCTCCTTGTACCTGGTTATTCCGAGGTACTGCCCAATGAAGTCAGTCTCAAGACCCGTTTGACCCGTGGCATCGAGCTGAACATTCCGCTGGTTTCCGCCGCCATGGATACCGTGACCGAAGCGCGCCTGGCCATTGCCATGGCCCAGGAAGGCGGTATCGGCATCATCCACAAGAACATGACCATCGAACAGCAGGCCGGCGAAGTGCGCAAGGTCAAGAAGTTCGAGGCTGGCGTGGTCAAGGACCCGATCACCATCGACGCCGACGCCACCGTGCGCGACTTGTTCGACCTGACCCGCCTGAACAACATCTCCGGCGTACCGGTGCTGGCGAACGGTGACCTGGTCGGCATCGTCACTTCCCGTGACGTGCGCTTCGAAACCCGCCTGGACGCCAAGGTCCGCGACGTGATGACGCCAAAAGAGCGTCTGGTCACCGTCCGCGAAGGCGCCGACAAGAACGAAGTGCGCGAGCTGCTGCACAAGCACCGCCTGGAAAAGGTCCTGATCGTTGACGACAAGTTCAACCTCAAGGGCATGATGACCGTCAAGGACATCGAAAAAGCCAAGGCCTACCCGCTGGCCAGCAAGGACGACCAAGGTCGTCTGCGCGTTGGCGCTGCGGTCGGCACCGGCAAGGACACCGGCGAGCGCGTTGCCGCCCTGGTTGCCGCTGGCGTTGACGTGGTGGTTGTCGACACCGCCCACGGTCACTCCAAAGGCGTGATCGACCGCGTTCGCTGGGTAAAAGAAACCTACCCGCAAGTGCAGGTCATCGGCGGCAACATCGCCACCGGCGCCGCTGCCAAGGCCCTGGCCGAAGCGGGCGCTGACGCCGTCAAGGTCGGTATCGGCCCAGGCTCCATCTGCACCACCCGTATCGTTGCCGGTGTCGGCGTGCCGCAAATCAGCGCCATCGCCAACGTTGCCGCCGCACTGGAAGGCACTGGCGTGCCACTGATCGCCGACGGCGGTATCCGCTTCTCCGGTGACCTGTCCAAGGCCATCGTTGCCGGTGCTTCCTGCGTGATGATGGGTTCGATGTTCGCCGGTACCGAAGAGGCTCCGGGTGAAGTCGAGCTGTTCCAGGGCCGTTCTTACAAGGCCTACCGTGGCATGGGCTCGCTGGGTGCCATGGCACAGGCGCAAGGCTCGTCCGACCGTTACTTCCAGGACTCCTCGGCCGGCGCCGAGAAGCTGGTACCGGAAGGCATCGAAGGCCGCGTACCTTACAAAGGCGCCCTGGCCGCGATCATCCACCAGCTGATGGGCGGCCTGCGTTCGTCCATGGGCTACACCGGCAGCGCAACCATCGAAGAGATGCGCACCAAGCCGGAATTCGTGCGTATCACCGGTGCCGGCATGGCCGAGTCCCACGTGCATGACGTGCAGATCACCAAAGAAGCCCCTAACTACCGTGTAGGCTAAGGCTTCCAGCAATATAAGCATGCGGGGCTGTCACGACAGCCCCGCGTCGTTTCCGATTTCCACTGACGAGATTGAGTCATGGCCCTCGACATTCACGCTCACCGCATCCTGATCCTCGATTTCGGTTCCCAGTACACCCAGCTGATCGCCCGCCGCGTGCGCGAAATCGGCGTGTACTGCGAACTGCACCCGTTCGACATGGACGATGAAGCGATCCGCGAATTCAACCCGCGCGGCATCATCCTCGCCGGCGGCCCCGAGTCGGTCCACGAAGCCAACAGCCCACGCGCTCCGCAGGCCGTGTTCGACCTGAACGTACCGGTGCTGGGCATCTGCTACGGCATGCAGACCATGGCCGAGCAGATGGGCGGCAAGGTAGAAGGTTCTGACCTGCGTGAATTCGGTTATGCCCGCGTAGACGTGGTCGGCAAGAGCCGCCTGCTCGACGGCATCGAAGACCACGTTGACGGCGACGGCGTACTGGGCCTGGACGTGTGGATGAGCCACGGCGACAAGGTTACCCAGATGCCGGGCAACTTCCACGTGCTGGCCAGCACCCCAAGCTGCCCGATCGCCGGCATGTTCGACGATTCCCGTGGCTATTACGGCGTGCAGTTCCACCCGGAAGTGACCCACACCAAGCAAGGCGGTCGCATCCTGTCCCGCTTCGTGCAGGACATCTGCGGCTGTGAAGCCCTGTGGACGCCTTCCAACATTGTTGAAGACGCCATCGCCCAGGTGCGTGAGCAAGTCGGTTCGGCCAACGTCCTGCTGGGCCTGTCCGGCGGCGTCGACAGCTCGGTGGTTGCCGCGCTGCTGCACCGGGCCATCGGCGACCAGCTGACCTGCGTATTCGTCGACAACGGCCTGCTGCGCCTGCACGAAGGCGACCAGGTGATGGCCATGTTCAAAGAGAACATGGGCGTCAAAGTGATCCGCGCCGATGCTGAAAAGCAGTTCCTCGATAACCTGGAAGGCGAAGCCGACCCGGAGAAGAAGCGCAAGATCATCGGCCGTACCTTCATCGACATCTTCGATGCCGAAGCCAGCAAACTGGAAAACATCCAGTTCCTCGCTCAGGGCACCATCTACCCGGACGTGATCGAGTCGGCTGGCGCCAAGAGCGGCAAGGCCCACGTGATCAAGTCGCACCACAACGTGGGCGGCCTGCCGGAGGAAATGAACCTCAAGCTGGTCGAGCCGCTGCGTGAGCTGTTCAAGGACGAAGTGCGTAAGATCGGCCTGGAACTGGGCCTGCCGTACGACATGGTCTACCGCCACCCGTTCCCGGGCCCGGGCCTGGGCGTGCGCATTCTGGGTGAAGTGAAGAAGGAATACGCCGACATCCTGCGTCGCGCCGACCACATCTTCATCGAAGAACTGCGCAAGGCCGACTGGTACCACAAGACCAGCCAGGCGTTCGTGGTGTTCCAGCCGGTCAAGTCGGTTGGCGTCGTTGGCGACGGCCGTCGCTACGCCTGGGTCGTGGCCCTGCGTGCCGTCGAGACCGTGGACTTCATGACCGCGCGCTGGGCGCACCTGCCGTACGAACTGCTGGAAACCGTCAGCGGCCGTATCATCAACGAAATCGACGGTATCTCGCGCGTGACCTACGACGTGTCGAGCAAGCCGCCGGCCACTATCGAGTGGGAATAAGTTGAGCCACAAGGGCGCCGCGAGGCGCCCTTGTTGTATCTGCCCTCTGTATCGGCCTCTTCGCGGGCTTGCCCGCGAAGAGGCCAGCACAGGCAAAAACGAGACTTCACTTAATCTTTCCCATTTGCAGGTGTATCGTATTCGCCCTTCACCGTCAGCCATGCTGGCAGCTTGATTGCGCAAAACACGAGGTACCCGCACCGATGTCCTTCACCCGTCGACAAATGCTCAAGGGCCTGACTGGCCTGGTTGTGGTTGGCCTGGGCGCCGGTGGCGCGGCGCGTTACTGGCTGGGCAAGGTCGAAGACGAAAACGCCGGCCACGATTATGAGTTGATTGCAGCGCCGCTGGACGTCGAGCTGGTGCCGGGCTTCAAGACCGAGGCCTGGGCGTTCGGCCCGTCGGCGCCGGGTACCGAGCTTCGCGTGCGCCAGGGTACCTGGCTGCGGGTACGCTTCATCAACCACCTGCCGGTGGAAACCACCATTCACTGGCACGGCATTCGCCTGCCGCTGGAAATGGACGGTGTGCCCTACGTCTCGCAACTGCCGGTCAAGCCGGGCGAGTATTTTGACTACAAGTTCCGCGTACCGGATGCCGGCAGCTACTGGTATCACCCGCATGTCAGCAGCTCCGAAGAGCTGGGGCGCGGTCTGGTTGGCCCGCTAATCGTCGAGGAGCGCGAGCCGACCGGTTTCCAGCATGAGCGCACCCTTAGCCTGAAGAACTGGCACGTGGACGAGCAGGGCGCCTGGCTGCCTTTCAGCATCCCGCGCGAGGCCGCGCGCAACGGCACCGCCGGGCGCTTGATCACCATCAATGGTCAGCCCGACTCGGTGATCGAGCTGCCGGCCGGCCACGTGGTGCGGGTGCGCCTGCTGAACCTGGACAACACCTGGACCTACCGCCTCAACCTCAAGGGCAACTGCGAGGCAAAAATCTATGCCCTCGACGGCAACCCGGTGACCCCGCGCCCATTGGAAGACGAGTACTGGCTCGGCCCCGGCATGCGTATCTGCCTGGCCATCCGTATTCCCGAGGCGGGTGAGGAGATTTCCCTGCGAGACGGTTTCGTGCGCCTGGGCACCCTGCGTTCGGTGGCCAGCAACGACGTGCCGAGTGACTGGCCGCCAGCGCTGCCGCCCAACCCGATCGCCGAGCCGGACCTGGAGAATGCCGAAAAGCTCAACTTCAATTTCGAATGGGCGGCCAACGTCACTGTCACCCCTGACCCGGACAAACCGTCGAGCATGTGGCAGATCAACGGCCAGGCCTGGGACATCACCGACAAGACCTGCGCGGACCGCCCCATCGCCACGTTGCAGAAGGGCAAGAGCTACATCTTCGAGCTGAAGAACATGACCCAGTACCAGCACCCGATCCACCTGCACGGCATGAGCTTCAAGGTGATCGGCTCCAATCGCCACGACATCAAGGAGCCGTGGTTCACCGACACCTACCTGCTGGGCAAGAACGAACGCGCCCAGGTGGCGCTGGTGGCGGATAATCCGGGCACCTGGATGTTCCACTGCCACGTCATCGACCACATGGAAACCGGCCTGATGGCCGCGATCGCGGTGGTCTGATGCGCCCTCAGATCATCGATCGCAGCCGCGATCAGGAATTCATGCGCCTGGCACTGACACTGGCTGCGCAAGGCGCAAGCATGGGGGAAGTGCCGGTGGGGGCAGTGCTGGTGCAGCATGGCCAGGTGATCGGCCAGGGCTTCAACCGGCCGATCATCGACAGCGACCCCAGTGCGCATGCCGAGATGGTGGCCATCCGCGCAGCGGCGAAGTCTGCCAGTAATTACCGGCTGCCCGGCAGCACCCTTTACGTGACCCTGGAACCGTGCAGCATGTGTGCGGGGCTGATCGTGCATTCGCGGGTGATGCGCGTGGTGTTTGGCGCCCTGGAGCCCAAGGCGGGGATCGTGCAGAGCCAAGGGCAGTTTTTCGGGCAGGGGTTCCTGAACCATCGGGTGATGGTGGAAGGCGGGGTGCTGGCGGAGGAGTGCGGGCAGATCCTCAGTGATTTCTTCAAGGCTCGCCGGGCCAAGGCTTAACCTGTACAGGCTTACATGGGCGGCGACTGATCTGCCGGCTTGTCCTTGTTCACCCCAGGCACATGCAGGTTGCCCTCGGCCACCTGGCCTTCGAGCTGCGGCTGGGTCACCCAGGTGAGGATGTCGTAGTAACGGCGGATGTTGGCCACGAAGTGCACCGGCTCGCCACCCCGGGCGTAGCCGTACTTGGTTTGCCGATACCACTGCTTCTGCGACAGGCGCGGCAGCATCTTCTTCACGTCCAGCCACTTGTTCGGGTTGAGCTTCTCGCGCTTGGCCAGGGTACGGGCGTCTTCCAGGTGGCCGCTGCCGACGTTATAGGCAGCCAGGGCGAACCAGGTGCGGTCCGGCTCCTGAATGCTGTCGTCCAGCTCTTCCTTGATCTTCATGAAGTATTTGGCGCCACCCTGAATGCTCTGTTTCGGGTCCAGGCGGTTGGACACGCCCATGGCCTGGGCGGTGCGCTGGGTCAGCATCATCAGGCCGCGCACGCCGGTCTTGGAGGTGACCTCCGGCTGCCACATCGATTCCTGATAGCCGATAGCGGCCAGCAGGCGCCAGTCTACCTGCTCGACCTTGGCGTAGCTCTTGAAGTGCTTCTCGTACTTGGGCAGGCGTTGCTGCAGGTGCTGGGCGAAGGTGTAGGCGCCCACATAGCCCAACACGTCGACATGGCCGTAATAACGGTCTTTCAGTCGCTGCAGGGTGCCGTTCTTCTGCGCCTTGTCGAGAAATTCGTTGATCTCGTTGAGCAGGCTGTTGTCTTCGCCTGCGGCCACTGCCCAGCGCTGGTCACGGGTATCGCCCAGGTCGAAGGCAACCCGCACGTTGGGGAAGTACACCTGGTTCATCGCCAGCTCGTTGGAGTCGACCAAGGTCAGGTCGATCTGGCCTTCGTCGACCATGCGCAACAGGTCGACCACCTCGACGGCGTCGGACTCTTCGTATTGCAGGCCCGGGTACTGCTTCTTCAGTTCGGCCAGCTGGTCGGCATGGCTGCTGCCCTTGAGCACCATGATCTTCTTGCCGACCAGGCCCTTGGCGTCTGTGGGGCGCGGGCGGCCGTTGCGGTAGATGACCTGCGGGGTCACCTCCAGATACGGGTGAGAGTATCTGACCTGTGCCTTGCGCCGCTCGCTGCTGACCAGGCCGGCAGCGGCCAGCACCGGGCCGGAGGGCTTGCCGAGGGCGTCGTACAGCTCGTCGAGGTTGTCGGCGGTCTCGATTTGCAGCTTTACGCCCAGATCTTCGGCGAAATGCTGAACCAGCTCGTATTCGAAGCCGGTTTCGCCGTTGCGGTCCTGGAAATAGGTGGCCGGGCTGTTGCGGGTGATGACGCGCAGCACGCCATCCTCCTTCACGCGCTCGAGGGTGCTGGGTTTTTCAACGCAGGCACCGAGCAGCAGAAAGAGTCCGGTTGCGAGAAGCCATTTGGCGCAACGCTGGCGCAAAGCAGTGTGGGCGAACATAGGTTGCAGTATACGCAAAGGACCGGTTCAACCATATCTCGACAACGGTTAGCTTGTCTGGTAGCGGTTTATGTGATGTGGGGGCGTGGCGGTGGATTGTGTTTGGGCCACCAAGTGCCTGCCGTGAGAGGTGTGGCGCCTGTGAGATCGAGCGCCGCCCGCGCGGCGCTCGATCTCACAGGCCATAAACCTCTTGAGGCGAGCACCCGAAATATTGACCCGAAAGTCCGGTTCCACCGCCCGGCAGCCGTGGCGTAGAGCGGGTGCCGAAAGCCATCGAATTAGGCTAGAATGCACGGCCTCTAAGCACACCCCTTCCTGAGGCTGTCCCGACGATGTTGATCCTGCGCGGCGCTCCTGCCCTTTCTGCCTTTCGCCACGGTAAATTACTCGAGCAACTGAGCCAGAAAGTCCCCGCTGTTACTGGTTTGTATGCCGAATTCGCCCACTTCGCCGATGTTGATGGCGAACTGACCGCCGACCAGCAGCAGGTGCTGGGCCGTCTGCTCAAGTACGGCCCGAGTGTGCCGGTACAGGAGCCGACCGGTCGCCTGTTCCTGGTCGTGCCGCGCCTGGGCACCATTTCGCCGTGGGCCAGCAAGGCCAGCGACATCGCCCACAACTGCGGCCTGCAGTCGATCCAGCGCCTTGAGCGCGGCATCGCTTACTACGTGGCCGGCACCCTGAGCGATGCTGACGCTGCATTGATCGCCGCCGAGCTGCACGACCGCATGACCCAGCGCGTGCTGGGCCAGCTGGAGCAGGCGGCCGACATGTTCAGCCACGCCCAGCCCAAGCCGATGACCTCGGTCGACATCCTGGCCGGTGGCCGCGACGCGCTGGCCAAGGCCAACATCGACCTGGGCCTGGCCCTGGCCGAAGACGAGATCGACTACCTGGTCAACGCTTTCCAGGGCCTCAAGCGCAACCCGAACGACATCGAACTGATGATGTTCGCCCAGGCCAACTCCGAGCACTGCCGCCACAAAATCTTCAACGCCAGTTGGGACATCGACGGCCAGGCTCAGGAAAAGAGCCTGTTCGGCATGATCAAGAACACCTACCAGATGCACAACGAAGGCGTGCTGTCCGCCTACAAGGACAACGCTTCGGTCATCGTCGGTAACGTGGCCGGCCGCTTCTTCCCGAACCCTGAAACCCGCCAGTACGGCGCAGTGCAGGAGCCGGTGCACATCCTGATGAAGGTGGAAACCCACAACCACCCGACCGCCATCGCCCCGTTCTCTGGTGCCTCCACCGGCTCCGGTGGTGAAATCCGCGACGAAGGTGCTACCGGCCGTGGCGCCAAGCCCAAGGCTGGCCTCACCGGCTTCACCGTGTCCAACCTGCGCATCCCGGGCTTCGAGCAGCCATGGGAGCAGCCTTACGGCAAGCCTGAGCGCATCGTCGACGCCCTCGACATCATGATCGAAGGCCCTCTGGGTGGCGCGGCGTTCAACAACGAATTCGGTCGCCCGGCCCTGACCGGTTACTTCCGTACCTTCGAGCAGGCCATCAACACCCCGCACGGCGAAGAAGTGCGCGGTTACCACAAGCCGATCATGCTCGCCGGTGGTATGGGCAACATCCGTGAAGACCACGTGCAGAAGGGTGAGATCACCGTCGGCGCCAAGCTGATCGTGCTCGGCGGCCCGGCCATGCTGATTGGCCTGGGCGGCGGCGCCGCTTCGTCGGTGGCGACCGGTGCCAGCTCGGCAGACCTGGACTTCGCCTCGGTACAGCGCGAAAACCCTGAAATGGAGCGCCGTTGCCAGGAAGTCATCGACCGCTGCTGGCAGTTGGGCGACGCCAACCCGATCGCCTTCATCCACGACGTTGGCGCCGGCGGTATCTCCAACGCCTTCCCTGAGCTGGTCAACGACGGTGGCCGTGGCGGCCGCTTCGAACTGCGTAACGTGCCCAACGACGAGCCGGGCATGGCCCCGCACGAAATCTGGAGCAACGAATCGCAAGAGCGTTACGTGCTGGCCGTCAGCGCCGTCGATTTCGAGCGCTTCAAGGCCATCTGCGAGCGCGAACGCTGCCCGTTCGCCGTAGTGGGTGAAGCGACTGAAGAGCAACACCTGACCGTCAGCGACAGCCACTTCGGCAACACCCCGGTGGACATGCCGCTGGACGTGCTGCTGGGCAAGCCCCCACGCATGCACCGTTCGGTTACCCGTGAAGCCGAGCTGGGCGATGACTTCGACCCGAGCAAGCTGGACCTGGACAACGCCGTCCAGCGCGTTCTTAGCCACCCGGCCGTGGCCAGCAAGAGCTTCCTGATCACCATCGGCGACCGCACCATCACCGGCCTGGTTGCCCGCGACCAGATGGTCGGCCCGTGGCAGGTACCGGTGGCCGACTGCGCCGTTACCGCTACCAGCTTCGACGTCTACACCGGTGAAGCCATGGCCATGGGCGAGCGTACTCCGCTGGCGCTGCTGGATGCCCCGGCGTCCGGCCGCATGGCCATCGGCGAAACCCTGACCAACCTGGCCGCTTCGCGCATCGAGAAGCTGTCCGACATCAAGCTGTCGGCCAACTGGATGTCCGCCGCCGGCCACCCGGGTGAAGACGCCCGCCTGTACGACACCGTCAAGGCTGTCGGCATGGAGCTGTGCCCGGAGCTGGGTATCACCATTCCGGTCGGCAAAGACTCGATGTCGATGAAGACCAAATGGAGCGATGAGGGCGGCGAGAAGAGCGTTACCTCGCCAATGTCGCTGATCATCACCGGCTTCGCCCCGGTCACCGACATCCGTAAAACCCTGACCCCGCAACTGCGCATGGACAAGGGCGAGACCGACCTGATCCTGATCGACCTGGGCCGTGGCAAGAACCGCATGGGCGCCTCGATCCTGGCCCAGACCTACGGCAAGATCGCTGCCCAGGCACCGGACGTCGACGATGCTGAAGACCTCAAGGCCTTCTTCGCCGTGATCCAGGGCTTGAACGCCGACGGCCACCTGCTGGCCTACCACGACCGTTCCGATGGCGGCCTGGTCACCACCGTGCTGGAAATGGCCTTCGCCGGCCACTGCGGCCTCGACCTGCACCTCGACCCGCTGACCGACAGCAAGGGCGACGTGCCAGCCATCCTCTTCAACGAAGAGCTGGGCGCAGTCATCCAGGTTCGCCAGGATGCTACCCCTGACGTACTGGCACAGTTCAGCGCCGCTGGCCTGGGCGAAGGTTGCGTCGCGGTGATCGGCAAGCCGGTCAACAACGGTGAAGTGTCCATCAGCCTGAACGGCGAAGTGCTGTTCGACGATGACCGCCGCATGCTGCAGCGCCAGTGGGCTGAAACCAGCTACCAGATCCAGCGCCTGCGCGACAACGCCGACTGCGCGGACCAGGAATTCGACCTGCTGCTCGAGGAAGACAACCCGGGCCTGTCGGTGAAGCTGGGCTTCGACGTCAACGACGACATCGCCGCACCGTACATCAAGAAGGGCGTGCGCCCGCAAGTGGCCATCCTGCGCGAGCAGGGTGTCAACGGCCAGGTCGAGATGGCCGCAGCCTTCGACCGTGCCGGCTTCGCCGCCATCGACGTGCACATGAGCGACATCCTCGCGGGCCGTGTCGACTTCGAGGCCTTCAAGGGCCTGGTCGCCTGCGGGGGCTTCTCGTACGGTGACGTGCTGGGTGCCGGTGAAGGCTGGGCCAAGTCGGCGTTGTTCAACGCCCGTGCCCGTGACGCCTTCCAGGCCTTCTTCGAGCGTACCGACAGCTTCGCCCTGGGCGTGTGCAACGGTTGCCAGATGATGTCCAACCTGCACGAGCTGATCCCGGGCACCGAGTACTGGCCGCACTTCGTGCGTAACCGCTCGGAGCAGTTCGAAGCGCGTGTGGCCATGGTCGAGGTGCAGAAGTCCAACTCGATCTTCCTGCAGGGCATGGCCGGTTCGCGCATGCCGATCGCCATCGCCCACGGCGAAGGCCACGCCGAGTTCGCCAACGAAGCGGCACTGCTGGAAGCCGACGTGTCCGGTTGCGTGGCCCTGCGCTACGTCGACAACCACGGCAAGGTCACCGAAGCCTACCCGGCCAACCCGAACGGCTCGCCGCGTGGTATCACCGGCCTCACCAGCCGCGACGGCCGTGTGACCATCATGATGCCGCACCCGGAGCGTATGTTCCGCGCCGTGCAGAACTCGTGGCGCCCGGACGAGTGGCAGGAAGATGCCGCGCTGATGCGTATGTTCCGCAACGCACGGGTGTGGGTGAACTAAGGCGTGTACAAGCTCGCCTTTTTCGTCCCCGACAGCCATGTCGAAGTGGTCAAGGCCGCCGTGTTCGCCGCCGGTGGCGGGCGCATCGGTGACTATGACCACTGCGCTTGGCAAACCCTCGGCCAGGGCCAGTTCCGCCCGCTGGACGGCAGTCAGCCGTTCCTCGGGCAAGCCGGCCAGGTCGAGGTGGTGGAAGAGTGGAAGGTGGAGCTGGTGGTGACTGACGATCTGATATCTCAGGTCGTCGCTGCGCTCAAGCAGAGCCACCCGTACGAGACGCCAGCCTATGAAGCCTGGCTGCTCGCCGAGTTCTAGACCGCATCAAGGCCATTCGCGGGCACGCCCGCGAATAGGCCCTACACGCCAGCCACAATGTCCTTGCCAGGCACCGGCCGCTTCAACCAGCCACAAGCCAGCAACCCCACCTCGAACAACACCCACATCGGCACCGCCAGCATCGTCTGCGAAAACACATCCGGCGGCGTCAATATCATCCCCACCACAAAGCACCCGACAATCACGTAGGGCCTGCTGCGCCGCAACGTGGCCACATCGGCCAACCCCACCCAGACCACGATGAACGTCGCCACCGGGATCTCGAACGCCAGCCCGAACGCCAGGAACAGCGCCAGGATAAAGTCCAGGTACTGGCTGATGTCGGTCATCATCGCCACGCCGTCCGGCGTCACGCTGGCAAAAAAGCCGAACATCATCGGAAACACCAGGAAGAACGCGAAGGCCATGCCGGCATAGAACAGCACGATGCTCGACACCAGCAGCGGCAGGGCAATGCGCCGTTCACGGCGGTACAGCCCCGGCGCCAGAAAGCCCCAAGCCTGGTGCAGCAGCAGCGGCATGGCCACGAACAGCGCACACATCGCGGTCAGTTTGAACGGTGTCAGAAACGGCGAGGTGACGCTGGTAGCGATCATGCTCGCGCCTTCTGGCAAAAAGCGCCGCAGTGGTTCGGAAATGAGCGTGTACAGCGTTTGCGCAAAGGGGAACAGGCCGGCGAACACCAATGCCACCAGTGCCAGGCAACGCACCAGGCGTTTGCGCAGGTCGCGCAGGTGTTCGGTCAACGGCATGCTGGCCGCCGGGTCCATGGCAATACTCATGAGGCGTTTTCCTTGGGCTGGGCGACCGTGGCTGCATCATTGGCCGGCTCCGCGTTCAGGCTTATGCCTTGGCGGATCTCCTGCTCCAGGCGCTGTAATGGGGCGCTGTCGAGGTTCGGCATGTCGATTTCGCGTTCTACCTGCGTGCGCAAGGCGTGCATGGCCCGGCGCGCCTGGCCCAGTCCGCGCCCCAGGGTACGCGCCGCCACCGGCAGGCGTTCCGGGCCCAGCACCAGCAACGCGACGATGCCGACCAACAGCAACTCGCTGAAGCCTACCTCGAACATCAGGCCTGACGATCCGCTTGAGGCTGCTGTGTGGCCTGGCCGTTCAGCGGCGCCTGCTGCTGTACCTGAGCCTGGCCAGCGGCATTGACATCGTTGTCACCGCCCATGGACTTGCGAAAACCCTGGATCGCCTCACCCACATCGCTGCCCAGGCCCTTGAGGCGCTTGGTGCCAAACAGCAGGAATACGATCAGCAGTACGATCACCAGTTGCCAGATTCCAATGCCACCCATTGCGACCACTCCTGTAAGGTCATGAAAAGGAAGGCTAATCCTGCCTCGTGTAGATGACGTACACATGACGGACGGGCATTGCCATCTACCTGCAACACACCGCGTGTTGACTGGCGTCTTTATTCCGCGAGCGAGGCACGCACGGATGGGTGGCAGGCAACAGCGGGGGGCGGCCCTGTTGATGGTGATGGTGGTGCTGGCAATGTTGGCGGCGGGTATGGCCTGGCTGGTGGAAGACGGCCGGCGTCAGGTGGATGAAGTGCGCCTGTTGCACCAGCGGGTGCAAGCGCGGGCCATGGAGCAGGCCGGCCTGGCCTACGCCGAGCAAGCCCTGCGCGATCCCGCCTGGCGGCTTAGCCCATTGTTCTGGCAGGCCCTGCGTGGGCAGCCGTTGAACTATGACTTTGGCGCTGGCCAGGCGCAGTTGCGGGTGCGCGACCAGCACACCTGCTTCAACGTCAATGCGCTGCTAGGTGCTGATGGCGAGCGAGCCGAGCGTCAGTTGCGCTATTTGCTAGGCGACGACATGGCGGCTGAGCGGCTGGTCGATGCGCTGGCCGACTGGCTCGACGCCGATAGCGATACCCGCCTGCAAGGCGCCGAAAGCGCCCAGTACCTGCGTCAGCAGCCACCACGCCTGGCGGCCAACCAGCCGATGCTCGACACCAGCGAGCTGAACCTGCTGCTGGAGCCGGACGCCAGTCGGCAGGGCCGCTATCCGATGTTGTGTGCCTTGCCGCAGGTGACCGGTTGGCGCCTGAACGCCAATGCGCTTGGGCTGGAGCATTTGCCGCTGCTGGAGGCGTTATACGAAGGGCGCTATTCGCGCTCGTTGCTCAGCCGCATCATCAGCGGGCGGCCGGCGTCGGGGTATGTGGATGCAGGTGCCTTGCGTCAGGCGTTGGGGGCGGTGGATGACGAAACGTTCGAACGGCTGAGCGAAGGGTTGCTGCTGAACAGCGGGTATTTCCTGTTGCAGTTGTCGTTCGAGGAAGAGGGGCGGGCGATACGCAGCGAATTCCAGGTGGAGGCGTTGGGGGTGGTGCAATGGCATGCCCGGGTGCCGGCGCAGCAGGTGCGGGTGCGCAGCCGCGAGCCGATGGCTTGGTAGGGCTTGAGGTTGCCGGGGCTGCTGTGCAGCCTATTCGCTGGCAAGCCAGTCACATTCAGGAATTGCACGGTATTCAGAACCTGTGATCGTGAGCTGAAACCAGCAGCGTGTACTGATAATCTTGCTAGTTGCGCCTGGCCTCGGAAAGACCAAAACTTCAGCTCACCGTCTTGCGAGGCAAAACCCTGTGTCAGTAGCTCTGCGTGCCTATTGCCCTTACGGGCACCACCAAAACCAAGCTAGCTCGGCATTCATGCTTGGCTACAATGGTGAGCGAGAAGACTGCCGCTCCGGCACCTACGTGCTAGGCAATGGTTATCGGGCTTACAGCCCAGCCCTGAGGCGATTTCTTTCACCTGATGGCTGGAGTCCTTTTGGTGCTGGCGGGCCAAATGCTTATAGCTACTGCTCAGGAGATCCAGTCATGGGGCTGGATCCAAGTGGTCACGCGGATCTAAGTGGTCTGCGTAAAGTACCGCAAAAGCTATTGCAGCAATCACGAAGGGCAGGGGCACAAAGGGCTCCGCGGCAGACTGCAGAACAGCGTGTGGAGGCACTGCGTGCCAGACTACAACAGCGGCAACAAACACAAGCCCATATGCCAACACAACCTGTTAGGCAAACACTGAGAAACCCTATGGCTCAGCAGGGTACAGTGTATCTGGCTAACCGTCTTGCACCAGCGGGTAGTACAGCTCAACAGCTGCCATTGGCCAACGGGGCTCGAACTCCGCCCCGCCATGAAGCTGCGGGACTACAGCCACTTGACCTCGCTCAGGCAGAGTCTCTGTATCAGCAACTTATTGACATGAATCGGCACGAGCAAAACTTTAGTCAGAATCTTTCATATTTGGTAGAAGGCACCGAACAACGTCTGAGTTATGAGCGAGACATATCCAATATCAGAGCGCACGCAGACCAAATCCGCAGTCGACTTGGTGTTGACGCACTCAGCTGGTTCCACTTCTGAAGAAATGGTTGGTCGGTGATTGGGCAGTTTCCCGGGGGCCGGCGCAGCAGGTGCGGGTGCGCAGCCGCGAGCCGATGGCTTGGTAGGGCTTGAGGTTGCCGGGGCTGCTGTGCAGCCCATTCGCGGCACAAGGCCGCTCCTACAAGAGATCGCGTACCCACTGTAGGAGCGGCCTTGTGTCGCGAAAGGGCCGCAAAGCGGCCCCCGTGCACAGGTCGATCAGGCAGTCCCGATCTCCCCGCCATCAATACGCTGAATCACCACCGTCGAAGCCCGCGGCCGTACCGTAGTCCCAGCCGGCGTAGCGTCGGTCGCCTTGTCGGTATATGGCCAGTTCCCCGGGTGCTGAATGTTCACGAACAGCGTCTTGTTGTCCGGCGTAAAGGTAATCCCGGTCACCTCACATTCATTCGGCCCAACGAAGAAGCGGCGCAGGTCCACCTGATTCTGCGCGTTCACCGGCACCTGCTTGCCGCTGGCGTCTACCAGGTCGGTGGGGATCACTGCCAGCAGCTGGTCGTTGGTGTAATCAGTGAGGGTGCTTTCACCGTTGTCAGTCTCGAACCACAGCACGCCACGGCTATCGAAGCTCATGCCGTCGGGGCTGGCGAACTGGTTCAGTTCGGTCAGGCCGGAACGGTTGATATCGGCAGTACCGGCTGCGTTGGCGCCGAACACGAAGATGTCCCAGGTGAAGCTCAACTGGTCGTCGCTGTCGTGCCAGCGAATGATGTGGCCATGGCGGTTCGGGCCGCGCGGGTTGGCCGCATCGACCTTTTCCGGGGTACGCGCGCTGTTGTTGGTCAGGGTCAGGTATACATCGCCGTTCAGCGGGTTGACCGTGGTCCATTCCGGACGGTCCATCGGCGTTGCGCCCACGGCATCGCCGGCGCCACGGGTGTTGAGGATGATGCCTGGCAAGTCACCATACAGCGCACCCAGGGTGCTGCCGTTAGTGGTAGCGGTGTTCACATCCAGCAGCAGCCATACGCCGGTGCCGTCGGCATTGAAGCGGGCCACGTAGAGCTTGCCCTGGTCAAGGTACTTGGCACCGGTGGCCAGGCGGTCGGCCGGGTTGGCGTCGGCGGCGTCCCACACCGCGGTGGACACCCACTTGTAGAGGTACTCGTTGTTCGAGTCGTCACCCATGTACCACACCAGCGGCTTGCCGGCGACCGGCAGACCTGGGGCGCAGCCCTCGTGGCGGAAGCGGCCCAGTGCGGTGCGCTTGGTGGCCAGGGTGCTGCTGTTGTACGGGTCGATTTCGACGATGTAGCCGTAGGTGCTGGCTTCGTTGCGGTAGTCGTCGGTGGCGCTGGCGCCTTTGACGGTGACGTCGAAACGGGCGAACTCGTCGGCCACCTCGGTGCTGTCACCGGCAGCGGTTTCCCACTTGTACTGGCCGCTGGAGGTGCCCACGCCAATGCGGCGCTGGTCTTCGGGGCGGGTACCCTTGTTGACGAAGATACCCGGCCAGTTCTCTTCACAGGTCAGGTAGGTGCCCCACGGGGTGTAGCCGTTGCCGCAGTTGTTGTTGGTGCCACGGCAATGGGTGCCGGCGGTGGAGTACTTGGTCTTGACGTGGTCGGTGCCACGCAGCGGGCCGGTGATTTCCATGCGCGAGGCGGTGGTGAAGCGGCGGTTCAGCGGGTCGTTGTCGACCACCTGCCAGCGTCCGCCGATTTTCTGCAGGCGCACCACGCCAGCTCCGTGGGCGTTGATCTCCTTGCGCACTTCTTCGACCGGGCGCTTGCCGTTCACGTCGGTGGTGGGGCCGGCCGGGTGCAGGGCGGCGGTGTCGATGTATTCGAAGTTGATCGCCAGCAAGCCGTCTTCCGAGCTGCCGTTGATGGGGAAGAAGTGCATGCCGTCATGGTGCATGCCCATGGCATTGGCCTGGTCGGTCGAGGTGTTGCTGCCGTCGGACTTCCACGGGTTGCCATTGCTGTTGATGGGCGTACCCCACGGCGCCAGTACATAGGCGCTGTAGCCGGCGGCCACCACGCAGGCGTCGGTGCGCGAGCCCGGGATGGACTGGAAGCCCAGCGCCAGTTTCGGTACCTCTGGTTCGGTAACAGGCGGCTCGGTCACCGGTGGCTCGGTGACCGGATCATCGTGATCGGAACCACCACCGTCGAAGCAGCCTGTCAGGCCGGTACCGGCGATCATGGCGATGGCGGCGCCCAGGCTGCCGCGCATCACGCTGCGGCGGCTGAGGTAGGCGTCCATGACGTTGGCCATCGGCAGGTTGCCGCTTTGGTTCCGGTCCAGGTTGTCGCCGGTATCTCGACTCATCAGGGTGTCCTTATGTTGGCTGAGTTAGAGGAAACCGCGACTTTAGTGCGCAAATATGATGATTCATTGGCAGAAATGTTAACGGCGTTTTAAAACGGCCCGCTCTTAGAACATACGCTGACAGATCGATTTGGAATGATTGTCGGAATTCTGCCATCAAACTGTAATGCCAACGCCGCAACATCCGGAGCCCTGAATGAACATGGATAAGGATGGCGGGTTCGATGGCAAGCAGCATGCACAGGCGCGAAGTGATCAGCTGGATGGGTGTCGGGGCCATGGCCCCGCTGCTCGGCGCCTGTTCTGCTTTCCCGGCACAGCAGGGCGGTAACGCCCACCTCGACCTGCTGTACGTGGCCGATACCCTCGATGCCCGCCAACCCGGCCAGGCGGTGGTGCCGGCGACTCGCCTGGGGCCGGTCAGCCACCTGGGCCGCGCACCTTGGATGACCGGCAGCAGCGCCAGCCTGGCCTACCCGCAACTGGCGTCGTTGCTCGATGCCAGCCAGGCAACTACAGCCCAGCTGGGCGGTTTTGCCGTGCTGGCGGCGTTGCTGGAGCAACTGCGGGAGGAGGCCGGTGCAGGTAACAGCCTGACCCTGGAAAACGGCCAAGGCTGGAATGGCAGTGGCCTGGCCTACCTGACTCAAGGTGAGAGCGGCGTTCAAGGCAGCCAGATGCTGGGCAGTGAGGTGCGTGTCAGCAGCGATGAACGCGTGCTGTGGCCGCAGCGTAGCCATGGGCTGTATCGCCAGGCTAGCGCCATTACCTTGGGCGCCGGGCTGGCGGACGCGCAACGTCAGGCACTGGGGCTGGAGGCCTTGCACGTCTTCGAGCGCGGCGGTGCCCGCATTGCCGTGGTCGGCGTGACCGACCCTTACGCCCAGGACCAGAAAGCCTCCCTGAAACTGTGGTACCAATCATTACAACCCGTGTTCGAGCAAGCCCGGCGCGAAGGCGACCTGGTGGTGGCCATGGCCGACATAGGCACAGGCCCTGGTTTGTGGCTGGCCGAGCGGGTGCCGCAAATCGACGTGTTGTTGTGCGCCCGTGGCCAGGACCTGTGGCCCGCGCCGGTCGAGGTCACCCAGGCCAATGGCCGGCGCGTGCCGGTGCTGTTCGCCGGCTGTCGGGGCAGCGGCGTCTTCCGCCTGCGTTGTCAGCGAGTGGCTGGCGCATGGCAATTCGATGGGCGTTTCTTCCCGGCGTTCGAACAGCAACTGTCACCCGCCGCGCAACTGCGGGTGGGGCAACTGCAGGCTACCTTGCGCCAGCAACGCGCCGGCCATGCGGCCTGGCTCGACCAACCGCTGGCCCGTGCGCCACAGGCTTTGTGGCGCCGCGACACCCGTGGCGGCAGCTGGGACCGCTTGCTGCATCAAGCGTTGGCCGATGACAGCAGCATGCCCGTGCTGCTGCCGGGCCTGCGCTATGACTACCCGCTGCCCGCAGGTGCCCCCATCACCCGCGAACACCTGATCAGCCTGACCGGTGGCTACCCGGCCCCGGTGGTCGAAGCGCCGGCCCGGCAGGTGGAGCAAGTACTGGAGAACGCCGCAGAGCAACTGTTCGGCGACCCGCTACTGCTGGACAACAGCCAAGACCTGCCACGCTGGCAGAGCCAGGCCTGGGGGGTCAGCTACAGCCCGCAAGGCAAGCGCATCACCGGGCTGGAGCCGGTGCAGGGCCTGTGCCGCACTTTTGGCCTGCAGTTTGAAAGCCAGGCGGGCGAGCCCCTGTGGCAGCGGGTTGAAGCCTGGCTTGCCCGTCAGGCACCCGGCTGGCAACTGGTGCCGTTGCAATGGCCAGACGTGCGCTATGTGCAGGGGCACCCGGGCTGGCACCCACGGCAGTTGGCTTCGTGACGTTCGCTTCGCGCCTGCTCTCGGGCGCAGGCCTGACCTTGGCAGGCTGGCTGGCCGCCCAGTGCGTGCTGCAACTGAGCCTCCAGCCACAACCGGCGACAGCACCTGCGGTGGCTGTCGGTCCGTTGCCTGGGCTGATGGTCGGTCACTGGCAGGCGCCCATCGACGACGGTGCAATCGCCATTACCCGCCTGCCACTGCAATACCTCGGGGGCCTGAAGGCTGAGCCACTGGCCTCCAGCGTGGTGGTGCTGCGCTACGGCGAGCAAGTACGCACGCTGGCGCGTGGCCAACGCCTGGCGCCGGGGATCGTGCTGCAGGACATCGACAGTGATGGCCTGATTTTCAACAACCAGGGGCGGCGCGAACGCCTGCCCTGGCCGCCACGCCCCGCCGTGACCGGCTTCAAGCGGCAAGGATGAACGATGCCTGTTAGATACTGCGTGGCTGCTGCGCTGAGCCTGGTGCTGTCCTTGGCCTGCGCCGAAGAGCCGGTGTTCGATGACAACGGGACGCCCATGTACGAGGTGAACTTCGTCGACACCGAACTGGGCGAGTTCATCGACAGCGTGTCGCGTATCACCGGCACGACGTTCATCGTCGACCCCCGGGTAAAGGGTAAGGTCACTGTGCGCACCGTCGACCTGCACGACGCCGATGCCATCTACGACATCTTCCTCGCGCAGTTGCGCGCCCAAGGCTATGCCACTGTCGACCTGCCCAACGGCAGCGTGAAGATCGTCCCCGACCAGGCCGCGCGCCTGGAACCGGTGCCGGTGGAGGCGGGCGGGCAGCAGGGTGAAGGCAGCGACAGCGTGGCCACCCGTGTATTCAATGTGCGCAACGCCGCCAACGAACAGGTGCTGGGTATCCTCAAACCCCTGATCGACCCGCGCGTTGGGGTGATCACCCCGTACCCGGCAGCGCATCAGTTGGTGGTCACCGACTGGCGCAGTAACCTCGACCGCATCGCCAGCCTGCTGCGCCAGCTCGACCGCCCGCAAGAGGCGCCTGGCAATGGCAGCACCCAGGTGATCTACCTGCGCCATGCCAATGCCGGAGAAGTGGTCAAGGTGTTACGGGGGCTCAGCCAGGAAGGTGTGGTGCCGGCCGAAGGGGCGGGTGAAGGTGAGGGTAAGGACAGGCCCGCGGTGGCTACCAGTGGTGGCCCGGGCATTCGCCTTGAATACGAAGAAGGCACCAATGCTGTGGTCATGGTCGGCCCAGACAGCGAGCTGGCCGCCTACCGCGCCATCGTCGAGCAGCTGGACATTCGCCGTGCCCAGGTGGTGGTGGAAGCGATCATTGCCGAGGTGTCCGATAGCAGCGCCCAGGAGCTGGGCGTGCAATGGCTGTTTGCCGACGAAAAGTTCGGTGCCGGCATCGTCAACTTCGGCAGCAACGGGGTGAACATCGCCAACATCGCCGGGGCGGCTGCCAGTGGCGACAACGAGGCGCTTGGCGACCTGCTGTCCGCCACTACCGGCGCCACGGCGGGCATCGGCCATTTCGGCGGCGGGTTCAACTTCGCCATGTTGGTCAATGCGCTGAAGGGCAAGAGTGGTTTTAACCTGCTGTCCACACCTACTTTGCTGACCCTGGACAACGCCGAGGCCTCCATCCTGGTCGGCCAGGAGGTGCCCTTTGTCACCGGTTCGGTCACACAGAACAACGCCAACCCGTACCAGACCATCGAACGTAAAGAGGTCGGGGTGAAGCTGCGCATCAAGCCGCAGATCAACGTCGACAACAGCGTGCGCCTGGACATTGTCCAGGAGGTGTCATCGATCGCCGAATCCAGCGCGGCCAGCGATGTGATCACCAACAAGCGCGAGATCAAGACCAAGGTCATGGTCGAGGACAACGGCCTGGTGATCCTCGGCGGCCTGATCAGCGACGAACTGAGCACCAGCAACCAGCGCGTGCCGCTGCTCGGTGACATCCCTTACCTGGGCCGGCTGTTCCGTTCCGACGCCACCAAAAACACCAAGCAGAACCTGATGGTGTTCATCCGCCCGCGCATCTTGCGGGACGGGCCAAGCCTGGCCGGGCTTAGCGAAGACAAGTACCGCACCTTGCAGCAGACCACGCCGCTGCAACTGCCGGACCTGACCGAGGGCACCCCTTTGTTGCAGGTATTCCCCGCCAGCCGCGCGCGCCTGGAAGGCGGTGACTGGTGATGCTGCCTTATCGCCAGGCACGGCAAAGCGGGGTGGCCATGGTCCCGGCGGCCGAGGGCTGGCAGCTGTGGCTACGGCGCGATGCCGACAGCGCCCAGTTGCAGGAGCTGCTGCGTGTACATGGCCAGCCCAGTGCGCTGGAATATCTGGAACCGGCCGTGTTCGACGAGCGCCTGGGCCAGTTGTATGAGGTGGGTGATGCCGCCACTGAAGCGCTGATCGAAGGCATTGGTGACCAGGTCGACCTGGACAGCCTGATGAGCGAGATGCCGCGTATCGAAGACCTGCTGGAAAGCGATGACGAAGCCCCGGTCATCCGTCTTATCAATGGCCTGTTTGGCCAGGCGCTGCGCCTGCGCGCCTCGGACATCCATATCGAAACCTTCGAGCAGAGCCTGGTGGTGCGCCTGCGGATCGATGGGCACCTGCGTGAAGTGTTGCGCCCACCGCGAGCGCTGTCGGCCATGCTGGTGTCGCGGATCAAGGTCATGGCGCGCCTGGACATCGCCGAAAAGCGCCAGCCCCAGGACGGCCGTATCACCTTGCGTGCAGCAGGCCGTGAAGTGGATGTACGGGTTTCGACCTTGCCCGGCATTCATGGCGAGCGGGTGGTCATGCGCGTGCTCGACAAGCAGGCCAGCCTGCTGGCGCTGGATAACCTGGGCATGCCGCCCGCCGTGTTACAGGGCCTGCGCAGTTGCCTGGCGCGTCCCAATGGCATCGTGCTGTCCACTGGCCCGACCGGCTCGGGCAAGACCACCACCCTGTACGCCAGCCTCAATAGCCTCAACGACGGCAGCCGCAATATCCTCACGGTCGAAGACCCCGTCGAATACGCCATTGCCGGCATTGGCCAGACAGCCATAAACCCACGTGCCGGGCTGACGTTTGCCAGTGGCCTGCGCGCCATCCTGCGCCAGGACCCGGACGTGATCATGCTCGGTGAAATCCGCGACCAGGAAACCGCGCAGATCGCGGTACAGGCCAGCCTCACCGGCCATCTGGTGCTGTCCACCCTGCACACCAACAGCGCCGTGGGGGCAGTAACCCGTCTGCGCGACATGGGCATCGAGCCGTTCCTGATCGCCTCGTGCCTGCGTGGTGTGCTGGCCCAGCGCCTGGTACGGCGCTTGTGCCGTTGCGCCGTGTCGTACCCGCTGCAACCTGCCGAGCGTGAGCTGTGGCCAGAACTGGCGGCACTGGGCAGCAGCTACCACGCGGTGGGCTGCGAACAGTGCCAGGGCAGCGGTTATGTCGGGCGCCTGGGCCTGTACGAATTCATCGAGCTGGATGCCGGGTTGATTGGTCTGCTCTACGACGGCGCCAGTGAACTGGCCATGCAGGATTACCTGGCCGAGCGTCGCCAGAGCCTGGTGGCGATGGCCAGTGATTGCCTTGCCCGTGGCGAGACCAGCCTGGCCGAAGTGCTGCGTGTGGTGCAGGGTTAAGGCATGCCGACGTATCGCTACCAGGCCGTCGACCTCGCCGGCAAAGCGCACAAAGCCAGCCTGCAAGCCGACAGCGAGCGCCATGCACGCCAGTTGTTGCGCGAGCAGGGCCTGTTCGCCCGACAGTTGCAGCGCCAGGAAGCCGGAGCCCGGCAAGCCAGGCGCCAGCGTTTAAGCCGCGCCCAGCTCTGTGAACTGACCCGCCAGCTGGCGACCCTTATCGGGGCTGGCATCCCCTTGGTCGATGCGCTGGGTACCCTTGAACGCCAACTGCGCCAGCCCGCCCTGCACAGTGTGCTGGTGGCCCTGCGTGGATCGCTCGCCGAAGGCCTGGGCCTGGCCCGCAGCCTGGCGCGCCAGGGGGCGCCGTTCACGGGTTTGTATTGCGCACTGGTCGAGGCCGGCGAGCGTTCCGGGCGCCTGGCACAGGTGCTTACACGTTTGGCCGACCACCTGGAGCAGGTACAGCGCCAGCAGCACAAAGCCCGTACTGCGCTGATCTACCCCACCGTATTGATGGGTGTGTCACTTGCCGTGGTCGTCGGCCTGATGACCTTCGTCGTGCCCAAACTCACCGAACAATTCGCCCACGCGGGGCAAAGCCTGCCGCTGATCACCTCGCTGCTGATCGGCCTGAGCCAGGGGCTGGTACACGCCGGGCCGTGGTTGTTGGGGGTAGCGTTGATGCTTGGCGTGCTCGGCGGCTGGTTGCTGCGCAAGCCGCATTGGTGCTTGCGCCGCGACCAGTTGCTGCTGCGCCTGCCGCGCATCGGCAGCCTGCTGCAGGTGCTGGAAAGCGCCCGCCTGGCGCGCAGTCTGGCGATTCTCAGTGGCAGTGGCGTGGCCCTGCTCGAAGCCTTGCAAGTAGCCACCGAAACCGTCGGCAACCGGCGCATCCGGCTGGCCATGGAGCAGGTGCGCCAGCAAGTGCAGGGCGGCACCAGCCTGCACCGAGCGCTGGATGCCAGCCAGCAATTCCCGCCGCTACTGGTGAACATGGTCGGCAGCGGCGAGGCCAGCGGCACCCTGGCCGACATGCTCGAACGCGTGGCCGACGACCAGGAGCGCGGCTTTGCCCGCCAGGTGGATACCGCCATGGCGCTGTTCGAACCCCTGATGATCCTGGTGATGGGCGCAGTGGTGCTGTTCATCGTGCTGGCGGTGCTGCTGCCGATCATGCAACTCAACCAGGGCCTGCAACTGTGACGACAAGGAGTTTTGCCATGCTGCATCGACGCAACCGCCAGCGCGGTTTCACCCTCATGGAAATCATGGTGGTGATCTTCATCATCGGCCTGCTCATCGCCGTGGTCGCGCCCAGCGTGCTGGGCAACCAGGACAAGGCCATGAAACAGAAAGTGATGGCCGACCTGGCCACCCTGGAGCAGGCGCTGGACATGTACCGGTTGGATAACCTGCGTTTCCCCAGCAGCGAGCAGGGCCTGGCCGCACTGGTGAAAAAGCCGAGCCAGGAACCACTGCCACGGGCCTGGCGCAACGACGGTTATGTGCGCCGCCTGCCGGAAGACCCGTGGGGCACTCCGTACCAGTACCGCATGCCCGGTGAACATGGTCGGGTGGATGTTTACTCGCTGGGCGCGGACGGCCTGCCCGGGGGGGAAGGCCAGGATGCCGACCTGGGTAACTGGGAACTGTAAAGGTGCGCCGTCAGCGGGGCTTCAGCCTGATCGAATTGCTGGTGGTGCTGGCCATCGCCGGCCTGATGACGGGCCTGGCGGTGGCGGGGCTTGGCAGCGGTCAAGCCAATGTCGACCAGGCGTTGCAGCGCCTGGCGGCCGAAACCCGAGCGCAGGCCGCGTTGGCCCGACATACCGGGCAACTGCGCGGGCTGCGCTGGAATGGCCCGCGTCCGGAGTTTGTGCGGCGCGAGGGCAATGCCTGGGTCGTCGAAGCCGTTGCGGTGGGCGACTGGCCCAAAGGCCTGCACCCGGACTGGCCCGTCAGCCCGCAGCCGCGCCTGGTGTTCACGCCGCATGGCTGGGCACAGCCGGGCAGCGTGATCTGGCGCTGGGCCGATGGCAGCCAGCAATGGGCCTGGGGCCGCGATGGTCGCTTGCAGGTGGCGCCATGAAGCAACGTCAGCGTGGCTTCACCTTGCTGGAGGTGACCGTAGCCTTGGCGATCGCTGCTGTGCTGGCGGTGATCACCAGCCAGGTCCTGCGTCAGCGCCTGGCCGTGCAGGACAACCTGCAGCAGCATCGCCTTGGCCTGCTGTGCGCGCGTGAGCTGCAAACCCGCTTCGCTGTCGAGCAGTTCTGGCCTGCCGCCAATCAGGCTAACGGCGAGCTGAACCAGGGCGGCCAGCCGTGCCATTGGCAATTGCAACTGCGCCGCACCGGCGTGCGCGACTTGCGCCGGGGCGAGCTGCAACTGTTCGCCGACCGTGACCAGCGCCTGCCGCTGGGCCAGTACACCGTGTTTCTGGAGCGCCCATGAAGCGCCGCCAGGCTGGCTTGACCCTGATCGAGCTGATGGTCGCCCTGGCCCTGACAGCCTTGCTCGGCATCATGCTCGCCGCTTTGGTCAACGGCTGGCTCAAGGTCCGCGAACGCCTTCAGGTCACCAGCCAACAAACCTCGGTGCTGGACTTTTGCCTGGCCTTGGAGCGTCGCTTCGACAGCCCGGTGCTGCGCCGGGTCTATGACCAGCGCCTGCCCTTGACCAGCCGCTGGCTGGACTGGCAACCGGCAAGCCACCAATTGCAATGGGTCGCCGCCACCGGCCTGCCAGAGGCCGAGGGCGGATCGCGCCTGCAGCGCCAACGCTTGCGCTTTGAGGCCCGCGATCAACGCCTGCTGCTGGAAAGCTCGGCCGACCTGTACGCGGCCGCCGCCCCGCGCTGGATACAACGCGAACACCTCGACCGGGTCAGCGTGATGAATGTCCTTTATTACCAGGGCGGCCGCTGGCTGACCTGGCCTTCTGACCAGCCCGCGCATCCCGGCCGTGGTGTGCGCCTGGAATTGCAGCGTGATGGAGCACCCTATGTCTGCACTTTCGCCCTCCCGTGGGGGCACTCATGAAATTTGAATGGCGGCGACGAACGCCGGCTCAGCCGTGGTTGTTGCTGCGCCCCGGCGTTGTCTGGCACTGGGCACTGACCGAGGGCGGCGTCGTGCAGCGCCAAGGGCAGGGTGAGCCACCGGCGAACCTGCAAGCCCGGGTTGCACTGATTCTGCCTGCCGAGGCGTGCAGCTGCTTCCGCGTACCGGCTCCACCGGGGCTCAAGCGTGAAGAGTGGTCGTTGCTGCTTGAGGACTGCTTGCTGCAACCGCCGGACGAAGTGGCCTGTGCCTGCCTGGCCCGAGAACCCGGGCACCTTCGTCTGCTGGTTGTGGCACGCCAGAAACTGGAGGGCTGGCGCGGGCAGTGTGCCGCATGGGGCCTGCAAGTGGAGCGTTGCTGGGCAGAGCTGCAGTTGCTACCTGCGTTAGAAGCAGGCACTGCCTGGCACTGGCAGCGCCCACCCGGCATGTCCTTGTACAAAGGGTTGGGCGAAGACGAACAGGAACACTGGCTGGCGTGGCCGGATGTACTGGAAGAAATGCCGCAGCAACCTTGGGCACACCTGCAAAAGGTGCCACTGAGTGGCGACTGGCCAAGTGCGCTGGCGCCCCTCACTTCGCTGCCTGGCTTGTTCGAGCGTGGCCGCAAGACACCTTCATTGCCTGCCGTTTCGCGTCCGCAGCAACGGCTGTTGGCTGCTTGCCTGGTACTGGCGACTGTATGGGGCAGCCTGTGGTTGAGCCAGCAATGGCGCCAGGCGCAACTCTGGCGGGCCCAGGTCATTGCCGTGACAGGCGAACAGGCCAGCCCACGGCATGCCGCTCAGGCCCTCAAGCGCCTGCGTGAAAGTGGATTGCAACAGCAAGTGCGCACACGCCAGCTCGAAGACTTGCAGGCAACGTTGCAGGCGTGGCTGCGGGATCACCCCGGCTGGCGCCTGCAAGCCGTGCGCTTCGATGGCCAGCGCTGGCGCGTGCGGTTGGCGGGCGAGGGGGCCGCGCCACCTTGGCAAGACATGGCCAGCGCAGCTGGCGCCGCCGTGCAGGTGCTAAGTGGCGAAGTGATCTTCGACTTGGGAGCAGCCGTATGAGCCGCGACTGGATGCAACGTCATCGGTTGAAGTTCGCCTGGTTGTTGATTGCCGTGTTGCTGGCCTTCCTGGGCCTGCGCGGTGGCTTGGCGCAATGGCGCGAACTCAGTCAGTGGCAAGGGTTGGCTGCACAAGCCGCCAGTTTGCAGGGTGGCCCTGGCTTGAGCATGGAGCGTTTGAAGCAGTCGGCCGAGGCGCGGCGGGTGGCGCTGGCCGAGGTCGATGAACAAGGCAAAACCTGGCACCTGCGCGGGCAGGTGGCCGATGAGCGGGCGCTGCAAGACTGGTTGCAGGCTCTGCGCACCGAAGGCGTACAGCCGCTGCAATGGGGGCTTGAGCAGGATGGCAAGGTGTTGCGCTTCGATCTGGTGGTGCAGCCATGAGCCGTAAAGCTGCGGCGTGGGTACTGCTCGTGTTCGCCGTGACACTGCTGGTGGAACCACCTGCTAGCTGGGTGGCGCGCGGGCTCGGCCTGCCAATGCAGGATGCCCGTGGCAGCCTGTGGCAAGGTCACGCACAACAGTTGGGGCCAGTCGGGCCATTGCGTTGGTCGGTGGAGCCTTGGCGCATGCAGGCCACTGCGCAGCTGGGGTTCCAAGGGCAAGCCTGGCAGCTGCGTGCCGAAGGCTGGCCTTGGCGTTGGCGGCTGGAAGCAGCGGCCATGGGGCCTCAGGCTACGGTGGCGGCTGATTACCGCCTGGCCGGGCAGTGGCAGGGCGCAGTGCACCTGAACGGGGTAGGGCGCCGGTGCCTGGCCAGCGAAGGCCGCGTAACAGTGAGTGATCTGGCACTGAGCCAACCCTGGTCGCTGGGCCTGGGGCAGGGCTGGCTGGAAATGGACTGCCGCAGTGGCTGGCGCCTGCGTGGCCAACTGGCGCAGCAGGGGCAGCATCAGTTGGCGGTGGATGCTGACCTGCCAGGTCGTCGGGCGCAGCTGGTATTCGAGTTGCAACCGGAGGCTGCGTTGACGCCCTTGTTGCGGGGGGCGCAGTGGCTGGGGCCGCAGGCGTTGGCAGGGCAACGCGACTTGCGCTGGTAAACCTGTCGAAGCGGGTACTTGCTTGTAGGGCTAAGGCCGAATCTCGATCAACGTCCCATCCCGCACCAGGTCCCACACTTCCTGCATGTCACGGTTACGCATGGCAATGCAGCCATCGGTCCAGTCCAGGGTATGGAAGTACCATTCCGGGTATTCGTCGTTGATCGGCGTGCCGTGGATCATGATCATGCTGCCGGCACTCACCCCTTCGCGGGTGGCACGGGCGGCGTCGCTGACGTTCGGGTAATTGATGTGCATGGCCAGGTTGAAGCGGTCGCTTTGCTTGCGCCAGTCCAGCCAGTACAGGCCTTCGGGGGTTTTTTTGTCGCCTTCGCGCTCTTTGGCGCCCTTGGGCTGCTTGCCCAGGGAAATGCGGTAGGTTTTCAGCGGCTCGCCACGGCTGATCAGCTGCAGGCGGCGCTCGGACTTGATCACCAGCACCTTGTCGATCAGCGGTTGCATGGCCTGCTGCGAAGGCGAAGGCGTTTGCGCTGCCGGTACGGGCTTGCGGATGATGGTCTCGGTGAAGGCCGCCTGGGACACCGAGGTAACGCAAAGGCAGAAAAGGGCAAGCAACCAACGCATGTAACGGTATCCCTGAAGGCTTTTCTATGTAGAGGTCGTGGTCGAGACGTTCATCGGCGGCAGGTACTCATGGCCAATGGGGTAGTGATACCCGATGCGGTCGCGATAGTAGCATTCTAGTGTGCGCGTGACGGTGCGAAAAGCCAGCTCGCCCCACGGTACCTCATGTTCTTCGAACAAGCGCACCTCCAGGCTTTCGACACCCACATCAAAGGCAAGGTCCGCCAGCTCGGCGCGGAAGAACACGTGCACCTGGTTGATGTGCGGCAAATCGAACAGTTGGTACAGGCTCATCGACCCGACCCGGGCGCAGGCTTCCTCGACAGTTTCGCGACGGGCGGCCTGGTCGAGGGTTTCGCCGTTCTCCATGAAGCCGGCGGGCAAGGTCCAATAGCCCCGGCGGGGCTCGATGGCACGCCGGCACAACAGCACCTGGCTGCCCCAGGTTGGCAACACGCCAGCAACGATGTTGGGGTTCTGGTAGTGGATGGTCTGGCAAGACTCGCAGACATACCGCAGGCGGCTGTCGCCTTCGGGGATCTGCTGTATGACCGGCTGGCCGCACGCGCTGCAGAATTTCATGTGTAGGTCCTTTTGCTTGGGGCTATCTTGGCGCGCCGGCAAGGCCGCCGCAAGCGCAGGGGCTTGGGTGCTTCGCGGCTTTGGTGCATCATGCAAGGCAGGCCTTGGATACGAGTGTGCGCAATGCTGGACGAGCTACTTCGCCGAATGAGCAACCACCAACCCGCATCATTGGAAACCGACCGGCGGTTTCCTGAAGCGGCGGTTCTTTTGCCCATTACCCGCAGCGAAGCGCCCGAACTGGTCCTTACCTTGCGCGCCAAGGGCCTGTCCACACATGGTGGCGAAGTGGCCTTTCCCGGTGGCCGTCGCGACCCGGAAGACCCGGACCTGGTGTTCACCGCGCTCCGTGAAGCCGAAGAAGAAATCGGCCTGCCGCCGGGGCTGGTGGAAGTGATCGGCCCGCTCAGCCCGCTGATTTCGCTGCACGGCCTCAAAGTGACGCCATTCGTCGGGGTTATTCCCGACTTCGTCGAATACCGCGCCAACGACGCCGAAATCGCGGCAGTATTCACCGTGCCGCTGGAATTCTTCCGCCAGGACCCGCGCGACCATACCCACCGTATCGATTACCAGGGGCGCAGCTGGTATGTGCCCAGCTACCGTTATGGCGAATACAAGATCTGGGGGTTGTCGGCGATCATGATCGTGGAACTGGTCAACGTGTTGTTCGATGCCGGCATCAGCCTGCACCACCCCCCTGAGCGTTACATCGAAAACTGAGCGGGGCCAACCCCGCCGTCTGCGTTCCAGCCTGAGGAGCAAGCATGAAATACCGCCTGGGCGACCTGCGGGTCGAGAGCCACCCCACCAGTTGGGCCGCACCCAACGCCACACTGATTGGCAACGTGCGCCTGCAGGCCGATGCCAGCGTATGGTTTGGCGCGGTACTGCGCGGGGATAACGAGCTGATCGACATTGGCGAGGGCAGCAACGTGCAGGATGGCACGGTGATGCACACCGACATGGGCTCGCCGCTGACCTTGGGCAAGGGCGTGACCGTTGGCCACAACGCCATGCTGCATGGCTGCACGGTGGGCGACTACAGCCTGGTCGGTATCAATGCGGTGATTCTCAACGGCGCGCGCATCGGCAAGCACTGCATCATCGGCGCCAATGCATTGATCGCCGAGGGCAAGGAAATCCCTGATGGGTCGCTGGTAATGGGCTCGCCGGGCAAGGTGGTACGTGAATTGACCGAGCAGCAAAAGCGAATGCTCGAAGCCAGCGCCGCGCACTATGTGCATAATGCCCGGCGTTATGCGCAGGAACTGGTGATTGATGATGAGTGATGTTGTAGAGCGGCCGGTAGCCTCGCCGTGCGTGAGCATTTGTGCGCTGGACGAGCAGGATGTCTGCACCGGGTGCCAGCGTACCGTGGCGGAGATTGGCCGCTGGGGGCGGATGGACAATGACGAGCGCCGGGCGGTGTTGAAGCTCTGCCATGAACGGGCAGTAGCCGCCGGCCTCATCCTGTAGGTTGACGCAGAACCTGTGGGCATGCCCGCTCCCACAGGTTATGTGGTGCGGTGCCTGCGGGTTTACCCGCGAAGAAGCCAGCGGTAATCTGTAGGGCTTGCCCACAGACGACTCGCCATGTTCTATCTGATTGCCTACATCAGCAGCGTAGTGCTGATCAACTACGCCTTCTCTAGCGCCCCGCACCTGGACATCATCTGGTCCGCCTGGGGCGGCCTGGTGTTCATCCTGCGTGACATGGTGCAGACCCGCTTCGGCCACGGCGCCCTGGCGGCCATGCTGGTGGCCCTGGTGCTGTCCTACGTCACCTCGGAGCCGGCCATCGCCTTGGCCAGCGCCACCGCGTTCTTCATTTCCGAGCTGATCGACTGGCTGGTGTTCAGCATCACCCGCCGGCCGCTGCGCGACCGCCTGTGGCTGAGCTCGGCACTGAGCATTCCGGTGGATACCTTCATCTTCTTCGGCATGATCGGCGCCCTGACGCCGGTGATAGTCGGCACCGCCATGGCCTCGAAGTTTGCCGGTGTCACCGCCGTGTGGCTGGCCATGGCATTTCGCGCCCGACGGGCCGCCGTTGCGGGCTGATGGTGTAGAATAGCGGTCCTTTTTCAGCGGGCCGTACCAAGCCTGGTGCGACCCCGGATGCCTTCGAGGACCTGAAATGACCCTTATCGGAACCCCTTTGTCGCCCACCGCGACCCGTGTACTGCTGTGCGGCTGTGGCGAGCTGGGCAAGGAAGTGGTGATCGAACTGCAGCGCCTGGGCGTCGAGGTGATCGCCGTCGACCGCTACGCCAATGCCCCGGCCATGCAGGTGGCGCACCGCAGCCACGTGGTCAACATGCTCGATGGCGTGGCCCTGCGGGCCGTGATCGAAGCCGAAAAACCGCACTACATCGTTCCGGAAATCGAAGCCATCGCCACCGCCACCCTGGTCGAGCTGGAGAACGAAGGCTTCAACGTGGTGCCGACTGCCCGTGCCACCCAGCTCACCATGAACCGCGAAGGCATTCGTCGCCTCGCCGCCGAAGAGCTGGAGCTGCCAACGTCGCCCTACCACTTCGCCGACACCTATGAAGACTTCGCCAAGGGCGTGGCCGATGTCGGCTACCCGTGCGTGGTCAAGCCAGTAATGAGCTCGTCGGGCAAGGGCCAGAGCCTGCTGCGCAGCGATGCCGACTTGCAGAAGGCGTGGGACTACGCCCAGGAAGGCGGCCGCGCTGGCAAGGGCCGGGTGATCGTCGAGGGCTTTATCGACTTCGAATACGAAATCACCCTGCTGACCGTGCGCCATGTGGGGGGTACCACCTTCCTGGAGCCGGTTGGTCATCGCCAGGAGAAGGGCGATTATCAGGAATCGTGGCAGCCGCAGGCCATGAGCCCGAAAGCGCTGGCCGAATCGCAACGCGTGGCCAAGGCGGTCACCGATGCCCTGGGCGGTCGTGGCCTGTTTGGTGTTGAGCTGTTCGTGAAGGGCGACCAGGTGTGGTTCAGCGAAGTGTCGCCACGCCCGCATGACACGGGCCTGGTCACCCTGATTTCCCAGGACCTGTCGCAGTTTGCCTTGCATGCCCGCGCCATTCTCGGCTTGCCAATTCCGGTGGTGCGCCAGTTTGGCCCGTCGGCCTCGGCGGTGATCCTGCCGGAAGGGCAGTCGCAGCAGACCAGCTTCGCCAACCTGGGCGCAGCGCTGAGCGAGCCGGATACCGCCATTCGCTTGTTCGGCAAGCCGGAAATCAACGGCACCCGCCGCATGGGCGTGTGCCTGGCGCGTGATGAGTCGGTAGAGCAGGCGCGGGCCAAGGCGACCCGTGCATCGCAAGCGGTCAAGGTCGAGTTCTGATCCGATTGGGGCCGCAACGCGGCCCCATTTGTTTACAGTTCGGTATTGCGCGTCTCTTTCAGGCACAACACGGCAATCAGGCTGATCACCGCCGCCGCCGACACATACCCTCCCACCCAGCTCAACCCACCCATGCTCACCAGCTTCTGGGCAAAGAACGGTGCCGCCGAGGCCCCGACAATCCCGCCCAGGTTATACGCCGCCGAAGCGCCGGTATACCGCACGTGGGTCGGGAACAGTTCAGGCAGCAGTGCCCCCATTGGCGCAAAGGTCACGCCCATCAGGAACAGTTCGATGGCCAGGAACAGCGCTACGCCCGTGGTCGAGCCCGAGGTCAGCAGCGGCTCCATGGTAAAGCCCGACGCTACCGCCAGCAGGCCACCGACGATTAGCACCGGCTTACGCCCGTAACGGTCGCTGAGCCAGGCCGACAGGGGCGTGGCCAAGGCCATGAACACCACCGCGAAGCACAGCAGGCCAAGGAACGTCTCGCGGCTGTAGCCTAGTGTGGTCACGCCATAGCTCAGCGAGAACACTGTAGAGATGTAGAACAGCGCGTAGCACACCACCATGGCCGCAGCGCCCAGCAGGGTTGGCACCCAGTACTTGGAGAACAGGTCGACCACCGGCATTTTCACCCGCTCGTGACGGGCAACGGCCTTGGCGAACACCGGGCTCTCTTCAAGCTTCAGGCGCACATAGAGCCCCACCAGCACCAGCGCAGCGCTGAGCAGGAACGGAATACGCCAGCCCCACTCACGGAACTGCTCGTCGCTGAGCAGCAGGGCCAGGGTCAGGAACAGGCCGTTGGCAGCCAAAAAGCCGATCGACGGCCCAAGTTGCGGGAACATGCCGAACCAGGCGCGCTTGCCTTCCGGGGCGTTCTCGGTGGCCAGCAGCGCCGCGCCACCCCATTCGCCGCCCAGGCCCAGGCCTTGGCCAAAGCGCAGCAGGCAGAGGATGATCGGCGCCCACACGCCGATGCTGTCATAGCCTGGCAGCACGCCAATGGCCGTGGTGGACACACCCATCAGCAGCAGCGACGCGACCAAGGTTGATTTACGGCCGATGCGGTCGCCGAAATGGCCGAACAGCGCCGAGCCCAATGGGCGGGCAAGGAAGGCAATACCAAAGGTGAGGAACGCCGCCAGCATCTGCGCAGTGCCCGACCCCGACGGGAAGAACACCGGGCCGATCACCAGGGCAGCGGCGGTGGCGTAAACGTAAAAGTCGTAGAACTCGATGGCGGTGCCGATAAAGCTGGCTGTGGCCACCCGTGCCGGCGAGTTGACCGGCGCGGCAGGCGCTTCGGCATAGGTGCTGCTGGTTGTCATTAAGTAGGTCCCTAACAGTCTGGTCCGGCTCCATGGGCTTTGCCCGCGACGGTGTGCAATGCAAAAGGGCAGGCACAGATGCGCGGACGCCGGAGCGTTTTGTTGTTGTGTGCGCCCGACTGACGATAGCCCAAGGGGGATAGGGGCGGGGCGGGCTCTGTTCGGGGTGTTGAAGCAGGGCCGCAGGGCGTGTCAGTGGAGCGGACTGGCCGTGTAGCGCCGGGTGCGGGTAGCAGGCGGGACGGCGGGGCTGGGTAAGCGTGACCCGAGTATAGCTATCGGGTCACGGTCCACACCAGTACCTTGCTGGCACAATTGTCCTCCGTTTCGAGGATTTCCAGGCGATAGCGGCCGATCTTCAGGCAAACGGCGCTTTCCGGGATGCTCTCCAGCGCCTCGGTCACCAGCCCGTTGAGGGTTTTCGGCCCGCCGTCGCAAGGCAGGTGCCAGCCCAGGGTGCGGTTGATTTCGCGTAGCGAAGCGGTGCCATCGATGACGAACGTGCCATCGGTCTGCGGGTGTACATGGGGGTTGTCCAGGCTTTGCTCGTCCTCGAACTCACCGACGATCTCTTCGAGGATGTCTTCCAGGGTGACAATGCCAAGCACCTCGCCGTACTCGTCCACCACCACGCCCAGCCGGCGCTGTTGCTTGTGAAAGTTCAGCAGCTGCATTTGCAGCGGCGTGCTTTCCGGCACGAAATAGGGTTCGTAGCAGGCGCTGTGCAGCGCCTCCAGGGTCAGCTCGGCCTTGGGCAGCAGGTGGCTGATCAGCTTGGTGTTGAGGATCGCCTCAACCTGGTTGATGTCGTTGTGGTAAACCGGCAGGCGGGTATGGCGGCTGACGATCAGCTGCTCGATGATGCGCTCGATCGGCTCGTCGAGGTTGATGCCGTCCACTTCATTGCGCGGTACCAGGATGTCGTTGACGGTGATCTTGTCCAGCGATTGCAGGCCGTCGAGCAGCCCGTGGCGGGGTGTTTCGTGTTCTTCGTCTTCGTCGAAGTCATCGACTTCCTGCGGGTGCAGGGCCACTGCGGTTGGTTGCACGCGGAACGGGCGCAGCAGCAGTTTGGCGAAGCCGTCCAGCAGGCAGGCCAGCGGCTGCAGCAGGGCGAGGGGTGCTTTCAGCAGGCTGGCACCAAGGCTGACGAACGCCTGCGGGTTGCGCCGGGCCAGCCGCCGTGGCAGGTACTCGGCAAATACCAGCAAGGTGAAGGTAGCGGCCAACCCCGCCAGCCAGAAGCCGTGCTCGCCGCTATGACGCTGACCCAGCAGGCAGGCCAGGCCTAGCACCAGCAGCTTGCCAAGGCTGGCACACAGCACCAGGGCCTGGGCCGGCAGGGCGTGCATGCCGTCTTCGTGGCTGCGCAGCGAGCCATTGAGCTGCAGGCGGGCGGCATCCACGGCAGTGAACAGTGCTGACCACAACAGGGCCAGTGCGAGGGTGCCGAATAGCGGTGCGTACGGCAGGGTGTCCATGGGCGGCCGTCAGATATGCAGGATGAATTCGCGAACCAGCTTGCTGCCGAAGTAGGCCAGCATCAGCAGGCAGAAACCGGCCAGCGTCCAGCGGATAGCCTTGTGGCCGCGCCAGCCGAGGCGGGTGCGGCCCCACAGCAGTACGCTGAACACCACCCAGGCGACACAGGCCAGCAAGGTCTTGTGCACCAGGTGCTGGGCGAACAGGTTGTCGAGGAACAGCCAGCCGGAGATCAGCGACAGCGACAACAGGCACCAGCCGGCCCAGAGGAAGCCGAACAGCAGGCTTTCCATGGTTTGCAGGGGCGGGAAGTTGCGGATCAGCCCGGACGGGTGCTTGTTCTTCAGCTGGTGGTCCTGCAGTAGCAACAGCAGTGACTGGAATACTGCAATGGTGAACAACCCGTAGGCCAGGATCGACAGGAGGATGTGCGCGAGGATGCCGGGTTCTTCGTTGATCAGCGGCACCGTGCCGGGTGGCGCGAACTGCGCCAGCAGCGCGGTTATCGCACCCAGCGGGAACAGTAGCACCAACAGGTTTTCCACCGGTATGCGCAGGCAGGCCAGCAGGGTCAGGGCAATGACGGCTACGGCGATCAGGCTGGCGGCACTGAAGAAGTCCAGGCTCAGGCCCAGCGGGGTGATCAGCTGGAAGAACAGTGCACCGGCCTGGGCCAGCACCGCGAAGGCACCCAGCAGGCCAAGCAGGCGCTTGTCGGCCTTGCGGCCCTGGGCGAGGTGTGTGCCCTGGTAGATGGCCGCTGCTATATAGAGGCCGGCGGCGATCAGGTTGGGGATGAGGCTGGGTGAGGAGACCATAAGTCCTGGTTGGCGAGCCTTAAAGAGACGGAGTGTGGCATAGATTCCGCTGCTCTAGGAAGACTGGTAGGCCGTGTGGGAGCGGGCTTGCCCGCGAACAGGCCCTGGCAGCCACCGAATATCTCCCAGGCCTCCACCAAGGTGTGCGCCGCCGCCGCACTTCGCTATAATCGCCGCCTTGCTGTGCCCGGCGGGTGTGTATTTCCCCCAGGGCGCCTGACAAACCTCGGCTTTTACTGGGCCTGAAAGGATCACCATGTTCGAAAACCTGACCGACCGCCTGTCACAGACGCTGCGCCATGTCACCGGCAAGGCCAAGCTGACCGAAGACAACATCAAGGACACGCTGCGCGAAGTGCGCATGGCCCTGCTCGAGGCCGACGTTGCCCTGCCGGTGGTCAAGGATTTCGTCAACAGCGTCAAGGAACGTGCGGTCGGCACCGAAGTGTCGCGCAGCCTCACCCCGGGCCAGGCGTTCGTGAAAATCGTCCAGGCCGAGCTGGAAAGCCTGATGGGCGCGGCCAACGAAGACCTCGCGCTGAACGCCGCCCCGCCAGCCGTCGTGCTGATGGCCGGCCTGCAGGGCGCCGGTAAGACCACCACTGCCGGCAAGCTGGCGCGGTTCCTTAAAGAGCGCAAGAAAAAGAGCGTGATGGTGGTGTCCGCCGACGTCTATCGCCCGGCGGCGATCAAGCAGCTGGAAACCCTGGCTAACGACATTGGTGTCACCTTCTTCCCGTCCGACATCAGCCAGAAGCCGGTGGCCATTGCCGAAGCGGCCATCCGCGAAGCCAAGCTGAAGTTCATCGACGTGGTCATCGTCGACACCGCCGGCCGTCTGCACATCGACGCCGACATGATGGACGAGATCAAGGCGCTGCACGCTGCGGTCAAGCCGATCGAGACCCTGTTCGTGGTCGACGCCATGACCGGCCAGGACGCCGCCAACACCGCCAAGGCGTTTGGCGAGGCGCTGCCACTGACCGGCGTGGTGCTGACCAAGGTCGACGGTGATGCCCGTGGCGGTGCTGCGCTGTCGGTGCGTGCCATCACCGGCAAGCCGATCAAGTTCATCGGTATGGGCGAGAAGACCGAGGCCCTTGAGCCGTTCCACCCCGACCGTGTTGCTTCGCGCATCCTCGGCATGGGCGACGTGCTCAGCCTGATCGAGCAGGCCGAGCAGACCATCGACAAGGCCAAGGCCGACAAGCTGGCCAAGAAGCTGAAGAAAGGCAAGGGCTTCGACCTCGAAGACTTCCGTGACCAGCTGCAGCAAATGAAGAACATGGGCGGCCTGGGCGGCCTGATGGACAAGCTGCCGAGCATCGGTGGGGTCAACCTGTCGCAGATGGGCAACGCACAAGGCGCGGCCGAGAAGCAGTTCAAGCAGATGGAAGCGATCATCAACTCCATGACCCCGGCCGAGCGCCGCGACCCTGACCTGATCAGTGGTTCGCGCAAGCGCCGTATCGCCTTGGGTTCCGGCACTCAGGTGCAGGACATCGGCCGGCTGATCAAGCAGCACAAGCAGATGCAGAAGATGATGAAGAAATTCTCTGCCAAAGGCGGCATGGCCAAGATGATGCGCGGCCTGGGCGGCATGCTGCCTGGCGGCGGTATGCCGAAGCTGTAAACCTCTATTCCGGGCGCCTGCCTTTTGTCGGACAGGCGCCCAGAACCCCCGCCTTGGCGGGGCAACGGCCGCGGATTTCGCGGCGCAACCGGCAAATCTGGACGGTGGGGCAGGGCCTTGCCGAAAAAGTCATTTGCAAATGTCCGTGTATTCCCCGAGAATATGCGGCCTTTTGGGCACCCGTGTGCCTATTTGGCATTCAGATTTGCAGTACAAACTGCAACACCGACTATAGGAACGATGTTCACATGGTAACCATTCGTCTGGCCCGTGGCGGCTCGAAAAAGCGCCCATTCTACCACCTGACCGTGACCAACTCGCGTAACGCCCGTGACGGCCGTTTCGTTGAGCGCGTTGGCTTCTTCAACCCGATCGCATCGGGCGCCGAAGTCAAGCTGTCGGTCAACCAAGAGCGCGTCACCTACTGGCTGAGCCAGGGCGCACAGCCGTCTGAGCGCGTTGCTCAGCTGCTGAAGGACGCTGCCAAGGCCGCTGCCTGAACAGTATGAACGCGACGCCAGAAAAGGCTGATGACCTCATCGTCGTCGGCAAGATTTTTTCGGTTCACGGCGTTCGCGGCGAGGTGAAGGTGTATTCCTTTACCGATCCGATTGAAAACCTGTTGGATTATCCACGCTGGACGCTTCGGCACGAAGGCAAGGTAAAGCAGGTCGAGCTGGTCAGCGGTCGTGGCTCCCAAAAGGGCCTGGTCGTGAAGCTTAAAGGCCTCGAGGATCGTGATGAAGCCCGTCTTCTGAGCGGTTATGAAATCTGCATTTCGCGGAGCCTTTTGCCCAACCTGGCTGCCGACGAGTACTACTGGTACCAGTTGGAAGGCCTGAAGGTCATCAACCAGGACGAACAACTGTTCGGCAAGGTCGATCACCTGTTGGAGACCGGTGCGAACGATGTAATGGTGGTCAAGCCCTGCGCAGGCAGCCTGGATGATCGCGAGCGTCTGTTGCCCTATACGGCGCAATGCGTGCTCAACATCGACCTGGAAGCAGGCGTGATGCGGGTTGAATGGGACGCGGACTTCTAAACGATGGGTAACCTTCGCGTAGACGTCATCACGTTGTTCCCCGAGATGTTCTCGGCCATCACGGAGTACGGCATTACCAGCCGCGCGGTGAAACAGGGGTTGCTTCAGGTGACTTGCTGGAACCCGCGGGACTACACCACAGATCGTCACCACACGGTAGATGATCGGCCGTTTGGCGGTGGTCCGGGCATGGTGATGAAAATCAAGCCTCTGGAAGACGCCCTGGTTAGCGCCAGGCAAGCGACCGGAGCAGCGGCGAAGGTGATCTACCTGTCGCCACAAGGCCGCAAGCTGACTCAGCAGGCGGTCAAAGGCCTGGCCGAACAGGAATCGTTGATCCTGATCGCCGGTCGTTATGAAGGCATCGACGAGCGCTTTATCGAGGCTCATGTCGATGAGGAGTGGTCGATTGGCGACTATGTGCTTTCCGGTGGCGAGCTGCCGGCCATGGTACTGATCGATGCGGTTACACGGCTGCTGCCCGGAGCTTTAGGGCATGTGGACTCGGCGGAAGAAGATTCCTTCACCGACGGTCTGCTGGATTGCCCGCACTACACCCGACCTGAGGTGTATGCGGATCAGCGTGTTCCCGACGTGTTGCTAAGTGGCAACCATGCACATATCCGGCGTTGGAGGATGAAGCAGTCCCTTGGTAGGACCTTCGAACGACGCGCCGATCTTCTGGAAAGTCGCTCGCTTTCTGGAGAAGAGAAGAAGCTGCTCGAGGAATACCTCCGCGAGCGGGACGATAGTTAAACGTATCGATGGTGGATCGCGTATCCATCTTAGGAGCACAGCATGACCAACAAGATCATCCAGCAGCTCGAAGCCGAGCAGATGAGCAAGGAAATCCCGACCTTCGCACCAGGCGACACCGTTGTCGTTCAGGTTAAAGTGAAGGAAGGTGAGCGTTCCCGTCTGCAGGCGTTCGAAGGCGTTGTTATCGCCAAGCGTAACCGCGGTCTGAACAGCGCCTTCACCGTGCGCAAGATCTCCAGCGGCGTTGGCGTAGAGCGTACCTTCCAGACCTACAGCCCGCAAATCGACAGCCTGGCCGTGAAACGTCGTGGTGACGTGCGTAAAGCCAAGCTGTACTACCTGCGCGACCTGTCCGGCAAAGCCGCTCGCATCAAGGAAAAACTGTCCTGAGTACAGTTTGCCCGGTGGCCGAGGCCGCCTAGCGAGAAAAAAGCAGCCTTCGGGCTGCTTTTTTGCGTTTTGAACCTTTCAAAGATGTGAATGCCATGACTACCCGAGACCAGGAAATCCAGCGCCGTACCGAGCTGTCGGTGACTCGCGTGACCAAGGCGGTGTTCCCAAACACCACCAACCACCACAACACCCTGTTCGGCGGCACCGCCCTGGCCTGGATGGACGAAGTGTCGTTCATCGCCGCCACGCGCTTCTGCCGCCTGCCGCTGGTGACCGTGTCCACCGATCGCATCGACTTCAAGCACCCGATTCCGGCGGGCTCGATCGTCGAACTGGTAGGCACGGTAATCAAGGTCGGCAATACCAGCTTGCAGGTGCAGGTGGACGTGTTTGTCGAGAACATGTACCTGGACGGCCGCGAACGGGCCATTCACGGTGTGTTCAGCTTTGTCGCCATTGACGAGGACAAGCGCCCGGTGCCGGTGCTCCCGGGCGCCTGAGTGTCAGGGCTCCGGGGCTGGCTCGATCAACGCCACCAGGGTCCATCCCGGTTGCGGCTGTAGCGGGTTGTCGGGGCTGGCTACATGTACCCAGCCATGCCCGTCTCGGGCGAACAGCAAGTGCGCACGCTCGCCATGCAGTGCCTGGTAGGCATCCCAGCCAAAGCCTTCGGTCAGGTTGGTGCTGTACAGTTCGGCGCCCTGATGCAGCCGGTTGGCCAGTTGCAGATAGGTCATTGGGCTGGCTCCCAGTAGATGCCCCCGATGCTCTTCGGCAGCTCGGTGCTTGTCGCTGCGTTGCTTCTCCAGGCCACTGGCCAGCACGAACAGCCGGCCGTTACCGAAGTCATGGCGGAACCTTGCGCAGGCCAGGGCGTTGATTTCGCCAGCGGGAGACAGCCCCAGCAAGTGCCCGAGGCCGACCAGGTCCAGGTGCGCGTCGGCATGTTGCGAGGCGGGGTTGCCAAAGTAGGTCGGTAGCCCGTCCATGCGCGCGGCGCGAATGTTTTCCCAGCTGGAGTCTGTGAGCAAAACCCGACAGCCCAATTGCTGCAGGGCTTTGGCGATGGCCCGGGCCGGCTCGTTGGCACCGACCACCAGAAAACCACTGGGCGCCGGTTCGGCGACCTTGAGCAGACGTGCCAGCGGCCTGGCCGTGGCGCTTTGCAGTACCACCGTGCCGATGATCACGGCGAAGGTCAGCGGCACCAGCAGCAAGGCGTCCGGGTGTCCGGCCTGATGCAGGCGGATGGCGAAAATCGCTGAAACGGCGGCGGCAACGATGCCGCGTGGCGCAATCCAGGCCAGCAGTGCCCGTTCCCGCCAACTGAGCGGTGAGCCCAGTGTTGCCAGCCACACGTTCAGTGGGCGTGCCAGCAGCTGGATCACCAGCAACAACGCCAGTACCGCCGGGCCGAGGCCCAGCAGGGCATGCAGGTCAAGGCGCGCAGCCAGCAGGATGAACAGGCCGGAAATCAGCAGTACGCTGAGGTTCTCCTTGAAGTGCAGGATCTGCCGCACATCCACCCCGCGCATGTTGGCCAGCCACATGCCCATCACGGTCACTGCCAGTAGCCCGGACTCATGCACGATCTGGTTGGCTGCGATGAAAATACCCAGCACCGCCGCCAGTGATGCGAGGTTGTGCAGGTATTCCGGCAGCCATTGTTCGCGCATGATCTGCCCCAGCAGCCAACCCCCGGCCGCACCCAGGGCGCTACCGCAGAAAATGACCCCCGCGAAGGTAGTGAGGCTCTGGAACAGGCCATTGCCGTCTGCACTGGCGATGATGAAGCTGTACACCACCACGGCCAGCAGCGCACCGATCGGGTCGATCATGATCCCTTCCCAGCGCAGGATGTTGGCGATGGTCGACTTTGGCCGCACCACGCGCAGCATCGGCACGATCACAGTGGGGCCAGTCACAAGGGTCAAGGTGCCGAACAGAATCGCCAGCGGCCAGTCGAACCCCAGCAGCCAGTGGGTCGCCAGGGCGATGACCAGCCAGGTGACCAGCGCGCCCACGGTGACCAGGCGATGCACCACGCTGCCGATTTCGCGCCACTGCGACAGGTGCAGGGTGAGGCTACCTTCGAACAGGATCAGCGCCACTGCCAGCGACACCAGCGGCATCAGTAGCGGGCCGAACAACGCCTCGGGCTCGAGCCAGCCCAGTGCCGGACCGGCAATGATCCCGGTCAGCAGCAGAAACAGAATCGCCGGTAGCTTCAGGCGCCAGGCCAGCCACTGGCAGGCCAGTGCAGCGGCGCCGATGCCGCCGACGCTAAGTAGTATCTGCTCTTCGCTCATGTGGGCTCCCTATGCCTGCGCTGTTATGAAAGACTAAGCATCAATCCGCCGTTTGCCACCGAGTTTTCATGTCCGCCCTCGACCATCCCCTGATCGACCAGTTTCTTGATGCCCTGTGGCTCGAAAAAGGCCTGTCCGACAACACCCGCGTGTCCTACCGCAGCGACCTGGCCCTGTTCAACGGCTGGCTACAGGAACATTCGGTTTCCCTGCCGGATGCCGGCCGTGACCTGATCCTCGACCACCTGGCCTGGCGCCTCGACCAAGGCTACAAGCCACGCTCCACGGCGCGCTTCCTTTCCGGCCTGCGCGGCTTCTTCCGCTACCTGCTGCGGGAAAAACTGGTGGCCATCGACCCGACCCTGCAGGTCGAAATGCCGCAGCTGGGCAAGCCGCTGCCCAAGTCGCTCTCCGAAGCCGACGTCGAGGCCTTGCTGCAAGCCCCGGACCTGGGCGAAGCCATTGGCCAGCGCGACCGCGCCATGCTCGAAGTGCTGTATGCCTGCGGCCTGCGCGTCACCGAACTGGTCAGCCTGACCCTCGATCAGGTCAATCTGCGCCAAGGTGTACTGCGTGTGATGGGCAAGGGCAGCAAGGAGCGCCTGGTGCCGATGGGGGAAGAGGCGGTCGTGTGGCTGGAGCGCTATCAACGTGACGGTCGCGCCGAACTGCTCAATGGCCGCCCCAGCGACGTGCTGTTCCCCAGCCTGCGTGGCGAGCAGATGACTCGGCAGACCTTCTGGCACCGCATCAAGCACCATGCCCGGGTTGCCGGCATCGACAAGCCGCTGTCGCCGCATACCCTGCGCCACGCCTTCGCCACCCACCTGCTCAACCATGGCGCCGACCTGCGCGTGGTGCAGATGCTGCTTGGCCACAGCGACCTGTCCACCACGCAGATCTACACCCACGTCGCCAAGGCCCGTCTGCAGCAGTTGCACGCCCAGCACCACCCGCGTGGATGAATGTTTTTCATGTTCCGCCGACTGGTCCTTGCAAGGCCCTTCACCGGCGGTGTGATGTGGTAGGCTTGGGCGGTTTGCACCAAGGGCCGCACGGCCACCGCGTATTTTCCGCAGGTGGCGCCCTCCGGCCCCTGTCCGCCTTCAGGAGTTCCCATGCGCGTGACCCAGTTTTTCGCCGCCGCCGCGTTGGCGCTGGCCAGTACGTTTGCCGTAGCTGCGGCAACCGATAACAATGCCGGTGCCGAGCAGGCCATCCGTAAATCGTTGCAAAACCTTGAGCTGGAAGTGCCCGTGGAAAGCGTGGCCAGCAGCCCGCTCAACGGCCTCTATGAAGTGAAGCTGCAGGGCGGCCGTGTGCTGTACGCCAGCGCCGACGGCCAGTTCGTGATGCAGGGCTACCTGTTCCAGATCCAGGACGGCAAGCCGGTCAACCTCACCGAAAAAACCGAGCGCCAAGGCATCGCCAAGCTCATCAACGGCATTCCAGCCGCCGAGATGGTGGTTTATCCTGCCAAGGGTGAGACCAAGTCGCACATTACCGTATTCACCGACACCACCTGCCCGTACTGCCACAAGCTGCACGCCGAAGTGCCCGAGCTGAACCGCCGCGGTATCGAAGTGCGCTACGTCGCCTTCCCGCGTCAGGGCCTCGGCTCGCCGGGTGACCAGCAGTTGCAGGCGGTGTGGTGCTCCAGCGACCGTCGTGGGGCGATGGACAAGATGGTCGAAGGCGAAGAAATCAAGGCTGCCAAGTGCACCAACCCGGTCAGCAAGCAGTTCCAGTTGGGCCAGTCGATCGGCGTCAACGGTACGCCGGCCATCGTGCTTGAAAGCGGCCAGGTCATTCCGGGCTACCAGCCGGCACCGCAGGTCGCCAAGCTGGCACTGGCCAAGTAATCCAATTCAGTACGCCGTCGTCATGGGGTGACGGCATGTTTCACGGTCGGCAAACGTGCCGGCCGTTCAATGGGGAGTTCACAGTGAAACCGGTCAAAGTAGGCATCTGTGGGTTGGGGACCGTCGGTGGCGGAACCTTCAATGTACTTCAGCGCAACGCCGAGGAGATTGCCCGCCGTGCCGGGCGCGGTATTGAAGTGGCACAGATCGCCATGCGCTCGCAGAACCCGAACTGCCAGATTACCGGTACCCCCATTACCGCTGACGTGTTCGAAGTTGCGAGCAACCCGGAGATCGACATTGTCATCGAGCTGATCGGTGGCTACACCATCGCCCGCGACCTGGTACTCAAGGCCATTGAAAACGGCAAGCACGTGGTCACCGCCAACAAGGCGCTGATTGCCGTGCACGGCAACGAAATTTTCGCCAAGGCCCGCGAGAAGGGCGTCATCGTCGCCTTCGAAGCGGCCGTGGCTGGCGGCATCCCGGTGATCAAGGCCATCCGCGAGGGCCTGTCGGCCAACCGCATCAACTGGCTGGCCGGTATCATCAACGGCACCGGCAACTTCATCCTCACCGAAATGCGCGAGAAGGGCCGTGCCTTCCCGGACGTGCTGGCCGAAGCCCAGGCGCTGGGTTACGCCGAAGCCGACCCGACCTTCGACGTCGAAGGCATCGACGCCGCGCACAAGCTGACCATCCTGGCGTCCATCGCCTTCGGCATCCCGCTGCAGTTCGACAAGGCCTACACCGAAGGCATCACCCAGCTGACCACTGCTGACGTGAACTATGCCGAGGCCCTGGGCTACCGCATCAAACACCTGGGTGTGGCGCGTCGTACTGCCGAAGGCATCGAGCTGCGCGTACACCCCACGCTGATCCCGGCTGACCGTCTGATCGCCAACGTCAACGGCGTGATGAACGCCGTGATGGTCAACGGTGACGCCGCCGGTTCCACCCTGTACTACGGCGCGGGCGCCGGCATGGAGCCTACCGCTTCGTCGGTGGTCGGTGACCTGGTGGATGTGGTGCGTGCCATGACCTCCGACCCGGAAAACCGCGTGCCGCACCTGGCCTTCCAGCCAGACGCGCTGTCGGCTCACCCGATCCTGCCGATCGAAGCCTGCGAAAGCGCCTACTACCTGCGCATCCAGGCCAAGGATCACCCGGGCGTACTGGCCCAGGTGGCCAGCATCCTGTCGGAGCGTGGCATCAACATCGAGTCGATCATGCAGAAGGAAGCCGAGGAGCAGGACGGCCTGGTACCGATGATCCTACTGACCCACGGCGTGGTCGAGCAGCGTATCAACGATGCCATCGTCGCCCTGGAAGCCCTGCAGGACGTGGTCGGCAAGGTCGTGCGCATCCGCGTCGAACAGCTCAATTAATTTTGTTCTCGGGCCGCCGGCGCGGCCCGGGCCTTAGCATCGAAGGTTTGCACCCATGCGCTATATCAGTACCCGCGGCCAGGCACCGGCCCTGAATTTCGAAGACGTGCTGCTGGCTGGCCTGGCCAGTGACGGCGGCCTGTACGTACCCGAGAACCTGCCACGCTTCACCCAGGAAGAAATCGCCTCGTGGGCCGGCCTGCCGTACCACGAACTGGCCTTCCGTGTGATGCGTCCGTTCGTCGAAGGCAGCATCGCCGATGCCGATTTCAAGAAAATCCTTGAAGAAACCTACGGCGAGTTCGCCCACGCCGCAGTCGCCCCGCTGCGTCAGCTGAACAGCAACGAGTGGGTGCTGGAGCTGTTCCACGGCCCGACCCTGGCGTTCAAGGACTTCGCCCTGCAGCTGCTCGGCCGCCTGCTCGACCACGTGCTGGCCAAGCGCAACGAGCGCGTGGTGATCATCGGTGCCACCAGCGGTGACACCGGCTCCGCCGCCATCGAAGGCTGCCGCCGTTGCGACAACGTCGACATCTTCATCCTGCACCCGCACCAGCGCGTGTCGGAAGTGCAGCGCCGCCAGATGACCACCCTCTTCGGCGACAACATCCACAACATCGCCATCGAAGGCAACTTCGACGACTGCCAGGAAATGGTCAAGGCCAGCTTCGCTGACCAGTCGTTCCTCAAGGGCACCCGCCTGGTAGCGGTCAACTCGATCAACTGGGCGCGGATCATGGCCCAGATCGTCTACTACTTCCATGCAGCTCTGCAGTTGGGCGGCCCGGCGCGTTCGGTCGCGTTCTCGGTACCTACCGGCAACTTTGGCGACATTTTCGCCGGTTACCTGGCCCGCAACATGGGCCTGCCGGTCAGCCAGCTGATCGTCGCCACCAACCGCAACGACATCCTGCACCGCTTCATGAGCGGCAACCAGTATGTGAAGGAAACCCTGCACGCGACCCTGTCGCCGTCGATGGACATCATGGTTTCGTCCAACTTCGAGCGCCTGCTGTTCGACCTGCACGGCCGCAACGGTGGCGCCATCGCCGAACTGATGGCCAACTTCAAGCAGGGCGGTGGTTTCAGCGTCGAGCAAGACCGCTGGACCGAAGCGCGCAAGCTGTTCGACTCGCTGGCCGTCAGCGACGAGCAAACCTGCGAGACCATTGCCGAGGTGTTCGCCGCCACGGGTGAAGTGCTCGACCCGCATACCGCAATCGGCGTCAAAGCCGCGCGCGAGTGCCGTCGCAGCCTGGACACGCCGATGGTGGTGCTGGGTACCGCACACCCGGTCAAGTTCCCGGAAGCGGTGGAGAAGGCAGGTGTTGGCAAGGCGCTGGAGCTGCCAGCACACCTCAGCGACCTGTTCAGCCGTGAAGAGCGTTGCACGGTGTTGGCCAATGACCTGAAAGCAGTGCAGGACTTTGTCAGCCAGCACGGCAACCGCGGCAAGCCGCTTTAAGCATTACCTTCGAAAGGGGGCCGCAGCGCGGCCCGGTCCCTAGGACTTTTCCCGTGGTCACCACAGAAAAGTCCTATTCAGGCTGCCCCGCGCAAAGCCTAAATTAGCCGGTCCTCCCACCAGGAGCGGCTCATGTACCAGCCCTACGTGTTGATTCACCAGCCTCGCCCATCCCATCAGATTCTTCTGCACCAGGCCCTCAACGCCCAAGGCCTGTTCAACGTGCGCATCAGCGCAAACGCCAACGACCTGAACGCCTGCCTGAACGCTGAGCGTCGCCCCGACCTGCTGATTCTCGACCATGCCATGCCAACTCGCTCAGGCCTCGCCTTGCTCGCCCGGCAGCATCGGTCACGCGCGTTGCTGTTCGTCGGCAAGGCCACACCGAAGCATCAGAACCTAGCTCAGGAGGCAAGAAACCAAGGCCTGTGGGTGCTCGCCGAGCTCCCCTGGCCGCTGTCGATGCCGCGCCTGCAGCGTGCCCTGCAAACACTGCAGGCACGCCCCAGGCAGCGTATTCAAACTGTCATCTCATCCCCGCATGCTCACTGACGCGGGCGCGGTTTGACGAACTTTCTGCAGCGCCTGCTGGTCAGTTCCTTTAGATCCCACCACGCAGCGAGTGATCCGGATGGAAAGAATCTGCAGCCTGCTCAACGACGCCCTGACCCCCTATCAGATCCACCTCGGCATCACCGATGCCAATGGCAATCGCCAACTGACCGTTCATGACCGCCTCGCCGGCATCACCCTGCAGCGCACGGTCAGCGAGCGCCAGTTGCAGGAGCAACGCCTGTTGATCGATCTGGTGGATGGCCTGCACCGTGACCTGCAGATTGCCGAAGGGCGCTTGCAGCCCTGTGTGATCGCGGCATTGCAACAGCGTCAACAACCGCAGGGAACCTTTGCCTGAGTGGCTTATCAGACACTGTAGGGGCAGCCAGCCAGTGCTTTGCTCCGGCGCTGGCAAGGCTGTCACGGGAAGTCCCCAAGGACTTTCGCTTGGCCCCGGGCGTCTTCCCCAGCGTCCGGGGTTTCTTTTTTCAGGTGATCAAGGGGCTTCGAAGAAGCGCTTGCTGTCTTCCAGGTAGTCTTCCTGCAACGACGGGTCCAGCCAGTGCGCATACAAGCCAGGCAGCACGTCACGGCGCAAAGCAGGCAATAGCTGGTTGATATGCGCTACCACTTTGCGGCCCGACGGATTGTCAGAGCAGGCGACATGGAGAAACTGATAGCGCTCCACCCCCTGGACAGGATGAAACTGATAGTCGGCCAGTGAGCCGCCTTGCTGCTGAAGCAAGTAACGAACTTCATGCCAGTAGCCGAGCACCAAGCGTAGGCGCCCCAGTTTTTGCATTTGCAGCAGGTTAGCTGTGGCGTCGTTGCCATAGTGCCGGCTAAGCGCAGTATCAGGTAGCTGCTGCAGAATGGCGTCGATCTGCGTGCCGTAGCTACGTTCGGCAACAATGCCCAGTTTCACCGGGGCGTTGCTCAGCAGGCCATGCAGGTCCACTTCCTGGCTGTCGAGGTAGGACGCTACCAGTGCCTGGTTTTCCTTGCGCAGCACCAGGCCACCACTGAGCACACCCAGCGTTGGCATGGAAAAAAGCGCATATTTGGCCCGTTCCGGGGTCCACAGCAGGGTCGGGTCGCAGGTGAATGTGTTTCGGTCTTGCAGCATCTGGATGCCGCGCGCCCGGTTGACCCGCACGATGGTGTGGTCGTACTCGGGCATCTGCCTGGTCAGCAGCGGCAATAGCTGGTCGATCACCCCTTGGCCTTTTTCCGGGCCTTCGAAAATGGTGAAGGGTGGCAGGTCGCGCACCAGCCAGAAGATGCGCTCCTTGGCGCTGGCAGGTTGCATGAGCAATGCGGGCAGTAGCCCGCATAGCAGGATCAGGTGGCGTAGCCAGTAGGCAGCGCGCATCGGCAAGGGCAGCGGCAGGCGTCAGACCGCGCCGGCCTGGCGCAGTCCGGCAATGGCCGCTGCGTCATAGCCCAGGCGGGTGAGCAGTGCCTCGGTGTGTTCGCCCAGCGCCGGGCCGACCCACTCGGTGGAGCCAGGTGTATCCGACAGCTTGGGCACGATGCCCGGCATGCGGAACGGCTTGCCATCCGGCAACTTGGCCTGCAGGAACATCTCTCGCGCCAGGTATTGCGGGTCGTTGAACATGTCCTCGGCCGAGTAGATGCGGCTGGCAGGTACCTCTGCCGTGGTCAGCACCTGCATCAGTTGGTCCAGCGGCAGGCTGTTGGCCCAGCGGTCAATCACCCCGTAGAGCTCGTCACGGCGCAGGTCGCGCCCATCATTGGTGGCCAGGGTAGGGTCATCCGCCAGGTCGGTGCGGCCAATCGCCAGCATGAAACGTTTGAAGATGGCATCGCCGTTGGCGCCAATCTGCACATGCTTGCCGTCGGCGCTGGTATGGATGGAGGAGGGTGTGATGCCCGGCATGATGTTGCCGGTGCGCTCGCGGATAAACCCGAACACATCGAATTCCGGCACCATGCTTTCCATCATGGCGAAGATCGCTTCATACAGCGCCACGTCCACAACCTGGCCCTGGCCGCCATTGACCTCACGGTGGCGCAGCGCCATTAACGCGCCAATCACCCCCCACAGGGCAGCAATCGAGTCACCGATGGAAATGCCCGTGCGCACCGGCGGGCGGTCGTCGAAGCCGGTAATGTAGCGCAGGCCACCCATCGACTCGCCCACCGCGCCGAAGCCGGGCTGGTCTTTCATTGGCCCGGTCTGGCCAAAGCCCGACAGGCGTACCATGACCAGGCGCGGGTTAAGGGCATGCAGCATATCCCAGCCCAGGCCGAGCTTTTCGAGCACGCCCGGGCGGAAGTTTTCGATCAGAATGTCGGCTTCGGCCAGCAGTTTTTTCAGCACCTCGCGGCCTTCGGGGTGCTTGAGGTTAAGCGTGAGCGACTGCTTGTTGCGTGCCTGCACGAACCACCACAGCGAAGTGCCCTCATACAGCTTTCGCCACTTGCGCAGCGGGTCGCCCCCATCCGGAGACTCGACCTTGATCACTTCGGCACCGAATTCGGCGCAGATGCGCGAGGCGAACGGCCCGGCAATCAGCGTGCCGAGTTCCACAACTTTAAGGCCGGCGAGGGGTTTGCTGGGCGTCGACATGGGGCATCCGTGGCAGCTGGGCAGAGCCGTGGTTTTATCACACGTCGGTTTCGCCGGGTACTGCTGCGGCGCATGGACGGTGCGGATGGGTTAGACTGTGCCACTTTTCTTTTGCACGAAGCCCCTCGACCATGGCCCAGCCGTCCACCACCTACAAGTTCGAATTGAATCTCACCGACCTTGATCGCAATGTCTACGAAAGCGTCAAGCAGACCATCGCTCGTCACCCGTCGGAAACCGAAGAGCGCATGGCAGTTCGTTTGTTGGCGTACGCGCTTTGGTACAACGAGAACTTGTCGTTTGGCCGTGGCCTGTCGGATGTCGATGAGCCGGCGCTGTGGGAAAAGAGCCTGGACGACCGCGTGCTGCACTGGATCGAAGTCGGCCAACCCGATGCCGACCGCCTGACCTGGTGCTCGCGCCGTACCGAGCGCACCAGCCTGCTGGCCTACGGCAGCCTGCGCGTGTGGGAAGGTAAAGTGGTGAGCGCGGTCAAGAATCTGAAGAACCTGAGCATTGCCGCTGTGCCACAGGAAGTGCTGGAAACCCTGGCCACCGACATGCCGCGCAGCATCAAGTGGGACGTGATGATCAGCGAAGGCACGGTGTTCGTGACTGACGACCGTGGCCAGCATGAAGTGCAACTGCAGTGGCTGCTCGGTGAGCGTGGCTGAAGCAACCCATGCGTATCGAACCTCGCCCCCTGCCGCCGACCCTGCCATTCCTCGGTAACCTGCCTCCCTTGCTGACCCGCCTGTACGCCGCGCGTGGCGTGCAAAGCGAGGCCGAGCTGGACAAAAGCCTGGCGCGTCTGCTGCCGTATCAGCAGCTCAAGGGCATCGAGGCCGGTGTTGACCTGCTGGTCGAGGCCCTCGACCAGCGCCAGCGTATCCTGATTGTGGGTGACTTCGATGCCGATGGTGCCACCGCCAGCACTGTCGGGGTGCTGGGCCTGCGCCTGCTGGGCGCGGCCCATGTCGATTACCTGGTGCCCAACCGGTTCGAGTACGGCTACGGCCTGACCCCGGAAATCGTCGAGGTGGCGCTGCAGCGTCAGCCGCAATTGCTGATTACCGTGGACAACGGCATTTCCAGCGTCGAGGGTGTGGCCGCTGCCAAGGCTGCCGGGCTCAAGGTACTGGTCACCGACCACCACCTGCCGGGTCAGCAACTGCCTGACGCCGATGCCATCATCAACCCCAACCAGCCGGGCTGTACGTTCCCGAGCAAGGCGCTGGCCGGGGTCGGGGTGATCTTCTATGTGCTGATGGCCCTGCGCGCCCGCTTGCGCAGCCTGGGGCGCTACGAGACGCAACCGCAGCCGAACATCGGCGAACTGCTCGACCTGGTCGCGCTGGGCAGCGTGGCCGATGTGGTGCCGCTGGATGCCAACAACCGCATCCTGGTGCATCAGGGCCTCGAGCGTATTCGTGCCGGCCGTGCCCGGCCAGGGCTGAAAGCCATTCTGGAAGTGGCCCGCCGTGACCACCGGCGCATTACCTCGACCGACCTGGGTTTCATCCTTGGCCCTCGGTTGAACGCTGCCGGTCGCCTGGACGACATGAGCCTGGGCATCGAGTGCCTGCTGTGCGAAGACGCGGCCCTGGCCCAGGACATGGCTCAACAGCTGGACGACCTGAACCAGGACCGCAAGTCCATCGAGCAGGGCATGCAGCGCGAAGCCCTGGCCCAGCTCAAGGACCTGCCGGTCGAGTCCATGCCTTATGGCCTGTGCCTGTTCGATGCAGATTGGCACCAAGGCGTGATCGGTATTCTGGCTTCGCGCCTGAAAGAACGTTATCACCGGCCGACTATCGCGTTTGCCGATGCCGGCGAGGGCATGCTCAAAGGTTCGGCGCGCTCTGTGCCGGGGTTCCACATCCGTGATGCACTGGATGCCGTGGCGGCCCGCCACCCAGAGCTGATCAGCAAGTTCGGCGGCCACGCCATGGCTGCGGGGCTGTCGTTGCCCGAGGGTAATTTCCCCGCATTTGCCGAAGCATTCGACGAAGAAGTGCGGCGCCAGTTGCGTGAGGAAGACCTCACCGGCCGGTTGCTGTCCGATGGCAGCCTGGCCGTGGAAGAGTTCCACCTCGACCTGGCCAAGGCCCTGCGCAACGCCGGCCCTTGGGGGCAGCACTTCCCCGAGCCGCTGTTCCATGGCGTGTTCCAGCTGGTGGAGCAGCGTGTGGTGGGCGAACGGCACCTGAAGGTGGTGCTCAAGAGCGAGTGCGGTTCGGTGCGGCTGGATGGTATTGCCTTCGGCATCGACCGCGAAGTGTGGCCGAACCCGACCGTGCGCTGGGTCGAGCTGGCCTACAAGCTGGATGTGAACGAGTTTCGTGGCAACGAAAGTGTGCAGTTGATGATTGCCCACATGGAGCCGCGCTGAGCGCACCGACAAATCCGAGGGAACCTACCCCCCACCCATTCTGGTCTAGTCTGAAGTTATGACCGGACCTGGGCCAGGGACGTGCAATTGAGTGTCCGGGCCGGATCACCATTGGAGTCCTTGGGAGGTGCCCTCATGAGCCTGCTGCTCGAGCCTTACACCCTGCGTCAGCTGACCCTGCCCAACCGCATCGCTGTGTCACCGATGTGCCAGTATTCCGCCGTCGATGGCCTGGCCAACGACTGGCACCTTGTTCATTTGGGCAGCCGCGCCGTGGGTGGTGCGGGCCTGGTTATCACTGAAGCCGTGGCGGTAACCGCCGATGGCCGCATCACCGCCGAAGACCTTGGCCTGTGGAACGACGCACAGATCGCCCCGCTGCAACGTATTACCCGCTTCATTACCGCACAGGGTGCCGTGCCTGGCATCCAGTTGGCCCACGCCGGTCGCAAGGCCAGTACCTATCGCCCATGGCTGGGCAAGCAGGGCAGCGTCAAGCTCGAAGACGGTGGCTGGCAGCCAGTAGGGCCATCGAAGATCGCGTTCGACCCACAACACACGCCGCCACATGAATTGAACCACGAAGAGATCCAGGGTGTGATCGCTGCCTTCGTCGCCTCGACCGAGCGCGCCTTGAAGGCCGGTTTCAAGGTGGTCGAAATCCACGCCGCCCATGGCTACCTGTTGCATCAGTTCCTGTCCCCGTTGAGTAACCAGCGCCGCGACGAGTACGGCAGCTGCTTCGAGAACCGCATCCGCCTGACCCTGCAGGTGGTCGAGGCCGTGCGCAAGATCTGGCCGGCCGAATTGCCGCTGTTGGTGCGGGTATCGGCAACCGATTGGGTCGAAGACGGCTGGAACCCCGATGAAACCGTCGAACTGGCCCGCCGACTGCGCGGGTTGGGGGTTGACCTGATCGACGTATCTTCCGGCGGCACCTCGGTAAACGCCGAGATCCCCACCGGCCCCGGCTACCAGACCCGCTTCGCCGAACGCGTGCGCAAGGAATCGGAAATCGCCACCGGCACTGTGGGCATGATCACCGAACCGGCCCAGGCCGAGCACATTTTGCGCACCGGCCAGGCCGACATCATCTTCCTCGCCCGCGAACTGCTGCGCGACCCATACTGGCCGCTGCATGCCGATGATGATCTGGGCGGTAACAAAGCTACCTGGCCCGCGCAGTACCAACGTGCGACCAGCCGGGCCAACCCGATTCACGAGTCGGACTTGCGCGACTGACTCAAGCTTTGCGCGGTCCCTGTAGGAGCGGCCTTGTGTCGCGAAAGGGCCGCGAAGCGGCCCCAGGTTTTCAGCTTCGCCGCTGAAATTGCCGGGGCCGCTTCGCGGCCCTTTCGCGACACAAGGCCGCTCCTACAACGATCGGGTATGCTCAGTGGGCTAGTGCTTGATCATCACATGCCGCACACAGGTGTAATCCTCCAGCCCATACATCGACATATCCTTCCCATACCCCGAATGCTTCTGCCCGCCATGGGGCATTTCGCTCACCAGCATGAAGTGGGTGTTCACCCAGGTGCAGCCATACTGCAAGCGCGCCGCCAGGCGATGGGCGCGGCCGGTGTCGCGGGTCCATACCGATGAGGCCAGGCCGTAGTTGGAGTCGTTGGCCCATGCCAGCGCCTGCGCTTCGTCGGTGAAGCGCGTGACCGACACCACCGGGCCGAACACTTCGTTGCGCACGATCTCGTCATCCTGCTGGGCATCGGCCAGTACGGTCGGCTCGAAGAAGAAGCCCTCGCCATCGATCGCCTTACCCCCCGTCACCAGGCGAATGTGCGGCTGGGCGATGGCGCGCTGTACCAGGCCGGCTACCTTGTCGCGGTGCTGGGCACTGATCAGTGGCCCCAGTTCGGTGTCCTCGGCATCTTGCAGGCCAGGTTTGAGGCTCGCGACGGCTTCACCCAGGCGCTCGACAAAGCGCTCGTAGATGCCGTCTTGCACATACAGGCGGCAGGCGGCGGTGCAGTCCTGGCCGGCGTTGTAGAAGCCGAAGGTGCGGATGCCGTCGATAGCAGCGTCGATGTCGGCATCGTCGAACACCAGCACCGGGGCCTTGCCGCCCAGTTCCATGTGCATGCGTTTCACGCTGTCGGCGGTGGCGCTGATGATGTGCGCGCCGGTTGGGATCGAGCCGGTCAGCGACACCATGCGCACCTTGGGGTGATTGACCAGCGGGTTGCCCACCGTCTGGCCGCGGCCGAACAGGATGTTCAGTACGCCCGGTGGCAGCAGGTCCTGAGACAGCTCACCCAGGCGCAGGGCGGTCAGTGGGGTCAATTCGGAAGGCTTGATCACCACGGTGTTGCCAGCGGCCAGAGCGGGGGCGATCTTCCAGGCCAGCATCATCAACGGGTAGTTCCACGGGGCAATCGAAGCGACCACGCCCAGCGGGTCGCGGCGGATCATCGAGGTGTGGCCCGGCAGGTACTCGCCGGCCGCCAAACCGCCCAGGCAGCGCGCGGCACCGGCAAAATAGCGGAACACGTCGGCAATGGCGGGGATTTCGTCATTCAACGCGGCACTCAGCGGCTTGCCGCAGTTCTGCGATTCCAGCCGGGCCAGTTCATCGCCATGGGCTTCGATGGCATCAGCCAGCGCCAGCAAGGCTTGCGAGCGGTCCTTGGGGCTGGTTTGCGACCATCTGTCGAAGGCCTGGTCGGCGGCGCGCACGGCGCTGTCCACCTGGGCTTCGGTGGCTTCGTTGATCTGCGCCAGCGCAGTGCCCAGCGCCGGGTTCAGTACGGTCCAGGCCGGGCCTTCGCCTGCGACCAGCCGGCCATTGATCAGCATCTGCGTTTGCATCGGGAACTCCTCCAGGGTCATTTGCCACTGCCCGCGACGCTTTCGCCGCCACGGGTCAGGTAATAGGCGCCAAGGATCGGCAGCATGGTCACCAGCATCACCAGCATGGCGACCACGTTGGTCACCGGCACGTCGCGCGGGCGGCTGAGCTGGTTGAGCAACCAGATCGGCAGCGTGCGCTCGTGGCCGGCGGTGAAGGTGGTGACGATGATTTCATCGAACGACAGGGCAAAGGCCAGCATGCCACCGGCCAGCAGCGCCGAGCCGAGGTTGGGCAGGATGATGTAGCGGAAGGTTTGCCAGCCATCGGCACCCAGGTCCATCGAGGCTTCGATCAGGCTTTGCGAGGTGCGCCGCAGGCGGGCGATCACGTTGTTGTAGACGATGACCACGCAGAACGTGGCGTGGCCGACCACGATGGTGAATACACCGGGCTCTATGCCCAGCGTCTTGAACGCCGAGAGCAGGGCGATACCGGTAATGATGCCGGGTAGGGCGATGGGCAGGATGAGCATCAGCGAAATGCTTTCCTTGCCGAAAAAGCTGCGCCGGTACAGCGCCGCCGAGGCCAAGGTGCCGAGCACCAGGGCGATCAGCGTGGCCATGCAGGCCACCTGCAGCGACAGCTTGATCGCCTCCAGCACATCGGGCCGGGCGAAGGCCACGGCGAACCACTTCAGGGTAAAGCCCTTGGGCGGGAAGCTGAATGCCGCGTCTTCGGTGTTGAACGCATACAGGAAGATGATCAGGATCGGAAAATGCAAAAACAGCAACCCGCCCCAGGCCGCCAGGCGCAGCCCCGTTGACGCATTTTCAGAGTGCATCGAAGGCCCCCAGGCGCTTGACGATGGACAGGTACACCGCAATCAGCACGATCGGCACCAGGGTGAACGCGGCGGCCATCGGCATGTTGCCGATCGCCCCTTGCTGGGCATAGACCATGCTGCCGATGAAGTAGCCGGGCGGGCCGACCAGTTGCGGCACGATGAAGTCGCCCAGGGTGAGCGAGAACGTGAAGATCGAGCCGGCCGCAATGCCCGGAATCGACAGCGGCAAGATCACCTGGACGAAGGTTTGCCCAGGCCGTGCGCCGAGGTCTGCCGAGGCTTGCAGCAGTGAAGGCGGCAGGCGCTCCAGCGAGGCCTGGATCGGCAGGATCATGAACGGCAGCCAGATGTACACGAACACCATGAAGCGCCCCAGGTGCGACGTCGACAGCGTGCTTCCGCCCACACCCGGCACGGCCAGCACCGCTTGCAGCAGCCCGTCCAGGTGCAGCTGCTGGACAAACCACTGCGCCACGCCGCCCTTGGCCAGCAGCAAGGTCCAGGCATAGGTCTTGACGATGTAGCTGGCCCACATCGGCATCATCACCGCGATGTAGAAAAACGCCTTGGTCTTGCCGCTGGTGTAGCGCGCCATGTAGTAGGCGATGGGGAAGGCCAGCACCGCGCTGGCCAACGACACGGCCACGGCCATGCCCAGGGTGCGCAGGATGATGTCGAAGTTCGACGGGTTGAACAGCGCGGCGAAGTTGCCCAGGGTGAGGTCCGGGGTCACCGCCATGGTGAAGTCGTCAAAGGTATAGAAGCCCTGCCACAGCAGGTTCAGCAATGAGCCCAGGTAGATCGCGCCAAACCAGGTCAGCGGCGGTACCAGCAGCAGCGCCAGGTACAGGTTGGGGCGCCGGTACAGCAGGTTGGACAGGCTACGCAGTGCACTCATGTCAGCGGGCCTCGGTTTCCTGCAGCACCGTCATGGCCTCGCGGGGCCAGTGCGCCAGTACCTGTTGCCCGGGCTGCCAGGCCTGGCCCTGTGCTTGCCAACGGTCGTTGGCCTGGCTGACTGCCAGCAGCTGGCCGTTGTCCAGTTGCAACTCATAGCGAGTGGCGCTGCCTTGGTACTGGACATCGCGCAGTACGCCGTTGACCTGCACCTCATGGCTGGTCACCACAGGGTCGCCCAGGCGGATGTGCTCGGGGCGGATGGAGAAGGGTGCCGAGCTGCCGTTAAGCGCCATGGCCAGCTCGCCACGCACCACGTTGGAGGTGCCGACGAACTCGGCAACGAACGTGGTGGCAGGCTTCATGTACAGGTTGCGCGGTGTGTCGACCTGTTCGATGCGGCCGCGGTTGAACACCGCAACCCGGTCGGACATCGACAGCGCTTCGGTCTGGTCGTGGGTGACGAAGATGAAGGTGATGCCCAATTGGCGCTGCAGCTTTTTCAGCTCGCCCTGCATCTGCTCGCGCAACTTCAGGTCCAGCGCGCCCAGCGGCTCGTCCAGTAGCAGCACCCGCGGCCGGTTGACCAGTGCCCGGGCCAAAGCCACGCGCTGGCGCTGGCCGCCGGACAGCTGCGCCGGCTTGCGTGCGCCGTAACCGGCCAGGGCCACCATGGCCAGAGCCTCTTCGGCGCGTTTGTGGCGTTCGGCCTTGGCCACGCCTTTTACCTTCAGGCCATAGGCGATGTTGTCCAGCACGTTCATGTGCGGGAACAGGGCGTAGTCCTGGAACACGGTGTTGACGTCACGCTGATAGGGCGGCACGCCAGCGGCCTCGACACCGTGGATACGGATCGAGCCGCTGGTGGGTTGTTCAAAGCCGGCGATCAGGCGCAGGCAGGTGGTCTTGCCCGAGCCGGAAGGGCCGAGCATGGAGAAGAACTCCCCATCGATGATGTCGATACTGACCTGGTCGACGGCCTTGACCTCGCCGAAGGTGCGGGAAACCTGGGTGAACTGGACGGCTAGGGGCATGCGTGGGCTCCGGACATCAATGTTTCTCCTGTACTGGCCTCTTCGCGGGCTTGCCCGCGAAGAGGCCAGTACAGGCATTCAGGCAACCTCAGCGACCACCCATGATCGCAATGTAATCCTGGGTCCAGCGGCTATAAGGCACGAACTTGCCCCCCTGGGCCTGCGGGGTTTTCCAGAAGGCGATCTTGTCGAAGTTGTCGAACCCGTTGGTCTTGCATCCCTCGGCGCCCAGCAGCTCGCTACCGGTACACGCTGCCGGTACCGCCGGCAACGAGCCGAACCAGGCCGCCACGTCACCCTGCACCTTCGGCTGCAGCGACCAGTCCATCCATTTATAGGCGCAGTTGGGGTGCTTGGCCTCGCTGTGCAGCATGGTGGTGTCGGCCCAGCCGGTCGCACCTTCCTTGGGAATGGTCGAGGCTACTGGCTGGTTCTCGGCCTTAAGGCCATTGACCATGTAGCCCCAGGAGCTGGAGGCAACCACGCCTTCGTTCTTCACATCGCTCATCTGTACTGTGGCGTCATGCCAGTAACGGTGGATCAGCGGTTGCTGCTGGCGCAGCAGCTCGAGCACGGCCTTGTACTGTGCCTCGTTCAGCTCGTACGGGTCCTTGATGCCCAGCTCCGGCTTGGCCGATTTCAGGTACAGCGCCGCGTCGGCGATGTAGATCGGCCCGTCGTAGGCCTGCACGCGGCCTTTGTTCGGCTTGCCGTCGGGCAGGTTCTGCGGCTCGAACACCACGCCCCAGCTGGTGGGGGGCTGCTTGAAAGTATTGGTGTTGTACAGCAGCACGTTCGGCCCCCACTGGTACGGGGTGCCATAAACCTGCTTGTCGACCACGTACCAGCCACCGTTCTGCAAGCGAGGGTCGAGGTTTTTCCAGTTGGGGATCAGTGCGGTGTTGATCGGTTGCACGCGTTTGCCCACGATCAGCCGCAGCGAAGCATCGCCCGAGGCAGTGACCAGGTCGTAGCCGCCCTTGGTCATCAGGCTGACCATTTCGTCCGAGGTGGCGGCCGTTTTCACGCTGACCTTGCAGCCGGTTTCCTTCTCGAAACCGGTCACCCAGTCGTAGGCTTTGTCGCTTTCACCGCGCTCGATGTAGCCGGGCCAGGCGACGATATCCAGGCGCCCCTCGCCAGGCCCCAGGGCCTTGGGCGGTTCGGCAGCCTGCAGGCTGGCGCTGGCCAGCACGGCGCCCGTCATGGCGCCGAGCAATGCGGTCTTGTGCACTGACATGGTGTTCCCTCTTCTTGGAGATCTTGGTCGGGGCAGTCATCAAGCAAGCCGTGAAGCAATTGTTATAAGCGTAGTGCGGTTGCGCGAGGTATTGGCGATATCGAGTCTAGTTGGCTTTTTGCCAGCCAATGCAACATCCCGAAGCAAATCCACGATGGCGTGTACTGCGCCAAGCCTTACTCTGGCGATTGAATTTCCTTACGTGGAGACACGCGAATGAACACCCGGGGCTTGCTTGATCAACTCCTCAAATCCGGCCAGCAACTGCTCGAAAAGCAAGGGGGCGCCAGCAAGGCTGGCGGCGCTGCCGGTGGGCTTGGCGGGCTGTTGTCCGGAGCCGGTGGCGGCCTGTTGGGTGGCGGGGCACTGGGCCTGCTGCTGGGTAGCAAGAAGGCCCGCAAGTACGGCGGCAAGGCCCTGACCTACGGTGGCCTGGCCGCGCTGGGGGTGCTGGCCTATAAAGCCTACGGCAACTGGCAGGCCAACCAGCGGGTGGCCGCAGCCGAACCGCAAACCGTCGACCGCCTGCCGCCCGCCCAGGCCGAGCAGCACAGCCAGGCCGTGCTGCGGGCGCTGGTGGCGGCGGCCAAGTCCGATGGCCACATCGACGAGCGCGAGCGGGCGCTGATCGAAGGTGAATTCACCCGCCTGGACAGCGACCGCGAACTGCAGCACTGGCTGCATGCCGAACTGAACAAACCGCTGGACCCGGCCGAAGTGGCCCGCGCTGCGCAAACGCCAGAGATGGCGGCCGAGATGTACCTGGCCAGCGTGTTGATGGTCGATCAGGAAAACTTCATGGAGCGTGCCTACCTGGATGAACTGGCCCGCCAACTGCGCCTGGACCCGGCGCTGCGCCAGGAACTGGAGAGCCAGGCACGGATAGCCGCAGGCCAGTGATTGAGCGCACTGGGGCTGCAAAGCAGCCCCAGTGGCATGTCCATCAGTAGGGATGCCTGTTTACCCCTCATTTCACCCGCAAATCTGTAAGGCCTCTGGGCTATACTTCGGCGATTTTCCCGCTCGTTGTGAATTCCTGAGGGCTGAATGTGAAGAACTGGACCTTGCGCCAACGGATCCTGGCAAGTTTCGCCGTGATCATCGCCATCATGCTGCTGATGATCGTGGCCGCCTACTCGCGGTTGGTCGCCATCGAAACCGCCGAAGAGGCCGTGGGGACCGACAGCATTCCCGGGGTCTACTACAGCTCGATGATCCGCAGTGCCTGGGTCGACAGCTATGTCACCAGCCAGCAACTGGTGGGGCTGTCCAACCACCGCGAAATCACTTCGGCCGACATGGAGCTGTTCAAAAGCTTTGAAGACAGGCTCAAGCAACACATGGCCAGCTACCAGGCCACCATTCAAGAAAAAGACGACCAGACCCGCTTCGACGCCTTCGTTCAGCTCGAAGAGACCTACATGAAGCTGATAGGCCAGGTACTGGATGCTTATCGCCAGCACAATTACGACGAAGCCCAGCGACTGATTACCGATGTACTCACCCCTGCCTGGGTGGACGGGCGCAAACACCTGAATGAAGTGATCGAGAACAACCGGGCTTCTGCCGACGCGGCCACCAACGAAATCGTCAGCGCCGTGAGCACGGCCAAAGGCAGCATGGTGGTTTCGCTGCTGCTGGCAATCGTCGCCGCCGGCATTTGCGGCCTGTTGCTGATGCGTGCCATCACCGCCCCCATGCACCGCATCGTCCATGCCCTCGACAAGCTGCGCTCCGGCGACCTGAGCATGCGCCTGAGCCTGGACCGCAAAGACGAGTTCGGCGCCATCGAAAGCGGTTTCAACGAAATGGCCGAGGCACTGGCCAACCTGGTGGCCCAGGCCCAGCGCTCGTCGGTGCAGGTAACCACTTCGGTCACTGAAATCGCCGCTACATCCAAACAACAGCAGGCCACCGCTACCGAGACGGCCGCCACCACCACGGAAATTGGCGCTACCTCGCGGGAGATTGCCGCCACCTCGCGTGACCTGGTGCGCACCATGACCGAAGTCACCTCGGCTGCCGACCAGGCTTCCAGCCTTGCAGGCTCCGGCCAGCAGGGCCTGGCGCGCATGGAGGAGACCATGCACCAGGTGATGGGCGCTGCCGACCTGGTCAATGCCAAGCTCGGCATCCTCAATGAAAAGGCCAGCAACATCACCCAGATGGTGGTGACCATCGTCAAGGTCGCCGACCAGACCAACCTGCTGTCGCTCAACGCTGCCATCGAAGCGGAAAAAGCCGGCGAGTACGGCCGTGGCTTTGCCGTGGTGGCCACTGAAGTGCGCCGCCTGGCCGACCAGACCGCCGTGGCCACCTACGACATCGAGCAGATGGTGCGCGAGATCCAGTCGGCGGTATCGGCCGGGGTCATGGGCATGGACAAGTTCTCCGAAGAGGTGCGCCGCGGCATGTTCGAGGTGCAACAGGTGGGCGAGCAGCTCAGCCAGATCATTCACCAGGTGCAGGCTTTGGCGCCGCGTGTGCTGATGGTCAACGAAGGCATGCAGGCCCAGGCGACCGGTGCCGAGCAGATCAACCAGGCGCTGGCCCAGCTCAGCGATGCCAGCACCCAGACTGTCGAGTCGCTGCGCCAGGCCAGTTTTGCCATCGATGAGCTGAGCCAGGTGGCCGCCGGCCTGCGTGGCGGCGTGTCGCGCTTCAAAGTCTGACCGCGATGAACCACTTGCAACCGCACGCCGCACGGGCGGACAACGCCAAAGGGGCGCTGTACCTGCAGTTTCGTATCGGGGAACAGCGTTTTGCCCTGAGCGTGCACGAGGTCATCGAGGTGTTGCCGCGCCAGCCGCTCAAACCGATAGCCCAGGCGCCAGGCTGGGTCGCGGGCATCCTTTCCCATCGTGGGCAACTGGTACCGGTGATCGACCTTGCTGCGCTGAGTTTTGGCCAGCCAGCGGCACACCGCACCAGTACCCGTCTGGTGTTGGTGCATTATCGGGGTGGCCTGCAACTGGGGCTGATCCTGGAGCAGGCCACCGAGACGTTGCGCTGCCACCCCGACGAGTTCCAGCCCTATGGTGTGGACAGCGGCGAAGCCCCTTACCTGGGGCCTGTACGCCAGGATGACCAAGGCCTGCTGCAACGCATCGAGGTCAACGATCTGTTGCCAGATGCCGTGCACCAACTGCTGTACACGGTTGAGCCGACAGGGATGCCGACATGAACGAACGTTTCTTCCGTTTCTTGCGCGAGCGCATTGGCCTGGACGTCGAATCGGTGGGTGCGCCCATGGTCGAGCGCGCGCTGCGCCAGCGTTGCGTGGCCATGAACGCCATCGACCTGGATGATTACTGGCTGCGCCTGCAGCAGTCGGCCGATGAACAACAGGCGTTGATCGAAGCGGTGATCGTCCCGGAAACCTGGTTCTTCCGCTACCCGGAATCCTTCACAGCCCTGGCCAGCCTGGCACACAAGCGCCTGGCCGAATTGGCCGGGGCACGGCCACTGCGCCTGCTCAGCCTGCCATGCTCGACAGGCGAGGAGCCCTATTCCCTGGCCATGGCCCTGCTCGACGCCGGCATCGCGCCGGGGGCGTTCCTGATCGACGGCATGGACATCAGCCCCAATTCGGTGGCCAAGGCCGGGAAGGCCGTATACGGGCGCAACGCCTTCCGGGGCAGCGACCTGGGCTTTCGCGAGCGCTACTTCGATGCCCTCGACGAAGGCCATCGCCTGCATGATCGGGTGCAGCAGCAAGTGAGCCTGCAAGTGGGCAATGTGCTCGACCCAGCGTTGGCCACCCGCGATGGCCTGTACGACTTCGTGTTCTGCCGCAATCTGTTGATCTACTTTGACGTGGCGACCCAGCAGCGTGTGTTCGAAGTGCTCAAGCGTCTGCTGCATCCCCAGGGTGTGTTGTTCATCGGCCCGGCCGAAGGCAGCTTGCTGGCGCGGATGGGGATGCGCCCGCTGGGCATTGCCCAATCGTTCGCCTACGTGCGCCAACAAGGCAGTAGCGCCCCACAGGTCGTGGCCCCGGCACAACCTGCACGGCGTACCGTGCTACCGCAGGCCTCGGTGGGTTATCCACCCCCCGTCGCGCCATTGCCGCGTCCGTTACGGGCAGTACCGGTGGTCGCTAGACCCGCGCCGGCCCGCGAACCCAAACGTGAGGACGCAAACGAACTGCTGGCCAGTATCGCCCAGCTTGCCAATGCTGGCGCCAGCGAACAGGCGCGTGCCGAATGCCAGCGCTACCTGGGCCAGTACGCGCCGTCGGCACAGGTTTACTACTGGCTGGGGTTGCTCAGTGATACCGACGGCGATGCGCAACAGGCACTGACCCACTACCGCAAGGCGCTGTACCTTGAGCCGCAACACCCTGAGGCGCTGGTGCACCTGGCGGCCTTGCTGGCGGCCCAGGGCGACCAGGCCGGTGCCCGACGCCTGCAGGAGCGTGCAGCGCGGGTTGGCCGGGAGCCTGAACGATGAAGGGTGACTCTGCGATGCAGCTACTCGCCGAAGACGACGCGCACATCGACGATTGCTGGAACCGTATTGGTGTGCACGGCGACAAGCAATGCCCACTGTTGGAACGTCATGTTCACTGTCGCAATTGCGACGTGTATGCGGCAGCGGCCACACGCCTGCTTGACCGCTACGCACTGATGCAGGACCACCAGGCCGCGGCGGCGCAGCCGGTCGAGGAAAACACTGGCCGTTCCATGCTGTTGTTCCGTCTGGGCGAAGAGTGGTTGGCACTGGCCACCGCCAGCCTGGCCGAAATCGCCCCATTGCAGGCTGTGCATTCGCTGCCGCACCAGCGCTCGCGGGTGTTGCAGGGGGTTGCCAATGTTCGCGGTGCCCTGGTGCCGTGCCTGTCACTGGCCGATTTGCTGGGCGTACAAGCCGGCACCGCCGAGCAACGTAGCGGCAGGGTGATGCCACGCATGCTGATTCTGGCTGCCGAAGGTGGCCCTGTGGTAATGGCCGTAGAGGAAATCGACGGTATTCACCGGCTCGACCCGCTGCTGCTGGACAGTGGCCAGGACGCCACGCGCTTCACTGCCGCAGTGCTGCAGTGGCGCGGCCGTAGCGTGCGAGTGCTGGACGATCAACACTTACTGTCTGCCGTGCAGCGGAGCCTGTCATGACCCCAGAGCAAATGCGCGATGCATCGTTGCTCGAGCTGTTCAGCCTGGAGGCCGAGGCGCAAACCCAGGTGCTCAGCGCCGGCCTGATGGCGCTGGAGCGCAACCCCACCCAGGCCGACCAGCTTGAGGCCTGCATGCGCGCCGCCCATTCGCTGAAGGGGGCCGCGCGTATCGTCGGGGTGGATGCCGGCGTGAGTGTCGCCCACGTCATGGAAGATTGCCTGGTAGCCGCCCAGGAGGGTCGCTTGCGGTTGAGCGCCGAGCACATCGACGCGCTGTTGCAGGGGACCGACTTGCTGATGCGCATCGCCACACCAGGCGATGCCGTGGCGCAGGCGACCTTGCCGGTATTTCTTGCGCAAATGGCCAGCTTGCTCGACCCTGGCGCTGCAACCGTGCCTGCGGTGCCGCTGGCGGCCCCCCTGCAAGCGGAACCGCTGGTGGCAACCTTGCCGTTTGAACCGGCGGTAGTGCCAGTGGACCCGGCTGAACCCGAGCCGGAGCCCGAGCCTGCCCTGCGGCGCAAACCCGGCAAGCGCGTTGGCGAAGGTGGCGAGCGGGTACTGCGTGTCACCGCCGACCGCCTTAACAGCCTGCTCGACCTGTCCAGCAAGTCGCTCGTGGAAACCCAGCGGCTCAAGCCGTACCTGGCCACTTTGCAGCGCCTCAAACGCATGCACGGTCAGGGCATGCAGGCGCTCGACGGCCTGCGCTTGCAACTGGAGGACAGTGGCCAAAGCAACGAGGTGCTCGAAGCCCTGGCGCAAACCCAGCGGCTGCTGGCGGAAACCCAGCAAATCCTGCAGCAGCAGGCGGCTGACCTGGACGAGTTCGGCTGGCAAGCCAGCCAGCGTGCGCAGTTGCTCTACGACACCGCCCTGGCCTGCCGGATGCGCCCGTTCGCCGACGTGTTGACCGGGCAAAGCCGTATGGTGCGTGACCTTGGGCGCTCGCTGGGTAAACCGGTGCGACTGGTGGTGGACGGCGAGAAGACCCAGGTCGACCGCGATGTGCTGGAAAAGCTCGAAGCGCCCCTGACTCACCTGTTACGCAATGCCGTCGACCACGGTATCGAACTGCCAGAAAGGCGGCTGCTGGCGGGTAAGCCAAGCGAGGGTGTGATCCGCCTGCGCGCTTCGCACCAGGCCGGCATGCTCAGCCTGGAGTTGATCGACGATGGTGCCGGCATCGACCTGGAGCGCCTGCGCAGCAGCATCGTCGAGCGTGCCCTGTCACCTGCCGACACGGTGGCGCGGATGAGCGATGCGGAGCTGCTGACGTTCCTGTTCCTGCCCGGTTTCAGCTTGCGTGACAAGGTCACCGAAGTGTCCGGGCGCGGCGTGGGGCTGGATGCGGTGCAGCACATGGTTCGCGAACTGCGCGGCTCGATCGAGCTGACGCAGGTGGCGGGGCAGGGCTGTCGCTTCCATTTGCAGGTGCCGCTGACCCTGTCGGTGGTGCGTAGCCTGGTGGTCGAGGTGGGCGGTGAAGCCTACGCCTTCCCGCTGGCCCATATCGAACGCACGCTGGAAGTGACCGCTGAACAGATCGTTCAGATCGAAGGCCGTCAGCACTTCTGGCACGAAGGCCGGCACATTGGCCTGGTGGCGGCCAGCCAGTTGCTCAACCGTCCAGCCAGGCAAAGTGACGAAGCCAGCCTGCGTGTGGTGGTAATCCGAGAGCGCGAGCAACTCTACGGCGTGGCCGTGGAGCGGCTGGTGGGCGAGCGTGTGTTGGTGGTGATGCCTCTCGACCCCCGGCTGGGCAAGGTGCAGGACATTTCCTCCGGCGCCTTGCTGGATGATGGCTCGGTGGTACTGATCGTCGATGTCGAAGACTTGCTGCGCTCGGTGGAAAAACTGCTCAGCACCGGCAGCCTGGAACGCATCGAGCGCGGCAGCAGTGGCGTTCGTGGCGTGACCCGCAAGCGGGTGCTGGTAGTCGATGACTCGCTGACCGTGCGCGAACTGCAGCGCAAGCTGCTGGGTAACCGTGGCTACGACGTGGCGGTGGCGGTGGATGGCATGGACGGCTGGAACGCCCTGCGCGGCGAGGACTTCGACTTGCTGATCACCGACATCGACATGCCGCGCATGGACGGTATCGAACTGGTGACCCTGGTGCGCCGCGATCAGCGCCTGCAATCGCTGCCCGTGATGGTGGTGTCCTACAAAGACCGTGAGGAAGACCGACGGCGCGGCCTGGATGCCGGCGCTGACTACTATTTGGCAAAGGCCAGTTTCCACGACGATGCGTTGCTGGATGCTGTGGTGGAGCTGATCGGAGGTGCTCAGGGATGAAGATCGCCATCGTCAATGACATGCCCATCGCCGTCGAGGCGCTGCGTCGCGCTGTCGCCTTCGAGCCCGCGCACCAGGTGGTGTGGGTAGCCAGCAATGGCGCCGAAGCGGTGCAGCGTTGCACCGAACAGTTGCCGGACCTGATCCTCATGGACCTGATCATGCCGGTCATGGACGGCGTGGAGGCCACCCGGCGGATCATGGCCGAAACCCCGTGCGCCATCGTCATCGTTACGGTCGATCGCAAACAGAACGTGCATCGGGTGTTCGAGGCCATGGGCCATGGCGCCCTCGACGTGGTCGATACGCCGGCGCTGGGGGCTGGTGATGCCCGTGAAGCGGCTGCACCACTGCTGCGCAAAATTCTCAATATCGGCTGGCTGGTCGGCCAGCAGCGAGCCCCGGCAGCAAGGCCGGTGGCGACACCGCTGCGCGAGGCTTCCCAACGTCGCGGGCTGGTGGCGATCGGCTCGTCGGCGGGTGGCCCGGCAGCGCTTGAAGTACTGCTCAAGGGCTTGCCGGCCGCGTTTCCGGCGGCCATCGTGCTGGTCCAGCATGTGGACCAGGTGTTTGCCGCCGGCATGGCCGAATGGCTCAGCAGCGCAGCGGGCCTGCCGGTGCGCCTGGCCCGTGAAGGCGAACCACCGCAGCCCGGGCAGGTGTTGCTGGCCGGTACCAACCACCACATTCGGCTGCTACAGAACGGCCAACTGGCCTACACTGCCGAACCTGTCAATGAAATCTACCGGCCCTCGATCGATGTGTTCTTCGAGAGCGTGGCACGTTACTGGAATGGCGATGCGGTGGGTGTGCTGCTTACCGGCATGGGGCGCGACGGCGCCCAAGGCCTGAAACTGATGCGTCAGCAGGGTTTTCTGACCATTGCCCAGGACCAGGCCAGCAGTGCGGTGTACGGCATGCCCAAGGCCGCTGCGGCCATCGATGCCGCCGTGGAAATCCGCCCGCTGGAACGCATCGCCGGGCGCTTGATGGAATTTTTCGCAAAATGACGAAATGTATTGAATCACGCCGCCAGACCGGTCGTGATCGGGTGAACAGGTATGAATGATTTACCGATCGAAGGTTTCGCGACCCCCAACGAAAACTCGGCGATGGTGCTGCTGGTCGACGACCAGGCCATGATCGGCGAAGCGGTGCGGCGTGGCCTGGCCAATGAAGACAACATCGACTTCCACTTCTGCGCCGACCCGCACCAGGCGGTGACCCAGGCCATGCGCATCAAGCCCACGGTCATCCTTCAGGACCTGATCATGCCTGGCCTGGACGGCTTGACCCTGGTGCGCGAATACCGTAACAACCCGGCGACCCAGGACATCCCGATCATCGTTCTGTCGACCAAGGAAGACCCGCTGGTCAAGAGCGCGGCCTTTGCCGCCGGTGCCAACGATTACCTGGTCAAGTTGCCCGACACCATCGAGCTGGTGGCGCGTATCCGCTACCACTCGCGCTCGTACCTCACCCTGCTGCAACGCGACGAGGCCTACCGTGCCCTGCGCGTCAGCCAGCAGCAGTTGCTCGATTCCAACCTGATGCTGCAGCGTCTGATGAACTCCGATGGCCTGACCGGGCTGTCCAACCGCCGCCACTTCGACGAGTACCTGGAGCTGGAGTGGCGCCGGGCGATGCGTGAACAACAGCAGTTGTCGTTGCTGATGATCGACGTCGACTACTTCAAGGCCTATAACGACAGCTTTGGTCACCTGGCCGGCGACGAGGCGTTGCGCCAGGTCGCCGAAGCCATTCGGGCTTCGTGTTCGCGGCCCACCGACCTGCCGGCACGTTATGGCGGCGAGGAGTTTGCCCTGGTACTGCCCAACACCTCGCCTGGTGGGGCACGCCTGGTGGCCGAGAAGCTGCGCCAGACCGTATTGGGGCTGGGCATCCCGCATACCGCGCCAGTGGCCGACTCGTACCTGACCGTGAGCATTGGCCTGGCCACCCAGACCCCGGCCGTCGGCAGCCATTGCCGGCAGTTGATTTCTGCGGCGGACAAAGGCCTGTACCTGGCCAAGAATGGCGGCCGTAACCAGGTCGGCATCGCCTGACATGGGTTTTTTGTTGGTCTTTTCGCGTGTGCTGACTGCCCGGCGGGTCTGCCGCCGTGCGGCGGACTCGGTTATACTCGCGGGCTTTTCACCGAATTCGCACGAGTAGCCAGCCCATGGAAATCCAACCGATCCTGAACACCATCAAGGACCTCACCGAGCGTTCCCAGTCAATTCGGGGGTATCTTTGACTACGATCACAAGCATGACCGCCTGATCGAAGTCAACCGCGAGCTGGAAGACCCGAACGTCTGGAACAAACCCGAGTACGCCCAGGCCCTGGGCCGTGAGCGTGCCATGCTGGCCCAGGTCGTCGAGACCCTGGACAAACTGTCCAACGGCCTGGGCGACTGCCAGGACCTGCTCGACATGGCCGTCGAGGAAAATGACGAAGGCGCCGTCAGCGACGTCGTGACCGAGCTGGAAGGCCTGGAAGAAAACCTGGCCCAGCTTGAGTTCCGTCGCATGTTCAGCGGCGAGATGGACATGAACAACGCCTACCTGGACATCCAGGCCGGGTCCGGTGGTACCGAAGCGCAGGACTGGGCCAACATCCTGCTGCGCATGTACCTGCGTTGGGCCGACAAGCGTGGTTTCGACGCCACCATCATCGAGCTCTCCGAAGGCGAAGTCGCCGGTATCAAAGGCGCGACCGTGCACATCAAGGGTGAATACGCCTTCGGCTGGCTGCGGACTGAAATCGGCGTGCACCGTCTGGTGCGCAAGAGCCCGTTCGACTCCGGTGCCCGTCGTCACACCTCGTTCTCGGCAGTGTTCGTGTCGCCCGAAATCGACGACAAGGTCGAGATCGAGATCAACCCGTCCGACCTGCGCATCGACACCTACCGCTCCTCCGGTGCCGGTGGTCAGCACGTTAACACCACCGACTCGGCCGTACGTATCACCCACGTACCGACCAACACCGTGGTGGCCTGCCAGAACGAACGTTCCCAGCACGCCAACAAGGACACCGCCATGAAAATGCTGCGGGCCAAGTTGTACGAGCTGGAAATGCAGAAACGCAACGCCGCCTCGCAGGCGCTGGAAGACAGCAAGTCGGACATCGGCTGGGGCCACCAGATCCGCTCGTACGTGCTGGATGACTCGCGCATCAAGGACTTGCGTACCGGCGTCGAGCGCAGCGATTGCCAGAAGGTGCTGGACGGCGACCTCGACCAGTACCTGGAAGCGAGCCTCAAGCAAGGGCTGTAAGCCGCACACCACTGCCGCGATACCTGGCAACTGCCGGTGTCGCGTGCCCTGCCCGAAAAGGGCAACGAACACCTGATGGAAAGAATGACGACATGAGCGACCTCAAGACCGAATCGCAAGACCTGCAACAGGAAGAAAACGCCTTGATCGCCCTGCGCAAGGAAAAACTTGCCGCCGAGCGTGCCAAGGGCAATGCCTTCCCCAACGACTTCCGTCGCGACAGCTACTGCAACGACCTGCAGAAGCAGTACGCGGACAAGACCAAGGAAGAGCTGGAAGCAGCCGCGATCCCGGTCAAGGTAGCCGGCCGTATCATGCTCAACCGTGGCTCGTTCATGGTGATCCAGGACATGACCGGTCGCATCCAGGTCTACGTCAACCGCAAAACCCTGCCAGAAGAAACCCTGGCCGCCGTCAAAACCTGGGACCTGGGCGACATCATCAGCGCCGAAGGCACCCTGGCCCGCTCTGGCAAGGGCGACCTGTACGTCGAAATGACCAACGTACGCCTGCTGACCAAGTCGCTGCGCCCGCTGCCCGACAAGCACCACGGCCTCACCGACACCGAACAGCGCTACCGCCAGCGTTACGTCGACCTGATGGTCAACGAAGAAACCCGCCACACCTTCCGTGTGCGTTCGCAGGTGATTTCGCACATCCGCAAGTTCCTCATCGAGCGTGACTTCCTCGAAGTGGAAACCCCGATGCTGCAGACCATCCCGGGTGGTGCCGCCGCCAAGCCGTTCGAAACCCACCACAACGCCCTGGACATGGCCATGTTCCTGCGTATCGCGCCGGAGCTGTACCTCAAGCGCCTGGTCGTGGGTGGCTTCGAGAAGGTGTTCGAGATCAACCGCAACTTCCGTAACGAAGGCGTTTCGACCCGTCACAACCCAGAATTCACCATGCTTGAGTTCTACCAGGCCTACGCCGACTACCGCGACAACATGGACCTCACCGAGGAACTGTTCCGCGAGCTGGCGCTGCTGGTGCTGGGCAGCACCGACGTGCCGTACGGCGACAAGGTGTTCCACTTCGGCGAACCGTTCGCCCGCCTGTCGGTGTTCGACTCGATCCTCAAGTACAACCCGGAGCTGACCGCTGCCGACCTGCAGGACGTCGACCGCGCCCGTGACATCGCCAGGAAGGCCGGTGCCAAGGTGCTGGGCCACGAAGGCCTGGGCAAGCTGCAGGTGATGATTTTCGAAGAGCTGGTCGAGCACAAGCTGGAGCAGCCGCACTTCATCACCGAGTACCCGTTCGAAGTGTCGCCGCTGGCCCGCCGTAACGACGACAACCCGGCGGTTACCGACCGCTTCGAGCTGTTCATCGGTGGCCGCGAAATCGCCAACGCCTACTCCGAGCTCAACGATGCCGAAGACCAGGCCGAGCGCTTCCTGGCCCAGGTGGCCGAGAAGGACGCCGGTGACGACGAAGCCATGCACTACGACGCCGACTTCGTGCGTGCCCTGGAGTACGGCATGCCGCCGACCGCCGGTGAAGGCATTGGCATCGACCGCCTGGTGATGCTGCTGACCAACTCGCCGTCGATCCGCGACGTGATCCTGTTCCCGCACATGCGTCCGCAGGCCTGAGTGATGTGAACGAGCCGCCTTTCGAGGCGGCTTTTTCTTGCCTGAAGCTTTATGTTGTCTGTACTGGCCCATGAGGTAACCCCTGTGACACCCGCCATGCCTGACCAAGGCGCCGCCGGCATCGCCACCGCCGTCGCCGAAAGCGTGCAATACCAAGGCCGCAAGACTGCCCGCCAAGGCAGCGAGCAGCGCCGCCAGCTGATCCTCGACGCCGCCATGCGCATAGTCGTGCGCGATGGCGTGCGTGGTGTGCGCCACCGTGCCGTGGCCGCCGAGGCCGGTGTGCCGCTGTCGGCCACCACCTACTACTTCAAGGACATCGAAGACCTGCTCACCGACACCTTCGCTCAGTACGTCGAGCGCAGCGCGGCCTACATGGCCAAGCTGTGGGCCAACACCGAGGTCGTGTTGCGCCAGTTGCTGGCCCAGGGCGACGGCAGCCCGCAGGCACGGGCGCGGCTGGCTGACGATGTGGCCCGCATGACGGCCGACTACGTACAGCGGCAACTGTTGACCCGGCGCGACTTCCTGATGGCCGAACAGGCCTTCCGCCAGGAGGCATTGCTGTGCCCACGCCTGGCCGAGCTGGTGCGCGCCCATGAGCAGATCCTGTTGCACGGGACCCGGCAATTGCTGCAAGTGGTAGGCTCGCGGCAACCGGAACAGGACGCCCAAATGTTGACGGCGATTATCGAGCAGATGGAATATCAGGGCCTGCTCAAGGATGCGAATGCGCAAGCCGATGGGCAGATGCTCGCTATGCTTACCCGATACCTGCAGCTGGTGCTGGCATCGGCCTGAGCCGAGACCGACTTTTCAAGGAGAACCTGATGAAAGCCTGGCGTGTGGTGCTGTTGACTTTGTCATTCCTGCTGCTGGGCGGTTGTCTGGTGACCTTCCATGAGCCGTTGCCGAGTAACCAGGCGGCGCCCAAGGCCCTGTTGGGCAAGTGGAGCAGCAAGGACGCCTGGGGCGAGCCGTTGAAGCTGACCATCAGCCGCAGCGGTGCAGATGCCTATAAGGCCGTTGCCACGGCCAAGGGCAAGAAGCCTGAGGAATATGTATTCACCGTCTCCCGCCACGGCAACCGCTGGTACCTGTCGGCCGGCGTGCCCAAGCGCCTGGGTGGCAACTTCCTGATTGGCGGTTTCGATATCGTCGATGGCAAGGAACTGGTGGTGTACAACCTGGACGTCGAGCAGGTGCAGCAGGCGGTGGACAAGAAGGAACTGACCGGGCGTGGTACCGAGGTGCCGGAAGACAACGGCGACGGCGTGCTGATCGACAGCCCGGCTGCGCGGGTGCTGGCCTATCTGGATGACCCGGCCAACTCCGACCTGTTCGTTGAAGTGGCGCGGTTCCAGCGTTCTGGCAAGTAGTTGCCTGTACTAGAAAGGAGTCCCCGGTGGACGAATACCAGCGAACCATCCGCGCCTTGTCCGACCGCATCGTTGCAGCCCAGACCCCGATCCGGGTACTGGACGCGGTGAAGTGGGACGACAACATTCGCCAGGTCTTTCTCAAGGCCAAGGGCAAGGAGCCGCCGGCCGTCGACCGCGCTTATTACCAGTCGCGCCCGCTGGCGTTCGACTCCGGCGCGGTCAAGGCCGAGTTCCAGGCCATCGAGCGCGACATCATTCGCCAGCTTGGCCAGTTCAACCCGGTCGGGCAGATCATGAAGCGTATGTGCCGCGAATACCGCATGGTGGTGCGCATGCTCGAAGCGCGTGGCACCGAGGATTTCGGCCTCATCTCTCAGGAACTGTACGGCGCCGCCTCCGATGCCTTCCACGCCGGTGACCCGACCTTGGCCGACCTCGGCCTCATGCTCTCGGATTACCTGAACAACATCGATGGCCGTGGCGATCTCAAGGACGAACCGAAAAACCTCACCGCCAAGGAGGCCGTAGATATCCTCCAGCGTCGGCTGAACAAGGTGTTCGGTGAAGCCGAGGAGACCATTCGGGTATTCGAATCTGACGGGATCGTGGCCGATGCCGCCGCTGGCGCCGACTACATCAAGGTGCGCGCCGATGCCATGTTCAACAGCCGTGATGTGCGTGCCCTCGAAGTACACGAAGGGCTGGTCCATGTGGGCACCACGCTCAACGGCCTGAACCAGCCGATCTGCACCTTCCTGGCCAAGGGCCCGCCCTCGTCGACGGTAACCCAGGAAGGCCTGGCGATTCTCATGGAGGTCATCGCCTTTGCTTCCTACCCCAGCCGCCTGCGCAAGCTCACCAACCGCACCCGCGCCATCCACATGGTCGAGGAGGGCGCCGATTTCCTCCAGGTGTTCAATTTCTTCCGCGAGCAAGGCTTCGAGATGGCGCAGAGCTACAGCAACGCCAGCCGGGTGTTCCGCGGCTCGGTGCCCAATGGCCTGCCATTCACCAAGGACTTGTCCTACCTCAAGGGCTTCATCATGGTTTACAACTACATTCAGTTGGCCGTGAAGAAGGGCAAGCTCGAACAGATCCCGTTGCTGTTCTGTGGCAAGACCACGCTGGAAGACATGCGTACCTTGCGCCAGTTGGTGGAGGAGGGGCTGGTCGAGCCGCCCAAGTACCTGCCCGAACAGTTCCGCGACCTTAACGCACTGTCGGCGTGGATGTGCTTCTCCAACTTCCTCAACCACCTGAGCCTGGACCGTATTGAAGCCGACTACGCGAACATTCTCTGAGTGCTGCCGCCTGCTGGCGCTTGGCCTGGTCCTGCTGGGCCTTGGCGGCTGCAGCAGCCTGCTGTTCTATCCCGAGCGTGGCCAGGCATTCACCCCCGAACGGGCCAGACTCGACTACCGCGATGTCACCCTTGTCACATCGGACGGCCTGCGCCTGCACGGCTGGTGGTTGCCGGCCAAGGCGGGAGTCGAGGTGAAGGGCACGGTACTGCATTTGCACGGCAACGGCGGCAACCTGCCTGGGCACCTGGGGGGTAGCTATTGGCTGCCGGAGCAGGGCTACCAGGTGCTGATGATCGATTACCGTGGCTATGGCCTGTCGCAGGGCACGCCGACCCTGCCTGAGGTGTATGAAGACATCGCGGCGGCCATGGCCTGGCTGGACCAGGCACCCGAGGTCAAGGGCAAGCCTTTGGTGCTGCTGGGGCAAAGCCTTGGCGGCGCCATGGCAATCCACTACCTGGCGGCCCACCCCGAGCAGCGCCAGCGCTTCAGCGCCCTGGTGTTCGATGGCGTACCGGCCAGTTACCGTGGGGTAGGGCGCTATGCCCTCAGCACGTCATGGATGACCTGGCCGTTGCAGGTGCCACTGTCGTGGCTGGTGCCGGACGGCGACAGTGCAATCCGTTCGATCGAGCAGTTGAGCAGCCCGCCCAAGCTGTTCTTCCACAGCATCGACGACAACCTGGTGCCGATGGACAACGGCATCCGCCTGTACCAGCACGCACCGCCACCACGGGTACTGCAGCTGACCCGAGGCGGCCATGTGCAGACCTTCGCCGACCCTACCTGGCGCCAGGTGATGCTGCGTTTCCTTGATGACCCCAGCCATTTCAACGGCCTTCGGCGCCTGGCCGAAGTGCCCAATTACCCTGACGAGAAGAACAAGCAATGAGTGAAGAGCGCAACGCCATCCCGCTGATCCTGACCGGCGTCGGCAGCATCATCGTGACGGTGGGGGCCTTGTGGTACTACGGTTACCTGCATTTCGCCAAACCCGAGGATGCCCTGTTGTTGCAGGACTTCACCATGCTCAAGACCATCCCGGGCGAGGACTACAAGGTTTCGCTGGACCCGGCGCCGCAAGTGGCCCAGTGCGTCGATGGCGTGCTGGTGCTGTTCGACACCCAGCAGAAAGGCCTGACCGGCGTGCTGGTGGACAACCGCAAGCGTGCCGTGCGCTGCATGGGCGAGGAAACACCGCAGCAGGTGCAGTGAGGGAGCGAAGTGATTTTTGTGGCGCCTGGGAAATCGAGCGCCGCCCGCGATGCGCCGCGCGGGCGGCGCTCGTTCTCCCAATCACCACATCTCTAAAGGCACGAGACCAAACGCCCAAATAAAAACCCCGCCAGGAAGGCGGGGTCTTGGGTTAAGCCAACCGGTCTTACTGGCTGACCTGGCTCACCGAACGTGGCGCCACCGGCTGGTTGTCGTTGGAGATGGTCACCTCCACCCGACGGTTTTGCGCCCGGCCCGAATTGCTGCCGTTGTCCGCTACCGGGTACTCCTTGCCGTAACCCTGGGCGACGATGCGCGCAGGGTCTACGCCGGCACGCACCAGCGCCATGCGCACGGAACCCGCGCGGCGTTCGGACAGGCTCTGGTTGTAGTTGGCCGAACCGACGCTGTCGGTGTAGCCCTCGACAATCACCTTGCGCTCAGGGTTTTCCTGAAGGAACTGGGCCAGCTTGGTGATGTTCGGGTAGGCGTTGCTCTTGAGCTCGGCCTTGTTGAAGTCGAACAGCACGTCCCCGAAGGTGACCAGCGTACCGCGATCGGTCTGCTTGGCGTTGAGGCTGTCCTGCAGCTTGGCGATCTGTGCGTCGCGGGCGTCCAGCTTGGCCTGGGCGCGTTGCGCAGCGGCGTTTTTCAGCTCGCCTTCGGCGGTACGCAGGGCGATGGTCTGCTTGGCCACCTCGACACGCTGGTTGGTCAGGTAGGCGAGTTGGTCGACCTTCTTCTGGTCTTCCCGGTCCATGTAGGCCTTGTCGGCCTTGTTAAGCCAGTCCTGGGCGTCCTTGGTCTCCAGCGCCGCCACCTTGCTCGATTGCGGGTCGCTCTGCAGCGAGGAGAAGTTGGTGCGGGCCGCCTCCAGGTTGGCGTTAGGGTCGTGCGAGCAGGCAGCAAGGCCGACGCTCAGGGCCAGCAGGGCGGGAATCATGACGTAATTGCGCATAGTGTTCATCCTTTGATCGTGTGCGAAGGCTAAGGTTGGCGGGGCAGGGCTCACTGAGCGCTGCGCAGGCCTTCCTCACGTACGTCCTGGACACCCTGGCGGGCGTCCTGCACGGCCTTCTGGGCCTTGGCCGCCTGGGCCTTGCGTTCGGCGAGGCGTGCGTCCCACTCGGCTTGCTGGGCCAGCAGTTTGGCTTCGTCATACTTTTTGTCGTGCATGGCGATTTCGGCCTGCTTGAACTTGTCCTGGGCCGCTTTCATCTCCACGGCGGCGAACTCGGTACCGCCAGCGCTGACGGCGGCGTTCACGGCGGACTGGGTAACGGCATACTGCTCGGTAGGCGGGTTGCCAGCACAGCCGGCCAGGACCAGGCTACTGCCCAGGGCCAGCGCGGCCAGCTTGAACCCGCGCACGTGAGTGGATGACAGTTTGCTAGTGCGGGTTTTCATGGTGGTCAGCTCCATTGGATCACTCCTGATTACGACGATGTCCGTAGCAGTCCATCGCTCATTCCCTGACAACTCCGTGCGCTTCAGCTGAACGGTGCACAAGGACAGGTGTGCAGGGTTTTAGCGTGATGGCTATTGGCTCCGACTCGATCGTTTTTCGAATGGTTCCGAAAAAAGTGATCCGCACGAGCGATTATTTCTGACTGATTGGTCAGCGAGGATTTTCTTGAACTTTCGCGGGCGAAAGCGGTATTCCGGGCCTCGAGCAGGCCCGGAACAGTGGCGCGGAGGTTATTCGTCGCTGTCGGCAGCGGTGTTGCTCAGGCTGTGCAGGTGCTGGCGCGAGAGCGACAGAAAGCGTGGGGTAGGCCCTATATCTTCGTACAGCGGGTCGCCTTCTTCATCGGTGGCGATGACCTGACGGCCCTGCACATAGGGGAAGCTGGCCTCCACCTCTTCAAGGGCGGCGGCTACCAGTTCGCCGAGCAATTCCTCGGCGGTACGTTTGGGGTACATGTCGATCAGCGCGGCCAGACGCGCCTCTGACTCCAGGTCAAGGTGCAGGACATGGCCCGTGCGGCTGAGGGTGCCGGCGGCATTCTGTTCCCAGTGCTGGGCGAGTTCACGGATTTTCATGATGACCTCTGGTTACGCCTGCTAAGGCTGCATGGCATGGGAGTGTTATGCCTTCACTTTAGTTTGCTTTAGCCGATCACGGCTTGCCATTGCCTCCAGCCTGGGGGCACTCTTCGGGAGAGCTGTGTACAGGAGTGCGCCAGAGCCGCGCCAAAGAGAGGGCCAATGACCGATATCGATGTGCGTTTGCGTGAAGATGTCCATGTGTTGGGTGAGCTGCTCGGCGAAACCATTCGCCAGCAGCATGGCGATGCGTTCCTGCAGAAGATCGAGGACATCCGCTACAGTGCCAAGGCCGACCGGCGCGGCCCCGGCGAGCAACTGAGCTCGACCCTGGCAGACCTGGCCGAAGAAGACCTGCTGCCCGTGGCCAGGGCCTTCAACCAGTTCCTCAACCTGGCCAACATGGCCGAGCAGTACCAGTTGATCCGCCGTCGCGACGCTGACCAGCCCGAACCCTTCGAGGCCCGTGTGCTGCCCGAGTTGCTGGCGCGCCTGAAGCAGGCCGGGCTTGGTAACGATGCCCTGGCTCGGCAACTGGCCAAGCTCGACATCCAGCTGGTACTTACCGCACACCCCACCGAAGTGGCCCGCCGCACCCTGATTCAGAAGTACGACGCCATCGCCGGCCAGCTGGCTGCCCAGGACCACCGCGACCTGACCCCGGCCGAACGCCAGCAGGTACGCGAACGCCTGCGCCGGCTGATTGCCGAGGCCTGGCACACCGAAGAAATCCGCCGCACCCGCCCCACGCCGGTAGACGAAGCCAAGTGGGGCTTTGCAGTGATTGAGCATTCGCTCTGGCACGCCATCCCCAGCCACCTGCGCAAGGTCGACAAGGCGCTGCTGGAGGCCACCGGCCTGCGTCTGCCGCTTGAAGCCGCGCCAATCCGCTTTGCCTCGTGGATGGGCGGTGACCGTGACGGCAACCCCAACGTGACTGCCGCCGTCACCCGCGAAGTGTTGCTGCTGGCCCGCTGGATGGCCGCCGACCTGTTCCTGCGTGACATCGATGCATTGGCTGCGGAGCTGTCCATGCAGCAGGCCAACGAGGCCCTGCGCGAACAGGTTGGCGACACTGTCGAGCCCTACCGGGCCGTGCTCAAGCAGTTGCGCGACCGGCTACGGGCGACGCGTGCCTGGGCGCATTCGGCATTGACCAGCAGCCAACCGGCCAGCGCCGACGTGCTGGTGGATAACCGCGACCTGATCGCACCGCTGGAGCTGTGCTACCAGTCGCTGCACGAATGCGGCATGGGCGTGATCGCCGAAGGCCCGCTGCTGGACTGCCTGCGCCGCGCTGTCACCTTTGGCCTGTTCCTGGGCCGCCTGGATGTGCGCCAGGACGCTGCCCGCCACCGTGACGCACTGACCGAGATTACCGACTACCTGGGCCTGGGGCGCTATGCCGACTGGGATGAAGAGCAGCGCATCGAATTCCTCCAGGCCGAGCTGAAGAACCGTCGGCCCCTGCTGCCTGCGCATTTCAAGCCGCAAGCGGATACCGCCGAAGTGCTGGCCACCTGTCGCGAAGTGGCCGCCGCGCCGGCTGCCTCCCTGGGCTCCTACGTCATTTCCATGGCCGGTGCCGCTTCGGATGTGCTGGCGGTGCAACTGCTGCTCAAGGAAGCCGGCCTTACCCGCCCCATGCGCGTGGTACCGCTTTTCGAAACCCTGGCCGACCTGGACAACGCTGGCCCCGTGATGCAGCGACTGCTCGGCCTGCCAGGCTACCGCGCCGGGCTGCGCGGCCCGCAGGAAGTGATGATTGGCTACTCCGACTCAGCCAAGGACGCTGGCACTACGGCGGCGGCCTGGGCGCAGTACCGGGCCCAGGAAAACCTGGTGCGCATTTGTGCCGAACATCAGGTCGAACTGCTGCTGTTCCACGGCCGTGGCGGTACGGTAGGGCGCGGCGGTGGCCCCGCCCACGCGGCGATCCTGTCGCAACCGCCGGGATCGGTGGCGGGACGTTTCCGCACCACCGAACAGGGCGAGATGATCCGCTTCAAGTTCGGTTTGCCGGGCATTGCCGAGCAAAACCTCAACCTGTACCTGGCTGCCGTGCTCGAAGCCACGCTGTTGCCACCACCGCCCCCGCAGCCGGCCTGGCGTGAGGTGATGGACCAGCTGGCTGCCGATGGCGTCAAGGCCTACCGCAGCGTGGTGCGGGACAACCCCGATTTTGTCGAATACTTCCGTCAGTCGACACCGGAACAGGAGTTGGGGCGCCTGCCACTGGGCAGCCGCCCGGCCAAGCGTCGCGCTGGAGGCATCGAAAGCCTGCGGGCCATCCCGTGGATTTTCGGCTGGACCCAGACGCGCCTGATGCTGCCGGCCTGGCTGGGCTGGGAAACGGCCCTGAGCAACGCATTGGCCCGTGGCCAGGGCGAGCTGCTGGCGCAGATGCGCGAACAGTGGCCGTTCTTCCGCACCCGTATCGACATGCTGGAGATGGTGCTGGCCAAGGCCGATGCGCAAATTGCCGAGGCCTACGACGAACGTCTGGTGCAACCGCACTTGCTTCCTTTAGGTGCACACCTGCGCGACCTATTGTCGCAGTCCTGCCAGGTGGTACTGGGCCTGACCGGGCAGCCGGTGCTACTGGCGCACAGCCCCGAAACGCTGGAATTCATCAGCCTGCGCAACACCTACCTGGACCCGCTGCACCGCCTGCAGGCCGAGTTGCTGGCTCGCTCGCGCAGCCGCGAAGCCGCTCTGGACAGCCCGTTGGAGCAGGCCTTGCTGGTGACCGTGGCGGGTATTGCCGCCGGGCTGCGCAACACCGGCTGAGGGCGCGTGCGGGCTGCCCTGAATGTGTGCCGTGCAGACCCTGCATGGGTAAGGGGAGGGTGGTTGCGCCGGGCGCAACCACCTGCCAGGTCAGCCGCAAGTGGCGCATTCCTGCAACTTTGGGACGCTTGTCTGGCTGCCGGGCGCTGTGTATCTTGAGCAGCCTTCTGACCGATTTTGGGTCATACCCGATTTTCCGGACTTGGCCCTGGTTGCCGAATCCATTGAATTTCATAAAAAAATTTGAGGAGCACAAGATGCGCGTAATTCTGCTGGGAGCTCCCGGGGCCGGTAAAGGTACTCAGGCAAAGTTCATCACCGAAAAGTTCGGTATTCCACAGATCTCCACCGGTGACATGCTGCGTGCCGCTGTCAAAGCCGGCACCCCGCTGGGCCTGGAGCTGAAGAAAGTCATGGATGCCGGCCAGCTGGTCTCCGACGAGCTGATCATCAGCCTGGTCAAGGAGCGCATCGCTCAGCCTGATTGCGCCAACGGCTGCCTGTTCGACGGCTTCCCACGCACCATCCCGCAAGCCGAAGCCATGGTCGCTGCCGGTGTCGACATCGACGCAGTGGTCGAAATTGCCGTGGACGACGAAGAAATCGTTGGTCGCATGGCGGGCCGCCGCGTGCACCTGGCCTCGGGCCGCACCTACCACATTCAGTACAACCCGCCAAAAGTGGAAGGCAAGGACGACGAGACTGGCGAAGACCTGATCCAGCGCGACGACGACAAGGAAGAAACCGTTCGCCATCGCCTGTCGGTCTACCACAGCCAGACCAAGCCGCTGGTGGACTTCTACCAGAAGCTGTCGGCCGCCAACGCCGGCAAGCCGAAGTACAGCCACATCGAAGGTGTCGGCTCGGTTGAAGCCATCACCGCCAAGGTTCTGGCAGCCCTGAGCTGATCCAGCGCCTGACACCCATCGACAACGGCCCGCTAGCGGGCCGTTGTCGTTTATACTGCCGCTCTTTTCCCTGCACCTGGATACCCGTTCGATGACCACCCTGCTGGCCCTGGATACCGCCACCGAAGCCTGTTCCGTTGCGCTGCTGCATGACGGCAAGGTAACCAGCCATTACGAGGTGATCCCACGTCAGCACGCGCAGAAGCTGCTGCCGATGATCAAGCAGCTGCTGGCCGAGTCGGGCGTTGCGCTGAATCAACTGGATGCCATCGCCTTTGGCCGCGGCCCGGGCGCTTTCACCGGCGTGCGCATTGCCATTGGTGTGGTCCAGGGCCTGGCCTTCGCGCTGGAGCGCCCGGTGCTGCCGGTGTCCAACCTGGCTGCGCTGGCCCAGGGTGCATTGCGCGAGCAGGGCGTGCAACAGGTGGCGGCTGCCATCGATGCGCGCATGGATGAAGTGTACTGGGGCTGCTATCAGGCCACGGCGGGCGAAATGCGCCTGGTTGGCCGCGAAGCGGTGTTGCCGCCCGAGCAGGTAGCGCTGCCGGCAGACAGCGAAGGCGAGTGGTTCGGGGCCGGCACCGGTTGGGGCTATGCCGAGCGCCTGGCGGTGCAGGTGGCTGCCAGCAACGCCAGTGCCTTGCCTAACGCTCTGGACGTGCTCAGCCTGGCCAGCTTCGCCTGGGCCCGTGGCGAAGCGATCGGCGCCGAGCAGGCGCAACCGGTTTACCTGCGCGATAATGTCGCTACGCCAAAGAAGCACTGAATGCTGTTCGTCGGTTATCGACGGTAACCCCCAAACCTTCTGCGCGATCTGTGGTCCAGTTATCACTTAAGCATTAGCGACGGAACACTGATGCTGCTAAATTGCCATCATTGGTCCTGAGTATTCATGCCATGCGTATCGACGGTTTCTCATCGCAGTCCTACCCGATCAAGCGCGCGCCGCGCAAGGCAGCGGTGCGTGACGAGGCCATCGATGACGCCGAGGTGATCGAAGAGAACGCCACGGCGCCTCAGGAAACCACCGCCCGCCGCCGCAGCGGTGGCTTGCCTGCCCGCCCGCAGGACATGATCTTCCCCCGCGCCCGTGACCGGCGCACAGCCACCGCATTGGCCAGTTACCTGAATACTGCCGGTTTCACCGATTGGGACATGGAAGTACTGGGGCTCGACCTGTACATTTGATGGATGAGTCCATCACCACTGCCTTATTTTCTCGGTTGCCCGTCGTGGAGTGAAAACGCCTGGCGTGACTACCTGTACCCCGCCGACGCCAACAGCAATCAGATGCTTGGCCTCTACAGCCAGGTGTTCAACGCTGTCGAGGGCAACACCACCTTCTACGCACGCCCCGCCCCCGGCACCCTTGCCCGCTGGGCGCAGGTGATGCCTGAGCACTTTCGTTTCACTGCCAAGTTTCCCCGTGACATCAGCCACGAGGGTGACCTGCGTGATCAGCTTGAGCCTGCTTTCGATTTCACACGCCTGATGGCCCCGCTGGGGCAGCGCGTATCGCCGTACTGGTTGCAGTTGCCGGCGCTGTTCGGCCCGGCACGGCTGGGCGAGCTTTGCCACTTCCTTGATGAAATCGGCGTGCCGGTGGCGGTGGAGGTGCGCAACCAGGCCTTTTTTGCCAAGGGTGACGAAGAGCGCCTGCTCAACCGCCTGCTGCACGAGCGCGGGGTGGAGCGTATCTGCCTCGACCCGCGTGCGTTGTTCAGTTGCACTTCACGCGATGCTGCCGTGCTGCACGCGCAGTCCAAGAAACCCAAGGTGCCACCACGCCCTGCAGCCTTCAGCCAGCACCCGCAGGTGCGCTTCATTGGCCACCCTGAGCTGGAGGCTAATGAGGCCTTCCTTACCCCCTGGGTAGAAAAGGTCGCCGCCTGGATCGAAGAGGGCCGCAGCCCCTACATCTTCCTGCACACCTCGGACAATCGTCTGGCCGCAGCCCTGGCCCAACGGTTCCATCAACGCCTGATGGCACGCCTGCCGGGCCTCGATTCTTTGCCTGAATTGCCGCGCGCACCCGAGGTCGAACAACTGGGGCTACTCTGACCTTTCCCTGACTGCCGGAGGTTGATTCATGGATGTGCAAACCCTGCGAGCCGAAGCCTTCAAGGCACTGCATGAACGTAATGGCGCGTTCGTCATCCCCAATCCGTGGGATGCCGGCTCCGCCAAGTTGTTGGCCAGCCTGGGTTTCGAGGCACTGGCCACGACCAGTGCCGGCCTGGCCTTCAGCCTGGGCCGCCCGGATGCCGAAGGTGCCTTGAACCTGGAGGACACACTGGACAATGCCGGGGAGATTGTCGATGCGACCCCCTTGCCAGTGGCTGCCGACCTGGAAAACGGCTTTGGCGACCTGCCCGAGGATTGCGCCAATACCATCTTGCGTGCCGCTGAAGCGGGCTTGGTGGGCGGCTCCATCGAGGATGCCAGTGGCCGCAGCGAATTGCCCATCTATGACGTGGGGCTTGCGGTGGAGCGCGTTCGCGCCGCCGTGCAGACTGCCCGTAGCCTGCCGTTCCCGTTCACCCTGTGCGCCCGGGCAGAAAACCTGCTGCACGGGCGCATGGACCTGGACGACACCATCAAGCGCTTGCAGGCTTACGCCGAAGCCGGCGCCGATGTGCTTTACGCCCCGGGCCTGCGTACCGTCGAGGAAATTCGTGCTGTGGTGCAGGCTGTGGCGCCGCGCCCGGTGAACGTGTTGATGGGCATGGCGGGTGTGTCACTGAGCGTGAAACAGTTGCAGGACCTGGGTGTGCGCCGCATCAGTGTCGGCTCGTCGCTGGCTCGCGCCGCCTTGGGGGCGTTCCACCGTGCTGCGCTGGAAATTCGCGATGAGGGTACATTCGGCTATGGAGAGCAGGCACTGCCGTTCGCTCAGCTGAACGACCTGTTCCGACGCTGATGAAGCCTGTGCTGGCGCTGCTGGCCGGCCTGCTGTTGTTGGCTGGCCTGGCCTGGCATTACAGCTGGCGCCTGCCTGGCGCATGGAACCCCTGGGCGCCGCTGGATGTGCGTCAGCCGCCCAACCTGCTGACCCCTTACAAGCTGGCACGCCTGCGCGATGACCCGGCGCTGTGCCGCCAGGCGCTGGGAACCAGCCAGTTGCGTTACCGGGCGCAAGCCGACAGCCCGACTTCGGCCAACTGCCCGTTGCAGAATGCCTGGCGAATCGAAGGCGGCCAGGCGCGGCTCAGCAGCAGCTTCCTGGCCAGTTGCCCGCTGGCAGTGGCCTACGCGCTGTTCGAAGCACATGGCTTGCAGCCGGTGGCGCAGCGGGTGCTGGGGCAACCGGTGACGCAGGTCGACCACCTGGGCAGTTTCGCCTGCCGCAATGTCTACCACCGCAAACAGGGCCGCCTGAGCCAGCACGCCACGGCCAATGCACTGGATATCAGCGGTTTTCGCCTGCAGGACGGCCAGCGCATCGTGTTGGCGCGTGACTGGCAGGCAGGTGGGCAGAAGGCGGAATTCTTGCGCCAAGTGCAGCAGGCGGCCTGCGAGAGCTTCAGCACGGTACTGGGGCCGGGCTACAACGCCGCGCACCATAACCACTTTCATCTGGACATGGGGCGCTGGCAGGTCTGCCGTTAGCCTCAGGCGTGAACGCGCAAGTTGTTCAGCACCACTGGACGCGCCCAGTGGATGTCGAACTCCAGGTCGTTCTGCTGCTTGGCCAAGGTTGCGTCATCAAACGGTTCGGGCGCCGGGTCCAGCAGGTCGGTTTCGAATTCGGCGATGGGCAGGAACAATGAGCGCGGGGTAGGGCCTGGGCCGGGCTCGGTAATCGGCTGGCCCTGGCTCATCACCACCGGGCGCATCCAGCTGTTGCTGATATCGAGCTGACGCTGCTGCTCGATCAGTTCCAGGGCACTGAATGGCTCGGGGGCAGGGGGCAGCAGCTTGGCTTCAAGCTCTGCCTTGGGCAGGAACAGCGGCTCGGGTGGTGCTACCTCGATGTCTTGCACCGGGCACGCGCGCTGGGCGTCGATCAGCGCCAGTGCGCGGGCGCCGCCGATGGGTTCGCCGCTGTCCTGGTCATACTGCACGAACGACTGGCTGACGCTGTCTACGGGCTCTTCCTGCTGCTCGGCCATGGCCCGGGCAAAAAAGTCCTGCCACAGGTGGCTCACGCCCCCGAGTGCCTGGGTATTGTGCTGACTGTAGTTGCCGACGGGCGACAAATAGGTCAAGCCGATGGGAAGAGTATCTGACATGGCAGTCGCGCGCGTTGTGCTCTGGCAGAATAGCGGGATATTGCCTGTATCGGCCGTGGCTGCCGATTCATTAAGGCTTGGTTTGACTTTTTAGGTGTGGACGATGGAAGAGCAAGGCACGGGTATCAGGGTCGAAGCGATGTCGACTGAGTATGCGGAACAGGCCAAGGCGTGGGCCGAGCGTCTAAGCCTGCCGCTACAGGACGATAGCGCCGGCTTCGCCGTGCAGGTGGGCGCCGAGGGTTTGCAGATTCAGCAACTTGGCCCGCAGGCACCGGGGCCGGTGCGGGTGGACTTTGTCGAAGGCCAGGCGGCGCACCGGCGCCAGTTTGGCGGTGGCAACGGGCAGATGATCGCCAAGGCCGTGGGCATTGCCCAAGGCGTGCGGCCGCAGGTGCTGGATGCCACGGCAGGTCTTGGCAAGGATGCGTTCGTTCTGGCCAGCCTGGGCTGCCAGATGACCCTGATCGAGCGCCAGCCGCTGATTGCCGCGTTGCTGGAGGATGGCCTGGCGCGGGCGCGGTCGGATGACGAGGTGGGCCCGATCGTCGGGCGCATGCGCTTGCTGACCGGCAACGCCATCGAGCGCATGCGCGCCTGGGAAGGCGAGGCCCCGCAGGTGATCTACCTCGACCCGATGTTCCCGCACCGCGACAAGAGCGCCCTAGTGAAAAAGGAAATGCGCGTGTTCCGGCCCTTGGTGGGTGACGACCTGGACGCCCCGGCCCTGCTCGAAGCCGCTCTGGCGCTGGCCAGCCACCGGGTGGTGGTGAAGCGGCCGCGCAAGGCGCCGATCATTGATGGGCCCAAGCCGAGCCATAGCCTGGAGGGTAAGTCGAGCCGGTATGACATCTACCCGAAGAAGGCACTGAAGGCCTGATTCTGTTGTGCCTGTACCGGCCTCTTCGCGGCTAGAGCCGTGAAGAGGCCGGTACAGGCACCCGAATTTCAGGGCTTGAACGCCCGCACAAACACCCCCACCACCTCCCGCACATGCGCCTCGGCCTCTTCGCCTTCCAGCGGCCCCGCACAGCCCAGCAGCAAGCGATAATCCGGCGCGCCTTTCACCAGGCAGAAGAAGTGCTCCGCCGCCCGCAGCGGGTCGTCGATGCGCAGCAGCCCACGTTCATCCGCCCCGCGCAGCAGCGCTTCCATCCCCGCCAGCACGCGCTTGGGCCCGGCCTCGTAGAAATACTCGCCAAAGCTCGCGTCCAGGCTGCCCTGGGCCATGATCAGGCGGCTGAGCTTGACCGCTTCGTCACTGCTGATCAGAGACTGGAAACCACGGGCAATGGTCAGCAGTACCTCTTCTATTGGTACACCTTCGGGGTACTCGAACAGCAAGTCAGGCAGCTGGATCTGGCAGGTGGCCATGACCGCCGAGCAGAACAAGGTCTGCTTGTCGGTGAAGTGGCTGTACACGGTGAGCTTTGAAACACCTGCCGCCGCAGCGACCGCATCCATGCTGGTGTTGGCATAGCCAAGGCTAAGGAACAGCGCCTTGGCCGCTTCGAGAATCGCTTCGCGCTTGGCCAGGTCCTTTGGCCGACCTGGGCCGATGGGTGCGTCGTTGGGCATTGTGGTCTGCATCTGGTTGAAGAGTCGTTCATCTTAACGGGTCAGGCGCCATCCGGCTAAAACCAACCCGCAAAACCTGCTGTTCGCCAGTAGACACTTGATCGACACTGGTGTCGTCACGCAGGCAAAGGACGCGTTGATTTTTTTATAAGATGCTGATTTATAAAGATTAATTTTTTGGCATGAATCGTGTTGATAGAGCAGGAAGGGCACCTTGCAAGGGTGCCGAGCCTATCGAACAGGAGTCCCCATGCCACGTGAAATTCGTTTGAACGCCTTCGAAATGAACTGTGTCGGCCACCAGTCGCCCGGCCTGTGGCGCCACCCCAAGGACCGCGCCTGGCAGTACAAGGACCTGGACTACTGGACCGACCTGGCCAAGCTGCTGGAGCGCGGCAAGTTCGACGGCATCTTCATCGCCGACGTGATCGGCATCTACGATGTGCTGGGCGGCAATGGCGACGCGGCCATCCGCCAGGCGGCCCAGGTGCCGGTGAACGACCCGCTGGCACTGATCACGCCCATGGCGCTGGTCACCGAGCACCTCGGTTTCGGCCTGACGGCCTCGCTCACCTTCGAGCACCCGTACCCATTCGCCCGTCGGCTATCGACCCTCGACCACCTGACCAAGGGCCGCATCGGCTGGAACATCGTCACCTCTTACCTCGACAGCGGTGCGCGCAACCTTGGGCAGAAGGCGCTGAGCGACCATGACGCCCGCTACGATTACGCCGACGAGTACCTGGAGGTGCTGTACAAGCTGTTCGAAGGCAGTTGGGAAGACGGTGCGGTGGTGCGCGACCGCGAAACAGGCCTGTTCACCGACCCGCGCAAAGTCCACGAGATCCGCCACCACGGCAAACACTTCCAGGTCCCGGGCATCCACCTGTGCGAGCCGTCGCCGCAACGTACACCGGTGCTGTACCAGGCCGGTGCGTCCAGCCGCGGCAAAAATTTCGCTGCCGGCCACGCCGAATGCGTGTTCGTCGCCGCGCCGTCCAAGGTCATTTTGAAAAAGACCGTGGCCGACATTCGCCGCCGTGCCGCCGAGGCCGGGCGCGACCCGCGCAAGGTGCTGATCTTCAACATGCAGACAGTGATCGTCGACGATACCGATGCCAAGGCCCAGGCCAAATGGCAGGAGCTGAAAAGCTACGCCAGCTACGAAGGCGCCATGGCGCTGATTTCCGGCTGGACCGGCATCGACTTCAGCAAGTACCAGCCCGACCAGGTGCTGGAGCATATCCACACCAATGCCATCCAGTCGGCTGTCGAGGCGTTTTCCACCGCCGACCCGAACAAGCGCTGGACCGTGCAGGAGCTGGCCGACTGGGTCGGCATCGGCGGCTTTGGCCCGCTGATCGTCGGCAGTGCGCAGACCGTAGCGGACGAGTTACAGGCCTGGGTTGAAGAAACCGATGTTGACGGCTTCAACCTGACCTATGCCCTGGCCCACGAAACCTTCCGCGATGTGGTCGAGCTGCTGGTGCCCGAACTGCAGCAACGGGGGGCCTACAAGACCGAATACCGCCCCGGCACCCTGCGCGAGAAGCTGTTCGGTGACGGCCCACGGCTGCCGGCCACGCACCCCGCTGCCGGTTACCGCGACCTGAGCCGCCAACCCACCCCGGCCAGCATTACCGAGCCGGCCTGAGCCGACAGGGAGCCACGCGATGAATGTGCATGAATTTACCCCGCCGCAGGCTGATGCCGTGGCCGACAGCCACTTGCAGGCCCTGCAGCGCTGGGCCCGGGAGCGCCCAACCCGGGTCGCCCTGCGCCATCGGCGCCTGGGCGTGTGGAAGGCCTGGCGCTGGATCGACGTACAGCGAGAAGTCGAACGCCTGGCCGATGGCTTGAGCCAGCAGGGCTTCGTGGCAGGCGCGCGGCTTGCCTTGAGCGGCGCCTATGAGCCCAGCCTGGTGTTGCTTGCGTTGGCCGCACGGCGCCTGAATGGCCATACCCTGCTGATCCCCGCCAACAGCCGGGGCGAAGACTTGCAACGCCAGCTGCGCCTGGCCCACCCGGGGTTCGCCTTTGTCCAGCGCCGCGAACAGGTGGCGCAATGGCTGCAAACGGGGTTGCACGGCCAATGGCCGCTGCGGTTGTTTACGCCGCAAGCCGACGCCGTGCTCACAGGCCAATGGCAGGTTCAGCCGCTGTCGGCGCTGTTTGTCGGTGCTGCACCTGCAGCGCAGCGTTTGGGGTGGGCACAGGTCACCCGGGACGAGGTGCTCTGGGTCGATGAAGGCAGTGAATGGCGCGAAGGCCTGACACACCTGCTCGACCGCTGGCTGGAGCGGGGTGAAGGCCTGGCGTTTCCGGAAACGGCCGAGTCGGCCAGCCGCGATCGCCGCGAAATCGCCCCGACGGCGTTGCTGCTGTCTGCTGAGCGGGTGCAGGCACTGGCCGATGAGATAGAGGCACGGCTGCCGCCTGCCGGCAGTTGGCAACGGCGGCTGTGCGACTGGGTGCAGCAAGATCCGCAACGCGGCCTGCGGCGCTGGCTGAAAACCCGCGTGCGGCAATTGCTCGGCTTCCAGCGCCTGCAACGCATCGATGTGCCCAGTGCCCCTGTTGCCTCGGGCACGGCGCGGCCGGCCTGGCTGCGTGATTACCTGGAGCGTGCGGCATGAGCGCCTTGCTGGAGGTGCGCAACGTGTCGCTGTCGTTCAAGGGCGTCAAGGCGATATCAGACTTGTCATTCAGCGTAAGACGCGGGGAGATCTGCGCCCTGATCGGGCCCAATGGCGCCGGTAAAAGCTCACTGCTGAACATCCTCAACGGGGTCTATCGCGCCGATGCCGGCCAGCTGTTTTTCGCCGAACAGCCGCTGCGCCGCCCGCACCCGCTGACCGCCGCACGGCTGGGCATTGGCCGCACGTTCCAGAACAACGCGTTGTTCAAGAAGATGAGCGTGCTCGACAACCTGCTGACCGGGCTGTCGCGTTTTCAGCGCAGTTTCTTCCTGGAGCAGGCGCTGGGTTTGCCACGTGCCCGCCGCGAGGCGCGGGCGTTTGCCGAACGCGCCGAGCAGGTGCTGGAGTTTCTGGAATTGCAGGCCTGGCGCGAGGTGGCCGTTGGCAGCCTGCCCTATGGCCTGCAGAAACGCGTGGAGCTGGGCCGTGCGCTGATCGCCCATCCGACGCTGTTGCTGCTCGACGAACCGATGGCCGGCATGAACACCGAAGAGAAGCAGGAAATGAGCCGCTTCATCGCCGATATCAATCGTGACCTTGGCACCACGGTGATCCTGATCGAGCACGACATTCAAGTGGTGATGGGCCTGTCCAACCATGTGGTGGTGCTGGATTACGGGCGCAAGGTGGGGGATGGCTCGCCCGCCGACGTGCAGGCCAACCCCGATGTAATCGCCGCGTACCTGGGGGCAGCACACTGATGAACTTCTTCCTCGAAACCCTGATCGGCGGCCTGCTCGCCGGCACCATGTATTCGCTGGTGGCGATCGGCTTCGTGCTGATCTACAAGGCCAGCGGCGTGTTCAACTTTGCCCAGGGCGCCATGCTGCTGTTTGCTGCATTGACCTTCGTCAGCCTGCACCAGCAAGGCCTGCCGTTTGCCGTGGCGCTGGCCATTACCGTGGTGGTGATGATCATCGGCGCACTGCTGATCGAACGGCTGGTGCTGCGGCCACTGGTCAACCGCTCACAGATCACCTTGTTCATGGCTACGCTGGGCCTGTCGTTCATCATCGAAGGGCTGGCCCAAGGGCTGATGGGGGCTCAGGTGCGCGCGCTGGACCTGGGCATCGAAGACGTGCCGCTGTTCGTCGGCGACATCATGATGAGCCAGTTCGACCTGGTGGCCGCTGGTGTTTCCGCCGCACTGGTAACGCTGCTGGCCGTGCTGTTCAACTGCACCCGCATCGGCCTGGCCTTGCGCGCGGTGGCCGACGATACCCGCGCGGCGTTATCGCTGGGCATCAACCTCAACCGCATCTGGCAGGTGGTGTGGGCCGTGGCGGGCGTGGTCGGGCTGGTGGCCGGGCTGCTGTGGGGCGCACGCCAAGGCGTGCAGTTCTCGTTGTCGCTGGTGGTGCTCAAGGCGCTGCCGGTACTGATCATCGGTGGGTTCACCTCGATTGGCGGGGCGATTGTCGGCGGCCTGATCGTGGGTGCCGCAGAGAACCTGGCCGAAGCCTACATCGGGCCGTTGATCGGCGGTGGCATCACCCCTTGGTTCGCCTACTTCCTGGCGCTGATCTTCCTTTACATCCGCCCGGCCGGCCTGTTCGGCGACCGAGCCATTGAACGGGTATGACCGCATGACCACGACTGCCGCGCGCCTGACAGCGCGCTTCGACGACGCACCGCTGACCCTGGTGGCACGCCACCGCCCGTTGGGCCTGGCCCTGTTGCTGCTGGTGGCCTTTGTCGTGTTGCCCTGGTTGGGCAGCGACTACTGGCTGAATGCGATCCTCATCCCGTTCCTGGTGCTGTCGCTGGCCGGCCTTGGCCTGAACCTGCTGACCGGCTACACCGGGCAGACCTCGGTGGGGGCGGCGGGCTTCATGGCGGTGGGGGCCTTTGCCACCTACGGCTTGCTGCTGCGTGTGCCGGGGCTGCCATTGCCGCTGGCGCTGCTGGGCGGTGGCCTGATCGCCGGGGTGGTAGGGCTGGTGTTCGGCCTGCCCAGTTCGCGCATCAAGGGTTTCTACCTGATGGTCACCACCCTGGCCGCGCAGTTCTTCCTGGAGTGGGTGTTCGCCAAGTTCCCGTGGTTCTACAACTACGCCTCGTCCGGCACCATCAGCGCACCGCGCCTGGAACTGTTCGGGCATAACCTGGCCACGCCAGTAGGGCGTTACCTGCTGACCCTCAGTTGCGTGGTGGTACTGACCTGGGTGGCGGTCAACCTGGTGCGTAGCCAGGTGGGCCGTAACTGGATGGCGATCCGCGACATGGACACCGCCGCCGCCGTCATCGGCATCCAGGTGGAGCGTTACAAGCGCCTGGCCTTTGCCGTCAGCGCGTTCTACCTGGGCATTGCCGGGGCGCTGTGGGCCTTTGCCTACCTGGGCACGGCCAGCGCCAGCAGCTTTGACATCAACCGCTCATTCCAGATCCTGTTCATCATCATTATCGGCGGCATGGGCAGCATTGCCGGCAACTTCATTGGCGCAGCCTTCATCAGCCTTACGCCGATTTTGCTCAGCCATGCCGGGCAGTGGCTGTTCAACGGCCATGTCGATGCCGGGCAATTGCAGAATCTGCAGAAGATCCTGTTCGGCAGCCTGATCATCTGGTTCCTGATCAAGGAGCCCGAGGGCCTGGTGCGCCTGCTGGGTAACCTGCGTGAACGCATTCGCGTCTGGCCGCTGCGCTTCTGACTCCAAACCAACACCTTCAGGCGCCTTGACCCGGCCACGGGAAAGGAGGTTTCAAACCCTTCACTCAAAAGAACCGAATATGCGTAAAACCTTGCGTCGCCACCTGCTCGCCAGCCTGTTCCTGCTGGGCGCGCCTACCTTGCTGCCGGCTGTTGCCGCAGCTGCCGACAACCAGCAATTCGTGCCCATGGCCACCTACCGGGTCGGCGCCTATGCCTCCAGCGGGATCCCGTGGTGGGCCGGCGAAATCGACTATTTCCGCTACATCAACGAGGTCGAAGGCGGCATCAACGGCGTCAAACTCACCTGGCAGGAATGCGAGACCGAGTGGAACGTCGACCGCATCCTCGAATGCTACGAGCGCTACAAGAACGGCCAGGACGGGGCGCCCACGGCGTTCTTCTTCACCCACAGCACGCCGGGCTCGTATGCCTTGATGGAGAAGGGCGCAGCCGACCGAATTCCGTTGATCGACGGTGCCGGTGGGCGTACCGAGTCCACCGATGGCAGCGTGTTCCCCTATGCCTTCCCGCTGTTGCTGAACTACTACGGCCAGGCTTCGGTGGGCATCAACTACATCGCTGAACGCGAAGGTGGTTTCGACAAGCTCAAGGGCAAGAAGATCGTCACCGTTTACCACGATTCGGCGTATGGCCGCGAAACCCAGGCGCCGATGCAATTGCTGGCGCAGAAGTATGGCTTCGAAAACATCCAGATCCCGGTGGCCGACCCAGGCAATGAACAGTCGGCGCAGTGGCGCCAGGTACGCCAGCTGAAACCGGACTGGGTGTTCCTGCGCACCTGGGGTGTGTCGACCCCGGTCGGCATCAAGACGGCGGCGCGTTTCGGTATTCCGGTCGACCACATCATCGGTGACGTCTGGGCCGGCTCCGAGGCCGATGTAATCCCGGCCGGCACTGCGGCCAAGGGCTACCAGGCGCTGGCACCATTCCCGGGCGGCAGCGACTTTGCCATCCACCAGCGCCTGCGCCAGCACATCCTCGACACCGGCAAGAGCGACCTCAAGGACCCGAGCTACTTCGGCAAGGTGTACTACAACATCGGCCTGATCAACGCCGCCATTGCCGTCGAGGCGCTACGCACGGCTCAGGCCAAGTTCGGCAACCGCCCGCTCAACGGCGAAGAGGCGCGCTGGGGCTTCGAGCACCTGAACATCGACGCGGCACGGCTCAAGGCCATTGGCTTTGAAGGCTTGCTGCCGCCACTGCAGCTTTCCTGCTCGGACCACGAAGGCGGCGGCGCGGCACGCGTGCAGCAGTGGGACGGTGAGAAATGGGTACTGGTGACCGACTGGGTGCAGGCCGACCGTGCCACCTTGCGCCCGTTGATCGAGGCCAAGTCGGCCGCCTACGCCAAGGAAAAAGGCATCACGCCGCGCGATTGCTCCGGCGAGCAGTGAACACTCAATAACAGATCAGGGAAATCACCATGTACGTACCTTTCAAACGCTACGGCGCCGCCCTCGGCCTGGCACTGGGCCTTGCCTCGGCCTGGCAGCCGGTGGCCCAGGCCGCCAGCAACGAACAGTTCTTCCCGTTGGCCACCTACCGGGTTGGCGCTTACGCCTCCAGTGGCATTCCGGTATGGGCCGGGATGATCGACTACCTGCGCTACATCAACGAGGTCGAAGGCGGTATCAACGGCGTAAAGCTGGTCTGGCAGGAATGCGAAACCGAATGGACGGCCGAGAAGGGCATCGAATGCTATGAGCGCTTCAAGAATGGCCTGAACGGTGCGCCGGTGGCGTTGTATCAGCCTAACGGCGCACCGGCTGCCTACGCCCTGGCGGAAAAGGCCGAGGCCGACAAGATTCCGCTGATTACCCTGGGCTATGGCCGCACCGAAGCCACCGACGGCCGGGTGTTCCCCTACAACTTCCCGGTGATGCTGACTTTCTACAGCGAGGCCTCGGCGTTCCTCAACTACGTGGCCGAGCGCGAAGGCGGGCTGGACAAGCTCAAGGGCAAAAAGATTGCCACTGTCTATCACGACTCCGCCTATGGCCGCGAAACCCAAGGGCCAATGGCGCTGCTGGCGCAGAAATACGGCTTCGAGAACATCCAGATTCCGGTGGCCGACCCGGGCAACGAACAGGCCGGGCAATGGCGCCAGGTGCGCCAGCAGAAGCCGGACTGGGTATTCCTGCGTACCTGGGGTGTGTCCACGCCGGTAGCGATCAAGACGGCGGCGCGTTTCGGCTTCCCGGTAGACCGCATCGTCGGCGACATCTGGGCCAGCTCCAACGAAGACGTGCTGCCGGCGGGCGAGGCCGGCAAGGGTTATCTGGCATTGACGCCCTATCCCGGCGGCGCCGATTTCGACATTCACCAGCGCATCCGCAAGTACATCGTCGACACCGGTAAGAGCGACCTCAAAGACCCGAAAAGCTTTGGCAGCGTGTACTACAACTCTGGCCTGGTGAACGCGGCCATCGCTGTCGAGGCCATCCGCGCCGGGCAGAAGAAGTTCGGCAACCGCCCACTGACTGGTGAGGAAGGGCGCTGGGGCCTGGAGCACCTGGACCTGGGCGATGCCCGTCTGAAGGAAATCGGCTTCCTTGGCCTGATGCAGCCGCTGAAGCTGTCGTGCAGCGACCATGAAGGGGGTGGCGCGGCCAAGGTGCAGCAATGGAATGGCCAGAAGTGGACGCTGGTGACCGACTGGGTACAGGCCGACCGCGCCACCCTGCGCCCGCTGATCGATGCCAAGGCAGGCGAGTTTGCCCGTGAAAAAGGTGTTACCCCCCGCGAATGCGCCAAAGACGAGGCCACCCCATGACCCACAGCCCGCTTGCTGCCGAGCCGGCCCACGCGCTATTGGGCGTGCAGGATATCGAAGTGATCTACGACGGCGCGATCCTGGCCGTGGCCGGGGTTTCCCTGCGGGTCGGGCAGGGCGACATCGTCGCCTTGCTGGGTGCCAATGGCGCAGGCAAGAGCACCACGCTCAAAGCCATTTCCGGGTTGCTGCAAGCCGACCGTGCGCGGGTCAGCCGTGGCCACATCCACTTCCAGGGCCAGGACACCGCCGGCATCGCTGCCAACCGCCTGGCGGCCCAAGGCATTGTGCATGTGCTGGAGGGGCGGCACGTGTTTGCTCACCTCACGATAGAGGAAAACCTGTGTACCGGGGGCTTTCTGCGCAAGCCGGCACGGCGCGAACTGGAACAGGCGCTGGAGCGCATCTATGCCTGGTTCCCGCGTTTGAAAACCAAGCGCAAGACCCAGGCCGGGCTGACCTCGGGTGGCGAGCAGCAGATGCTGGCCATCGGCCGTGCGCTGATGACCCAGCCACGGCTGGTGCTGCTGGACGAGCCCTCAATGGGGCTGGCGCCGATCATCGTCGAAGAAATTTTCGACATTGTCGCCCAGCTCAATGTCAAGGAAGGCATGAGTTTTCTGGTGGCCGAGCAGAACATCAACGTTGCCCTGCGCCATGCCGACTATGCCTACATCCTGGAGAACGGGCGAGTGGCGGGTGAGGGGGCTGCTGCGGAGTTGGCTGTGCGCGAAGACCTGCGGCATTTCTACCTGGGGGGGAAGGCTGGCTAAACACTCTGCTGCTGAGCACGATCTTTTGTAGGAGCGGCCTTGTGTCGCGAAAGGGCCGCAAGGCCGCTCCTACACGCGTCTTCTGCAACCTTCTGTATGAAGTGCAACAGCAACTGAACAATTTGCCTGCAAAACACATTTTTCCGAGCTGTAAAATATTCATAACTATCTGAAAAATATGAATTTTACGTATGGCACAGTTATTGGAGTCGCAGAACACCCCACCGCCCCGGCGGGGTTATCCAACTCGTAAGGACGTTCTGCCATGCGCTCGCGCAACTACCCACCCGTCACCCTCGCCCTGGTCATCGGCCTGACCACGCCGGCATTCGCCGAGGACGAAGGTTTTCTCGACGGCACTCAACTGCAAATCATCAACCGCAACTATTACTTCAGCCAGGACTACCGCAACGGCGATTTCACCCGTAACCCCAACACCGGCGAACGCCAGAGCCAGCACCGCGAATGGGGCCACGGCATCATCGCCAACCTGCAGTCGGGGTTCACCCAGGGCACGGTCGGCCTTGGCCTGGACGTGCAAGGCCTGGTCGGGCTGAAGCTGGACGGTGGCAATGGCACGGTGGGCAATGGTGTTGGGGTGCCGGGCATCGTCTCGCGCTCGGGCAGCAACTTCGATGGCGAGCCCAAGGATGCCTACGGCAAGGTCGGCGTAGCGCTGAAGGCGCGCGTGCGGGACACCGAACTGCGCTACGGCGATGTCAGCCCGACCAGCCCGGTGCTGCATGCCAGTGACATCCGCCTGCTGCCGCAGACCCTGCGCGGTTTCATGTTCAACGACCACTCACTGCAAGGCCTGAGCCTGCAGGGCGGCAAGCTGGAGTCCAGCAGCGACCGCAACGCCAGCAACCACCGTGGCGACCTTGGCACCGTGTACGCCGGGCGGCTGAAGGGCGCCAATGACGTGGTGTACCTGGGTGGCGACTACCGCTTCAATGACCAGCTGAACCTGCGCCTGCACGCCAGCCGGCTGGACGATGTGTGGAACCAGCAGTTCTTCAACGTCGACTATGTACAGCCGCTGGGCGACAGCCTGACCCTGAAAACAGGCCTGGATTACTACCGCACCCGCGACAGCGGCCAGGCGCTGGCCGGCAAGATCGACAACGATTCATGGAGCGTGCATGCCGGGGTCAACGCAGGCGGGCATGGCTTCAAGCTGTCGTATACGCGCATCGACGGCGACACGCCGTTCGACTATGTGTGGAACACCTACGACATCCAGCTGGACGCGGCATCGCAGGTATCTGACTTCAACAACCCCAACGAACGGGCCTGGGAAGCGCGCTACGACTACAACTTCGCTGTGCTCGGCCTGCCAGGCCTGTCGCTTACTGCCCGCTATGTGCGCGGCAGCGATATCGATGGCACCCGCGCGGGCGGCGCCTACAGCTACTACAACGGCATCGAGGATGGCCGCCACTGGGAGCGCAACCTGTGGGTGCGCTACGTGGTGCAGGGCGGGCCGGCCAGGAACCTGTCGTTCAACGTGATGCAAGCCACCCACCGGGTTGGCGGCGGCCATACCGCCGAGGCCAACGTCGACGAGTTGCGGGTGATCGTCGAGTACCCGCTGGACATCAGCCTTTGAGTGGCCACGGCGAACTGTTTGCGGGGCAACAGACAATCTGCAGTTTGTCGGCCTCGGGGCTTTTCGAACGCCTGGATAACTCACCTAACCATATGAATTTAAAGGCTTTGTAAGGTTGGCACAGGTTCTGCTCAACAGCTGTGGAACCTGTTACGCATGGAGCAGCACATGACGACCCTTTCATCCGCATCCAGCCTGCCTGCGCAGGCCCGTTCGGCGCCACGACGCGCCGCCCATGTCATCCGCAGCGATGCCGAAGCCATCGAAGTCGCGCAGCGCCTGGCCGAGGAATTTGCCCAGGAGGCCGCCCTTCGCGACCGTGAGCGGCGTTTGCCGTGGGATGAGCTTGACCGCTTTTCCGACAGCGGCCTTTGGGCAATCACCGTGCCCAAGGAGTACGGTGGCGCGGGCGTGTCTTACACCACGCTCAGCGAAGTGATTGCAACCATCTCGGCGGCCGATTCGTCCCTCGGCCAACTGCCGCAAAACCACTTTGGTGTACTCAGCAACCTGCGCCTGACCGGCAGCGAAACGCAGAAGCGCGACTACTTCGCCAAGGTGCTGCAGGGCTACCGCTTCGGTAATGCGTTTTCCGAGTCGCGTGGCCAGTACGTGACCACCTTCCAGACGCAAATCCGCTTCAACGGTGACAGCGCCGTGATCGACGGCGAGAAGGCGTACTGCACCGGTGCCTTGTTTGCCCATATCGTTCCTGTTGCTGGCGTTGATGAAGACGGGCGACCGCATATCGCCTTTGTCCCGCGTGATGCCGAAGGCCTCGCCGTGATCGACAGCTGGGACGGCTTTGGCCAGCGCATCACCGCCAGTGGCCAGGTGCGCCTCGACGGCGTGCGGGTTCCGGTGGGCGATGTGATACCGGCCTGGAAGGCCTACGACCAGCCCACCGCCGATGGCCCGATCTCGCAGATCATCCAGGCCGCTGTGGACACCGGTATCGCCCGTGGCGCTTTCGCCGCGACCTTGCAGGTGGCCCGCCAGGCAAGGCCGTGGGCCGACAGTGGCCTGCAGCATGGCTGGCAGGACCCGTTGAGCCAGGCGCTGATCGGCGAACTGGCCTGGCGCCTGCAGGCAGCCGAAGCCATCTTGCGTCGTGCGGGGCAGGCCGTGGACCTGGCGGTTGCCCAGCCTGACGAAGAGCACGTGGCGCAAGCCTCGGTGATAGTCGGCCAGGCCAAGGTGCTGTCCACGGCCATTTCGCTGAAGGCTTCCAGCCGCCTGCTGGAACTGGGCGGTACGCGCAGTGTTTCGGCCAGCCGGGGGCTGGACCGTTTCTGGCGCAATGCCCGCACGCACACCCTGCATGACCCGGTGCGCTGGAAGTACCACCTGGTCGGAAACCAATTGCTTAACGGCATCAAGCCGCAACGTCACGCCTGGAACTGAGGAGGCGCACATGTCCAATACCCATTCCCACGGCCGGAACGATCTGGTCTATGCCCGTCAGGTGGAAGCGGCCCTGCTTGAGTTCTTGCGTGACCGCAATGCCCGCCACGAAACCCTGGTGATTGCCACGGTGGGTAAGGTGCGCATTGCAATTGATGCGGCCGATGCATTGCTGGAGCGGGCCGATGATTCGCAGGCGTCGGCAATTGCGTTTCGCCTGGCGGCTGCCGAGGGCGCTCGGCTTGCTGACGAGGCGTATTTCGAGTTGGCCGGTCGCAGCGTGGCGCGGCCAGAGGTGAGCGGTGGTGAGCCTGTGCTGGCCACCCAACGGCGGTTGTTGGGGGATCACTACCTCAATGGTGCGGCGTTGGCCGACGGCTTGGGTTAGCTGCTGATAGTGCCGGGGCCGCAAAGCGGCCCCAATGCGGTTACTCAGGACTGCTTGGCCCCCCCACCAATCTGCCACACATACGGCGGTTCAGTACCGTTCACATGCCAGTCGCCGACGATCCGCTCCTTGTAGATCACCGGGTTGTGCGACGCCGCGGTGCGGGCGTTGCGCCAGTGGCGGTCGAGCTGGCGGCTGGTGCTGGTGGTGGAGGCACCCAAGGCATTGAACAGGTCGCTGGTGGCGCGCAGTACCAAGTCGATGGCTGCCACCTGGGCCTGGGCCGACTCCAGTTCGGCAAGCACATTGGCCTGCTGTTCTGCGGCCGGGTCATGGGCAAAACGTGCCAGGTAAGCCTGTTGGCTGGCCTCGGCGGCGCGCAGGGTCGCGGCTTCGGCGGCATACACCTGGCCCGAGGCCTTGCCGATCACTTGCAATACCTGTGGGTCCTCACTGACTGCCGCGCCGTTGCCGTGGCTGAACACCCGGGTGCGCTTGCGGGTCTCGTGGCTGAAATCCCGCACGGCGGCACGCCCGGAACCGGTGATCACCGCCAGCAGCACCAGCTGGTAGAACGCGGTCTGGTATTTGAAGCGGGTGGCGAAGTCGATGATGTTCTCTTCCTCGACCACGGCATTTTCGAACACCGAGGTACCGCTGCCGGTGGTGCGCTGGCCGAAGCCATCCCAATCGTCGCTCTGGCGGATGCCGGGTTGTTGGGTGCGGATGGCTGCGATCACGTCGGCCCCGGTGTCGTCGCGGCGGGCGAACAGGTCGATCCAGTCGGAGAACAGGCTGCCGGTGCTGTAGTACTTGGTGCCGTTGACCACCCACTGTTCACCCTGACGTGAGACGCGGGTGATGACATCGCCAATTTTCACCGCGCCGATCTCGGTCCAGGCGCAGCCCACCAGGTCACCTGCAACGAAGCGCTTGAACCACACATTTTGTGGCGCGCTGGCATGGGCGTTGAGGCGGTCTTCGACGAAGGCGAAATGGCCGCGCAGGGCCTGAGGCACGTTGGAGTCGGCTTCGGCCAGTTCGATCAACAACTGGAACAGCTGCGGCAACGAAGCGCCGCCACCGCCGTGCTCGACCGGTACGCGCACGGCACCAAAGCCGGCCTCCTTCAGCCAGCGGATCGGTTCGTGGGGCAGGGCGCGGTTGCGTTCGCGTTCCACGCTGCTTTCGGCAATGCGCGTGAAGATGGGCCTGAAGCGGGCGGCCAGCGTGGCGTAGTCGGCGCCGTTGGCGGGGACGGTCAGGTGTTGTTCGAGGGCAGTCATCGGAATACTCCAGGTACATGAAGGAGGGGGTGTACCGTTGATTGCACAGGTCGTGCCGGTTGGTGGAACGCCCGTGATACGGGGTTTGTGGCGTATATGAGGGATTTCTGGCTGTGGCGGGGTGGGGCAACTTGTTGATTGGCTGTGGGCTGTGCAACAGCTGACGGCCGTTGAAAAACCGTCTGGATTTCTTTGTAACGCCAGCTTCCCGGCACCGATTGCCTGATTTAATATACTTGCCAGTATAAATATTCGATGTGCACCTCTGCGAAAGGATTCATCATGTTGCGCCATGCCTTGTCCATCGCTCTGCCCGCCGCTGCCGTGCTGTTACTGGCGGCGTGCGGTCAGGAAGCCACACCACCTGCAGCGCCGCGCCCGGCGCTGGTGGTGCAGCCGCAGCCGGCTGAAGCCGCTGCCGACAGTTACCCCGGTGAAGTGCGTGCGCGCTTCGAGCCGGAGCTGGCTTTCCGCATTGGCGGCAAGGTCAGCAAACGCCTGGTCGAGGAGGGGCAGCGGGTCAAGGCCGACCAGCCGCTGGCTGAACTGGACCCACAGGACGTGCGCCTGCAACTGGAAGCCAACCGCGCCCAACTGGCAGCCGCCGAGGCCAACCTGGCACTGGTGCGCGCCGAGCGCGACCGTTACCGGAAACTGCTGGACCGGCAGATGGTCAGCCATTCCCAGTTCGATAACGCTGAAAACCTCTACCGTGCCGGCCTCGCCCGCTTGAAGCAGGCCAAGGCCGAATTCGATGTGGCCGGCAACCAGGCCGAATATGCCGTGCTGCGTGCTCCACAGGCCGGGGTGATCGCCAAGCGCCAGGTTGAAGTGGGCCAGGTGGTCGCCGCCGGGCAGACCGTGTTCACCCTGGCCGCCGATGGTGAACGGGAAGTGGCTATCGGCCTGCCAGAGCAGCAGTTCGCCCGCTTCGCCGTGGGCGAGCCGGTGAGCGTGGAGCTGTGGTCGTACCCACGGGAGCGCTTCCAGGGCCGTATCCGCGAGTTGTCGCCGGCCGCCGACCCGCGTTCGCGCACCTTCGCGGCGCGCATCGCCTTTACTTCGGCCGCAGCACCGGCCGAGCTGGGTCAGAGCGCCCGGGTGTTCATTGCCCATGAGGGGCTGATCCCGCTGTCGGTACCGCTGTCGGCGGTTACCGCAGAAAACGGTCAGGCGTATGTATGGCGGGTCAACAAGGACAGCCATCTGGAGCGGGCAGTGGTGCGTCTGGGGGCGTATGGCAGCGACAGTGTGCCAGTGCTCGAAGGCCTTGCCCCGGGCGACTGGGTGGTCGCCGCTGGCGGTCATGTGCTGCGCGAGGGCCAGGAGGTTCGCCCTGTGGACCGCAGCAACCGTGTAGTGAACCTGACGGCCAAGGAGTAAGTCCCGATGGGTTTCAACCTTTCTGCCTGGGCGCTGCGCAACCGCCAGATTGTCCTGTTCCTGATGATCCTGCTGGCGGCCATTGGCGCCATGTCCTACACCAAGCTGGGCCAGAGCGAAGACCCGCCGTTCACCTTCAAGGCCATGGTCATCCGTACCCTGTGGCCCGGCGCCAGCGCCGAGGAAGTGTCGCGCCAGGTTACCGAGCGCATCGAGAAGAAGCTGATGGAAACCGGCGAGTACGAGAGGATCGTCTCGTTCTCACGCCCCGGCGAATCGCAGGTCACCTTCATGGCCCGCGACTCGCTGCATTCCAAGGACATTCCCGAGCTGTGGTACCAGATCCGCAAGAAGGTCGCGGACATCCGTCACACCTTGCCACCGGAAATCCAGGGCCCGTTCTTCAACGACGAGTTCGGCACCACCTTCGGTAATATCTACGCGCTGACCGGTGAAGGCTTCGACTACGCGGTGCTCAAGGATTACGCCGATCGCATCCAGATCCAGCTGCAGCGGGTCAAGGATGTGGGCAAGGTCGAGCTGGTCGGCCTGCAGGACGAGAAAATCTGGATCGAGCTGTCCAACCTCAAGCTGGCCACCCTTGGCGTGCCACTGCAGGCGGTGCAACAGGCCCTGCAGGAGCAGAACGCGGTGAGCACCGCCGGCTTCTTCGAAACACCCAGCGAGCGCCTGCAACTGCGGGTGAGCGGGCGCTTCGACAGCGTCGAGCAGATTCGCCAGTTCCCCATCCGCGTGGGTGACCGCACCTTCCGCATCGGCGATGTCGCCGAGGTGCACCGCGGCTTCAACGACCCGCCCGCGCCGCGCATGCGCTTCATGGGTGAGGATGCCATTGGCCTGGCCGTGTCGATGAAGGACGGTGGCGACATTCTGGTGCTGGGCAAGGCCTTGGAAGGCGAATTCGAGCGCCTGGCGCGGAGCCTGCCGGCCGGTATGGAGCTGCGCAAGGTGTCGGACCAGCCAGCGGCGGTCAAGGCCGGCGTGGGTGAGTTCGTGCAGGTGCTGGTCGAGGCCCTGGTCATCGTGCTGCTGGTGAGCTTCTTCTCGCTGGGCCTGCGCACCGGCCTGGTGGTAGCGCTGGCCATTCCGCTGGTGCTGGCCATGACCTTCGCCGCCATGCATTACTTCGGCATCGGCCTGCACAAGATCTCCCTCGGCGCTTTGGTGCTGGCGCTGGGCTTGCTGGTGGACGACGCGATCATTGCGGTAGAGATGATGGCGATCAAGATGGAGCAGGGCTACGACCGCCTCAAGGCGGCCAGCTATGCCTGGAGCAGCACTGCCTTCCCGATGCTCACCGGCACCTTGATTACCGCAGCGGGCTTCTTGCCCATCGCCACGGCAGCCTCCAGCACCGGCGAATATACCCGCTCGATCTTCCAGGTGGTGACCATTGCGTTGCTGACTTCATGGGTGGCGGCGGTGGTGTTCGTGCCTTACCTGGGCGAGCGCCTGCTGCCAGATCTGGCCAAGTTGCATGCCGCACGCCACGGCAAGGACGGCCACGCGCCAGACCCTTACGCCACGCCGTTCTACCAGCGTGTGCGGCGAGTGGTGGAGTGGTGCGTGCGGCGGCGCAAAACCGTGATTCTGCTGACCATCGCCGCCTTTGTCGGCAGCATCCTGCTGTTCCGTTTCGTGCCCCAGCAGTTCTTCCCGGCCTCCGGGCGCCCGGAGCTGATGGTTGACCTGAAGCTGGCTGAAGGTGCTTCTCTGGCCAATACCGCCGAGCGGGTCAAACAGTTGGAGGCGCTGCTCAAGCAGCAGGACGGTATCGACAACTACGTGGCCTATGTGGGCACTGGCTCGCCACGCTTCTACCTGCCGCTGGACCAGCAGCTCCCGGCCGCCAGCTTTGCCCAGTTCGTGGTGCTGGCCAAGTCGATGGAAGACCGCGAGCGCCTGCGCAGCTGGCTGATCAGCACCGTGGACCAGCAATTCCCCGACCTGCGCGCCCGCGTTACGCGCCTGGAAAACGGCCCGCCCGTGGGCTACCCGGTGCAGTTCCGGGTGACCGGCGAACACATCGAGAAGGCCCGCGCGCTGGCGCGTGAAGTGGCTGACAAGGTGCGGGAGAACCCGCATGTGGTCAACGTGCACCTGGACTGGGAAGAACCGAGCAAGGCGGTGTTCCTGGAGATTGACCAGGACCGCGCTCGTGCCCTGGGCGTGAGCACCTCGCACTTGTCCAGCTTCCTGCAAAGCTCGCTAACCGGTACTACGGTCAGCCAGTACCGCGAAGACAACGAGCTGATCGAGATTCTGCTGCGCGGTACCCAACAGGAACGTGGCGAACTGGGCAACCTCGGCAGCCTGGCATTGCCCACCGATAACGGCCAGAGCGTAGCGCTGTCGCAGGTAGCCACCCTGGAATACGGCTTCGAGGAGGGCATTATCTGGCACCGTAACCGCTTGCCGACCGTGACCGTGCGCGCCGATATCTACGACAAGGAGCAACCGGCCACGCTGGTGAAGCAGATCGAGCCTACCCTGCGTGACATCCGCGCCAAGCTGCCGGATGGCTACCTGCTGGAGGTCGGCGGCACGGTCGAGGACTCCGAGCGCGGTCAGAAGTCGGTTAACGCGGGCATGCCGCTGTTCGTGGTGGTGGTGCTGAGCTTGCTGATGATCCAGCTGCGCAGCTTCTCGCGCACGGTGATGGTGTTCCTCACCGCACCGCTTGGGCTGATTGGCGTCACCCTGTTCTTGCTGGTGTTCCGCCAGCCATTCGGCTTTGTCGCCATGCTCGGCACCATTGCCCTGGCGGGGATGATCATGCGCAACTCGGTGATTCTGGTGGATCAGATCGAGCAGGACATCGCGGCGGGCATGGAGCGCTGGCAGGCAATCATCGAAGCCACGGTGCGGCGTTTCCGCCCGATTGTGCTGACCGCGCTGGCGGCGGTGCTGGCGATGATTCCGTTGTCACGTAGCGTGTTCTACGGGCCGATGGCGGTGGCGATCATGGGTGGGTTGATCGTGGCCACGGTGTTGACCCTGTTGTTCCTGCCGGCGTTGTATGCGGCGTGGTTCAGGGTCAGGAAGGACTGAAGACCGTAGGGGGCTGCAAAGCAGCCCCCTAGGGGCATCAGAGGGCGCCGAAGACTTTTTTGGCCAGGCTGGTAGCCGCTTCAGCCGGATTCTGGCGAATGCTTTGCTCCTGCTTGCCGATCATTTCGAACAGACCGTCCAGCGCCTTTTCGGTCACGTAGTTCTCGATGCTGGCGCTCTTGGCATCCACCACGCCCAGTGCCACGGCCTGCCCGGCAAAGTTGTTGTACTGCTGGGCCAGGCCAACCTTGTCGGTCGCCTGCTTGACGATCGGCAGGAACCTGGCGCGGATCTGCTCGCGGCTGCTCTTGTTCAGGTACTGGGTGGCCGAGTCGTCACCGCCGCTTAGGATGCCTTTGGCATCGGTCACGCTCATGTTCTTCACGGCATCCACCAGAATTGCCTGGGCCTGCGGCACGGCAGCTTCGGCGGCCTTGTTCATGCTGGTTTCCAGGGCTTCGACCTGTTCACCTTTGCCGAACATTTTCATTGCCTTGGCGGCTTTGCCCAGGTTGCCCGGCAATTCGATGCGCACGTCCGGGTTGTTGCTGAAGCCGCCCGGGGTGCTCAGTTGCTTGACGGCCAGCTGCGCGCCTTGGGTCAGGGCATCTTTCAGGCCGCCGGTGGCGTCTTTCTGGGTCAGGTCACCCAGCGACAGAGCCAGGGCGCTGGCCGACAGCAGCAGGCCGGCGCACAGGGTGGTGAAACGCAGGGAGGTGCGGATCATGAAGCTTTCCTTGTAAACAGATAGAGGCGGGTATCAGCGAACCGGGTCGACCTTGATGCGTACAGATTTCGGGTCGCTGCCGTCGAGCATCACACCATGGTGCTCGGTACTGATGAACAGCAGTTTGCCATCCAGCTCGATGCGCGCACTCACCGAATAGCGGTGGCCGGGCTTGACCTGCGCAGGGTCGTAGGTGAGGTGGAACGGCAGCGGCACGTTGCCTTTTACAGGGCCGGCCTGGCGGGCCAGGGTCACGGCAGGGGCGTCCATCAGCGAAACATCCTGCAGTTCCACGCTTAAGGTAGCGGCAGGCGGCAGGGCAATACGCTGCAGGTAGAAGACTTCACCGTCCAGGCTGGCCTGGGTGGATGGGGTTTGGCTGGAACAGGCTGCGAGCAGGGATGCGCAACACAGCATAAAGAGTTTTTTCATGGAGTCTCCGGTGTCCTTGGCGTTGGCTTGTGGCCAACCCCAGGGACTTTAGCGGATTTTCCCGGCAGATAAAGCGTTAGAGGGTCGAAGTTTCCAGGCCATCGTCACGGTGCAGGGCCACTTGGCGGATCGACAGGCGTAGCTCCGCAGACAACACACGCTTGGCCACGCCCTCGGCCAGTTCGCCGAGCTTGTCGTGGTAACCCAGCTTGCCTTGAGCGTCGGCATGCAGCACGCCTTGCTCAAGCAGGGTCTGGATGAAGTGGCGGAACAGCGTTTTGTCGAAGAACTCCGGGGCATTCAGGCCATGCAGGATCGACAGGCGTTGGGCCATCATCACGCACAGGTCTTCCAGCGCCTCGGCGCTGAGGCTGTTCTGCCCGTTGTTGAGCAGCAGCGAAGTGGCCATGTAGAAGCGCTGCAGGGTCTGGGTGATAGTGCGGGCGAGCAGGGTCAGCAACACGAACTGCCGCGAGCTGGGCGCCGGGCGCACATACACCTCGCCGTCCATGCGCAGCAGGCCTTGCTCCACCAGCGCGGCCAGCCATTGGTCGATCACTTCCTCCAGCTGCTCTGGTGTCCAGCGCAAGAACAGTTCGGCCTGCAGGTACGGGTACAGCGCCTGTACATACTGGCCCAGCAATTCGCGGCTCATGCGCGAGCTGCTGAGGAAGAAGCTGGCCAGCAGCGCCGGCAGGGCGAAGATGTGCAGCACGTTGTTGCGGTAGTAGGTCATCAGGACCGCATTGCCTTCATCCAGGTACAGAATGCGGCCCAGGGCGTCCTTCTGTTCGGCCACCAGGTTCATGCTGCGTACATGTTCGATCAGCGCCTGGCCGTCGCCGTCGGGCAGGGTGGTATGGGGCGAGTAGGGCACTTGGCGCAGCAGCGCCAGGTACAGGTCCAGCACGCGGGTCAGGGCGCGTTCGTCCAGGGCCAGGCGGCTGGTGGACAGCAGCGCCAGGGCCACCAGGTTGACCGGGTTGATGGCAGCCGCTTCGTTCAGGTGACGGGCCACGGTTTCACCCAGGCGGGTGGTGGTAGCGTTGAGCCATTCCGGACGGTACTGCGGGCCATGGTCTTGCTCACGCCAGCCGGGCTGTTGTTCGTCGAGGAAGCCGGCCAGGCGGATCGGCTCGCCGAAGTTGACGTAGACCTGGCCAAAGCGCTGCTTGAGCGCGCCAAATACCTTGAAGATGTCGAACACCGACTCCTTCTTCTTGCTGGCACCACGCAGTTCGCCCAGGTAGGTGCGGCCTTCGAGTACGCGCTCGTAGCCGATGTACACCGGCACGAACACGATCGGCGTGCGCGACGAGCGCAGGAAACTGCGCAGGGTGATGGCCAGCATCCCGGTACGTGGTTGCAGCATGCGTCCGGTGCGCGAGCGGCCGCCTTCAACGAAGTACTCGACCGGGAAGCCCTTGGTGTACAGGGTGTGCAGGTACTCGTTGAACACGGCGGTGTACAACGGGTTGCCCTTGAACGTGCGGCGCATGAAGAACGCTCCGCCACGGCGCAGCAGATTGCCCACTACCGGCATGTTGAGGTTGATGCCCGCCGCCACGTGCGGCGGGGTGAGGCCGTTGCGGAACAGCAGGTACGACAGCAGCAGGTAGTCGATGTGGCTGCGGTGGCAGGGCACGTAAATCACTTCGTGGCCGGGGGCGATGCCCTGCACCTGCTCGATGTGGTTGACCTTGATGCCGTCGTAGATCTTGTTCCAGAACCAGCTCAGCACCACTTCAAGGAAGCGGATGGCGGTGTAGGTGTAGTCCGAGGCGATCTCGTTGCCATAGCGCAGCGCCTGGGCTTCGGCCTTGGCCAGCGGCAGGTTTTCGCGCTGTGCCTCGTCGACGATGGCCTGGCGCACTTGCGGTGCGTGCACCAGGCCTTTGACCAGGTTGCGCCGGTGCGAGATGTCCGGGCCGATGACCGCCGTCTTGAGGTTGCGGAAATGCACGCGCATCAGGCGTTGGGCCATGCGCACGGTGCGCTCGTGCCCTTTGTTGTGCTGCACCAGTTCGCGCAGGTGGATAGGCGCGGAGAACTGCACCCGGGTCTTGCGCCCCAGAATCAGTACGGTCAGCAGCCGGCGCAGGCGCCCGGTAACCGCCCAGCTGTCGGCGAACAGCAGCTTCCACGGGCTGGATTCACTGGCCGGGGTCTGGCCCCAGAACACGCTGACGGGAATGATCTGCGCATCTTCCTCGGCATGCTGGGTGACGGCAGCGACCAGGCGTTCAAGCGTCGGTGGCGCGCCGCTTTTGTCCTGCCGGCCCAGCCAGTCCGGGTCGGGGGTGAGGTAGAAGAACCCGGCCGGCTCCTGCAGTGGGCCCACGGCTACCGGCAATACCGGGCGCGGCAGCCCCGCTTTGGTGCATTCGTGGTCGAGCACGGCCAGGTCGGTGAGCGCGGGCGACGGCAGTGCATAGAACACCGGCCTGCTGCGGTCGAGGTTGAGGGACATGGACGACTGGTTGATGGTCTCGGAGCGCACCCACAGGTACAACAGGCGACGCAGGCCGCCGAAGATCAGGCGGTGCAGGGGGGAACGGGTCATGGGGTGTGTGCCCTGGGTGTGATGTTCAGGTGAGTATCCAGCTAATTAGTCTGCCGTATCGGCGTAAGTTCAGCAAAAATCGGCCAACTGCGGGACCGTCATCAATTTTTTTTGTTCTGTGTCATATACTCGGCCTGCCACTTGCAGGATATTTCGGCAAGCGGCGTTGGCACGGGGCAGGTGACCCTATGCCTGCACGGCGATCTTCACAATAAAAATCCGGAGTAGTTCAGATGTCGTCTCGTGAGACTGGGAACGTAAAGTGGTTCAACGATGCCAAGGGTTATGGCTTCATTCAGCGCGAAGGTGGTGCGGATGTATTCGTCCACTATCGGGCGATCCGCGGTGAGGGGCATCGTACCCTGGTCGAAGGGCAGCGCGTGGAATACGCCTGCGTGCAGGGCCAGAAAGGCCTGCAAGCCGAAGACGTAGTGGGCCTCTGAGCCTTTTGCGGTAAGCCTCAAGCTGCAAGTTGACCGTGTAACTTGCAGCCTGAAGCAACCTGTTTCAGCTGGTGCGCCAGGTGATTTCCTCTTCACCGTCGGCGCTGATGCGGACCCAGCGGTCGGCATCTTCTTCCCCGTCTTCCTCTACCCAGCCACCCGGCGCGCAACGCACTTCCACACCCAGTGCGGCGAAGGCGGCGCGGGCGCAGGCGACATCATCAGCCCATGGCGTCTGGTCGCTTTCCAGGTACAGGCTGTTCCATTTCCCTACAGCCTTGGGTAACCAGGTGACCGGAATGTTACCGGCCTGGCATTTGAAGGTGTGGCCTTTCTGCTTCCATTCGCTGCACGGGCCGATTGCCTGGGCGAGCCACTCGGCAATCTGCTTGTGGTCGACGTCGGCGTCCTTCAGGTAGATCTCGATATCAGGTTGGCGCATAAGGGCTCCGGGTGTGCTCAGTCTTGGCGCACGAAATAGTCATAACGCATGGAAACCGTAACCTCGAACGGCTCGGCCTGGTCGATGACCAGCGCGCGTTTTTCGGCGCTGGCGCGCCAGCCGTGCGGGGTCATGGCCAGCAGGTCGGCGCGGGCCTTGGGTTCGGCCAGGCTCAGGCGGAACTCAAGGGTTTCGCTGTGGGCATGGGCCATGCCTTCGGGGACCAGGGCCAGGTGTTTGTCGTCGGCGTAAGGGCGGACTTCATCGTAGAGCACTTCGCGCAGCTCCATCAGGTGGCCGCTGGTAGGGCCGACCCGCATCAGGCCGCCACCGGGGCTGAGCAGGCGCTTGGCCTCGGCCCAGTCCAGCGGGCTGAATACGCTGGCGATGAACTGGCAACTGGCGTCGGCCAGGGGCACGCGGGCCATGCTGGCAACCATCCAGGTGACTTCCGGTGCTCGACGGCAGGCACGCTTGACCGCCTCGCGGGAAATGTCCAGCGCGTAACCGTCGGCGGCCGGCAGGGCCTGGGCGATCTGTGCGGTGTAGTAACCCTCGCCGCAGCCGATGTCCAGCCAGGCGCCGGGCTGGCGCTCGGCGGCAAGCTCGGCCAGGCGGCTGGCCACCGGGGCATAGTGCCCGGCATCGAGGAAATCACGACGGGCTTCGACCATGGCCTGGTTGTCACCCGGGTCGCGGCTGTTTTTGTGCTGTACCGGCAGCAGGTTCAGGTAACCCTGGCGGGCGCGGTCGAAGCGGTGGCCGGCTGGGCACACCACACCATTGTCGAGCCGGCTCAGCGGCGCCTGGCAAAGGGGGCAGGCGAGCATCAGGCGAGCAACCGGACCAGGGTCTGGTAGTAGATTTCGGTCAGCAGGTCGAGGTCGCTGGCCAGAATCCGCTCGTCCACCTGGTGAATGGTGGCGTTGACCGGGCCCAGCTCGACCACTTGCGTACCCATGGTGGCGATGAAGCGGCCATCGGAGGTACCGCCGCTGGTGGACGGCAGGGTATCGCGGCCGGTGACGCCCTTGATGCTGGCCGCCACAGCGTCCAGCAGTTCGCCCGGTTCGGTGAGGAATGGCAGGCCAGACAGCGCCCAGTCGATGGACCAGTCCAGTTCATGCTTGTCGAGAATCGCCGAGACGCGCGCCTGCAGGCCTTCGACGGTGGACTCGGTAGAGAAGCGGAAGTTGAACAGTGCAGTCAGCTCGCCCGGGACCACGTTGGTGGCGCCGGTGCCGGAATTGAGGTTCGAGATCTGGAAGCTGGTCGGCGGGAAGAACGCGTTGCCTTCGTCCCAGTGCTCGGCTGCCAGCTCCGCCAGGGCCGGGGCGGCCAGGTGGATCGGGTTGCGCGCCAGGTGCGGGTAGGCCACGTGGCCTTGCTTGCCGCGCACGGTCAGTTTGGCACCCAGCGAACCGCGACGGCCGTTCTTGACCACGTCACCCAGCAGGGTGGTGCTGGAGGGTTCGCCGACGATGCACCAGTCCAGGCGTTCGTTGCGCGCTTTCAGGCGTTCGACCACTGCCTTGGTGCCGTGGTGAGCCGGGCCTTCCTCGTCGCTGGTGATCAGGAAGGCGACCTTGCCACGGTGGTTAGGGTAGTCGTGCACGAAGCGCTCGCTGGCGATCACCATGGAGGCCAGGCTGCCCTTCATGTCGGCAGCGCCACGGCCGCAGAGCATGCCGTCGGCGTCGATCAGCGCTTCGAACGGTTCATGCTGCCATTGCTGCACCGGGCCGGTGGGCACCACGTCGGTGTGGCCGGCAAAGCACAGCACCGGGCCTTCCTGGGTGCCGTGGGTGGCCCAGAAGTTGTCGACATCTTCAATGCGCATCGGCTCCAGCTGGAAACCCACGGCGCCCAGGCGGTTCATCATCTGCGCCTGGCAATCGGCGTCGACGGGGGTGACCGAGGGGCGACGGATCAGGTCGCAGGCCAGTTGAAGGGTAGGCGAGAGCTCGGCAGGGGCCGTCATGGGGGACTCCGGGGCAAGGCAAGGCGGGAAATCTGAGGGGCGTTATCTTATATCAAACTGAGGGGCGGTGGGGCTGCAAAGCAGCCCCGGCAATCTCAAGCCTGCTGCGGCTCGGCGGCCTTCTCCACTGGCTTGGGCAGCGAAGACAGCAGTGCCATCACCAGAGCCGCCACATACGGCAACGACTGCACCAGCAACATCGCCACCCAGAAGCGCATGTCCGAACTCGGCAGCCCTTGCACCAGGTAGATGCCCAGCGCCGCGCCCCACAGCAGCAACATGATGAACAGCTCTTCGCGTGCTTCGGACAGCGCCACCAGCAACCCATGGCTGTCGGCATTCTTCGGTGTGCGGAAGAACGGCATGCTGCTGGTGAAGAACCCGTACAGCACCGCCTTGGCGATGGTGTGCGACAGCGCAAGGCCGGCGAGCGCAGCGGCAAAGGCATCCTTCAGGTTAACCCCCACCGCGCGGCGATACAGGAAGATGATCTTGCCCACCTTGAAGAAGAACAGCGCCAGCGGCGGGATGGCGAAGATCATCAGCGGCGGGTCTACGCGGTGCGGGACGATGATCATCGCCGCCGACCACAGCAGCGCGCCGATGGTGAAGAAGATGTTCATGCCATCGGCAATCCATGGCAACCAGCCGGCCAGGAAGTGATAACGCTGGCCGCGGGTCAGCTCGCTGTCCTTGCCGCGCAGCAGGGCGCTGGCGTGGTGCTTGATGATCTGGATGGCGCCATAGGCCCAGCGGAAGCGCTGCTTCTTGAAGTCGATGAAGGTGTCGGGCATCAGGCCCTTGCCGTAGCTGTTGTGGGCGTACGCTGCCGACAGGCCTTTTTCGAACACGCGCAGGCCCAGTTCGGCGTCTTCGCAGATGCACCATTCGGCCCAGCCCAGCTCTTCCAGCACCGTACGCCGGGTCATGGTCATGGTGCCGTGCTGGATGATCGCGTCACGGTCGTTGCGGGTGACCATGCCAATGTGGAAAAAGCCTTTGTACTCGCTGTAGCACAGCTTCTTGAACGCACTTTCGTGCTGGTCGCGGTAGTCTTGCGGCGACTGCACCACGGCAATTTTCGGGTCGGCGAAGTGCGGCACCATGTGCTTGAGCCAGTTGCGGTCGACGCAGTAGTCCGAGTCGATCACCGCGATCACTTCGGCGTCCTTGGCGGTGTGCGGGATCAGGTAGTTCAGCGCGCCACCCTTGAAACCGGCCAGGGGCGAGACGTGGAAGAACTTGAAACGCTCGCCGAGCTTTTCACAGTGGGCCTTCAGCGGCTCCCACACGGCCGGGTCCTTGGTGTTGTTATCGATCACCAGCACTTCGTAGTCGGGGTAATCCAGTGCGGCCAGGGCGTCGAGGGTCTGCTTCACCATCTCGGGCGGCTCGTTGTAGCACGGCACATGCACCGACACCTTGGGCCGGTAAGCGCTGTCGGCCTGCACCGGCAAGAATTCGCGGCGGCGCTTGTGTATCCATACCGCCTCGGCCAGTTCATGGGCCTCGGTCAGCAGCACGATGAACACGCCCAGCGCGCCAAGGGCCAGCAGCACGCCCACGGTCAGGCTGAACCAGGTGCTGTATTGCTGGCTGTAGTCGTAAGCGATCCACACCAGCACCGACCCGCACAGGAAGGTGATGAAGGTAAGGAAGGTGCGGCCGCGCTGGCGCAGGGCCGAGCCGTCGATGAACAGCACCATCAAGGCGATCATGGCCAGCACGACCGATGCCACGGCCAACGCACGCCACTGCGGGATCGCCACCACCGGGCCGTCGAAGTTGAACTTTTGCTGGCGCTCGGCGTTATACACGCCCCAGTAGGCGCCTACCGAGCCTTCATCGCTGGCCTTCCACGGCTGGTCATAGGCTTCGATGACGAAGTAGTTGTAGCCACGGCGGTTGAGGGTGTTGACCAGGGTGCGCAGGTAGATGGCCTGGTCGGCCTGGGTGGCATCGGCACCCCCGCGCATGCGGCCGTTGCTCGGCCAGCCGACCTCTGACAGCAGCAGGGGTTTACGCGGGAACTGGTGCCGCAGTTCACGGGCACGGTCGAGCACGAACTCGACCGAATCCTTCATTGGCACGAACTCCCAGTAGGGCAGGATGTGCGCGGCAATCAGGTCGACGTGCTTGGCAATCTCCGGGTTTTCCTTCCAGATGTGCCATTGCTCACTGGTGGTCACGGGCACCTTCACAGCTGCACGCACGCGGTCCAGGTACTTGATCAGGTTTTCCGGGGTAACCTCTTCACGGAACAGCGCCTCGTTGCCGACCACGACCCGCACCACGCTGCGCGAGGTGTTGGCCAACTGGATGGCGGTGGCGATTTCGCGCTCGTTGCGCTCCAGGTCCGGGCTGATCCAGATGCCCAGCGTTACCCGCAGGCCGAATTCCTCGGCCAGGCGCGGGATGTCGGCCTGGGTCCCCTCCACGGTGTAGATGCGGATGCTGTCGGTCAGTTTGCTCAACTGCTCCAGGTCCTGGCGCATCTCGTCGTCACTGGGGTACTGGCCTTTTTGCGGGCTTTCACCCAGGCGGAACGGCGAATACGAAAAGCCAGAGATCTGCTCTGGCCAGGCGGGGGCGGAAACCGGGCGGTTGATCAGGGCCCAGAACCCGGTGAACAACGCGGCGATGGCCAGGACCACGACCAGGTTCAGGCCGAATTTACGTGAAGACATTGTCGTCCATTTGTGTCGAAGTGATAGGACATTAAAGCAGGGTTGGCAGTGTCTTTCCTAACGATGCAGGCCATGGGCCGGCTGGCATATAATGCGCGCCGGTTTTTTGGGGTATGAAGATGAGCACAGAAGATCCACGCTTCGCCGGCGTTGCCCGGTTATACGGCGACCAAGGGCTGCAGCGCCTGGGCCAGGCCCATGTGGCTGTGGTCGGGATTGGCGGGGTAGGCTCGTGGGTGGCTGAAGCGCTGGCCCGGAGCGGCGTAGGGGAAATCACCCTGTTCGACCTGGACGATGTGTGCGTCAGCAACACCAACCGCCAGGCCCATGCCCTGGAAGGCCAGGTGGGGCGGCCCAAGGTCGAGGTCATGGCCGAGCGCCTGCGGGCGATCAACCCGGCGTGCACGGTGCATGCGGTGGCCGACTTCGTTACCCGCGAGACCATGGTCGAGTACATTACCGAAAACCTCGACTGCGTGATCGACTGCATCGACAGCGTCATGGCCAAGGCGGCGCTGATCGCCTGGTGCCGTCGGCGCAAGATCGCCATCGTCACCACCGGTGGTGCCGGCGGGCAGATCGACCCCACGCAAATCCAGATTGCCGACCTGAACAAGACCTTCAACGACCCGCTGGCTTCGCGGGTGCGGTCCACCTTGCGTCGCGATTACAACTTCTCGCGCAATGTCAGCCGCAACTATGGCGTGCCATGCGTGTTCTCCAGCGAGCAGCTGCGCTACCCCAAGGGCGATGGTAGCGTTTGTCTGCAGAAGAGTTTCGTGGGCGAGGGGGTGCGGCTGGACTGCTCGGGTGGCTTTGGCGCGGTGATGATGGTGACCGCGACCTTTGGCATGGTGGCGGCGAGCAAGGCAATCGAAAAGTTGGTGGCAGGTGCGCGGCGGCCCTCGGAACGAGTCAAACCTGATTAAATTGCGTGGGCTTCTTCGTGGGTAAACCCGCGAAGAAGCCAGCGCCGATTTAGCGGTTGGACGCCAGCTCCGCCATCCGCTGCAACACCGCATGCAGCCCATTACTGCGCGATGGCGACAGCTGACGCTCCAGCCCCAGCTGTGTGAACCACTCACGCAGGTCCAGCCCGACCAATTCTTCACTGGCCAAGCCTTGAACCCTTACCAGCAACAAGGCCAGTAGCCCACGCAACAAGCGTGCATCGCTGGTGGCCTTGAACCGCCAAAGCCCATCAACGTGCTCGGCCACCAGCCAAACCAGGCTTTCGCAGCCATGCACCCGGTTGGCGTCGGTCTTCTCGGTATCATCCAGCGGTTCCAGCCGCTCTCCCCACTGCATCAGCAGCCGCGCCCGCTGTTCCCAACCCTTGCCCTGTGCAAAAGCCTCCAGCGCCTGACGTGCTTGCTCCGGCATGCTCATCGCAGCAGCTCCAGGCCCTGATCCAGCGCAGCGAAGAAGCGCTGAAGGTCATCGCTGTCGTTGTACAAGCCCAACGACACTCGAATTGCGCCTTCAAGGCCCAAGCCTTTCAGCAACGGCATGGCGCAATGGTGCCCGGCACGCACGGCAATACCCTGTTCGGTAAGCAAGTGGGCGATATCGGCATTGTGCACCCCCTCGATGACAAAGCTGGCCAAGGCCGCCTGTGGCGCACCGAGCACCCGCACGCCTTCGCGGTCGGCCAGCCCCCGGAGCAGGTGCTGGTGCAGGCTGGTTTCATGGGCTTCGAGCGCCTGGGCGTCGAGGCTGGCCAGGTAGTCCAGGGTTGCGCCCAGACCAATCACCCCGGCGATTGGCGGCGTTCCCGCCTCGAACCCCAGCGGTGCGGGACGGAAGCTAGCGCTCTGGTACTCGGCCAGTTGCACCATCTCGCCCCCGAACTGCCAGTGGCGCAACAGTTCCAGCGCCTGAGGGCGGCCATACAGCACGCCAACCCCGTCCGGGCCATACAGCTTGTGGCTGGAGAACACATAGAAGTCGCAACCCAGGTGCTGCACATCATGGCGACCATGCACCACGCCCTGGGCGCCGTCGACCACGGTCAGTGTGCCCTGGGCGCGGGCATGGGCCAGTAGCGCCGGCAGCGGCTGCCAGGTGCCCAGCACGTTGGACAGCTGGCTGACCGCCAGCACCCGGGTGCGGGGGCCGATCAGTTGCAGCGCCTGGTCCAGGTCGATGCGGCCGTGGGCATCCAGCGGCAGCACCACCAGGCGCAGGTTGCGCCGGCGCGCCAGCTGTTGCCAGGGCAGCAGGTTGGCATGGTGCTCCAGCGCGCTGACGGCGATTTCGTCACCGGCTTCGAAGCGATGTTCCAGGCCATAGGCCAGAAGGTTCAGCGCCGAGGTGGCGCCGTGGGTGAACACGATCTGCCGGGAGTCTGCGGCATTCAGCCAGGCGGCAACCTTGTCGCGGCTGGTCTCGAACGCCTGGGTTGCCAGTGCGCCGGGCAAGTGCTGGGCACGGTGCACGTTGGCCGCGCCATGGCCGTAATAATGGCTCAGGGCGTCAAGCAGGGCTTGCGGCTTCTGGGTGGTGGCGGCACTGTCCAGGTAGGTCTGGTGCTGCCGTTGCAGGGCGGCGATGGCGGGGAAGTCGGCACGCCAGGGGGAGGGCTGGAACATGTTCACGGGGCCTGGAATGAAAATCGGGTCTGGCGCGGTGGCGCCAGACCCGATCTTAACACCTCAAACCGGGGAAGGTTCTCAGTTGTGGGCGTGCAGCGCTTCGTTCAGCTCGATGGCCGACTTGTGGGTCTTGCACTCCACGGCGCCGTTCAGCGAGTTGCGGCGGAACAGCAGGTCGGTCTGGCCAGCCAGGTCGCGGGCCTTGACCACTTTGACCAGCTCGTTGTTCTCGTCCAGCAGGTTCACCTTGGTGCCCGCAGTGATGTACAGGCCGGCTTCGACGGTGTTGCGGTCGCCCAGCGGAATGCCGATACCGGCGTTGGCGCCGATCAGGCAGCCTTCACCCACCTTGATGACGATGTTGCCGCCACCGGACAGGGTACCCATGGTCGAGCAGCCGCCGCCCAGGTCCGAGCCCTTGCCAACGAATACGCCAGCGGACACGCGGCCTTCGATCATGCCTGGGCCTTCGGTGCCAGCGTTAAAGTTGACGAAGCCTTCGTGCATGATGGTGGTGCCTTCGCCGATGTAGGCACCCAGGCGCACACGGGCGGTGTCGGCGATACGCACGCCGGCAGGGACCACGTAGTCGGTCATTTTCGGGAACTTGTCCACCGAGAACACTTCCAGCAGCTCGCCCTTCAGGCGCGCTTCCAGTTGCAGCTCGGCCAGTTCGGCCAGATCGACCGCGCCCTGGTTGGTCCAGGCCACGTTCGGCAGCAGCGGGAAGATACCGGCCAGGCTAACACCGTGCGGCTTGACCAGGCGGTGCGACAGCAGGTGCAGCTTCAGGTAGGCCTCTGGGGTGGAGGTCAGGGCAGCGTCTTCGGCCAGCAGGGTGGCGACCAGCGGCTTGTGGCTCTCGGCCAGGCGGGTCAGCAGGGCGGCCTGGGCCGCGTCAACGCCTTTCAGGGCTTCGGCCAGTTGCGCGGCCTGGGCGTTGCTGAAGGCGATGGCCTGGTTGCCACTTTCATAGCCCAGCACTGGGGCTACAGCAGCGACCAGTTCGGCGCTCGGGTTGAGCAGGGGTTGTGCGTAGAACACTTCAAGCCAGGCGCCCTGGCGGTTCTGGGAGCCGACACCGAAGGCCAGGCTGAACAGGGTATTGGACATGTGATTACCTCGTGCGAAATAGGGGAGGGGGCTCAGGCCAGGGCAGCGGCGTACAGGTCGGGCTTGAAGCCGACCAGGGTACGCGCGCCAAGGTCCAGCACCGGGCGTTTGATCATCGACGGCTGGGCCAGCATCAGCTCGACGGCCTTGGCCTGGTCGAGGTCGGCCTTGCTGGCGTCGTCCAGCTTGCGGAAAGTGGTGCCGGCACGGTTGAGGATGACTTCCCAGCCGTGTTCGTCGCACCAGCGGTTCAGGCTGTCACGGTCGATGCCTTGGGTCTTGTAGTCGTGGAATTCGTAGGCGATGGCCTTGTCTTCGAGCCAGGTACGCGCCTTTTTCATGGTGTCACAAGCTTTGATGCCGTAGAGCGTGTAGGTCATTGTGTGCATTGGGGTCACAGGTTGCCCCAATCTCTCCGTTTTCCAAATGTCAGTCGCGGGATTATGCGGGAACGATCCTGTGAGCGCCACGGGTGTACTTGTCTTGAACCGTGCAGCGTGTCGGAGATCGAGCGAGGTATCATCATGTTACATATTCCCTGGCCACCTGCGACTATCGTGCAGCGGCCCCAAACCGCTGCTCGCCGCTAACATATTGTTTCAATGGCGATGTTTCGCCCTGCTATCGTTTCTGGTTCATAAAGGAAGCTTTCCCGGATGCAGTCCGCCTACACCGTCCTCATCCTGCTGACGCTGGTCAGCCTGTCGAAGCTGGTCGGCCGCATGATTCCGCTGCCCCTGCCGCTGGTGCAGATCGCTGCCGGTGCCTTGCTGGCCTTGCCGACACTGGGCCTGCATGTAGCCCTGGACCCCGAATTGTTCCTGTTCCTGTTCTTGCCGCCGCTGCTGTTTGCCGACGGCTGGCGCATCCCCAAGCGTGAGCTGTGGCGCATCCGCGGGCCAGTGGTGGCGCTGGCCGTTGGTCTGGTGCTGTTCACCGTGGTCGGAGCTGGCTACTTCATTCACTGGTTGCTGCCGAGCATCCCGCTGCCAGTGGCCTTTGCCCTGGCGGCGGTGCTGTCGCCGACTGACGCCGTGGCGGTTTCGGCCATCGCCCAGGACCGCTTGCCCACGCCCCTGATGCACATGCTGCAGGGAGAGGCCCTGATGAACGACGCATCAGGCCTGGTGACCTTCAAGTTCGCCCTGGCGGCGGCGATCACCGGGGTGTTCTCGCTGACGGATGCAAGCTTCAGTTTCGTCCTGGTGGCGCTTGGCGGCCTCGCGGTGGGTGTGGGCCTGAGCTGGCTGGTGGGCCGCCTGCGCGCCTGGATGATCGCCCGTGGCTGGGACGACCCGGCCACCCATGTGGTGTTCATGTTGCTGCTGCCGTTCGCCGCCTACGTGCTGGCCGAGCGCCTGGGCGTGTCGGGCATCCTCTCGGCAGTCGCGGCGGGCATGATGCAGAGCTGGCTCGACCTGCTGCCACGGCAAACCAGCACCCGCCTGCTCAACCGCAGTGTCTGGTCGCTGCTGGAGTTCGCCTTCAATGGCCTGATCTTCCTGCTGCTGGGCCTGCAACTGCCAGACATCATCAAGGCCGTGGTAAGCCATGAAACCACGTTGTGGCCAACCCTGGCCTGGCGCTGCCTGGACGTGGTGGCGATCTTTGCAGCGCTGATTTTACTGCGGTTCATCTGGGTGCAGAGCATCTGGCGCTCGATCGGTGTGGTGCGTCGCTGGCGCGGCAAGCCGGCGCTGGTGCTGATGCCCACGGCGCGCTCCTGCTGGCTGCTGACCCTGGGCGGTGTACGCGGTGCGGTCACCCTGGCCGGTGTGATGTCGGTGCCGCTGCTGATGGGGGCAGGCAAGGCGTTCCCGGAGCGTGACCTGCTGATCTTCATCGCCGCCGGGGTGATCCTGTTGTCGTTGATCAGTGCCTGTATTGCGCTGCCGCTGTTGCTGCGGGGGGTGACCAAGAGCCCGGACGAGCGGCTGCACCAGGAAGTGCAGGATGCCTGGCGGCGCACGGCCGAGGCTGCGATCCATGCGCTGGAGGCAGAGGAAGTGATTGACAGCAACGCGCCGCAGGACGCCGCGCAAGCAACCCTGGCGACCGAACTCAAGGCACGCCTGATGGCTGAATACCGGGATGAACTGGACAGCTACAACGACAGTGCCGAAGCCAAGGCCCTGGCCGAGCAGATGGACTTGCTGGAGCGCCGCTTGCGCCTGCGTGCCCTGCGGGCGCAGCGGCTGGAACTTTACAACCTGCACCGCCAGCACCTGGTGGGTGATGAAGTGGTGCGGCAGGTGCTGGGGGAGTTGGACATGAGTGAGGCGAACCTGGGGCAGGTCAGGTAAGTGTGGGGGCCGCTTTGCCGCCTGAACCTTGGCGCGGCGGCCCTGATGTTTGAATTAATAGTAGGGGTAGGCGCGGCTCATGAACGTTTTGTCTTTTTCACTCAGTTCAGTGTTGAGTTTTATCTCGAAACTACCGTCGGTTAACTCCGGTTGGACCTGATAGTGCATGACCGATAGAGGGTCATAGGGGGTGGTCAGCAACCCTGAAGCTGGGAGTGGGGTGAAGTACTGTTGTTCGACATCTTGTGCACTCCAACCAGGGATACCTATGTGTAGCGAGTGTATGAGCGCCTTGTTCCAGGGGATCTCTGCATCAGGATGCTGGTGCTCATGTTGTGCGCCTAGTGCGTGGCCGAATTCGTGCAGGACTGTATGGGTAAAGTAATCGCCTTGCTCCGGCCTTACCGTGAGCACCATCGACTCCCATGGGCGGTCCAGCAGGCAGTCAGTGCCGATTGCACATTCATTGATCGGCCCTCTTTCGTTGCTGGTCAAGATGGTGATATCGGCATCCGTCGTGTTGTTTTTCATGAAGCGGAAGCGGATGTTGCCGTAGGCAAGCCATTTGGCGGCGACGTCGGTGATGGCTTCTTTCAAGTCGGCGCTCGGGCTGCCCAGGAACGATACCTTCAGCGTGCTGCCGGTTGGCCACAGCTTGCCATGTTGAGCTACCGAGCGTTTCTTGCGTGAGCCTGACGAGGCACTGTTGGGCGCATTGAGCGGGTTGACCGCAATGGCGTTTTCGTATGACAACTGCGGGTCTTTGTCGCTCCGGCAGCGGCAGAAAGGAAGTGAGTGCATGCGCGAGTCTCCTGGTTGAGGTGCTTCAGTCTCAACTGGCAGCGACTCGCGCGTGCCTTAATTATTTGCTGCAATGTCAGGCGCGAAGAAAGTCCCGAATCCGCTCTGCCGCCTCGATGCACTCGGCCAGCGGTGCAACCAGCGCCATGCGCACACGCCCGGCACCCGGGTTCACGCCGTCCACCTCACGCGACAGGTACGACCCCGGCACCACGGTCACATGCTGGGCTTCGAACAGGTCGCGGGTGAACTCGGCATCGCCACCCGGCACCTTGGCCCACAGGTAGAAGCTGCCGTCCGGGCGCTGCACGTCCAGCACCGGTTGCAGGATGTCCAGCACGGCATCGTACTTGGCGCGGTACTGGTCGCGGTTCTCGCGCACATGCGCCTCGTCCTGCCAGGCGGCAATGCTGGCCAGCTGGGTTTGCACCGGCATGGCGCAGCCGTGGTAGGTGCGGTACAGCAGGAACGGCTTGATGATCTCGGCATCGCCCGCGACGAAGCCCGAACGCAGGCCCGGAAGGTTGGAACGCTTGGACAGGCTGTGGAACACCACGCAACGTTTGAAGTCGCTGCGGCCCAGTTCGGCACAGGCGGTCAGCAGGCCTGGAGGCGGCGCGTCTTCGTCGAAGTACAGCTCGCTGTAGCATTCGTCGGCAGCGATCACGAAGTCGTGCTCGTCAGCCAGGGCGATCAGCTTCTTCAGGGTATCCATCGGCACCAGCGCGCCAGTGGGGTTGCCTGGCGAGCACAGGAACAGGATCTGGCAACGTTTCCACACTTCGGCCGGCACCGCGTCAAAGTCGGGGTTGAAACCATTGCTTTCCAGGCACGGCAGGTAGTGCGGGGTGGCCCCGGCCAACAGCGCTGCGCCTTCGTAGATCTGGTAGAACGGGTTGGGGCTGACCACCAGGCCATCATCGGCGCGGTTGACCACGGCCTGGGTGAAGGCGAACAGCGCTTCGCGGGTACCGTTGACCGGCAGGATGTGGCGGTCGGCGTCCAGCCAGCCGGCGGGCACGCCAAAGCGCCGTTCGCACCATTGACCAATCGCCTGGCGCAGTGCCGGCAGGCCGATGGTGCTGGGATATACCGCCAGCTTGTCGAGGTTGTCGGCCATGGCCTGGGCGACGAACGCCGGCGATTCGTGCTTCGGCTCACCGATCGACAGGGCGATGGCGCGTTTGTCCGCCGCAGGCTTCACGCTACCCAGCAGGGCGCGGAGCTTTTCGAAGGGGTAGGGCTGAAGCTGGGTCAAGGCATGGTTCATCGGCGCAAGGTCTCGTCAATCGTCTAATCGTTAAAAGGTCACGCGGGTCGGGCTGGCGTCGCTACCTTGGCCGGCCTGCAGTTGCTGCACGATGGCTTCCTGCAGGCGGCTGCACAGCTGCGGGTCGGACAGCGGCTGGTTGTCGGCATCGGTGATGAAGAACACGTCTTCCACCCGTTCGCCGAGGGTGGCGATCTTGGCGTTTTGCAGCGACAGGTCGAACTCCAGGAAAATCCGCCCAAGCCGGGCCAGTAGCCCTGGGCGATCGGGCGCAGTGATTTCGAGGATGGTCACCGGGCGCTGGGCATCGTTGAGGATGGTTACCTGTGGCGGGAAGTCGAAGTGCTTGAGCTGGCGCGGTACCCGGCGCTGGATGATGGTCGGGTAGTCCTCGGGGTTGCGCAGCGCTTCGGTCAGGCCGTCGCGAATCTGTTTGACCCGCTGCGGGTTGTCGCCGATCGAGCCGCCGTCGTTATCCAGCACGATGTAGGTGTCGAGGGTGAACTGGCTGCTCGACGTGATGATCCGCGCGTCATGAATGTTCAGGTTCAGCTGCGACATGGCGGCCACCGTCACGGCGAAGAAATCATGCTGGTCGGGGGCATAGATGAAGATCTGCGTGCCGCCTTCGAACTCGCGCTGGGTGGTTTCCTTGATCAGCACCAGCGGCCCGCCATCGGCGGGTTGCTGCAGAATCGCGTCACTGTGCCAGGCCACGTCGGCGGCGTTGTGCTTGAGGAAGTAGTCATCGCCCAGTTGCGACCACAGCTGCTCGACGTCGTCCGGGTCGGTGCCTTCGCGCACCAGGATATCCAGCGCTGCGGATTGTGTCTGGCGAATTTGCTCTTCGCGGTCCAGCGGGTTTTCCAGGCCCCGGCGCAGGGCACGCTTGGTCTCGGTATACAGCTGACGCAGCAGGCTGGCTCGCCAGGAGTTCCACAGGCTGGGGTTGGTGGCGTTGATGTCGGCCACGGTCAGCACGTAGAGGTAGTCAAGGCGTGTCTCGTCACCCACGTGCAGGGCAAAGTCGTTGATCACCTGCGGGTCGGACAGGTCCTTGCGCTGGGCGGTGGTCGACATCACCAGGTGGTTCTGCACCAGCCAGACGATCAGGCGGCTGTCCCAGGCCGGCAACTGGTGGCGCTCGCAGAACTTCTTCGCATCCACTGCGCCGAGGTCGGAGTGGTCGCCCTGGCGGCCTTTGCCGATGTCGTGGTACAGGCCAGCCAGGTAGATCAGCTCGGGTTTGGGCAGGCGGCCCATGAGCTTGCTGGCCAGCGGGAATTTCTCGGACACCGGCGTGTATTGCAGCTTGCGCAGGTGCTTGATGAGGTTGAGGGTGTGCGCATCGACCGTATAGATATGGAACAGGTCATGCTGCATCTGCCCGACAATCAGCCCGAACTCCGGCAGGTAGCGGCCAAGGATGCCGTAGCGGTTCATCCGCCGCAGGTTGCGGTGGATGCCGATTTCGCACTTGAACAGCTCGATGAACAGGCTGGTGTTGCGGATGTCGGTGCGGAACGTGTCATCGATCAGGTGCCGGTGCTCGCGCAGCAGGCGCACGGTATCGGCACGCACGCCTTTGATTTCCGGGTGCTGGGCCATCAGCACGAAGATTTCCAGCATGGCGAACGGCGTGCGCTTGAACACGTTCGCGTTGGTGGCCTCGATATAGCCATCATGCAGGCGGAAACGCGCATTCAGCGGCTGGGTGGTGCCGCTGTCCTCGTCGGCGAGGATCACTTCCTCGAAATGCTGGATGATCAGGTCGCACAGCTGGCTGATGCTCATCACCACCCGGTAGTACTGCTGCATGAACTGCTCGATTGCCCGCTTGGGGTTTTCGTCGCTGTATCCCAGCAGTGCGGCCAGGCTGCGCTGATGATCGAACAGCAGCCGGTCCTCGGCGCGCCCGGCCAGCATGTGCAGGGCGTAGCGCACCTTCCACAGAAAGTCCTGGGAGGAGGCCAGCAGCTCGTTCTCGCTTTCCAGCAAAAAGCCTTCGCCAGCCAGTGCATGCAGGTTCAGGGTGCCGTACTGGCGGCGCGCCACCCACAGTACCGTCTGGATATCGCGCAGGCCGCCTGGTGAGCCCTTGACGTTGGGTTCGAGGTTGTACTCGGTGTCGTTGTACTTGTGGTGGCGGGCCTTGAGTTCGGCGCGCTTGGCCAGGAAAAATTCCTTGCTCGGCCACATGTGTGCGGTGCTGGTTACCTCCAGCATGCGTTGGCGCAGGGCCTCGGGGCCGGCAATGGTGCGGCTTTCCATCAGGTTGGTGATGACCGTCAGGTCGGCGCGGGCCTGCTCGGCACACTCGTCGACGGTGCGCACGCTCTGGCCCACTTCCAGGCCGATGTCCCACAGCAAGGTGAGAAAACGTTCGATGGCATCGCGGTACTGCTCGTGCTCGGCGGCGCCCAGCAAGATCAGCAGGTCGATGTCCGAATGCGGGTGCAGTTCACCGCGCCCGTAGCCGCCCACCGCAACCAGGGCGATGCCGCTGTGGTCGCCCCAGTCGAACTGGTTCCACGCCTGTTGCAGGATATTGTCCACGAGCCAGGCGCGGGCTTCGATCAGTGGGCGGATTTCGCCGCCCGCGCGAAAACGCTTGTCGAGCACCTCGCCGGCCAGGCGGATGGCTTTCTTGAAGGCGGCGATAGGGCTCGCCTTGAGGGCCAGTTCCGCCTGGAACTGACCGCGGTCGAACAGCTCGGGATCCACCTGGGGCATCGCGTCACGTTCCTGTCGTGGGGTGGCCTGTCGGAGTACGGTCAGGCCGAGGTGCGCGGGATGGTGTCGTCCTTGCGCAGGGTGAAGATCTCGTAGCCCGTCGCGGTCACCACCAGTGTGTGTTCCCATTGGGCCGAGAGCTTGCGGTCCTTGGTGATGGCGGTCCAGCCATCGCCCAGTACCTTGGTGTCGGCCTTGCCCTGGTTGATCATCGGCTCGATGGTGAAGGTCATGCCTTCTTTCAGTTCCATGCCGGTGCCGGCACGGCCGTAGTGCAGGATCTGCGGCTCTTCGTGGAACACCTTGCCGATGCCGTGGCCGCAAAACTCGCGCACCACCGAGAAGCCGTTCTTTTCCGCGTGCTTCTGGATCACTTCACCGATGTCGCCCAGGCGGCAGCCTGGCTTGACCAGCTCGATGGCCTTGTACATGCACTCCTGGGTCACCTTGGACAGGCGTTCGGCCCATACCGGCACGGTACCGACGTGGAACATGCGGCTGGTGTCGCCGTGGTAGCCGTCCTTGATCACGGTGACGTCGATGTTGAGCGTGTCACCGTCCTTGAGCGGCTTGTCGTTGGGGATGCCGTGGCAGACCACATGGTTGATCGAGGTGCAGATCGACTTCGGGTAGCCCTTGTAGTTGAGCGGTGCCGGGATGGCCTGCTGGACGTTGACGATATAGTCGTGGCACAGGCGGTCGAGCGCTTCGGTGGTGACACCAGGCTTGACGTGTTCTTCGATCATTTCCAGCACCTCGGCGGCCAGGCGGCCAGCGATGCGCATCTTTTCGATGTCTTCTGCGGTCTTGATGGTGACGGTCATTACAGGCTCTCTACGGCGCCGTATACGGCGCGAACAAACGGGAAAGGCCGGATTCTAGCAGAGCAAGGCGCCGATCGGTCGGGATAAAGGCGGCCAGGCTGCTGTCTATAGCTGGCATTCTGGCGCGAAAGCGCAGGTGCTGCAAAAGCCGCTGACGGACGCAACAGTATCCGGGTTCCGTTCGGCCGCGGTGTGTGGTATAAAATGCGCCGCTTTCGGGGACGACCCCGTCAGCACTTAAACCCACACACGTGTCGACACGATGACCTGGGTGCCCCGAGTTGCGAAATTCGCGGGTTGGTCATTGGGATACGTGGAGGCCCAACCCGACTTATCAAGGAACTATCATGTCCCAAGTCAACATGCGCGATATGCTGAAGGCCGGTGTGCACTTCGGCCACCAGACCCGTTACTGGAACCCGAAAATGGGCAAGTACATTTTCGGCGCGCGCAACAAGATCCACATCGTCAACCTGGAAAAAACCCTGCCAATGTTCAACGACGCTCTGTCGTTCGTTGAGCGCCTGGCCCAGGGCAAGAACAAGATCCTGTTCGTCGGCACCAAGCGTTCCGCCGGCAAGATCGTCGCCGAGCAAGCTGCTCGTTGCGGTTCGCCGTACGTTGACCACCGTTGGTTGGGCGGCATGCTGACCAACTACAAGACCATCCGCGCTTCGATCAAGCGTCTGCGCGACCTGGAAACCCAGGCCGAAGACGGCACTTTCGCCAAGCTGACCAAGAAAGAAGCCCTGATGCGCTCCCGCGACCTGGAAAAACTGGATCGCAGCCTGGGCGGCATCAAGGATATGGGCGGTCTGCCAGACGCTCTGTTCGTTATCGACGTTGATCACGAGCGCATCGCGATCACCGAAGCCAACAAGCTGGGCATCCCGGTTATCGGCGTTGTCGATACCAACAGCAGCCCTGAAGGTGTTGACTACATCATCCCGGGTAACGATGACGCCATCCGCGCTATCGAGCTGTACATGACTTCGATGGCTGACGCAGTCATCCGCGGCCGCAACAACGTTGCCGGCGGCACCGAAGTTTACGCTGAAGAAGCGGCTGCACCTGCTGCTGAGTAATAGGCGCTAGCGTCTACTTGGCACGCAAAAAGGGGGCTCTGCCCCCTTTTTGCCACCTTGAAATCCTGCTGTCAGCATCGGCCCCGCATCATGGGCTCGCTGAAATGAAAACAGCGGATTAGCAGAATTGAACGCCCGTGACGAACGGGTGGAATGGTTGAAAAACTTTCCAAGAGGATTTTGAAATGGCAGCAATTACTGCAGCGCTGGTAAAAGAACTGCGCGAGCGTACCGGCGAAGGCATGATGGATTGCAAAAAGGCCCTGGAAAAGGCCGGCGGCGACATCGAGAAAGCCATTGACGACATGCGTGCCTCGGGCGCCATCAAGGCCGCCAAAAAGGCTGGCAACGTCGCTGCTGAAGGCGCTATCGCCGTCAAGACCGACGGTAAATCCGCCGTCCTGCTGGAAGTGAACTCGCAGACCGACTTCCTGGCCCTGCAAGACGACTTCAAGAACTTCGTAGCCGAAAGCCTCGAGCAAGCCTTCGCCGAGAAGCTTACCGACGCTGCTCCGCTGATCGCTTCGCGTGAAGCGGCTCGTGAAGCCCTGGTTGCCAAGTGCGGCGAGAACGTCAACATCCGTCGCCTGGTGCGCGTTGAGGGTGACGTTGTCGGTGCCTACCTGCACGGCAACAAGATCGGCGCTGCCGTTGTCCTGAAAGGCGGTGACGTCGAGCTGGCCAAGAACATCGCCATGCACGTTGCAGCTTCGAACCCAGAGTTCCTGGATTCGTCGGAAATCTCCGCCGAGGCCATCGAGCGCGAGAAGGGTGTCTTCCTGCAACTGAACGCCGACAAGATCGCCGGCAAGCCGGAAAACATCGTTGAGAACATGATCAACGGCCGTATCACCAAGTTCAAAGCCGAAGCCTCGCTGAAAGAGCAAGCTTTCGTTATGAACCCGGAAGTCAAAGTTGGCGAACTGGCCAAGAAAGCCGGCGCTGAAATCGTTTCCTTCACCTACTTCAAAGTAGGCGAAGGCATCGAGAAGCCAGTCGACGACTTCGCTGCTGAAGTTGCCGCTCAGGTAGCTGCTGCCAAGCAGTAAGACAGCCCCGTCTGTCGCCCAAAAGAGGCTGCCCGCTCACGCGCGCAGCCTCTTTGTCAAAACGGCGAAGGGTTTATAAAACTCGCCGCCGCTGGCACCAAAACGGTGCCACGCTACAGTTAGCAGGCTGCAAACAGCCCGCACGAATTTTCTAAAAGTACGCCGCAGGAGAGACTCGCAATGGCTCAGCAGGTGAGTGGTCGCCAACCTCGCTATAAACGCATTTTGCTCAAACTTAGCGGCGAGGCCCTGATGGGCTCGGAAGACTTCGGGATCGACCCGAAAGTGCTGGATCGCATGGCCCTTGAAGTTGGCCAGCTGGTAGGGATCGGTGTCCAGGTCGGTCTGGTGATCGGTGGTGGCAACCTGTTCCGCGGCGCCGCGCTCAGCGCAGCCGGCATGGACCGCGTCACCGGTGACCACATGGGCATGCTGGCCACCGTGATGAACGGCCTGGCCATGCGCGATGCGCTGGAGCGCTCGAACATCCCGGCTCTGGTCATGTCGGCCATTTCCATGGTCGGTGTCACCGATCATTACGATCGTCGCAAAGCTATTCGCCACCTCAACTCCGGGGATGTGGTAATTTTCTCCGCCGGTACCGGCAACCCGTTCTTCACCACCGACTCCGCGGCCTGCCTGCGCGCCATCGAAATCGATGCCGACGTGGTGCTGAAGGCGACCAAGGTCGATGGTGTGTACACTGCCGATCCATTCAAGGACCCACACGCCGAAAAGTTCGATCACCTGACCTACGATGAGGTCCTGGATCGCAAGCTGGGTGTGATGGACCTGACCGCAATCTGCCTGTGCCGTGACCACAAGATGCCATTGCGGGTATTCAACATGAACAAGCCTGGCGCCCTGCTGAACATCGTGGTGGGTGGCGCTGAAGGTACTCTGATCGAGGAAGGCCAAGCATGATCAACGACATCAAGAAAGACGCGCAGGAGCGCATGGGCAAGTCCATCGAAGCCCTGGCTCGCAACCTCGCGGCAATCCGCACCGGTCGCGCGCACCCAAGCATCCTGGACAGCGTCAAGGTCACTGCCTGGGGTAGCGAGATGCCGCTGAACCAGGTGGCCGCGATCACCGTCGAAGACGCCCGCACCCTGAAGATTGTCGCGCACGACAAGAACCTCAGTGCTGCCATCGAAAAGGCCATCCTCACCTCCGACCTGGGCCTGAACCCGTCCAGCGCCGGTACCACCATTCGCGTGCCGATGCCGGCGCTGACCGAGGAAACCCGCAAGGGTTACACCAAGCAGGCCAGCGGTGTGGCCGAGGATGCCAAGGTCGCTGTGCGCAATGTGCGCCGCGATGCCCTGGGCGACCTGAAGAAGCTGACCAAGGACAAGGAAATCAGCGAAGACGAAGAACGTCGCGCGGCGGACGAGATCCAGAAGCTGACCGACAAGTTCATTGCTGAAGTCGATGCTGCGTACAAAGCCAAGGAAAAGGACCTGATGGCCGTCTAAGGCCGGGGTTTTTTAATGGAAAAGTCCAAGTTGGCGGCACCGTCCTCGGTGCCGCGTCATGTCGCGATCATCATGGATGGCAACAACCGCTGGGCGAAAAAGCGCCTGCTGCCCGGCGTTGCCGGGCACAAGGCGGGTGTCGACGCCGTTCGCGCGGTCATCGAAGTCTGTGCCAAGTCCGGGGTCGAGGTACTGACCCTGTTCGCCTTCTCCAGTGAAAACTGGCAGCGCCCGGCCGAAGAGGTTGGTGCGTTGATGGAGCTGTTCTTCTCGGCCCTGCGCCGGGAGGCCAAGCGCCTCAACGAGAACAACATCAGCCTGCGCATCATCGGTGACCGTTCGCGTTTCCACCCTGAATTGCAGGCCGCCATGCGCGAAGCCGAGGCGCTGACCGCCGGCAACAATCGCTTCATCCTGCAGATCGCAGCCAACTACGGTGGCCAGTGGGATATCGCCCAGGCCGCCCAGCGGCTGGCGCGGGAAGTGCAAGCCGGTCACCTGCGCCCGGAAGATATCACCCCGGGTCTGCTGCAGACGTGCCTGGCAACCGGCGAGCTGCCGCTGCCGGACCTGTGCATCCGCACCGGTGGCGAGCACCGCATCAGCAATTTCCTGTTGTGGCAACTGGCCTACGCCGAGTTGTACTTCTCCGACCTGTACTGGCCGGACTTCAAACACGAGGCCATGCGCAATGCCCTGGCCGATTTCGCTTCGCGCCAGCGCCGCTTCGGTAAGACCAGCGAGCAGGTCGAGGCTGGAGCTCGTGCTTAATGCTTAAACAACGCATCATTACCGCGCTGATCCTGCTGCCGATCGCGCTGGGCGGTTTCTTCCTGCTCAACGGTGGGGACTTTGCCCTGTTCATCGGCTTCGTGGTGACCCTTGGCGCCTGGGAGTGGGCGCGCCTGGCCGGGCTCATGGCTCAGCCGCTGCGCATTGCCTATGCCTTGGTGGTCGCCGGGGCGCTGATGCTGCTGTACATCCTCCCGGAGCTGGCACCCTGGGTGTTGGGCGCTGCGGTGATATGGTGGGGGCTGGCCACCTGGCTGGTGCTTACCTATCCGCGCAGCAGTGAGCTGTGGGCCAGTGCCGCCTGCCGGTTGCTGATTGGCCTGCTGGTGTTGCTGCCAGCCTGGCAGGGGTTGGTACTGCTCAAGCACTGGCCGCTTGGCAACTGGCTGATCCTTTCGGTCATGGTGCTGGTCTGGGCTGCCGACATCGGCGCGTACTTCTCTGGCCGGGCGTTTGGCAAGCGCAAGCTCGCCCCGCAGGTCAGCCCTGGCAAGAGCTGGGAAGGTGTGTATGGCGGCCTTGCCGTCAGCCTGTTGATTACCCTGGGTGTCGGCATCAGCCGCGACTGGGGCTTTGGCCAGCTCTTGCTGGGCCTTCTGGGCGCCGCGTTGCTGGTGATGTCCTCGGTGGTCGGTGACCTGACCGAGAGCATGTTCAAGCGCCGTTCCGGCATCAAGGACAGCAGCAACCTGCTGCCTGGCCATGGTGGTGTGCTGGACCGCATCGACAGCCTGACCGCAGCGATCCCGATCTTCGCCGTGCTGCTGTGGGCTGCCGAATGGGGTGTGATGTGAGTCGCCCGCAGCGTATTACCGTGCTCGGGGCCACTGGCTCCATCGGCCTGAGCACGCTGGATGTGATTGCGCGGCACCCCGACCGCTACCAGGTGTTTGCCCTCAGCGGCTATTCGCGTATCGATGAATTGCTGGCCCTGTGCGTGCGCCATCGTCCGGCGTTTGCCGTGGTGCCAAGCGCCGAGGCGGCCCAGCGGCTGCGCGAAAGCCTGGCTGCGGTCGGTTGCGCTACCGAAGTGCTGGAGGGTGAGGCCGGGCTTTGCCAGGTGGCCTCGGCAGCGGAAGTGGACGCCGTGATGGCAGCCATTGTCGGTGCGGCCGGCCTGCGTCCTACCTTGGCGGCAGTCGAGGCGGGCAAGAAGGTGTTGCTGGCTAACAAGGAAGCCCTGGTGATGTCTGGCGCGCTGTTCATGGAGGCGGTACGGCGCAGTGGTGCCGTGCTGTTGCCAATCGACAGCGAGCACAACGCGATTTTCCAGTGCATGCCCGGCGATTATGCGCGTGGCCTGAGCGCGGTCGGCGTACGCCGGATCCTGCTCACGGCTTCCGGCGGCCCGTTCCGTGAAACGCCGGTCGAGGCACTGCTGGACGTGACCCCTGAACAAGCCTGCGCGCACCCTAACTGGTCGATGGGGCGCAAGATTTCCGTCGACTCGGCCAGCATGATGAACAAGGGGCTTGAGCTGATCGAAGCCTGCTGGCTGTTCGATGCCGCGCCGGCGAAGGTCGAGGTGGTGGTGCACCCGCAGAGCGTGATCCACTCCCTGGTCGACTATGTGGACGGTTCGGTGCTGGCACAGCTGGGCAACCCTGACATGCGCACGCCGATCGCCAATGCCCTGGCGTGGCCAGAGCGGATTGACTCTGGGGTGGCACCGCTGGACCTGTTCGCCATCGCCCGTCTGGATTTTCAGGCGCCCGACGAACAGCGCTTCCCTTGTCTGCGCCTGGCGCGGCAGGCTGCCGAGGCCGGCAACAGTGCACCCGCTGTGCTCAACGCAGCAAACGAGGTGGCGGTCGAGGCATTTCTTGGGCGGCGTATCCGCTTCCCGGAGATCGCGGGTATGATCGAACAGGTGCTCGACCAAGAGCCCGTCGTGCCGCTGCCATCGCTGGATGCGGTGTTTGCCGCCGACCAGCGTGCCCGGGAGCTTTCCCGTGAGTGGCTGAGGCGTCACGGTCGCTGAAGCCGGCCTGCTGAACATCATTCGGAGATGGACATGACAGCGCTCTACATGATTATCGGCACCCTCGTGGCCTTGGGTGTGTTGGTCACCTTCCACGAATTCGGCCACTTCTGGGTGGCGCGCCGCTGCGGTGTCAAGGTGCTGCGCTTCTCGGTGGGCTTCGGCACGCCGCTGCTGCGCTGGCATGACCGCCACGGTACCGAGTTCGTGGTCGCGGCGATTCCGCTGGGTGGCTACGTCAAGATGCTCGACGAGCGCGAGGGTGATGTGCCGCCTGCGTTGGCCGGGCAGTCGTTCAACCGCAAGTCGGTTCGCCAGCGTATCGCGATTGTCGCGGCAGGCCCGATTGCCAACTTCCTGCTGGCCATCCTGTTCTTCTGGGTGTTGGCAATGCTGGGTACCCAGCAGGTCCGTCCGGTGATCGGTGCGGTCGACAGTGGCAGCCTGGCTGCGTCGGCTGGCCTGACCGCAGGTCAGGAAATCGTCTCCATTGACGGCAAGCCGACCAACGGTTGGTCAGCGGTCAATCTACAGCTGGTTCGCCGCCTGGGCGAGAGCGGCACTTTGCAGGTTGGCGTGCTCGACGAAGGCGCCACTGCCGAGCGCCAATTGCAGGTCAAACTGGACAGCTGGCTCAAGGGCGCCGACGAGCCGGACCCGATCCAGTCGCTTGGTCTGCACCCTTGGCGCCCGGCGATCGTGCCCGTACTGGCCGAGATCGATCCGAAGGGGCCAGCTGCCGCTGCTGGCCTGAAAACCGGTGACAAACTGCTGGCGGTCGATGGCGTGGCCGTGACCGAATGGCAACAGGTTGTCGACAGCGTGCGTGCGCGCCCGGATGCCAAGGTCGTGGTGCGCGTGGAGCGTGATGGCGCGGCCCTGGACGTTCCGGTGACCCTGGCTCGCAAAGGCGAGGGCAAAGCAGTTGGTGGCTATCTGGGTGCCGGGGTAAAAGGTGGCGAGTGGCCTGCCAGCATGCTCCGCGAAGTCAGCTACGGCCCGCTGGACGCGGTGGGTGAGGGCTTGTCGCGCACCTGGAGCATGAGCGTCCTGACCCTTGAGTCGCTGAAGAAAATGCTGTTCGGAGAGCTCTCGGTAAAAAACTTGAGTGGACCGATAACCATTGCTAAAGTGGCGGGCGCTTCGGCCCAGTCCGGCGTGGGGGATTTCCTGAATTTCCTGGCCTACCTGAGCATAAGCCTGGGGGTTCTTAACCTGCTGCCCATCCCGGTACTGGATGGGGGGCATTTGCTGTTTTACCTGGTCGAGTGGGCGCGCGGTCGTCCGCTGTCGGATCGGGTGCAAGGTTGGGGGGTCCAGATCGGTATCAGTTTGGTCATAGGGGTGATGTTGCTCGCCCTGATCAACGATCTGGGTCGACTATAAAGCTTCGCTCAATTGCGAACCTGCCGTGTTGTCGCGGCGGGTTGTTTATTGCCAGTTGGAATAAAAGGACTTCATGAAACGTCTGCTGCTAACTGCGGTCATGTCCGCACTGATGATCGCTGAAGTTCACGCCGAGTCCTTCACCATCTCCGATATTCGCGTCAACGGCCTGCAGCGGGTTTCCGCCGGCAGTGTGTTCGGTGCCCTGCCGCTGAACGTCGGCGACCAGGCGGATGACCGCCGCCTGGTGGACTCGACCCGTTCCCTGTTCAAGACTGGGTTCTTCCAGGACATTCAGCTGAACCGCGATGGCAATGTGCTGATCATCAACGTGGTCGAGCGCCCGTCGGTATCGAGCATCGAGATCGAAGGCAACAAGGCAATCAGCACCGAAGACCTGATGAAGGGCCTGAAGCAATCGGGCCTGGCCGAGGGCGAGATCTTCCAGCGTGCCACCCTCGAAGGCGTGCGTAACGAACTGCAGCGCCAGTACGTGGCCCAGGGCCGATACTCGGCCGAGGTCGACGCCGAAGTGGTGCCGCAACCGCGCAACCGCGTCGCGCTGAAGATCAAGATCAACGAAG
>NZ_QJKG01000008.1:0-296555 GCF_003202095.1 Pseudomonas sp. LAIL14HWK12:I1
CGAGAAACTCGTTTAGCTTCAAACACTTGGCTCGCTGCGATCTCTCGTAGCGGGAGGCGAATCATACAGCGTTTAAAACCGCTGTCAACCACCATTTCAACCGCTTGCGATCATTCGATCGTAGCCCTTTCAACGCCACCTTAACTATTTAACTCATTGAATATCAAGGAGTTTTTCGTTCCGATGTCGCTGGAAGTGGGGCGCATTATAAGGGGATTCGAAACCGCGTCAACCCTTAATTTCAAGAAACCTTAATATTGCGGAAAAACAAAGCGGGGAGGCCTGCCGGCCTCCCCGCTTCTATATAGCTACACCATCAGACGATCACTCAGCCTTGAGAGTAACCCGGCCAAACGACTTCTTGCCCGCCTGGCACACGTGAGTGGCACCGAGAACAAAGATGAAGTCCTTGTCGACCACTGCGCCATCAACCTTCACCGCACCACCACTCAGCAGGTCCCGCGCCTGTGCCGAGTTCTTCACCAGGCCAGCCCGGTTCAGCACGGCAGCAATTGGCAAGTCTTCGGCCGCAGCCACTTCGATCTCCGGCAGATCTTCAGGCAGCTCACCTTCCTTCATGCGATTACCCGCAGCACGGTGAGCATTGGCTGCAGCCTCTTCACCATGGAAGCGCGCCACAATCTCTTCAGCCAGCTTGATCTTGATGTCACGCGGGTTGGCACCGTTGGCGACATCGGCACGGAACTGCTCGATCTCTTCCATCGAACGGAAGCTCAGCAGCTCGAAGTAGCGCCACATCAAGGTATCCGGGATCGATACCAGCTTGCTGTACATCACCCCCGGCGCTTCCTGGATGCCGACATAGTTGCCCAGCGACTTGGACATCTTCTTCACGCCATCGAGCCCTTCGAGCAGCGGCATGGTCACGATGTTCTGCGCTTCCTGGCCATAGGCGCGCTGCAGCTCGCGCCCCATCAACAAGTTGAACTTCTGGTCGGTACCACCCAGCTCGACGTCCGCCTTCAGCGCCACCGAGTCATAGCCTTGCACCAGCGGATAAAGGAACTCGTGAATGGCAATTGGCTGGTTGGTGGTATAGCGCTTGTCGAAGTCGTCGCGCTCCAGCATGCGCGCCACGGTGTACTGCGACGCCAGGCGAATGAAGTCGGCCGGGGTCAGCTTGTCCATCCAGGTAGAGTTGAACGCGACCTCGGTCTTGGCCGGGTCGAGAATCTTGAACACCTGCTGCTTATAGGTCTCAGCATTGTCCAGCACCTGTTCACGGGTCAGCGGCGGGCGTGTGGCGCTCTTGCCGCTCGGGTCACCGATCATGCCGGTGAAGTCACCGATCAGGAAGATGACCTGATGGCCCAGCTCCTGGAACTGGCGCAGCTTGTTGATCAGCACCGTGTGGCCAAGGTGCAGGTCGGGCGCGGTCGGGTCGAAGCCGGCCTTGATGCGCAGAGGTTGGCCGCGCTTGAGCTTCTCCACCAGTTCCGACTCGACCAGTACTTCTTCCGCACCGCGCTTGATAAGCGCAAGCTGCTCTTCAACCGACTTCATAGACAAACCCGCAAGACTCAGATTCAGGGGGAGCCAACCATACAAGATCGGCCGTCAATTACAAGTTTCGCAAAGGAATGTGACCCGAACACGGGGTTGCGGCGTCTACGCGCCCTTGCGTGAAAATGGATTTGGTTATATTTTATACAGTTATTTCATCTTCATCATGTCATTCATCTTTTCCATTTCACCTTTTTCAAAGTCACCTTGCCCATGACCAACGAACCGCCTAAAGCGCCCCCGCTTTATCCGAAGAGCCATCTGTTGGCCGCCAGCGGCATCGCCGCCCTGCTCAGCCTGGCTTTGCTGGTATTTCCCTCCAGCGAAGTGGAAGCCAAGAAAACCACCCTCAACCTCGAGCTGGAAAGCCCTGCCGAGCAATTGAAAGACGAATCCCGCGCTGCGCCTCTGGTGCAGGCACAAGATGAGCAAGGCTCGCCCTTCGCCCAGATCGAAGACACTCCCCCCGAGACACAGAAGGCCGAACAGCAAGCCCCTGCCGACGAGCCGGTCGCCGAAGCAGCCAAGGAACCTGGCCACCGCGAAGTCACCGTGGCCCGTGGCGACACGCTGTCCACCCTTTTTGCCAAGGTTGGCCTGCCGGCCAATGCAGTGCATGACCTGCTGGCCAGCAACAAGCAGGCCAAGCAGTTCAGCCAGCTCAAGCACGGCCAGGTGCTGCAGTTCGAACTCGACAAGGACGGCCAGCTGGCCAGCCTGCACAGCAAAGTCAGCAACCTCGAAACCATTCGCCTGACCAAAACCGCCAAGGGCTATACCTTCAACCGTGAAATCAGCAAGCCGGTCGTGCGTACCGCCTATGCCCATGGCGTGATCAAAAGCTCGCTGTCGGCTTCGGCCCAGCGCGCCGGCCTGTCTCACAGCATGACCATGGACATGGCCCGCGTGCTGGGTTACGACATCGACTTCGCCCAGGATATTCGCCCAGGCGATGAATTCGACGTGGTCTACGAGCAGAAGGTGATGGACGGCAAGGTCGTCGGCACCGGTAATATCCTGTCCGCCCGCTTCACCAACCGGGGCAAAACCTACACTGCCGTGCGCTACACCAACAAGCAGGGCAACACTACCTACTACACCGCCGACGGCAACAGTCTGCGCAAGGCATTCATCCGTACCCCGGTGGACTTTGCCCGCATCAGCTCGCGCTTTTCCGCCGGCCGCAAGCACCCGATCCTGAACAAGATCCGTGCCCACAAAGGCGTCGACTACGCCGCCCCACGCGGTACGCCAATCAAGGCAGCGGGTGACGGCCGCATCGAACTGGCCGGGCGCCGTGGCGGTTACGGCAACACCGTGATCATCCAGCACGGCAACCGTTACAAGACGCTATACGGCCACATGCAGGGCTTTGCCAAAGGCATCAAGACCGGCAGCACCGTGAAGCAGGGTCAGATCATTGGTTACATCGGCACCACTGGCCTGTCCACCGGGCCACACCTGCACTACGAGTTCCAGGTCAATGGCGTGCACGTCGACCCGCTGAGCCAGAAGGTTCCGATGGCCGACCCGATCGCCAAGAACGAGCGCCAGCGCTTCCTGCAGCAGAGTCAGCCGCTGATCGCCCGCATGGATCAGGAAAAGGCCACCCTGCTCGCAGCGAACAAGCGCTAAGCCATGGCGCTCTACTTGGGGGTAATGTCCGGCACCAGCCTCGATGGCCTGGACATCGCCCTGATCGAACAAGGCGAGCAGCCTGAACTGCTCGCCACCCATTACCTGCCCATGCCCGGCGACCTGCGCCAGGAACTGCTTGCGCTATGTAGCAGCGGCCCTGACGAGATCGCTCGTGCGGCACTGGCGGAAAATCGCTGGGCCACCCTGGCAGGCGAAGGCATCCGCCAACTGCTGGCTCGCCAGGGCCTGCAGGCCGATGCCATCCGCGCCATCGGCAGCCACGGCCAGACCATTCGCCACGAGCCTGCGCGCGGCTTTACCGTTCAGATCGGTAACCCGGCACTGCTCGCCGAGCTTACCGGCATCAGCGTGGTCGCCGACTTTCGCCGGCGCGATGTGGCTGCCGGTGGTCAAGGTGCGCCGCTGGTGCCGGCCTTCCACGAAACCCTTTTCGGCCATCTCGGCAAGCATCTGGCAGTCTTGAACGTGGGCGGTTTCAGCAACCTCAGCCTGATCGAGCAAGACAAGCCAGTCCACGGTTTCGACTGCGGCCCCGGTAACGTGTTGCTGGATGCCTGGATCGAGCGCAAGCACGGCCAGGCCTATGATGCCGATGGTGCCTGGGCAGCGTCTGGAGTGGTGCAGGCCGGCTTGCTCAACGCATTGCTGGCCGACCCGTTCTTCGCCGGTAGCGGCCCGAAGAGCACGGGCCGCGAGGTGTTCAACCTGGCTTGGCTGGATGGCCACGTGGCCCGCCTGCCTGCCTACCGCGATGAGGATGTACAGGCGACACTGCTTGAGCTGACCGCACGCAGCATCATCGACTCACTGGTCAATGCCCAACAAGGCACCGAAGCACTGCTGGTATGTGGTGGCGGCGCACGCAACGGTGCACTGATGGCCCGCCTCGGCCAGTTGTTACCTGAAGCCCGCGTCACCAGCACTGGCACTCACGGCGTTGACCCTGACTGGGTAGAAGCCATGGCTTTTGCCTGGCTGGCCCATTGCTGCCTGGAAGGCATCCCCGCCAACCGCCCCAGCGTCACTGCCGCCAAGGGCCTGCGCGTACTGGGCGCAATCTACCCGGCCTAACCGCTACGCCAGAAAGCAAAACGCCGCGCAATTGCGCGGCGTTTTCATAGGGCCAGGCCTCAGATCGAGAACGAAGACCCGCAACCGCAAGTGGTGGCGGCATTCGGATTCTTGATCACGAAACGCGAGCCTTCCAGGCCTTCCTGGTAATCCACTTCGGCGCCGGCCAGGTACTGGAAACTCATTGGGTCGACCACCAGCGACACGCCTTCACGCTCGACGATGGTGTCGTCTTCGGCCACATCCTCATCGAAAGTGAAGCCGTACTGGAAGCCCGAGCAACCGCCACCGGTCACGAACACCCGCAACTTCAGACGGTCATTGCCTTCCTCATTGACCAGGTTCTTCACTTTCTGGGCTGCCCCATGGGTGAATTCCAGACCGGTAGGGGTGAAGGTTTCGACGCTCATGTTGATTCTCCCGGCGCGGTAGCCGTCTTAAAACTCGATGACGCGCATTATCCGCTTTCCCGAGAAAATCGGTCAAGAATTGTGCGGCTTTAGTCGCGACATACAAAAAGGCCCGCACGACGCGGGCCTTTTCAAAGCAAGGATGCTTACGGCAGCAAGCCAGCGTGGGACAAGCCCATGCGCTCATCCAGGCCGAACAGGATGTTCAGGTTCTGTACCGCCTGGCCCGACGCGCCCTTGACCAGGTTGTCGATCACCGACAGCACCACCACCAGGTCACCACCCTGCGGGCGGTGAACCGCAATGCGGCAGACGTTGGCGCCGCGCACGCTACGGGTTTCCGGGTGGCTGCCCGCTGGCATCACGTCGACGAACGGCTCATCGGCGTAGCGCTTCTCGAACAGCGCCTGCAGGTCGACCGAGGTATCGACGACATTTGCGTACAGGGTGGCGTGGATACCACGGATCATCGGCGTCAGGTGCGGCACGAAGGTCAGGCCGATGTCCTTGCCAGCGGCCAGGCGCAGGCCCTGGCTGATTTCCGGCAGGTGGCGATGGCCCTTGACCGCGTAGGCCTTCATGCTTTCGCCGGCTTCGCAGAACAGCGAACCCACTGCCGCACCACGGCCAGCACCGCTGACACCCGACTTGCAGTCGGCGATCAGCCGCGACGGGTCGGCCAGGCCCGCTTCCAGCAGCGGCAGGAAGCCCAGCTGGGTGGCGGTCGGGTAGCAACCCGGCACTGCAATCAGGCGCGCCTGGCGGATTTTCTCGCGGTTGACCTCAGGCAGGCCGTACACCGCGTCCTTGAGCAGCTCTGGAGCACCGTGCGGCTGGCCGTACCACTTGCCCCATTCGGTGGCATCCTGCAGGCGGAAGTCGGCCGACAGGTCGATCACCTTGGTGCCGGCTGCCAGCAGTTCACCGGCCAGTGCATGGGCGACACCGTGCGGGGTGGCGAAGAACACCACGTCACAGGCAGCCAGGGTCTTGCTGTCCGGCACGCTGAACGCCAGCCCGTCATAGTGGCCGCGCAGGTTCGGGTACATGTCCGCCACCGCCACACCCGCCTCGGAGCGCGAAGTGATGACCGCCACTTCGGCCTGTGGATGCTGTGCCAGCAGACGCAACAGTTCGACGCCGGTGTAACCCGTGCCGCCGACGATACCGACCTTGATCATAACGCTTGCCCCTTATCAACGAGCCGTCTGGAAAGCGCACGATAATAGGGGCGCAAGGCGCCTGTAACAACTCTTCGGGTGACCCTTCGGGCGCTTGACCACTACTATCTGACGACCGTGAATACCTGAAGGAACTCCCTCCATGCTCTACCTATGGATCAAAGCGCTGCATATCGTCAGCGTGGTTTGCTGGTTCGCCGGCCTTTTCTACCTGCCCAGGCTGTTCGTCTACCACGCCCAAAGCCAAGACAGCATCAGCCAGGACCGCTTCGTGACCATGGAGCGCAAGCTGTACCGCGGCATCATGAACCCGGCGATGATCGCCACCTACGTGTTCGGCGCGTGGATGCTGTACCTGACCCCCGGCTGGCTGAGCCAGGGCTGGCTGCATGCCAAGCTGACCCTGGTCATCCTGCTGACCGGCTACCATCACATGTGTGGCGCCCAGCGCAAACGCTTCGCCAGCGGCAACAACACCCGCAGCCACGTCTACTATCGCTGGTTCAACGAAGTACCCGTGCTGTTCCTGCTGGGTATCGTAATTCTGGTGGTGGTCAAACCGTTCTGACATAGCCACCCGCACAAGGAGCTTTGCCATGTCGCTACCCGCCTCGCTCGAACAACGCCTGCGCCTGCCCGTGGTTGCCGCACCGATGTTCCTGATCTCCAACCCCCGACTGGTGCTGGCCTGCTGCGCCAACGGCGTGGTGGGCAGCTTTCCGGCCCTGAACCAGCGTGACAGCGCCGGCTTCAAGGCGTGGCTGGAAGAGATCGAGGCAGGCTTGGCACAACTTCAGACACCCGCGCCCTACGCGGTCAACCTGATCGTTCACCCGACCAACCCGCGCCTGCAGGCCGACCTGGCCTTGTGCGTAGAGCACCGCGTACCAATCGTCATTACCAGCCTTGGCGCAGTGAAGGAGCTGGTCGATGCTGTGCACGGATACGGTGGGCTGGTGTTCCACGATGTCACCACCCGCCGCCACGCCGAAAAAGCTGCTGAAGCAGGCGTGGACGGGTTGATCGCTGTCGCCGCTGGTGCGGGTGGCCATGCCGGCACCTGGAGCCCGTTCGCCCTGGCTGCGGAGATTCGCCAGTTCTTCGACAAGACCCTGCTGCTGGCCGGCTGCATGAACCACGGCCATGAGATCCTGGCTGCGCAACTATTGGGCGCTGACCTGGCCTACATGGGCACGCGCTTCATCGCCACGGCAGAAAGCCACGCCCAGAACGCCTACAAGCAGATGCTGCTGAGCGCCCACGCGGCAGACATCATCCACACACCGGCAGTATCCGGCATCCCTGCCAGCTTCCTGCGCCCGAGCCTGGAGCAGGCCGGCTATGACATGAATGCCCTCAAGAGCAGCCATGAACAGGGCAAGCTCAAACCGATCGACGACGAAGCCAAAGCCTGGAAGACCGTCTGGTCGGCGGGCCAGGGCGTCGGTGGTATCGACGACCTGCCCAGTGCCCGCGCCCTGATCGAGCGCCTGCACAGCGAGTACCGGGAGGCACTGGAACGCTGCCAGGCCCTGCGCGCCAGCACCTTGTAGCAAAAGGCAACACCTTGCCTGGCCAAGCTGTACACTAGGCGCCCTCTTCCGGCCCCAGGAGCCTTGCATGACCCGTTACGCCATGATCACCGGTGCTTCCAGCGGCCTGGGCCTGGCCCTGGCGGAAGCCCTGGCACGGCGCGGGCGCAACCTGATCCTGGTGGCACGCCAGCGAGAAACGCTGGAACCGGTAGCCATCGAGCTGACCCAACGCTTTGGTGTCGAGGTACTGTTTCGCGCCTGCGACCTCAGCCAGCCGCTACGCTTGTCTGGCTTCGTGCTGGAGCTGGAAGAAGGCGAGCGGCGTATCGACCTGCTCGTGAACTGCGCCGGCCTGCGTACCTACGGGCCGTTCCTGGCCCATGAGTGGGCCGACGAGCAGGACCTGCTGGAGGTCAACGTACTGGCCCTGAGCCGCCTGTGTCACGCCATCGGCAACCTGATGGCCGTACAGGGCGGCGGGCAGATCCTCAACGTCGCGGGCCTGGCCGGGGTCGCCCCTGGCCCATGGATGGCAGCCTATGCTGCCAGCAAGGCGTATGTACTGAGTTTTTCCCAGGCCCTGCGCGAAGAACTCAAGCGCACCGGCATCAAGGTTTCGGTGCTATGCCCCGGCCCGGTCCGCTCCTCACGCCGACGCATACCGCGGCTCGATGGCAAACCACGCTGCCTGAGCCCCGAGGAAGTGGCGTTGTACACCGTGCGTGCGCTGGACAAGAACCGCGCACTGATCCTGCCCGGCCGGCGCAACCGCTGGCTGGCATTTGCCCCACGCCTGCTGCCACGCTGGCTGCTGCGCAAGCTCGCCGGGGCCATCCACCGCCGCTATTGCCCGGTCGGCATGGAATAGCCACTGGGCGAGCGGCGCCCGGCTGAGTACACTCGGCCCGACCCTCACCATGGAGCAAGTGCTGTGGACGATCTTTTCCTCAAAATCATCAACCGGGAAATCCCGGCGGATATCATCTACGAAGACGACCAGATCCTGGCCTTCAAGGACATTGCACCCGCGGCACCGGTACATTTTCTGGTCATCCCGAAAAAGCACATCCGCACGCTGAATGACCTGACCGAAGAAGACAAGGCTCTGGCTGGCCACATCCTGTTCACTGCCCAGCGTCTGGCAGTCGAGCAAGGCTGCGAGGAAGGTTTCCGCGTGGTCATGAACTGCAACCCGAAAGGCGGCCAGACTGTCTACCACATCCATATGCATGTGCTTGGCCAGCGCCAGATGAACTGGCCACCGGGCTGATCCACGGCAAGCGACCCCGCCGCTATTGCGGTAAACTGTCGGGCACATTCTTGCGGAGGTGCCCGATGGCTACCGAACGTCACTACTCGCCGCTCGACCGCTTGTTGCTGCAGGCCGATACCGCCATGCGCACCTTGCTGCCCTTCAGCGGCCAACCCGCCCGGCCATCGCCGGCCATCGTCCAGCCAGACGTCGACCTCGACGAGCAGCAGACCCGCCACATCGCCGGGCTGATGCGTATCAACCACACCGGTGAAGTGTGCGCCCAGGCGCTGTACCAGGGCCAGGCCCTGACCGCCAAGCTGCCCGAAGTGCGCAAGGCCATGGAGCATGCCGCCGAGGAAGAAGTGGACCACCTGGCCTGGTGCGAGCAACGCATTCGCCAGCTGAACAGCCACCCGAGCGTGCTCAACCCCCTGTTTTACGGCATGTCGTTCGGCATCGGCGCGCTCGCCGGGCTTGTCAGCGACAAGGTCAGCCTGGGCTTCGTCGCCGCCACCGAGCACCAGGTGTGCAAGCACCTCGACGAGCACCTGGAGCAGATCCCGCACGAAGATGAAAAATCCCGGGCCATTCTCGAACAAATGCGCGTCGACGAAGAGCAGCACGCCGAGTCTGCCCTGGAAGCCGGCGGCTATCGCTTCCCGGCGCCGGTCCGCTTTGGCATGAGCTTGCTGGCCAAGGTCATGACCAAGAGCACTTACCGCATCTGAAGGCATCACCATGACGGACCGTTTCGACGCCAAGGACCTGGCGCGCGCCGTGCAAGCCGGCATTCTCCAGCCGGGCCAGGACCAGGCGCTGCTTGCATTCCTGCGCCAGCAACCGGCGCACCGGGGCAGCTTCCAGCTGGCCCATGTCGCCTTCTACTTTGGCGCCATGCTGATCATGGCGGCCATGGGCTGGCTGCTCACCGAGGCGTGGATGCGCATCGGTGACATCGCCCTGCTGGTCATCGCCAGCCTGTACATCCTGTTGCTCACAGTGTTCGCCCTCAACCTGCAACGGCGCGCCCAGCCTGTCGCTGCCGGGGTGTTGGCCGCGGTGGCCGTCAGCATCGTGCCCTTGGCAGTGTTCGCCATCGAACGCCTGGCCGGTTGGTGGCCACTGGACGACGCGCAAGCCAACTATCACCAGTACTACACCTACGTGCAGGGCGGCTGGTTGGCGATGGAAGCGGCCACGGTGCTTGCCGGGCTACTGATGTTGCGGCTGATCCCCTACCCGTTCATTGTCATGCCAATGGCTGTGGCGTTGTGGTTCATGTCGATGGACCTGAGCGAATGGTTCTTCGGCTCGCCGTTCAGCTGGGAGCAGCGCCGCGAGGTTTCGTTGTGGTTCGGGCTGGGTTTGCTGGTGGTATTCCTGGTGATAGACGGTCGCACGCGAGAGGACTACGCCCGCTGGGGCTACCTGGCCGGGCTGGCCGCATTCTGGGGCGGGTTGACGCTGCTGGACAGCGGCAGTGAGTTGGGCAAGGCCATGTACTGCCTCATCAACGTAGCGTTGATGGGCACGGCGGTTCTGTTGCGCAGGCCGGTATTCATGGTATTTGGGGCGCTGGGGGTGGCGGCTTACCTGGGGTACCTGTCGTACGAGGTGTTTGCCGAATCGCTGCTGTTCCCGGTGGTGTTGACCCTGATCGGGCTGGGGGTTATCGGGCTGGGGCTGGTTTACCAGAAGCGGCGGGAGCGGTTGAGCCACGTGATGCGAGGATGGTTGCCAGGGTGGATGCAAGCTGCACTGCCGGCGCTTCGGCGCTGATATTGCCGGGGCTGCTTTGCAGCCCCGGTTTCTCTAAGTCAACCCAGCTCAACAATCTCGTAACCATGGGTAATCTCAACCCCGGCACGCTCGAGCATGATCGAAGCCGAGCAGTACTTCTCCGCCGACAGCTCCACCGCCCGCTTGACCTGGGCTTCTTTCAACGCACGGCCTTTCACCACGAAATTCATGTGAATCTTGGTGAACACCTTCGGGTCTTCGCTGGCACGCTCGGCTTCCAGAAAGGCCTCGCAGCTTTCCACCGCCTGGCGCGATTTCTTCAGGATGCTCACCACGTCAAAGCTGCTGCAGCCACCCAGGCCCAACAGCAGCATTTCCATCGGGCGCACACCCAGGTTGCGGCCGCCGGCCTCGGGCGGGCCGTCCATCACGACGACATGGCCACTCCCCGATTCGCCGAGGAACATGGCCTCACCGGCCCACTGGATACGTGCCTTCATCTACCCGGACTCCTGATTTTCGGAAAAGGGTGTCAGCTTAGACCTTGTGCGGCTGTGGGAAAAGTACGAGAGGTGTCGGTTTAGTACCGAAACATCCTGTAGTGTCTGATAAGCTGGCGCCAAATGACTGGCGCTCGCCGCCAGCCAACCTCTATAAAAAGCCTATGCGTCGTATCGAACAGGATTTCGTGATGGTTGCCTCCGCCCTACCCGCCAAGATCAAGAATATCGACAAGCTGCTGGTGCACTGCCAGCGCCGACGCTATACCGCCAAAAGCAACATCATCTGCGCCGGCGACCGGGCCGAGACACTGTCGTTCATCATCAAGGGTTCGGTGACCATCCTCATCGAAGACGACGACGGGCATGAAATGATCATTGCCTACCTCAACAATGGCGATTTCTTTGGCGAGCTGGGCCTGTTCGAACCCGTTGAAGGTGAACAGCAGCGCAGTGCCTGGGTACGGGCCAAGACCGAATGCGAAGTGGCCGAGATCAGTTACGAGAAGTTTCGCGAACTGGCGCGCCAGGACCCGGAAATCCTCTACGCGCTGGGCAGCCAGATGGCCCAGCGCCTGCGCAACACCACGCGCAAAGTCGGCGACCTGGCCTTTTTCGACGTGACCGGGCGGGTTGCCCGCTGCCTGCTGGAGCTGTGCAAGCAGCCTGATGCCATGACCCACCCCGACGGCATGCAGATCAAGATTACCCGTCAGGAAATCGGCCGTATTGTCGGTTGCTCCCGGGAAATGGTCGGCCGCGTCCTCAAGGACCTTGAAGAGCGCAGCCTGGTGCAGGTCAAGGGCAAGACCATGGTGGTCTACGGTACCCGCTAGTCTTTGGGCAGGTCTGCCAGCACCTTGGCGTAAGCCTGTGACAGGCGCTCGAACCAGGGCGCCTCGGGTGCCACTTCATGCAAGGCGATGTGCGCGTCGGCGCGGCAGCGTTGCTCCAGGTCGCAGCATTCATTGAAGCGGTTGACCGCCGCCACCATCGACTCCCGTTCGTTGTCCAGCAGCAACGCACCGTGCACCAGCACCACCGGGCGCTTGCCGCCCAGCCCTTGGCGCCAGCGCTGGGCAGTGCCCACCAGCTTGCGGCCATTGAGGTTGACGTTGTAGCGGCCATCGCAGAACGCCCCGTCGATTTCCCCCACCGACGCCACCCCACCCCACTCACGCAGCACATCGCACAGCGGCAGGCACAAACGTTCGTAGGCATTCTCGATGCGGCCATGATCACCTTCGCTGCGCGGGGCGACATAGACCAGTGCAACGTTCACGGTCGAATGCGACTGCGGTACCGGTTCACCGCCCGTCTCACGCAGCAGCACCGGCCAGCCGGCAATCGCCAGCTCCGAGCAGGCGGCCTCGAAGTTGTCCAGACGGCTCATGCGCCGGGGCATGACCAGGGCATGGTCGGTGGGGCGCCAGAACAGCACGCCACTGTCGCGTTCGCCGCGGCACACGGCAGCCAGCAGTTCCTGTTCGGCGTGCAGACCTTGTTCGACGGTCAGGGCCAGGGGTTGATCGGTCATTGATCCACCTTTGATGTTGTTATTGATGGCCTCTTCGCGGCGGTCCGGCGCGAGAGGCCATGACAGGCATACAAAAAAGCCGGCATAAACGCCGGCTTCATTTATTCAGTCCAGTGGCTGAACAGTCTTCTTCACCTGCTCCGGGAAGAACAACCGCTGCAACTCCAGCCCAGGCTGCTCGGCGCGCATGAACGCTTCGCCCACCAGGAACGAGTAAACCTCGTTGATCGCCATCAGCTCCACATCGGCCCGGTTGAGAATGCCACTCTCGGTAATTGCCAGGCGGTCACGCGGAATACGCGGCAGCAGGTCGAGTGTGGTTTCCAGGCTGACCTCGAAGGTATGCAGGTTGCGGTTGTTCACCCCCACCAGCGGCGTATCCAGGGTTTTCAGCGCGCGTTCCAGCTCATCACCGTCGTGCACTTCCACCAGCACGTCGAGGCCGACATCCTTGGCCGTAGCCGCCAGCTCGGCCATCTTCACGTCATCCAGTGCCGACACGATCAACAGCACACAGTCCGCACCCAAGGCCCGGGCTTCGACGATCTGGTAAGGGTCGACCATGAAGTCTTTGCGGATAACCGGCAGCGATACCGCCGCGCGGGCCTGCTGCAGGTATTCATCGGCACCCTGGAAATAATCGACATCGGTCAACACCGACAGGCAGGTAGCGCCGCCTTTCTCGTAGCTAACCGCGATTTCCGCCGGCACGAAATGCTCACGGATCACGGCCTGGCTAGGCGAAGCCTTCTTGATTTCGGCAATCACGGCTGGCTGCTTGCGCTTGGCCTGCTCGATCAGCGCATTGGCGAAGCCACGCGGGGCATCGGCAGTTTTGGCCAGGCGTTCCAGCTCGGCAAGGCTGACGCGCGCGCTGCGCTCGGCCACCTCCTGGAACTTGCGGGCAATGATCCTTTCCAGCACCGTCGGCACACTCATGCTTCGTTCTCCACCTTGAATACTGCAGTAAAGGCACCCAGCTCCTGCAGCTTTTCCCAGGCCAGGCCGGTGTGCAGTACATCGTGGGCCAGTTCCACGCCCTGAGCCAGGGTCATCGCGTGATCGGCGGCATAGAGGGCAGCCCCCGCGTTGAGCACGATCATTTCAGCGGCTTTCTGGCCGTTTTCGGTCTTGCGCCGGCCCAGCGCATCGCGGATCAGCTCAAGCGACGCTTGCGGGTTCTCGACAGCCAGGCCATGCAGGCTCTGGCTCTTCATGCCAAGGTCTTCCGGCTCGACCCAGTATTCAGTGATTTCGCCGTTCTTCAACTCGGCAACAAAAGTAGGGGCAGCCAGGCTGAACTCATCCAGGCCGTCCTTCGAATGCACCACCAGCACATGCTTGCTGCCCAGGCGCTGCAGTACCTCGGCCAACGGGCGGCACAGGGTCTGGGCGAACACGCCGACCACCTGGTGCTTCACTCCGGCCGGATTCGTAAGCGGGCCGAGCATGTTGAACAGGGTACGCAGCCCCAGGTCGCGACGCGGGCCGGCAGCATGCTTCATGGCCGAATGATGGCTTTGCGCGAACATGAAGCCGATGCCTAAGCTGTCAATACAGCGGGCCACCTGGGTGGGCGTCAGGTTCAGGTAGATACCGGCGGCTTCCAGCAGGTCGGCGCTACCGCTCTTGCCCGACACCGCGCGGTTACCGTGCTTGGCCACGGTGCAGCCTGCCGCCGCCAGGACGAACGACGAAGCGGTGGACACGTTGAAGATGTTGGCGCCATCACCGCCGGTGCCGACGATGTCGACCACGCCATCGAGGCTTTTCAGTTCGACCTTGTCGGCCAGTTCACGCATGACCGAAACCGCACCGACAATTTCGTCGATGCTTTCGCTTTTCATGCGCATGCCCATCAGGAAGGCACCGATCTGCGCTTCAGTGCACTGGCCAGTCATGATCTGGCGCATCACATCGCGCATTTCTTCGGTAGTAAGGTCCAGCTGGCCGACGATACGGCTTAACGCACTCTTGATATCCATGCTCGATCCTTAGCGGCGGCCGCCGGTCTGCTTGAGGAAGTTGGCGAACAGCTCGTGGCCCTGTTCGGTCAGGATCGACTCGGGGTGGAACTGCACCCCTTCGATATTCAGCGTCTTGTGGCGCAGGCCCATGATTTCATCGACCGAGCCGTCTTCATGCGCGGTCCAGGCGGTGACTTCCAGGCAGCCGGGCAAGGTTTCGCGCTTGACCACCAGCGAGTGGTATCGGGTAACGGTCAGCGGGTTGTTGAGCCCGGTGAACACACCCAGGTCGCGGTGATGCACCGGGCTGGTCTTGCCGTGCATCACCTGGCGGGCACGCACCACGTCCCCCCCAAAGGCCTGGCCGATGGACTGATGGCCCAGGCACACGCCCAGGATCGGCAGCTTGCCGGCAAAATGCAGGATGGCCTCGATGGACACACCGGCCTCGCTCGGTGTGCACGGGCCTGGGGATACGACGATGCGCTCAGGGTTGAGTGCTTCGATCTGGGCGATGGTCATTTCGTCGTTGCGAATGACCTTCACCTCGGCCCCCAACTCGCCCAGGTACTGCACGACGTTGTAAGTGAATGAGTCGTAATTGTCGATCATCAGTAACATGGTGTTAAACCTCTTGGACTTACTGACTTCAGAATTCGAACCTTCCTGCTGCCGTCACGGGCACGGCTTCGCCACAAAGGGCAGAAAATGAAGAAGGCAAACGGGGACGGGCCGGGCGGGCCGGCAAGAGATAAAGTCAGGCGCGCCAACGCCAACGGGCGTGGGCCTTGATTACGCGCATCAAGAGTTTGCTGACGATCAACACAGGATAGGTCTCGCTCATACGTCCCGGCACAGTAGCTTACCGGGGCGGCGGGCGCAATATGCCTGTAAACACGGGGAAACGAATGGACTTGGGAGGGATGCACGGCGATTTGCTAAGGTCGATCGGGCAGTACCTCATAAAAACAAAGAAAAGGATGTTCCCTGATGCGAAAAGCCCCGTTATTGCGCTTTACCCTCGCCTCATTGGCATTAGCCTGCAGCCAGGCATTCGCGGCACCCTCGCCCTACTCCGGCATGATTGTGTTTGGCGACAGCCTCAGCGATGCCGGGCAGTTTGGCGGCGTGCGCTTCACCAACCTCGATGCCAATGGCAACTATGCGCCAGTGTCACCGATGATCCTCGGCGGGCAGCTGGGTGTGAACCCGACCGAGCTTGGCCCTTCCACCTCCCCTCTCAATCCGGTATTGGGGCTTCCCGACGGCAATAACTGGGCAGTCGGTGGCTACACCACCCAACAGATCCTGGATTCGATCACCAGCACTTCCGAGACGGTCATCCCGCCAGGACGCCCCGGCGCCGGGCAGGTATTACGGGAGAAGCCAGGCTACCTGGCTAACGGCCTGCGCGCCGACCCTAACGCACTGTACTACCTGACTGGTGGTGGTAATGACTTCCTGCAGGGCCTGGTCAACAGCCCCGCCGATGCCGCAGCCGCCGGTGCCCGCCTGGCCGCCAGCGCCCAGGCCCTGCAACAAGGTGGCGCCCGCTACATCATGGTCTGGCTGCTCCCGGACCTTGGCCAAACACCGAACTTCAGCGGCACGCCGCAGCAGACCCCCCTGTCATTACTGTCTGGTGTCTTCAACCAGTCGCTGCTCAGCCAACTGGGGCAAATTGACGCCGAGATCATCCCGCTGAACGTGCCCATGCTGCTGAGCGAGGCACTGGCCAGCCCCAGCCAGTTCGGCCTGGCCACCGGCCAGAACCTGGTGGGTACCTGCTACAGCGGCGAAGGTTGCGTGGAAAACCCGGTGTACGGCATCAACGGCACAACACCAGACCCGACCAAGCTGCTGTTCAACGACTTGGTGCACCCGACCATCGCTGGCCAGCAACTGATCGCCGATTACGCCTACTCGATCCTCTCCGCACCATGGGAACTGACCCTGCTTCCGGAAATGGCCCACACAAGCCTGCGTGCCCACCAGGACGAACTGCGCAACCAGTGGCAGACACCCTGGCAGGCCGTTGGCCAGTGGCAAGCCTTTGTCGCCAGCGGCGCCCAGGACCTGGATTTCGACGGCCAGAGCAGCGCGGCCAGTGGCGATGGCCGCGGCTACAACCTGACCGTGGGGGGCAGCTATCGCCTGAACGACGCCTGGCGCCTGGGCCTGGCGGGAGGCGTATACCGGCAGAAACTGGAAGCCGGCGGACACGACTCGGACTACACGCTGAACAGCTATCTGGCCAGCGCCTTTGCCCAATACCGCCAGGACCGCTGGTGGGCGGATGCCGCGCTGACCGCCGGGCACCTGGACTACAGCGACCTGAAGCGCACCTTCGCCCTTGGCGTGAATGACCGCAGCGAAAAAGGCGACACTGATGGCGAGGCCTGGGCGATATCCGGGCGGCTGGGCTACAACCTGGCAGCCGACAGCAGCAACTGGCAGCTGGCACCCTTCATCAGTGCCGACTATGCGCGCGTGAAGGTGGATGGTTACGACGAGAAGAGTGGTCGTTCGACGGCGCTGGGCTTCGATGACCAGGCGCGCACGTCACGCCGCCTGGGCCTGGGTTTGCAGGGCAGTGTGCAGGTGCTGCCGAGTACCCGGCTGTTCGCAGAAGTGGCGCAGGAACATGAGTTCGAGGATGACCGGCAGGATGTGACCATGCACCTCACCAGCTTGCCGGCGAATGACTTCACCCTGACCGGGTATACGCCGCACAGCGACCTGACCCGGGCGAGCCTGGGGGTAAGCCATGAAGTGGTGGCAGGGGTGCATTTGCGCGGAAACTACAACTGGCGCAAGAGTGATGAATTGACCCAGCAGGGGGTGAGCCTGGGGATCAGCGTGGACTTCTGAATAGATGGGGCCGCTTGGCGGCCCCAATCCATTTACTTGGCGGAAGTCTGCTCAGCCAAGGCGACCGCACGGAACATCGCGCGGCGCTTGTTGATGGTTTCTTCCCACTCGAGCGCCGGCACCGAGTCGGCAACGATGCCGCCACCGGCCTGCACATGCAGTTCGCCGTCCTTGATCACGGCAGTACGGATGGCAATCGCGGTGTCCATGTTGCCATTCCAGGCAAAATACCCCACGGCACCACCGTAAACCCCACGCTTGACCGGCTCCAGTTCGTCGATGATCTCCATCGCACGAATCTTCGGTGCGCCCGACAAGGTGCCAGCCGGCAAAATCGCGCGCAGCGCATCCATCGCCGTCAGCCCTTCACGCAGCTGGCCGGTGACGTTGGAGACAATGTGCATAACATTGGAATAACGCTCGATCACCATCTTCTCGGTCAGCCGCACGCTGCCGGTCGAGGACACACGGCCCACGTCGTTACGGCCCAGGTCGATCAGCATCAGGTGCTCGGCGATTTCCTTGTCGTCCGACAGCAGGTCGTCTTCCAACGCACGGTCGGCCTCTTCGGTCGCTCCACGCGGGCGAGTACCGGCAATCGGGCGCACGGTAACCAGGTTGTCCTCGACACGCACCAGCACCTCGGGCGAACTGCCAACCACATGGAAGTCACCGAAGTTGAAGAAGTACATGTAGGGCGTCGGGTTGAAGCAGCGCAGCGCGCGGTACAGGTCGATAGGCGCTGCCTTGAAGTCGATGGACATGCGCTGCGACGGCACCACTTGCATGCAGTCACCGGCCAGGATGTATTCCTTGATACGGCCGACTGCGTTCTCGTAGTCCTCACGCGTGTAGCTGGAGCGGAATTCCGGCTCGGCGGCCTGCGGGCCACTCAAGTCCAAGCCACGGCGCGGGGTGATCGGCTGACGCAGGGTTTCCAGCAGGCCTTGCAGCCGTGCCTGGCCCTGTTCGAAGGCTTGCTCTTCAGCCGGGTCGACCAGCACGATCGCGTGCATCTTGCCTGCCAGGTTGTCGAACACCACTACGGCATCGGACACCATCAGCAGAATATCCGGCACACCCAGCGGGTCCGGGTTGGGGCTGGCGCCCAGGCGCTTTTCCACATAACGCACGCAGTCGTAGCCGAAGTAGCCGACCAGGCCGCCGTTGAAGCGCGGCAGGCCGGGGATGTCGGCGACCTTGTAACGGTCCTTGAAGCTTTCGACGAACGCCAGCGGGTCTTCGACATCGTGGCTTTCCACCTCGACGCCATCATGCAAGATGCTGACGTGGTAGCCGTGAACGCGCATCACGGTGCGCGACGGCAGGCCGATCATCGAGTAACGGCCCCACTTCTCGCCGCCCTGCACCGACTCGAGCAGGTACGAGTTGGGTTGGTCGGCCAGTTTCAGGTAGATCGACAGCGGCGTGTCGAAGTCGGCCAGGGTTTCGCAGGCCAGGGGGATGCGGTTGTAGCCGACAGCGGCCAGGCGCAGGAATTCTTCGCGGTTCATGAGTAGCCTCGTGGCAAGCAGCAATAAGTCAGGCAAACGGATGGGCCGGCACACGCCGGCAGGCAGAAGTCAGGCGCGCCAACGCCAACGGGCCAGAGCCTTGATGACTTTCATCCAGAATTTGCCAGTAACCGCCACGGTGGACTCTCTGTCTTGTGAGGCTTGAAGGTCCGCCAACGTTATCCCAGTGGCCGGGTCTTCGCAACCGGGCAGCAAGGCGCGCAGGTCATCGATCACAAGGCTGGGGGTTTCGTCGTGGATCGGCCGGCCATGGTTGTAGCCGTAGGTCAGCCCCACGCATTGCACGCCAGCCGCCTTGGCCGCCAGCACGTCACTGCGCGAATCACCGACGAACAACGATTGTTGCGGGGTAACGCCGGCCATCTGCATGACGAACAGCAACGCCGCCGGGTCCGGTTTTTTCTGCGGCAGGGTGTCGCCGCCGATGATCCAGCGGAAATAGCGGCCGATCTTCATCTGGTCCAACAAAGGGGCGACGAAGCGCTCCGGCTTGTTGGTGATCAGTGCCATTTCCACACCCTGCTTCTGCAGCCAGCGCAGGGTGTCTTTCACGCCGGGATAAACCACGGTGAGCTCATGGCTTTGGGCATAGGCTTCCATGAACAGCGCCAGGCCCTGCTCGGCCAGCACATCATCCACAGCGTCATGCTCAATACCGCCCGCCAGTGCTCGGCGCACCAACACCTGGGCGCCATTGCCAACCCAATGGCGCACCGCCTCAAGGCCCGCAGGCGGGCGCCCAAGTTCGAGCAGCATGCGGTCCACGGCGGCGGCCAGGTCTGGCACGGAGTCGATCAGGGTACCGTCCAGATCGAACATCACCAGCCTGGGCAGCGTCCCCGGGAACAGCTGCTCGAAGCCACTCATGGGCGGGCCTGAGCCAGCTCGGCGCGCATCTTGGCAATGACTTCCTGGTAGTCCGGGGCGTTGAAGATCGCCGAGCCGGCCACGAAGGTGTCGGCGCCAGCGGCAGCGATCTCGCGGATGTTGTTGACGTTGACGCCGCCGTCGATTTCCAGGCGGATATCACGGCCACTGGCGTCGATCAGCGCACGCGCTTCGCGCAGCTTGTCGAGGGTGCCGGGGATGAACTTCTGCCCGCCGAAGCCTGGGTTGACACTCATCAGCAGCACCATGTCGATCTTGTCCATCACGTACTTCAGGGCGTCCAGGCTGGTGGCCGGGTTGAACACCAGGCCGGCCTTGCAGCCCCCGTCCTTGATCAACTGCAGCGAGCGGTCGATGTGCTGGGTGGCTTCCGGGTGGAAGGTGATGTAGGTGGCGCCAGCCTCGATGAAGTCGCCGATGATGCGGTCGACCGGGCTGACCATCAGGTGCACGTCGATCGGCGCGGTGACGCCGTACTTGCGCAGGGCAGTGCACACCATCGGGCCGATGGTCAGGTTGGGAACGTAGTGGTTGTCCATGACATCGAAGTGAACGATGTCGGCACCCGCAGCCAAAACCTTGTCGACGTCCTCACCCAGGCGGGCGAAATCGGCGGAAAGAATGGAGGGGGCAATAGCGTAGGGCTGCATGGCGCACCTGTTGGCAGAATCACGGTGGCGCGCATTGTAACTCAGGCAAACGGGTAGAGGCTGATTGGTATCAATCCGTGTCGACCAGCTGTTTCAACCTGTACCGACCTCTTCGCGGGCTTGCCCGCGAAGAGGTCGGTACAGAAAACTGACAATCAGGCAGGCTGCTGGGTTCTCAGCTTCTCGCTACGCCCACGCAACCACTCCAGGGTCAGCAGCAATATCACCGAGAAGGCAATCAGCAAGGTCGCTGCCGCTGCAATGGTCGGGCTCAGGTTTTCGCGAATACCACTGAACATCTGCCGCGGCAGGGTCGCCTGCTCGGGCCCTGCCAGGAACAGGGTCACCACCACCTCGTCAAACGACGTGGCAAAGGCGAACAGCGCCCCCGAAATCACCCCGGGCGCAATCAGCGGCAGGGTCACCCGACGGAAGGTCAGCAGTGGCGACGCGCCCAGGCTGGCCGCCGCGCGCACCAGGTTGTAGTTGAAGCCCTGCAAGGTGGCCGACACGGTAATGATGACGAACGGTACACCCAGCACCGCATGCACCAGAATCAGCGAGGTGAAGCTGTTGCCCATCCCCAGCGGTGCAAAGAACAGGTAACTGGCTACACCGATAATCACGACCGGCACCACCATCGGCGAAATCACCAGCGCCATCACCAGCGACTTGCCGGGGAAATCGCCACGGGTCAGGCCGATGGCCGCCAGGGTGCCGAACACCATGGCCAGCACCGTGGCTGCCGGGGCGACGATGATGCTGTTCTTCAGCGCCCGCATCCATTCAGCCGAGCCGAAGAAGTCCTGGTACCACTGCAGTGAGAAGCCCTGCAGCGGGTACACCAGGAAGCTGCCACTGTTGAACGACAGCGGCACGATCACCAGTACCGGCAAGATCAGGAACAGCAGGATCAAACCGCAAAGAATGCGCAGGCTGTAGAACCAGACCCGCTCCACGGGCGACATGTATGGGCTCAACATCACAAGGCTCCTCAGCTCAGGCGCAGGCGGCTGGCGCCGACCAGCCAGCTATAGATCAGGTACAACAACACAGTCGCCAGCAGCAACAGCCCGCCCAGCGCGGTGGCCATGCCCCAGTTGATGCTGGTGTTGGTGTAGAAGGCAACGAAGTAGCTGACCATCTGGTCGTTCGGGCTGCCCAGCAGTGCCGGGGTGATGTAGTAGCCGATGGCCAGGATGAACACCAGCAGGCAACCCGCACCTACACCGGCGTAAGTCTGCGGGAAGTAAACCCTCCAGAAGCTGGCGAACGGGTGGCAGCCCAGCGAAATTGCCGCACGCATGTAGCTGGGCGAAATGCCCTTCATCACGCTGTACAGTGGCAGGATCATGAACGGCAGCAGGATGTGCACCATCGAGATGTAAACGCCGGTACGGTTGAACACCAGTTCCAGCGGTTGATCGATGATGCCCATGGCCATCAGCGCGCTGTTGATCAGGCCGCCCGACTGCAGCAGCACGATCCACGCCGCCACCCGCACCAGGATCGAAGTCCAGAACGGCAGCAGCACCAGGATCATCAGCAGGTTGCTCTGCCGGGTCGGCAGGTTGGCCAGTAAATAGGCCAGTGGGTAGGCCAGCACCAGGCAGATGGCGGTGATCACCACCCCCATCCACAGGGTACGGGCAAAAATGTCCAGGTAAATGGCCTGGTCCGGGGTGGCCTTGGCCAGTTCGCCAAGGTCATCGATGCGATGGTCGACAGAGGCCAGCAGGTAGAACGACGTCACCGAACTGGTATTGCGGCGTATCGCCTGCCAGTAGGCTGGATCACCCCAACGCTCGTCGACGGCCTGCAACGCCTCCTTATAAGAGGCAGGCTCAGCCTTGAATGGCAGTGCCCGGGCGGTCTTGGTCAACAAGCTGCGGTAACCGGCCAGCTCCATGTTCAAGCGCTTGGAAAGGTCGCCAAGGGTCTGGTTCTTGCGCGATTCGGCCAGGTCCTGGCTCAGCGCCTTGTACACATCTTCGCCGGGCAGGCTCTTGCCATCCCACTGGCTGATGACTTCGACCGTGCGTGGCAGGCCGCCGACCACTTCCGGGTTGCCGACGCTCTTGTACAGCAGCGCCGCGATCGGCACCAGGAACACCAGCAGAAGAAACAGCGCCAGCGGCGCGATCAACGCCTGCGCCTTCCAGCGGTTGACCCGCTCGGCGTGCTTGAGGCGCTGCTTGAGACTTGGACCTGCGCCTTCGTTGAGGGGCACTGCAATGGCCATGGCGAACTCCGCAATACAGGCTGAAATGGGGGCTGCGATGCAGCCCCGCACACTGGACGTTTACTTCTTCGCCGCCCAGGCGTTGAAGCGTTGCTCCAGCTGCTCGCTGTTGTCGGCCCAGAAGGCCACGTCGATCTGCACCTGGTTGGCGATGTTTTCAGGCGTGGTCGGCATGTCCTTCTTCACTTCGTCCGACAGCAGGCTCACAGCCTTGGCGTTGGCCGGGCCGTAGGCGATGTTCTCGGAGTAGGTTTTCTGCTGCTCGGGCTGCACGCTGAAAGCGATGAATTTCTTCGCTTCTTCGGCATCCTTGGCGCCTTTCGGAATGGCCCAGGCATCGAAGTCGTAGATGCCGCCGTTCCACACCACCTTGAGGTTGCTCTCTTTCTGCACAGCGGCAATACGGCCGTTGTATGCAGAACTCATGACCACGTCACCCGAGGCCAGGAACTGCGGTGGCTGTGCACCCGCTTCCCACCACTGGATGCTGGGCTTGAGCTCATCGAGCTTCTTGAACGCGCGGTCCTGGCCTTCCTTGGTGGCCAGCACTTTGTAGACGTCCTTGGGCGCAACGCCATCGGCCATCAGTGCGAATTCCATGGTGTACTTGGCACCTTTGCGCAGGCCGCGTTTGCCCGGGAATTTCTTGGTGTCCCAGAAATCAGCCCAGCTGGTAGGTGCGGTTTTCAGCTTGTCGGCATTGTAGGCCATGACCGTGGACCAGACGAAGAAGCCCACGCCGCACGGCTGGATGGCACCCGGCACGTAGTCACTCTCATTGCCAAACAGGGCTGGGTCGAGCTCTTCGAACATGCCCTCATCGCAACCACGCGCCAGCTCTGGCGACTCAACCTCTACCAGGTTCCACGACACGCTCTTGGTGTCGACCATCGCCTTGACCTTCGCCATTTCGCCGTTGTACTCACCGGCGACGATCTTGCCCTTACCCGCCTTCTCCCATGGCTCGTAGAACGCTTTTACCTGGGCCGCCTTGTTGGCGCCCCCGAACGAGATCACGGTGAGGTCTGCGGCCATGACCTGGCCAGCGGCGAACAGCCCCAAGGCCAGGGCGGTCAGTTTCAACTGCTTGCGCATTCTTATTCTCTCCACAGTACAGGGTTGGTGAAGCAATCCATCAATGGGCTTCGGCAATCGGATCGAGCGCGCGGGCGTGCTCCACCTCCCAGCCCAGCGGTACTACATCGCCCACGGCCAACGCCGGGTCGAGCTCGGCAATAGGCTGTTTCACGAAGAAGTCGCCCTTGCCGCAAACTTCCAGGCGCACCCGCACGTGGTCGCCCAGGTAAATGAATTCAGCCACCCGGCCAGAGAAGCGGTTCACGCAGCTTTCGCTGTGGCCGTTCAGGCGCACGCGTTCGGGGCGGATCGACAGGGTGACCGGCTCGCCGGCCTGACCGACATTCACCGCCAGCGCCTCTACCCGCTCACCGCGCGGCAGTTGCACCTGGCAGCGCTTGCCGTCGCTGGCCAGCAATGTGCCGTTGATGCGGTTGTTCTCGCCGATGAAGTTGGCGACGAAGGTATTGCAGGGCTCTTCGTACAGCGTGCGCGGGTCGGCGATCTGCTGGATCTCGCCCTGGTGGAACACCGCCACACGGTCGGACATGGTCAGTGCTTCGCCTTGGTCGTGGGTCACGTACACCACGGTCACACCAAGGCGCTGGTGAATGTGCTTGATCTCCATCTGCATGTGTTCCCGCAGTTGCTTGTCCAGCGCGCCGAGCGGTTCGTCCATCAGCACCAGCTGTGGCTCGAACACCAGCGCCCGGGCCAGGGCCACGCGCTGCTGCTGGCCACCCGAGAGCTGGCCGGGGTAGCGCTTGGCGAAGGCATCGAGCTGCACCATGTTCAGCACGCGTTTGACCCGCTCGCTGATGTCGGTCTTGCTGAGGTTGCGCACGGTCAGCGGGAAGGCCAGGTTCTCGGCCACGGTCATGTGCGGGAACAGCGCGTAGTTCTGGAACACCATGCCGATGTCGCGCTTGTGCGGCGGCACGTTGTTGATCGAGCGCCCGGCCAGCTGGATTTCACCAGCGGTGGGCGTTTCGAAGCCGGCCAGCATCATCAGGCTGGTGGTCTTGCCCGAGCCGGAAGGGCCGAGCAGGGTCAGGAACTCGCCCTTGCGAATCTCCAGGTTGAGGTCTTTGACGATCAGCGACTCGCCGTCGTAGCTCTTCTGCACACCACGGAAGCTGACCAGCGTTTCGCTGGTTGCAGCGTTCGACTTCGCCTCGCTCATGCCTGCACCTTCTTGTTGGATGACTGCGTAGGCAAAAGAGTAGAAGAGGCGCAAGCGCCCGAAAATCGGGGGTGCTGAGAGAATGCCATCATCCGGATGGAAGATTTGTTGTAGGGATTGCCCTACAAGGATGGCGGGATTGGAATGCCCTTGCGAACACTCCACCGAACCTGTGGGAGCGGGCGTGCCCGCGAAGAGGCCGGCACAGCCATGGAGATCAGCAGGTCAGGCCCTTTCACGGGCACGCCCGCTCCCACAGGGACGTCGACAGGTTCACCGATAGCGCATGTCGCAATCAGACCAGCTTGTGCTCCATGGCGTACTTCACCAGCTCCGCCAGCGAGTTCACTTTCAGCTTCTGCATCAGGCGCGCCTTGTGGGTGCTGATGGTCTTGCTCGACAGCGCCAGCTGCTGGGCGATGTCGTTGACGTTGGCGCCCTGGGCCAGGCGCTCGAACACCGAAAACTCGCGCTCCGACAGCAGCGTGTGCAACGGCCGCGACTCAGTCAGGCCCACTTCGAACACCATGCGGTCAGCCAGCGACGGGTCGATGTAACGCCCGCCACCCGCCACCCGGCGAATCGCGGTCAGCAACAGCGCCGGGTCACTGTCCTTGGTGGCATAACCTGCCGCTCCGGCCTTCAGCGCCCGCGCCGCCATTTGTGCCTCGTCGTGCATCGACAACATCAGGATCGCCGGGGCATCGTGCAACGCACGTATCCGCGGGATCGCCTCCAGGCCATTCACACCCGGCATGGAGATATCCAGCAATACCACCTCACAAGGCGTGTGGCGTAAGGTTTCGAGCAGCTGCTCGCCGTTACCGGCCTCCCCCGCCACCTGCATGTCCTTGGCCAGGCCAATCAGTTGTTTGATCCCTTCACGGACAATGGTGTGGTCTTCGGCCACCAGCACTCGAATCACGATCGCTCTCCTACTCCAACGGTATGGCCACGCTCAGGCTGGTGCCTTCGCCCGGCTCGCTGTCCAGCGTCATGCTGCCCCCCAACATCAGCACCCGCTCACGCACGCCCACCAGGCCAAACGACGTGGGCCGGGTCTGCTCGCGGCAAAAGCCCTGGCCATCATCGCTGACCGTCATGCGCAATTGCCCCTGTGCAAGCACCAGCTCGATCTCCACGCTGTGCGCCTGGGCATGACGCATCACGTTGGTCAGTGCCTCCTGGAGGATACGGAATAACCCAATAGCCTTGGCATCGCTCAATGCTGGCAGATTATCCGGCACTTGTACCAGGCACGGGATCTGCGTGCGCGCCTCGAAACGCCGTGCCTGCCATTCGATGGCCGAGGCAATGCCGGCATCGAGGATTGGCGGGCGCAAGGCCGTGGCCACGTCGCGCACCAACTGGAACAGCTGGGCGATCAGGCGTTTCATGCTACCCAGACGCTCGTTCAGGCCCGGGTCCAGCTCGGCAAAGGCCAGCTCGCACATCGACACTTCCAGCTTGAGCACGGTCAGCATCTGCCCCAGCTCATCATGCACTTCCCGGGCGATGCGGGCTTTCTCTTCTTCACGCACGCTTTCCAGATGGGCCGACAGCTCGCGTAGCTGCTCCTGGGACTTGGCCAGTGCCATTTCCGCCCGCTTGCCTTGGGTGATGTCCCACACCACGCCGTCCCACACCACCTGGCCGTTACCCAGGCGCCGGGTACTGGCCTTGATGTCGGCCCAACGCTGTTCGCCCTGGCGGGTGAGGATGCGGCCCTGCCAGGACCAGTCCTGGTCACTGGCCAGGGCCAGGTCCTGCACCCGGTGGTAATCGGCGCGGTCCTCAGGGTGCACCAGGTTACGCAGCCCCATCTGCGGGTGCTGGATTTCGCCGGGCGTATAGCCCACCAGCGCCTCACTGCCTTCACTGATGTAGGGAAACTCCAGATCGCCCTCGGCCGGGTCGCGTTCCAGACGAAATACCAGCCCCGGCACATTGCCGGCAATGCCCTTCAGCCGCGCCTCGCTTTCGCGCAGTGCCGCCAGGGCACGGTGGCGCTCGGTGACGTCGGCGAGGTAGACCACCAGGTATTCGGAATCACGAAAGCGCAGAAAGCTCAGCGACAGTTCGACCGGCAGCAGGCTGTGGTCGGCCCGTCGGCATTGCGTCTCGAACTGGCCGATACCCGTTGCCCCCGTACGCGCGCCTTTCCACAGCTCCAGCCAGCGGTCCATGTCAAGGCTTGGCTCGAAGTCACCCAGCGGCCGTTCCAGCAGCTCCCCCTCGGCGTAACCCAGCATGCGCTCGGCAGCGTGGTTGGCGTAGCGCACGTGGCTGTCCCAGTTGACCCACAGGATCCCCACCGTGCTCTGGTCGATGGCGAACTGGCTCAATCGCAACGCCTCTTCGCGCACCTGGCGCTCCACCAGGCTTTCCCGCGTGGCCAACAGGCTGCGCTCCAGCTGGCGCTGCTGCCGGCGTTGCCACACCAGCGTGGCCAGCGCGCACAACAGCAGCATGCCGAACAGCAAGGCCAGGTTCTGCCAGAAGCCAGGCGACTCGCTCAGGCGTGGGTACTTCGGCTGCAACCAGCGCTGGTGCATTTGCTCCAGCTCTTTGGCCGGCAATGCCTGCAGGCCACGCTCCAGCACGTCGGCCAGCAGTGGCCAGTCGCGCCGAGAACCAATGCGCAGTAACTGCGGCAGGCCTATATCGCCAACCACAGCCAGCTCGCTGAACTCGCTCTCACGCGACAGGCGGCTGAGTTGGGCTTCATCCAGCACGGCGAAACTGGCCTGGCCACCTACCACCAGTTGCAAGGCCTCACGCTCGTTGGGTACCCCCTGCAGGTTGAGGTTGCCGTAGTTGCCACGCAGATAATCCGCCAGTTGGCTGGGCATGCGCACCGCCACGCGCTGCTCGGCCTCGAGCTTTTCCAGCTCTACCGCCATGGCCCCAGTGCGCGACCCCACTACCAGTTGCGGCACGCGCATGTACGGGTCGCTGAACAACCACAAGCGCAGGCTGGCTGGCGTCTGGGTAAGGCCTGGGGCAAAGTCGATTTCCCCGGCCTGCAGGGCATGTTCAAGGCTGGCCTGGTCGGTGAAGTTGCGCCAGGTAAGGTCGAGGCGCAGTGCCTGCGCCAGGCTGTTCACCAGTTCTACGTTGGCCCCATACAGTTGCTGCAGGCGCCGGTCGAACTGGGCGTAAGGCGCCTGCAGCACCAGGCCGACGCGCAGGCTGCGATGGCTGTCCAGCCACTGCTGCTGCGCAGGTTCCAGTACAACCGTGGGCTCCGCCTCGGCCCTGGCCAAGGCTATCAAGGGCAGCCACAAGCAGCCGATAACCAACAGGCGACGCACTCGCTTCATCTACACGCTCGTCTTGGCAAAGGCGGCCATGCAGCATGGCCGTCACGGGCAAATACTATTAGGCTGCCGGTATCATTCTGGCCTTGGGTTGACGCATGTCCACACTTTATCGCACGACGCTGGCAATGTGCTGCCTGGCGTCGATCCTTCCGCTCGCCGCCTTGGCCGCCGATGCAGAAAAAGCACCCGCCACAACCGAGGCACCCACTGCCGAAGCCCCTCGCCCGCCCCTGCTGGAGCGCAGCCAGGAAGACGCCCTGGCGCTGGAGCGGCTGGTACCCAGGGCTGAGCAACAGACGTTGCAGGCGGGCGCCGACAGCTTCCTGGCCTTGTGGAAGCCGGCCAACGACAGCGACCCGCAAGGGGCAGTGATCATCGTCCCGGGTGCTGGTGAAACGGCCGACTGGCCTAATGCCGTAGGCCCCCTGCGGCAAAAATTCCCAGATGTCGGCTGGCACAGCCTGAGCCTGAGCCTGCCGGATCTGCTGGCCGACAGCCCGCAGGCGCGGGTCGAGGCCAAGCCGGCTGCCGAACCCGAAAAAACCAAGGGTGAAAGTGCGCCAGCCAAGGACGTACCCGCTGACGCCAATGCCAATGTCGCCCAGGCCACTGCTGCCGATGCCGACACGGCGGAAAGTACCGACGCCGAACAGGCCAGCGAGCAGACAGACACGGCCGACGCCGAGCGCATTTTCGCCCGCCTGGACGCTGCTGTGGCGTTTGCCCAGCAGCACAATGCCCGCAGCATCGTGCTGATCGGGCATGGCAGCGGTGCGTACTGGGCAGCCCGCTACCTGAGCGAAAAACAGCCACCGCACGTGCAGAAACTGGTAATGGTGGCGGCGCAGACGCCAGCACGGGTGGAACATGACCTGGAAAGCCTGGCGCCAACCTTGAAGGTGCCTACAGCCGATATCTACTACGCCACCCGCAGCCAGGACCGCAGCGCAGCCCAACAGCGGCTGCAGGCCAGCAAGCGGCAGAAGGACAGCCAGTACCGGCAGTTGTCGCTGATTGCCATGCCGGGGAACAAGGCGGCGGAGCAGGAGCAACTGTTCCGCCGGGTGCGGGGGTGGATGAGCCCACAGGGTTAAGCTGAAATCGATGGGGCCGCTTTGCGGCCCTGTTTTTTACAGGCCCCGCCGCTTACGGATCATGGCATACGCCTGGTGCAACTCACGGGTACGCTCGGTCGCTTCCCGCACCTGCGCCTCACTGGCGCCGGTGCCCGCCAGCTTGTCCGGGTGGTGACGGCTGACCAGCCGACGATAGGCCTGCTTGACCTTGTCGCCTTCGGTGTCCGCCTCCACCGCCAACAAGCGCAAGGCAGCCGCATAGGTCATGGGGACACCTTCCGCGCCCGTAGCCTTGCGTGGCTCGTACTCCAGCGACATGGCCTGCACCTGCCGCCGGCTCAGGCCCAGTTTCTGCCCCCAGTCCAGCAGCAGCTCACGCTCCTTGTTGCCCATCTTGCCGTCGGCCCAGACCATGCGCCAACAGGCACGCAAGGTACCTTCCGCCGCATGTGGCTGCTGGCGAATTCGCCGCAGGTGCCTGCCAAGCCGGTCCTTGCCCGCCTTGCCACGGTTGAACGCATTGATAGCGCGTAGCCGGGCCGCTTCGGCCAGGTCCAGGCGCACCATCTCCTGACGCGCCTGCTGGATGTGCTGCTCGCCCACCCGACCATCGCACTTGGCCAGGCGCCCAAGCATCACGAACAGCAACTCGTCATCGCGCAAGGCCGGGCGCCCGCCCAGGCGCTCGCGCATGTCTTCCCAGCCTTCCAGGCGCAAGCGGCGGTCAAGGGCCTGCCCAAGCAACAGGCCCAGCAAAGCGCCCGGAATGCTGGCCACGGCAAAGCCGGCGCCGGCGCCAATCAGTGTCCCTGGCCACCACATGTCAGGCGCGCTCGCCAATCAGGCGCTCGACTTCGGCCAAGCGTTCGAGCGTGCCGACATCCACCCAGTGCCCACGGTAGTGTTCGCCACTGACCTGCCCTGCCGCCATGGCCTGGCGCAACAGCGGTGCCAGCTTGAAGGCACCCGGTTGGCAGCCTTCGAACAGCGCAGGGTCCAGCACCGAAATGCCACTGAAAGTCAGCGTGCCCGGCGCCTCATCGCCATCGACAACCTGTTCGCCCAGCAGGCGGAAGTCACCTCGGCCATGGTGGCCCGGGTTGTCGACCAGCACCAGGTGAGCAAGCCCTTGCAAGGGGGCTTGCAGGCGTGCGAAGTCGTAGTCGGTCCAGACATCGCCGTTCACCAGCAAAAATGGCGCGTCACCCAACAAAGGCAGGGCCTTGAAGATGCCACCACCGGTTTCCAGCGGCTCGCCCTCGGGCGAATAGCGGATGCTCAGGCCAAAGCGGCTGCCATCACCCAGGTGGTCTTCGATCTGCTGTCCCAGCCAGGCATGGTTGATCACCACCTCGGTAACGCCTGCCGCCGCCAGGGCGCGCAGGTGGTACTCGATCAGCGGCTGACCGGCCACCGGGACCAGCGGTTTTGGGGTGTGCAGGGTCAGCGGGCGCATGCGCTCGCCTTTACCTGCTGCCAGGATCATTGCCTTCATGCACGCGCTCCGGCCTGCAACTGCGCGATCAGTTCACCCAGCTCCGCCAATTCGGGCCGGCGGCTGATCACTTCTTCTATATAGGCGAAGAAACGCGGCACGTCGCCCAGGTAACGGGGTTTACCGTCGCGGTGGCAGATACGGGCGAAGATGCCGATCACCTTCAGGTGGCGCTGCACGCCCATCAGGTCGCTGGCACGCTGGAACGCGTCGAAATCGGCCTGTACCGGGATGCCGGCAGCCTGCGCCTTCTGCCAGTAGTCACGCAGCCAACCTTCGACCCGTGGCTGAGGCCAGCTGAGGAAGGCGTCCTTGAACAGGCAGGTGATGTCGTAGGTGACCGGGCCGTACACCGCGTCCTGGAAGTCCAGCACGCCGGGGTTGGGGGTGCTCTGCATCAGGTTGCGCGGCATGTAGTCGCGGTGCACCAACACCTTGGGCTGGGCCAGGGCACTGTCGATCAGCATCTGGCTGATACGCTGCCAGGCAGCCTTCTGGGCATCGGTGAAGGTCAGGCCCAGTTCACGGCCCACGTACCACTCCGGGAACAATTCCACTTCACGGCGCAGCAGCGCGTCGTCGTAGCTGGGCAGTGGCGCGTCCATCGGCAGGCGCTGGAAGGCCAGCAGTGCATCGATAGCGTCTGCGAACAGCCCGTCGGCGTTGTCGGCATCAATGATATCAAGGTATGTCTGATGGCCCAGATCACCCAGCAGCAGGAAGCCGCGCTCCAGGTCTTGGGCGTGGATCAGCGGCACATGCACGCCAGCGCTGGCCAGCAGATGGTCGATGGCGACGAACGGTCGGCAGTTCTCCTGCGGAGGCGGTGCGTCCATGACCACAAAGCTGTGGCCGGCGCCCTGCCAGCGGAAGTAGCGGCGGAAGCTGGCGTCGCTGCTGGCCGCAGTCAGGCTGCCGTTCGGCACTTCGCCCCAGGCGTTGTTGCGGAAAAGATCATTGAGCTGCTCATCGAGCCAGACCGTCAGTTGTTGCAAGCGTACATCGTGTTCAGGCATTACAAGGGTCTCCGACGGCCCTAGCCGTCAAGCGGGTCATGCTTTATTATCCAGCATCTTTTTCAGACCATCGAGAGGCGTGCGGCCCCACACGCGGGCAGATGGCACGCAGGAAGCCCGGACTAATAAGATGGCATTGAAATCCCCCGCGTTTCGTAGAAAGTTTCCGTTGCTGGTAACCGGCGGTCTGCTGGCCCTGCAACCTCTGGCCACGTCGTATGTGGTGGCAGCCGAACAGTTCGACTGCCAAGTGTCCGCTGCCGGTGGTTGGGACTGCAAGCCCAAGGCCCCAGTCAACAACCTGCCGCCGCGCCCGGTGCATGAGGGTGCTGCTGTCAGCACCGGCACCGAAGCCGCGAGCGAAGGCGAAACCGCGGACCGGCCAATGCTGGTCACCGAGGCCAAAGGCCGCGCCCTGAAGTCGCGCAGCGAAGACTACAGCCACCTGGACTGGGTTCCGCGTGAAAAACTCACCGCCGCGCAGCTGGCCGAAACCGGCCCGTACTGCGGGGGTGCGTACATCGAGCCAACCCGCCCGGGCATGGCCGACACCACGCCGAAGGACGAGTCGCCGACCTACATCAACGCCAAGGTGTCCAAGTACCAGCAGGAGCAGCAGATCGCTACCCTCGCCGGTGACGTGGTGATGCGCCAAGGCAGCATGCAGGCCGAAGCCGACGAGGCCAACCTCTACCAGACCGAAAACCGTGGCGAGCTCAAGGGCAACGTCAAGATCCGTGACAACGGCTCGCTGGTGGTCGGTGACGAGGCACAGATTCAGCTCGACACGGGCGAAGCCCAGGTCGATAACGCCGAATATGTGATGCACAAGTCGCACATCCGCGGCAGTGCCCTGTACGCCAAGCGTGGCGAAAACGCCATCATCCGCCTCAAGGACGGTACGTACACCACCTGCGAACCGGGCAGCAACGCCTGGCAGCTGAAGGGCAACAACATCACCCTGAACCCGGCCACCGGTTTCGGTACCGCGACCAACGTGACGCTGCGGGTCAAGGATTTCCCGGTGTTCTACACACCGTACATCTACTTCCCGATCGACGACCGTCGCCAGTCCGGCTTCCTGCCGCCATCGTTCAGCACCAGCAGCGACACCGGCTTCATGCTGGTGACGCCGTACTACTTCAACCTGGCGCCTAACTACGACGCCACGTTGTACCCGCGTTACATGGCCAAGCGCGGCCTGCTGATGGAAGGCGAGTTCCGCTACCTGACGCCTTCGAGCGAAGGCCAGTTCGGCGGTGCGTATCTGAACGACAAGAACGACGACCGCAAAGACCAGACTGACTACAAAGATCAGCGCTGGATGGTCAACTGGCAGCACAAGGGCGGGCTGGACGAGCGCCTGATGGCCGAGGTGGACTACACCGACATCAGCGACCCGTTCTACTTCCAGGACCTGGAGTCCGACCAGATCGGTGTTGAAAGCCAGGACCTGCTGAACCAGCAGGGTGCACTGACCTACCGTGGCGACAGCTACACCGCGCGCCTGAATGTGCATGCCTACGAGATGGCAACCATCTCGAAGATCACCCCGTACGATCGCCTGCCGCAGATTACCTTCAATGGCAAGCTACCGTTCGAGCCGGGCGGGCTGAACCTTAGCTATGAAACCGAGGCCGTTCGCTTTGATCGTGATCTGAAAAATGATTTCGTTACAAACAAGGATGGCCAGCCTGATACGAGCACAACCATCCCTGGCCAACGACTAGACCAGAATATCTTCGGTGTAGCCCGCGCCAACGGTACTCGCCTGAACGTCGCCCCGTCCATCAGCTTGCCAATGGAAGCCAGCTACGGCTACATCACGCCAAAGCTGAAGTACATGTATACCCACTACGATCTCGACCTGGACAGTAAGGGCAAGAACGATCTGGTTACACAGCCAGATAGGATTCCGCTCTACGGCGATTTCAAAAGTAACCAGAACCGCGACGTTCCGATCTTCAGCGTCGACAGTGGCCTGTACTTCGACCGTAACACTTCCATGTTCGGCACGAACTACAAACAGACTCTCGAGCCACGCTTGTTCTATCTCTACGTTCCGTACAAGGATCAGGTGGACATCCCGCTGTTTGATACCGGGGAGACTTTGTTCAGCTATGATTCGCTGTTCCGCGATAACCGCTTCAGCGGCACCGATCGTGTCGGCGACGAGAATAAGCTATCGTTGGGCGTAACCACCCGCTGGATCGAAGAAAACGGCTTCGAGCGCCAGAACTTCAGCATCGGTCAGGCGTATTACTTCAAAGATCGTAAAGTCCAGCTACCCGGCATCGACTACCGCGACCGCAGCGATTCGCAATCCGATGTGTCGCCGTACGCGTTGGTGTACAACTATTACTTCAACCGCGACTGGCGCTTCAATTCGGACTTCAACTGGGACCCGGACAGCCGCAGCACCCGTTCGGGTAGCGCGATGTTCCATTACCAGCCTGAGGACAACCCGAACAAGGTAGTAAACCTCGGTTATCGCTATCGTAACGACACCATCGCTTACGATTCCGCAACCGGTAAATGGGTAGTAGGCGGTGGGGACTATGGAGTTGAGGGACAACCTAACTTCATCAAGGACTACTACAAGATCCAGCAGCATGACTTCTCGGTGATCTGGCCAATCGTTCCGCAGTGGAGCGTCATTGCCCGCTGGCAGCATGACTACAACCGCAACCGTACCCTGGAAGCCATGGGCGGTTTCGAGTACGACAACTGCTGCTGGAAGCTGCGCCTGATCAACCGCTACTGGATCGACTACGACGACTTCAGCCAAGCCCTGCCGCAGAACGAAAAAGGCGACCACGGTGTCTTCCTTCAGATCGTCCTGAAAGGCCTCGGTGGCGTAGTTGGCAACAAGGTCGAATCTTTCCTCGACCAAGGCATTCAAGGTTACCGTGAACGTGAAGACCAAGCTTATTGATCGACTGCGCCCGGCGTTGCTGGGCGTTGCATTGCTGAGTGGCGCGGTGCATGCCGCGGTGCAACCTCTTGATCGCGTGGTGGCCATCGTCGACAACGACGTGGTCATGCAAAGCCAGCTGGACCAGCGTGTCCACGAGGTACAGCAAACCATCGCCAAGCGCGGCGGCGGTGTGCCGCCGACCGGTGCCCTGGAACAGCAAGTACTGGAGCGCCTGATCGTCGAAAACCTGCAACTGCAGATCGGCGAACGTTCCGGCATCCGCATCACCGACGAAGAGCTGAACCAGGCCATCGGCACCATTGCCCAGCGCAATGGCATGTCGCTGGACCAGTTCCGTGCTGCCCTGGCCCACGACGGCCTGTCGTTCGACGACGCCCGCGAGCAGGTCAAGCGCGAGATGATCATCAGCCGCGTGCGCCAGCGCCGTGTGGCCGAGCGCATCCAGGTGTCGGAGCAGGAAGTGAAGAACTTCCTCAACTCCGACATGGGCAAGATGCAGATGTCGGAAGAGTACCGCCTGGCCAACATCCTGATCCCGACCCCGGAAGGCGCCAACTCGGAAGCCATCCAGGCGGCGGCGCGCCAGGTTGGCGATGTGTACCAGCAGCTCAAGCAAGGCGCCGACTTCGGCCAACTGGCCATTGCCCGCTCCGCCAGCGAAAACGCCCTGGAAGGCGGCGAAATGGGCTGGCGTAAAGCCGGCCAGCTGCCACCCGACTTCGCCAAGATGCTCAGCAGCATGCCGGTCGGCGAAATCACCCAGCCTATCCGCATCCCTAACGGCTTCATCATCCTCAAGCTCGAGGAGAAGCGCGGGGGCAGCGAGAACGTGCTGCGTGACGAAGTGCATGTACGCCACATCCTGATCAAGCCAAGCGAGATCCGCAGCGATGCGGCCACCGAGCAACTGGCCGAGCGCCTGTACGACCGCATCAAGAACGGCGAAGACTTCGGCGAACTGGCGAAGAGCTTCTCGGAAGACCCAGGCTCGGCGCTTAACGGCGGCGACCTCAACTGGGTAGACCCGAACAGCCTGGTACCGGAGTTCCGTGAACAGATGGCCAACGCCCAACAAGGCGTGGTAACCAAGCCGTTCAAGACCCAGTACGGCTGGCATGTGCTGGAAGTGCTGGGCCGCCGTGCCACCGACAGCACCGAGCAGGCTCGCGAACAGCAGGCCCTGAGCGTTCTGCGTAACCGCAAGTACGACGAAGAGCTGCAAACCTGGCTGCGCCAGATCCGCGACGAAGCCTACGTTGAAATCAAGCTGCCTGGCGCTGACCAGGCCGCCCAGTGAAGCCCCTGCGCTTCGCCGTCACTCCCGGCGAACCAGCCGGTATAGGTCCCGACCTGTGCCTGCTGCTCGCCGCAGACGCCCAGCCCCACCCCCTGATCGCCATCACCAGCCGTGACCTGCTCGCCGAGCGGGCCACGCTGCTGGGGCTGGCTGTCAGCCTGCTGCCGGTAGCCCCGGGCCAATGGCCCGACCAGCCGGCACCCGCAGGCAGCCTTTACGTCTGGGATACCCCCCTCGCTGCCCCGGTAGCGCCAGGCCAGCTCGACAAAGCCAACGCCGCGTTCGTGCTGGAGACCCTGACCCGTGCAGGCCAAGGCTGCCTGGACGGGCACTTCGCCGGGATGATCACCGCCCCGGTGCACAAGGGTGTTATCAACGAAAGCGGTATCGCCTTCTCCGGGCATACCGAGTTCCTTGCCGAACTGACCCACACCGCACAGGTGGTGATGATGCTGGCCACCCGTGGCTTGCGTGTGGCCCTGGTGACCACACACCTGCCACTGCGTGATATTGCCGACGCCATCACTGCCGAGCGCGTGGAGCGTGTAACCCGTATCCTGCATGCCGACATGCGCGACAAGTTCGGCATCGCCAACCCGCGCATTCTGGTGTGCGGCCTCAACCCGCATGCGGGCGAGGGCGGCCATCTTGGCCGCGAAGAAATCGACATCATCGAGCCGACCCTGGCCCGCCTGCGCACCGAAGGCATGGACCTGCGCGGGCCACTGCCGGCCGATACCCTGTTTACCCCCAAATATCTGGAGCACTGCGACGCGGTGCTGGCGATGTACCACGACCAGGGCCTGCCCGTACTCAAGTACAAAGGCTTCGGCGCTGCGGTCAACGTAACCTTGGGCCTGCCGATCATCCGCACGTCGGTCGACCACGGCACCGCCCTGGACCTGGCCGGCACCGGCAAGGTCGACACCGGCAGCCTGCGCGTCGCGCTGGAAACCGCCTACCAGATGGCCGAGAACCGACCATGAACGAGCAATACCAACACCGGGCGCGCAAGCGCTTCGGCCAGAACTTCCTGCACGACGCCGGCATCATCGACCGCATCCTGCGCGCCATCAACGCCAAGGCCGGCGAACACCTGCTGGAAATCGGCCCGGGCCAGGGCGCCCTGACCGAAGGCCTGCTGGGCAGCGGTGCACAGCTGGATGTGGTGGAACTGGACAAAGACCTGGTGCCGATCCTGCAGCACAAGTTCGCTGACCGCAGCAACTTCCGCCTGCACCAGGGTGACGCCCTGAAGTTCGACTTCAACCAGCTCGGCGTGCCGCCGCGCAGCCTAAAGGTGGTGGGCAACCTGCCCTACAACATTTCCACCCCACTGATCTTCCACCTGCTCAGCCATGCCGGGCTGATCCGTGACATGCACTTCATGCTGCAGAAGGAAGTGGTCGAGCGCATGGCTGCCGGCCCCGGTGGTGGTGATTGGGGGCGTTTGTCGATCATGGTGCAGTACCACTGCCGGGTCGAACACCTGTTCAACGTAGGCCCTGGCGCCTTCAACCCGCCCCCGAAAGTGGACTCGGCCATCGTCCGCCTGGTACCGCACGAAGTGCTGCCACACCCGGCCAAGGATGCCAAGCTGCTGGAGCACGTGGTACGCGAGGCATTCAACCAGCGCCGCAAGACCCTGCGTAACACCATGAAGGGCCTGCTCGACAGCGCGGCCATCGAAGCTGCCGGCGTGGATGGCAGCCTGCGCCCTGAACAGCTGGACCTGGCGGCCTTTGTGCGCCTGGCCGATCAGTTGGCTGACCAGCAAGCCTGATTTCGCCTGTACCGGCCTCGTCGCGGGCTTGCCCGCGAAGAGGCCGGCATATCCAACCTAGCCCTCAAGCCCCCTCGGCGCTGGCCCTTCCCCCTCCCAATGGCCTAGACTGCATTATTGCGTAAGCTCGCCCAAGGCCCTTGCATGTCCGACCCCCGCTATCAAATCGACGTCAGCGTCGTGACCCGCTACCTGAAAGAACAATCCGACCCCGAAAACAGTCGTTTCGCGTTCGCCTACACCATCACCGTGCAGAACAACGGCTCGCTCAAAGCCAAGCTGTTGTCGCGGCACTGGCTGATCACCAATGGTGACGGCGAAGTCGAGGAAGTGCGCGGCGCCGGTGTGGTTGGCCAGCAACCCAACATCGACCCGGGCCAGAGCCACACCTACAGCAGTGGTGCAGTTATCAGCACCCGCGTGGGCACCATGCAGGGCAGCTACCAGATGTTCGCCGAAGACGGTAAGCGCTTCGACGCCGAAATCGAGCCCTTCCGCCTGGCGGTGCCCGGGGCGCTGCACTGATGGCTACCTACGCCGTTGGCGATCTGCAAGGCTGCCTGCAACCTCTCAAGTGCCTGCTTGAACGCGTCAATTTCAACCCGGCCGTCGACCGCCTGTGGCTGGTCGGCGACCTGGTCAATCGCGGCCCCGAGTCGCTGGAAACCCTGCGCTTCCTGTACTCGATCCGCCAGTCGCTGGTCTGCGTGCTGGGTAATCATGACCTGCACCTGCTGGCGGCTTGGCACAACGTCGAGCGCCTCAAGAAAAGCGACACCCTGCGCGAAATCATCGAAGCGCCGGATGCCGATCAGCTGTTCGACTGGCTGCGCCAGCAAAAGCTGCTGCATTACGACGAGGCACGCGGCATTGCCATGGCGCACGCCGGCATCCCGCCACAGTGGACGCTCGGCCAGGCACTTGGTCTGGCGGCTGAGGTGGAAGAAGTACTGCGCGACGATGGCCGACTGAAGCTCTACCTCGACGGCATGTACGGCAACGAGCCGAACAAGTGGAGCAAGAACCTCACCGGCGTCGAACGCCTGCGGGTCATCACCAATTACTTCACCCGCATGCGCTTCTGCACCGCCGAGGGCAAGCTCGACCTCAAGAGCAAAGAGGGCCTGGGCACCGCACCCAAGGGCTACAAGCCCTGGTTCGCACACAAGGACCGCCGCTCGCGGCATGTGAAGATCATCTTCGGCCACTGGGCCGCCCTCGAAGGCCGCGCAGACGCGCCAGGCGTCATCGCACTGGACACCGGCTGCGTGTGGGGCGGCGCCATGACCCTGTACAACGTCGACAGCGGCGAATACCACCGCTGCGACTGCGCCGACGACGGCACCCTGCGCCAGCCGACACAACCCACTACACTCAACGACCACACCTGAAGGAAGTAGTACCCATGAGCGAATTCAAGCGCATCCCTCCCGAGCAGGCCTTGGAGCTTCGCAAGCAAGAAGGTGCGGTCGTCGTCGACATTCGCGACCCGCAGGCCTTCGCCGCCGGCCACATCACCGGTGCCCAGCATCTGGATAACCATTCGGTTGCCGAGTTCATCCGCAATGCCGACCTCGACGCCCCGACCCTGGTGGTCTGCTATCACGGCAACTCCAGCCAGAGCGCTGCCGCCTACCTGGTAGGCCAAGGCTTCTCCAACGTGTACAGCGTGGACGGCGGCTTCGAACTGTGGCGCGCCACCTACCCGGCCGAGACCGCCCAAGGCAGCGCCGAATAAATATTTTCATTTTTCCTGCAGCCCGCGCCCCGTGCGGGCTTGCGGCTTATCTGACGAACGGTCGTTCGTAACTTCTGCCCACCTCGCCCCTTGACCTTGCAGATAACCAACTACGCTTAAGCTCAGGCCATCCAAAAAAGGGGAGAGCCGGTACACCGGCGTGCGGGTCATCGGTAGCGTTACAGGGTGTTCTGGGGGGTTTACAGCAATCGGCGAACCCGGTTGCATGCCAGCATCAGCTGACTGATCCGGCGTCGTCTCCACGTATCGAGCGAGGTGACGTCATGAGTATTTTTAGCCACTTCCAACAACGTTTCGAGTCTACGCGCCAGGAAGAACTCTCGCTGCAGGAGTACCTCGAGCTGTGCAAAGAGGATCGCAGTGCCTACGCATCGGCGGCCGAACGGCTGTTGCTGGCCATCGGTGAGCCAGAGCTGATCGACACCTCTACCAACTCCAGGCTGTCGCGCATCTTTTCCAACAAGGTTATTCGCCGCTATCCGGCCTTTGCCGACTTCCATGGCATGGAAGAGTGCATCGACCAGATCGTTTCGTACTTCCGTCACGCCGCCCAAGGCCTGGAAGAGAAGAAACAGATCCTCTATCTGCTGGGCCCGGTGGGCGGCGGCAAGTCGTCGCTGGCCGAAAAACTCAAGCAGCTGATGGAAAAGGTGCCGTTCTACGCCATCAAGGGTTCACCGGTGTTCGAGTCGCCCTTGGGTTTGTTCAACGCCACCGAAGATGGGGCCATTCTCGAGGAAGAGTACGGCATCCCACGGCGCTATCTGAACACCATCATGTCGCCATGGGCCACCAAGCGTCTGCAGGAGTTTGGCGGCGATATCTCCAAGTTCAAGGTAGTGAAACTCTACCCGTCGATTCTCAACCAGATCGCCATTGCCAAGACCGAGCCCGGCGATGAGAACAACCAGGACATCTCGGCCCTGGTCGGCAAGGTCGATATCCGCAAGCTTGAAGAGTACCCACAGAACGACGCCGATGCTTACAGCTACTCGGGCGCGCTGTGCCGGGCCAACCAGGGCCTGATGGAATTCGTCGAAATGTTCAAGGCGCCGATCAAGGTCCTGCACCCCTTGCTCACTGCCACCCAGGAAGGCAACTACAACAGTACCGAAGGCCTTGGGGCCATTCCCTATACCGGTATCCTGCTGGCGCACTCCAACGAATCGGAGTGGCACACCTTCCGCAACAACAAGAACAACGAAGCGTTCATCGACCGGATCTACATCGTGAAGGTGCCGTACTGCCTGCGCGTCAGCGATGAGATCAAGATCTACGACAAACTGCTGGTCAACAGCTCGCTGTCCAAGGCCCATTGCGCGCCGGATACACTCAAGATGCTGGCTCAATTTACGGTGCTTTCCCGCCTTAAAGAGCCGGAAAACTCCAATATCTATTCCAAGATGCGCGTTTACGACGGGGAGAACCTCAAGGATACCGATCCGAAGGCCAAGTCGATCCAGGAATACCGTGACTCCGCTGGCGTTGATGAAGGCATGAACGGCCTTTCGACCCGCTTCGCCTTCAAGATCCTGTCCAAGGTGTTCAACTTCGACCCACACGAGATTGCCGCCAACCCGGTCCACTTGCTGTACGTGCTGGAACAGCAGATCGAACAGGAACAGTTCCCGGCGGAAGTACGCGAACGCTACCTGCGCTACCTGAAGGAATACCTGGCACCACGCTACATCGAGTTCATCGGCAAGGAAATCCAGACGGCCTACCTGGAGTCCTACAGCGAATACGGCCAGAACATCTTTGACCGCTATGTGCTGTACGCCGACTTCTGGATTCAGGACCAGGAATACCGCGACCCGGAAACCGGCGAAATCCTCAACCGCATCGCCCTCAACGAGGAGCTGGAAAAGATCGAGAAACCGGCCGGCATCAGCAACCCGAAAGACTTCCGCAACGAGATCGTCAACTTCGTACTGCGCGCACGCGCCAACAACAACGGCAAGAATCCAAGCTGGCTGAGCTATGAAAAACTGCGGGTCGTGATCGAGAAGAAAATGTTCTCGAACACCGAAGACCTGCTGCCCGTCATCAGCTTCAACGCCAAGGCCAGCAAAGAGGACCAGAAGAAACACAACGACTTCGTCACCCGGATGGTGGAGCGTGGATACACCGACAAACAGGTGCGCCTGCTGTCGGAATGGTACCTGCGGGTCAGGAAATCGCAATAAAGCGACAAGCTATACACCGCGCGCCCAAGGCTGCCATGCCGGCCTTGGGCGGCGGCAGCTGCTTTGCTGCCATGACGTGCAGCAGCTCGTAGCTTGAAGCGTGCAGCTGTTCCCAGCTACCGGAGGGACCATGAGCTACGTTATCGACCGACGCCTGAACGGCAAGAACAAGAGCACGGTCAACCGCCAGCGCTTTCTGCGGCGGTACCGCGAACACATCAAGAAGGCCGTCGAAGAGGCGGTGAGCCGCCGTTCCATCATGGACATGGAACATGGCGAGCAGATCAGTATTCCCGGTCGCGACATCGACGAACCGGTGCTGCACCATGGTCGCGGGGGCAAACAGACCATCGTGCATCCTGGCAACAAGGAATTCACTGCCGGGGAACACATCCCAAGGCCGCAAGGCGGTGGGGGTGGCGGCGGTGGCCGTGGCAAGGCCGGTAATTCCGGCGAAGGCATGGACGAATTCGTCTTCCAGATCACTCAGGAAGAGTTCCTTGAATTCATGTTCGAAGACCTCGAACTGCCCAACCTGGTCAAGCGTCACCTGACAGGCGCCGACACCTTCAAGACCGTGCGCGCCGGTATCGCCAATGAAGGTAACCCATCGCGCATCAATATCGTGCGTACCCTGCGCTCGGCCCATGCCAGGCGTATCGCCCTGACCGGAAGCAGCCGCGCACTGCTGCGCGAAGCACAAAAGGAACTCGCCCGCCTGCGGGTCGAAGAACCGGACAATTTCACCGATATCCAGGAAGTCGAACAGGAAATCGAACGCTTGAAGGCGCGCATCAACCGCCTCCCCTTCCTCGATACCTTCGACCTCAAGTACAACCTGCTGGTCAAGCAGCCCAACCCCAGCTCGAAGGCGGTGATGTTCTGCCTGATGGACGTGTCCGGCTCGATGACCCAGGCCACCAAGGACATCGCCAAGCGCTTCTTCATCCTGCTGTACCTGTTCCTCAAGCGTAACTACGACCGCATCGAAGTGGTGTTCATCCGCCACCACACCAGCGCCCGGGAAGTCGACGAGGAAGAGTTCTTCTACTCGCGGGAAACGGGCGGCACCATCGTTTCCAGCGCACTCAAGCTGATGCAGGAGATCATGGCTGAACGCTACCCGGCCAGCGACTGGAACATCTATGCCGCGCAGGCCTCCGACGGCGATAACTGGAACGACGACTCGCCCATCTGCCGCGAGATCCTCTCCAAGCAGATCATGCCGCATGTGCAGTACTACACTTACGTCGAGATCACTCCCCGTGAGCACCAGGCGCTGTGGTATGAATACGAACGCATCGGTGAAGCCTACCCCGATACGTTCGCTCAGCAGCAGCTGGTATCGGCCGGCGACATCTACCCGGTCTTCCGTGAACTCTTCCAGCGCAGGTTAGCCACATGACCGCCAGAGCACAGAGACGCCAACCCATTTCCACCGGGTCCGAGTGGACGTTCGAGCTGATCCAGACCTACGATCGGGAAATCAGCCGCCTGGCCGAGCGTTACGCCCTGGACACCTACCCCAACCAGATCGAGGTGATCACGGCCGAGCAGATGATGGACGCCTACGCCTCGGTCGGCATGCCGCTGGGCTATCACCATTGGTCCTACGGCAAGCAGTTCCTCAGCACAGAAAAGTCGTACAGCCGTGGCCAGATGGGCCTGGCCTACGAGATCGTGATCAACTCCGACCCGTGCATCGCCTACCTGATGGAAGAAAACACCATGTGCATGCAGGCACTGGTGATCGCCCATGCCTGCTACGGGCATAACAGTTTCTTCAAGGGCAACTACCTGTTCCGCACCTGGACTGACGCCAGTTCGATCATCGACTACCTGGTGTTCGCCAAGCAGTACATCGCCCAGTGCGAAGAGCGTCATGGCATTGATGCAGTGGAAGACCTGATCGACTCCTGCCATGCCCTGATGAACTACGGTGTCGACCGCTACAAGCGGCCCTACCCCATTTCTGCCGAGGAAGAGCGGCGTCGGCAACAGGAGCGCGAGGAGCACCTGCAGCGCCAGATCAATGACCTGTGGCGCACCATTCCGAAAAGCGCGGAAAAGGGTAACGACCGCGATGACGGGCGTTTCCCCGCCGAACCTCAGGAAAACATCCTGTATTTCATCGAGAAAAACGCCCCGCTGCTTGAACCCTGGCAGCGCGAAGTGGTGCGCATCGTGCGCAAGATTGCCCAGTACTTCTACCCGCAGCGCCAGACCCAGGTAATGAACGAAGGCTGGGCGACGTTCTGGCACTACACCCTGATGAACGACCTGTACGACGAGGGGTTGATTACCGAAGGCTTCATGATTGAGTTCTTGCAGTCGCACACCAGCGTGGTGTTCCAGCCTGGCTTCGACAGCCCGTACTACAGCGGCATCAACCCGTACGCATTGGGCTTTGCCATGTACACCGACATCCGCCGCATGTGCGAAAACCCGACCGAGGAAGATCGCCGCTGGTTCCCCGACATTGCCGGCAGTGACTGGCTTTCTACCATCAAGTTCGCCATGAGCAGCTTCAAGGACGAAAGCTTCATCCTGCAGTACCTGTCACCCAAGGTGATGCGCGACCTCAAGCTGTTCAGCATCCTCGATGACGACCAGCGCGACGACCTGCTGGTGCCCGCGATTCACGATGAAGCCGGGTATCGGGTGATTCGTGAGCAACTGGCAGCACAGTACAACCTGGGCAACCGTGAACCGAACGTGCAGATCTGGAGCGTCGACCGCCGTGGCGACCGCTCGCTGACCCTGCGCCACCAGCAGCACAACCGCAAACCGCTGGGCGACTCGACCGATGAAGTGCTCAAGCACCTGCACCGCCTGTGGGGCTTCGATATCCACCTGGAAACCGTGCAAGGTGAGCAGGTGATGAAGACCCATCACATGCCGCCGCGTGGCGAGCATGGCGAAAGCGCGGACTACGGGCGCATGGACCTGGCGGTCATCCACCACCTCTAGTGCAACGCCATGACGGCCGACAGGTTATCCTGTCGGCAGTTATGGAGAGCTGCACATGCACATCTACAAAGTCGGCGGCGCCGTGCGCGACCGCCTGCTCGGCCGCCCGGTCAGCGATATCGACTGGCTGGTGGTGGGCGCCACCGTCGAAGAAATGCTCGCCAAAGGCTATCGGCCGGTCGGCGCCGATTTCCCGGTGTTCCTGCACCCGAAAACCGGCGAGGAATACGCGCTGGCGCGCACCGAGCGCAAGAGCGGGCGCGGCTATGGCGGTTTCACCTTTCACGCCAGCCCTGACGTGACCCTGGAAGAAGACCTGATCCGCCGCGACCTCACCATCAATGCGATGGCCGAGGATGAGGCGGGCACGGTGTACGACCCTTACCACGGCAAGGACGATCTTGATCAACGCCTTTTACGCCACGTTTCCCCGGCGTTTGCCGAAGATCCTTTGCGTGTGCTACGCGTTGCCCGCTTTGCTGCCCGCTATGCACCCCTGGGTTTCCGGGTTGCCGACGAAACCCTGGAGCTGATGCGTCAGATCAGTGCCTCTGGCGAGCTGCAGGCCTTGACTGCCGAACGTAGCTGGAAGGAAATCGAGCGGGCGCTGATGGAAGCCCAACCGCAGGTGTTCTTCCAGGTGCTGCGCGCGTGCGATGCCCTACAGGAGCAACTGCCCGAGCTTCTAGACGATTCCCAGGCCCTGGCGGCGCTGGAGCAAGCAGCATTGCACAAGCAGCCACTGCACATACGCTGGGCCTGCCTGCTGCATGGGCTGGAACCAGCATCGATCAAAGCCGTCAACCAGCGCCTCAAGGCGCCGCGGGAATGCCAGGAATTGGCACTGCTGACAGGGGAATGCCTGGCACAGGGCAATCATGCGCTGGATTTACCTGCTGCGGCACTGCTGGAGCTGTTGCAAAAGTTCGATGTGTATCGGCGACCGCAGCGGTTCGAGGACTTCATTGCCGCGTGCGAGATGGTGGCGCTGGGTGATGGCAAGGAGGGTTATCCACAGGCAGCTTATCTGCGGGGTGCATCCACCGCAGCGCGAGCGGTGGATGTGAAGCCCTTGGTGCAGGCCGGGCTGACGGGCCAGGCACTGGGCGAGGCGCTAAAGGCTGAGCGATTGAAGGCGATTGAAGCCTACAGCGGTGTTGCAGAAGGGTGATTTTTCGGCTGCCCGTACTGGCCCTTTCGCGGCTAAAGCCGCGAAAGGGCCAGTACAGACTTATGCCGGTGTCAACTGCAACCCACGCCATTCAAAGGCGACCGGCGCCAACACCTGATCGATCTGCGCCTCTTGCCACAACTTCGCCATGGTCTTGCCCGCCCCCGGATGCACCAGCTCAGGCGCCAGCAACGACAACGGCCACAGCACAAACGCGTTCTTCAGGATCTCGGCCCTGGGCAGCACCAGCCCATCGAACGTACCGTGCAAATCGTCATACATCAGCACGTCGATATCCAGCGGCAACCCTTTACGGTCCGGCGCATAGCGGCCATTGTCGGCCTCGATGAACTTCAGCCGGCGGTCCAGCTCTATCAAGGGCAACGCGGTTTGCCCGGTCACCACAAAGTTGATGAATGGCCCGCTCTTGATCCCCACCGCCTGGCTTTCGAACGCCGGTGAGCAGCGCATGTCGGTCAGGATGCCCGCCAGGGCATCGAGCCCCGCGCACAAATGCGCCTCGCGGTCGATGTTGCTGCCAAGGCCCAGGTAAACCGTGCTCAGAGACATCCGCGCTCGATCTCCACGCCTACACCACCTCGGGCCGCCGGCACCGCCCCCGGCTTGGTCAGTTTCAACCGCACCCACGGGATCTGGAACTCTTCCATCAAAGTGGCCACCAGGCGCTCGGCAAAGGTTTCCACCAACTCGAAGCGCGCCTGCTCGGCAAACGCCTGGACGCGCGCCGACACGCTGGCATAGTCCAGCGCCAGGCTCAGGTCGTCACCCGCCGCCGCCGGGCGGTTGTCCCAGGCAAAGCTCAGGTCCAGGCGCAGGCACTGGCGAATATCCCGCTCCCAGTCATAGGCACCGATGACGGTATCGACTTCCAGGCCTTCGATGAACACTCTGTCCAAGCACTTCTCTCCACAGCACGACAAGGGCGACTGGCGCCGTTAGAATCAGGGCGTCCTCGCCCGGAATAGTTAGCATGTTTTGGTTACTGGCGTTGCTCGCCTACCTGCTCGGCTCGCTGTCCTTCGCCATTGTCCTCAGCCGCCTTTCGGGCAGCCCGGACCCGCGTTCCAGCGGCTCAGGCAATGCCGGCGCCACCAACATGCTACGCCTGGCAGGCCGTAAACTGGCGATCCTGACCCTGCTTGGCGACCTGTGCAAGGGCCTTTTGCCGGTATTGCTTGCCCGCTTTGCCGGGCTGGACCTGCACGCGCAAGCCTGGGTAGGCGTATGTGCGGTGCTGGGCCACCTGTTCCCGCTGTATTTCTGCTTCCGCGGTGGCAAAGGCGTAGCCACCGCCGCCGGCATGCTCATGGGCCTGTACTTCCCGGCCGCGCTGCTGGCCATCGGCGCCTGGCTACTGACGTTTTACCTTACCCGTACCAGCTCGCTGGCGGCGCTGATTGCCACGCCACTGACCTTGCCATTGCTGGCCTGGCGCGAGCCGGAAGCCCTGCTACCGATCACCGTGCTGACGGTGATGATCGTGTGGCGCCACCGCAGCAACCTGCGCGACCTGTTTGCCGGGCGCGAACGGCACTTCTGAAACCTACAGCGGCGGCAACTGTTCCATCGGCCAGCGTGCCTGCACGCTGATGGCCAGGTCCTGCTGCTGCCCGGCCAACAGGCGCTGGCAGCCGGCGTAAGCGATCATCGCGCCATTGTCGGTACAAAACTGTGGCCGCGCGTAGTACACGTTGCCCTTGATGCTGCCGAGCATGTCCTCGAGGGAGGCCCGCAACGCCTTGTTGGCACTCACGCCACCGGCGATGACCAGGCGCTTGAGGCCAGCCTGCTTGAGCGCCCGCTTGCACTTGATGGTCAAAGTCTCCACCACCGCCTGCTGGAATGCCAGGGACACGTCGCAACGGGTTTGCTCACCGTCGTCGCCAGCATCCTTGCATTGCTGCCAGGTGTTGAGGGCGAAGGTTTTCAGGCCGCTAAAGCTGAACTCCAGACCCGGGCGATCAGTCATCGGCCGTGGGAAAACGAAACGCCCAGGCACACCCTTTTCAGCAAGGCGCGCGATTTCCGGGCCACCGGGGTAGTTGAGACCGATCAGCTTGGCGGTCTTGTCGAACGCCTCACCGGCAGCGTCATCCAGGCTCTCGCCCATCAGTTCGTACTGGCCGATACCATCGACCCGAACCAACTGGGTATGCCCGCCGGAAACCAACAAAGCGACGAACGGAAACTCCGGTGGGTTTTCTTCCAGCATGGGCGCCAGCAAGTGGCCTTCCATGTGGTGTACGCCAATTGCCGGAATGTCCCAGGCAAAGGCCAGTGCCTGGGCGCAGGAAGCACCCACCAGCAATGCACCGACCAGGCCAGGGCCTGCGGTGTAGGCGATGGCGTCGATCTCGGTGGCGACGCAACCGGCCTCGTCCAGCACCTGGCGGATGAGCGGCAGCATGCGCTTGACGTGGTCACGCGAGGCAAGCTCGGGCACCACACCGCCAAACACGCGGTGCAGGTCGATCTGGCTGAACAGTGCGTCGGCCAACAAACCGCGTTCACTATCGTATAATGCGACACCAGTTTCGTCGCAGGATGTTTCCAATCCCAGTACTAGCATGGGTTCGTCCCTTGTGGGGGCTGAATTCGAAGCCGCGCATGATAGTCCCCGTGTCGGATGCCGACCAGCGGTTTTCGATCAGAGGCTTTGCATTCCGGCTTGCTAAGGGTTAACATCCGCAACCCTTGAAAACCGACGTTCTCCAGCACACCTTTGTTTTGCCAGGAGCACGTCTACCCCGGTAATGAATTAAGGTAGCCCTGGATGCCAGCCGTCAAAGTTAAAGAGAACGAACCCTTCGACGTAGCTCTGCGTCGTTTCAAGCGCTCCTGCGAAAAAGCCGGTGTACTGGCTGAAGTTCGTAGCCGCGAGTTTTACGAGAAGCCGACCGCAGAGCGTAAGCGCAAAGCAGCTGCCGCTGTTAAGCGTCACGCCAAGAAAGTTCAGCGCGAACAGCGCCGCGCCGTTCGTCTGTACTAATACAGGCGTTCAACGCAAAGCTTCTGCCCTGCCCGGCTAACCGCCGGGCGATGGCAGTGGTCGCTTCAAACTTGAGCAGCTAGCTCAAGGCCCTGCACAAGCGTCATGCGAACTGCACATGGGCAACCTGCCTGAAACGTCAGAGCTGGTCCTTCTTGCTGTATGACCAGACGTGCACGTCCGACTGACGGGCCCTCAAGGGCCGGCGACGAGCACACTCCCTCGCACTTCCCCAAGCAACACTCGCCCCATTCGGCGCGTGAGCGATTAGACTTGCCAGTTGCCAGATGACGAGACTGCCATGGCCGGGCTGATTCCCCAGAGCTTCATTGACGACCTGATCAACCGCCTCGACATCGTCGATGTGGTGAGTTCGCGCGTCCAGCTGAAAAAAACCGGCAAGAACTACTCCGCCTGCTGCCCGTTCCACAAGGAGAAAACCCCCTCCTTCACGGTCAGCCCCGACAAGCAGTTCTACTACTGCTTCGGCTGCGGCGCAGGCGGCAACGCCCTGGGCTTCGTCATGGACCACGACAACCTGGACTTCCCCCAGGCCGTCGAGGAACTGGCCCGCGCAGCCGGCATGGAAGTGCCCCGCGAACAGGGCCGCCGCGACCACAAGCCGCGCCAGCCCACCGACTCGCCACTGTACCCGCTACTGGATGCCGCCTCGGAGTTCTACCGCCAGGCCCTGCGCAGCCACCCGACCCGCAAGGCGGCGGTGGATTACCTCAAAGGCCGCGGCCTGTCCGGGGAAATTGCCCGCGACTTCGGCCTGGGATTTGCACCGCCAGGCTGGGACAACCTGCTCAAGCACCTGGGTGCCGACACCCTGCAGCAGAAAGTGATGATCGACGCCGGCCTGCTGATCGAGAACGCCGAAAGCGGCAAGCGTTACGACCGCTTCCGCGACCGGGTGATGTTCCCGATCCGCGACAGCCGTGGGCGCATCATCGCCTTCGGCGGCCGGGTACTCGGCGACGACAAGCCCAAGTACCTGAACTCCCCGGAAACCCCGGTGTTCCACAAGGGCCAGGAACTGTACGGGCTGTACGAGGCGCGCAAGCACAACCGCAACCTCGACGAAATCATCGTCGTCGAGGGCTACATGGACGTCATCGCCCTGGCCCAGCAAGGCTTGCGCAATGCCGTGGCCACCTTGGGCACCGCCACCAGCGAAGAGCACCTCAAGCGGCTGTTCCGCGTGGTGCCCAGCGTGCTGTTCTGCTTCGACGGCGACCAGGCCGGGCGCAAGGCCGCCTGGCGTGCGCTGGAGTCGACCCTGTCGAACCTGCAGGACGGCCGCCGCGCGCGCTTCCTGTTCCTGCCCGAAGGCGAAGACCCGGATAGCCTGGTGCGCGCCGAAGGCACCGATGCCTTCATGGCCCGTATCAACCAGCACGCCCAGCCCCTGGCCGACTACTTCTTCGAACAGCTGAGTGTCGAAGCCGACCCTCGCTCACTGGAAGGCAAGGCGCACATGGCGACCCTGGCCGCACCGTTGATCGAAAAGATCCCTGGCGCCAACCTGCGCCAGTTGATGCGCAACCGTCTGAAGGAAATCACCGGCCTCGACCCGCAGCAGGTCGAGCAACTGGCGCAACAGGCACCCGCGGCCAACAGCGTGCCGGACTACGACCCTGGCTACGACTACGACGCCATGGCCAGCTACACCCCCGACTTCGGCGACATGCCGCAGCACGACTACGCCCCTGTTCATCAGGAACAGGAGTGGAAGCCGAACAAGGGCGGCGGCAAGAAGCAATGGAGCGACAAGCCCTGGAACAAGAACCGCAAAGGCGGCAAACCCTGGCAGCAACGCGACGAAGCGCCGCCACGCGTACCGGCCCCGGTCGAGCCACCCACCCTGGCGGCCTTGCGCACCCTGCTGCACCACCCGCTGCTGGCCGGCAAGGTGGAAGACGCCAGCCATTTTGCCGACGAAGAACATCTGTACAGCCAGCTGCTGGTGGCGCTGATCGAAGCCGCGCAGAAAAATCCTGGGCTAAGCTCAATGCAGTTGATCGCACGTTGGCACGGCACCGAACAGGGCCGCCTGCTGCGGGCGCTGGCAGAAAAGGAATGGCTGATCGTGGCCGACAACCTTGAACAACAGTTTTTCGACACTATAACTAGCTTGTCCGCCCGCCAACGCGAGCGCAGCCTGGAACAACTGCTCAGGAAATCACGTCAAAGCGAATTGACCAGCGAGGAAAAAACCCAGCTCCTCGCCCTGCTGAGCCGGAATGTTCCCGCACAAACGCCGACCTCATCTGGCGCGTGAGGCCCATGCTCGGGTATAATCCTCGGCTTGTTTTTTGCCCGCCAAGACCTTCAGTGGATAGGGTGTTATGTCCGGAAAAGCGCAACAGCAGTCTCGTATCAAAGAGTTGATCACCCGCGGTCGTGAGCAGGGCTACCTGACTTACGCGGAGGTCAACGACCACCTGCCTGAGGATATTTCAGATCCGGAACAGGTGGAAGACATCATCCGCATGATCAACGACATGGGGATCAACGTATTCGAGAGTGCTCCGGATGCGGATGCCCTTCTGTTGGCGGAAGCCGACACCGACGAAGCCGCGGCCGAAGAAGCCGCTGCTGCGTTGGCGGCAGTTGAAACCGATATCGGCCGCACGACCGACCCGGTGCGCATGTACATGCGCGAAATGGGTACCGTCGAGCTGCTGACCCGCGAAGGCGAAATCGAAATCGCCAAGCGTATCGAGGAAGGCATCCGTGAAGTCATGGGCGCCATCGCCCACTTCCCGGGCACTGTCGACTACATTCTCGGCGAATATGACCGCGTCACCACCGAGGGTGGCCGTCTGTCGGACGTTCTCAGCGGTTACATCGACCCTGACGACAACATCGCTGCACCGACCGAAGAAGTGCCGATCCCTGGCACCAAGGCCGCCGCTGCGAAAGAAGAGGCCGACGACGACGAAGAAGAGTCCGAAGGCGGTGACGACGAGGAAGAGGCCGAAAGCGGCCCTGACCCGGTCGTCGCAGCCCAGCGTTTCGGTGCGGTATCCGAGCAGCTTCAGGCGACCACCAAGGTCCTGAAGAAAAACGGTCGTACCCACAAGGAAAGCGTCGAGGCCCTGCAGGCCCTGGCCGACCTGTTCATGCCCATCAAGCTGGTACCGAAGCAGTTCGAGGTACTGGTCGAGCGTGTACGTGATGCCCTGAACCGCCTGCGCCAGCAAGAACGCGCCATCATGCAGCTGTGCGTGCGTGACGCCCGCATGCCGCGTGCCGACTTCCTGCGCATGTTCCCAAGCAACGAAACCGACCAGACCTGGAGCGGTGACCTGGCCAAGCGCAACACCAAGTGGGCTGCTGCCCTGGGTGAAAAGGACGCCGCCATCGTTGCCTGCCAGCAGAAGCTGATCGACCTTGAGACCGAAACCGGCCTGACCGTTGCCGAGATCAAGGAAATCAACCGTCGCATGTCGATCGGTGAAGCCAAGGCCCGCCGCGCCAAGAAAGAAATGGTCGAGGCGAACTTGCGTCTGGTGATCTCCATCGCCAAGAAGTACACCAACCGTGGCCTGCAGTTCCTCGACCTGATCCAGGAAGGCAACATCGGCTTGATGAAAGCGGTGGACAAGTTCGAATACCGTCGCGGCTACAAGTTCTCGACCTACGCCACCTGGTGGATTCGTCAGGCGATCACCCGCTCGATCGCCGACCAGGCACGCACCATCCGTATTCCGGTGCACATGATCGAAACGATCAACAAGCTCAACCGTATTTCCCGCCAGATGCTGCAGGAAATGGGCCGTGAACCGACCCCGGAAGAGCTGGGCGAGCGCATGGAAATGCCTGAGGACAAGATCCGCAAGGTATTGAAGATCGCCAAAGAGCCGATCTCCATGGAAACCCCGATCGGTGACGACGAAGATTCGCACCTGGGCGACTTCATCGAGGACTCGACCATGCAGTCCCCGATCGACGTTGCCACGGTCGAAAGCCTCAAGGAAGCCACCCGCGACGTGCTCTCGGGCCTGACCGCACGCGAAGCCAAGGTGCTGCGCATGCGTTTCGGTATCGACATGAACACCGACCACACCCTCGAAGAGGTGGGCAAGCAGTTTGACGTAACGCGTGAGCGTATCCGTCAGATCGAAGCGAAGGCGTTGCGCAAACTGCGCCACCCGACTCGCAGCGAGCACTTGCGCTCCTTCCTCGACGAGTGAAGACAAACCCCGGCCCAGGCCGGGGTTTTTCTTTAGTGGCCCGAAACATAAAGCCCGGCTTCCACTGCACATCTGCCGCAATGCCCGTCTACACTCGACTTCAGACCACCTGAATGCGAGGCTGCCATGTCCTTGAAGCCGGCCATTCTGTTGCTGCTCCTGATGCTGTGGAACACAACGGCCGGCGCCCTGACCCTGACAGACGAGGAAAAAGCCTGGCTGGCTGCCCACCCGCAGCTAAGCCTGGGTGTCGACGCCTCTTGGCCACCGTTCGAGTTTCGCGACCAGGAGGGCCGGTACCAGGGATTGGCCGCCGATTACATCGCCATGATCCAGCAACGTCTGGGTGTGACGCTAAAACCGGTCGAACCCAGTAGCTGGACCGAGGTATTGGCGCAGGCGCGCGAAAGCCGTATCGACCTGCTGCCCGGCATCATGTCTACCCCTGAACGCCAGGGCTACCTGGCTTTCACCCGCCCATACCTCGACTTTCCCATTGTCATCCTTGCCCACAAAGGCGGCGCACAGCCGCGCAAACTGGAGGACCTGTACGGCCTGAAAATCGCTGTGGTCGAAAACTACGCCCCCCACGAGTTGCTGCGCACCCACCACCCGGACCTCAACCTGGTCGCACTGCCCAATGTAAGCTCCACGCTGCAGGCCTTGGCCACCGATCAGGTAGATGCCGTCGTCGGCGACCTCGCTTCCAGCATCTGGAGCCTGCGCCAGCTCAAGCTCGACGGCCTCTACGTCAGCGGCGAAACGCCCTATCGCTACCAACTGGCGATGGCCGTCCCCCGCAGCAACCACGTACTGGTCGGTATTCTCGACAAAGTGATGGCCGACATGAGCAGCAGCGAAGTCAGCCAGATACAACAGCGCTGGGTAGGCAATGTGGTCGACCAGCGGATGTTCTGGTCCGACCTGCTGGTGTATGGCCTGCCAACGGTGTTGTTGCTGATGGCCGTACTGGCCGTGGTGATCCGCATCAACCGCCGCCTCAGTTCGGAAATTTCACGGCGCATTGCCTTGGAGCAGGAGCTGCGCAGCAGCGAATACCACTACCGCGGCTTGATAGAAAGCCTGTCGGCCATCGCCTGGGAAGCCGATGCCAACGACTTCACCTACAGCTACGTTTCGCCGCATGCCGAAGACCTGCTTGGCTACCCCCTGAATGACTGGCTCAAGCCTGGCTTCTGGCGCAGCATTCTGCACCCGGAAGACGCCCTCTGGGCCCAGGCCTACTGCGACAGCGAAACTGCAGCCGGGCGCGACCACAGCCTGGATTACCGGGTAATCCGGGCCGACGGACAACCCCTCTGGGTCCGCAACATCGTCAGCATGATCAAACACGGCCACCAACCGGTGATGCGCGGGCTGATGATCGACATCAGCGAAACCAAGCGCACCGAAGATGCCCTGCGTTTGTCCGAGCAGAAGTTCGCCTCGGTGTTCCAGCAGTGCCCCGATATTTTGCTAATCGCCCGTCACAGTGACGGTTGCCTGTTGGAGGTGAACGAAGCTTTCGAAGAACAGATCGGCCTGACCCCAGGCCAGGTGATTGGCCGTACCGCCACCGACCTCAACCTGTGGGGTGTCGAAGGCAGCGGCCCGCGGGTGCTCGAACGCCTGCACCAGGGCGGTATCCGTAACCTTGAAATGAGCTTCCGCCGCAGCAACGGCCAACTGTTCACCGGCCTGACCTCGGCCGAAACCTTCGAGCTCGACGGCACCCCGGCGCTGGTGGTGGCAGTACGCGATATCAGCCAGCTCAAGGAAACCCAGGAACAGCTGCAAACCTCGGAAGAGAAGTTCGCCAAAGCTTTCCACGCCTCGCCCGACGGCCTGTTACTGTCGCGCCAGAGCGACGGTTTGCTGCTGGAGGTGAACGAGGGCTTCTGCCGCCTCACCGGCTATGACCTCAACCCGACCATCGACCAGACCTCGCTGGACCTGGGTATCTGGGTCGACCTCAACGAGCGCAAGCGCCTGGTCGACCAGCTCAACCGCGACGGCTTCGTGCGCGACTTCACCTGCCACATCCGCCGCAGTGACGGGCAGATCCGCCTCTGCGAGCTATCCGCCAGGCCCCTGCCGATTGCCGGCGTCGATTGCATGCTGACCATTGCCCGCGACATCACCGAACGCCATCTGATGCAGGAAAAGCTACAACTGGCGGCCACCGTGTTCGAAAACACCGCCGAAGGCGTGCTGATCACCGACATCGACCAACGTATCAGTGCCGTCAACCGCGCCTTCAGCGAAATCACCGGCTATAGCGAAATCGAAGCCCTTGGCCAAACCCCGCGCCTGCTCGCTTCCGGCCAACACGACAGCGCCTTCTACGCCGCCATGTGGCACCAGCTTACCGACGAAGGCCACTGGCAAGGCGAGATCTACAACAAGCGCAAGAACGGCGAACTGTACCCCGGCTGGCTGACCATCAGTGCGGTGCGCAACAACGAGCGCGAGATCACCCATTTCGTGGCCGTGTTTGCCGATATTTCCAGCCTCAAGCACGCCCAGGCCAAGCTCGACTACCAGGCCCACCACGACCCGCTGACCGGCCTGCCCAACCGTGCCCTGTTCGAGAACCGCCTGCAGGCCGTGCTTACCTGCGCGCAAGTATCAAACCGCCAGGGCGCGGTGCTGTTCCTCGACCTCGACCGCTTCAAGCACATCAACGACAGCCTGGGCCACCCGGTCGGCGACCTGCTGCTCAAAGGCATCGCTCAGCGCCTGAAGGAGCAGGTGCGTGACGTCGACACCGTGGCCCGCCTGGGCGGCGACGAGTTCATCATCCTGCTACCTGGCTTGCACAAGCCCAGTGACGCCAGCACCATCGCCAACAAGCTGCTGGCCTGCTTCGTCGCGCCGTTCCAGGCCGGTGAGCACGAGTTCTTCACCAGCGCCAGTATCGGCATCAGCCTGTACCCACAGGACGGCACTGATGTCGCGACACTGATCCGCAACGCCGACGCGGCCATGTACCGCTCCAAGGCCAAAGGCCGCAACCGCGTCGAAGCCTACACCCGCGACCTCACCGCTCAGGCCAGCGAGCGCATCGCCCTTGAGCACGAGCTGCGCCGCGCCGTCGAACGCAACGAAATGAGCCTGTGCTTCCAGCCCAAGCTCAGCCTCAAGACCCAAAGCCTGGTAGGCGCCGAGGCGCTGATCCGCTGGAGCCACCCCACCTTTGGTGAAGTACCGCCGGAGCACTTCATCCACCTGGCGGAAGAGAACGGCACCATTCTCCAGCTCGGCGACTGGGTGCTGGAGCAAGCCTGCCGACAGATGCAGGCCTGGAAGCAACACTACGAACCGTTCGGCCCGCTGTCGATCAACCTCGCCGGCGCCCAGCTACGCCACCCACACCTGGCCCGACGCATCGAGCAACTGCTCAAGCAGCACCAGCTCAAGGCCGGCGACTTGCAGTTGGAAATCACCGAAAACTTCATCATGAGCCAGGCAGAAGAGGCCTTGGCCGTGCTGTACCAGCTGAAAAAACTGGGCGTGCAGTTGGCCATCGACGACTTTGGCACCGGCTACTCATCACTGAGCTATCTCAAGCGCCTGCCGCTGGACATCCTCAAGATCGACAAATCGTTCATCCGTGGCCTGCCTGACGACCCACACGACGCTGCCATCGCCCGTGCGATCATCGCCCTGGGCCGCAGCATGCAACTGGCGATCATTGCCGAGGGTGTTGAAAACCAGGCCCAGCAGCGTTTTCTGGCAGCGGAGGGATGCGAGCAGATCCAGGGCTACATCGTCAGCCTGCCACTGCCACCCGAGGAATTTGCGGCCGCGTTTCTTCGCATAGCACTATCGGATCTTTCAGATGGCACAGGTGCGAAACCCTCGTTATAATCCGGCCACTTACTGAGGGCCTATAGCTCAGTCGGTTAGAGCAGAGGACTCATAATCCTTTGGTCCACGGTTCGAGTCCGTGTGGGCCCACCAGATATGAAAAAGCCGCGCAATTGCGCGGCTTTTTTGTGCCCGTTGTCTTTTTAGGTATCGCGCCCGTTTCTTCGAGGCATGTCCTGCCGCTGCGCTTACCATCAGCCATCCGCAACGCTTCCCCCCTTCATTGCCAGGGCGACTGTCCTAGGCACAGGCTTCTCGCCGCTTCGGTAGTAAGCCAGCAGGCGCCAGCTCAAACCCAGCTCCTGAGCTGCGCGATCCAACGTCAACCCATGCTGGGCCATCCAGTTCCAGATAAGCTCATGCGAACACTCCCCTGCTTGTTCGACCGCGCGTACGCGCAGGTTGGCGGCAGCAAGCTCAAGATTGTCGTCACCTGCCCGGATGACCGTGTCGTTGCACTCACCCATTGCAGCCGTTGCGAATACCTTAGGGTCGGCAAGAGGAGCCAAAGATGCGTGTTCCGGATGATTTCATCCAGAGCCACAGTGAGTTGCTGCCTGTCCGCAAAGGTTAGTCGCAAGGTACTCGCGGGCGTAGCAACGACCTCGCTCAACTGAAAATGATTGGTGGTCATGGGTTCGGTTCCGAACTCCGCCTCATGAGCGGACCATTCTCGACCTTACAACGGCTAATACCGCAGGGATTAATCGTTAGATTTTGTGAGCCCTTACTCGCCTATCGGCCGCATCTCGACCTGCCTCTGGTTGTAGAAGACCATCCCAGTCGGAATATCCCGCGTAACCAGCGACATCGCGCCAATCACCACGTCGTCACCAATAACGATGCGATCAGCAACGATGCAGCTGTTGGCACCCATGCTCACGTTGTCGCCAATGCGCAGCGCGTACTCCTCCAGCCCGAGCGTCTTGATGCCGATAGAGCAGTTCTGGCGAATGAAGAAGTTTCGCCCGATGCTGACATGCCGGGTAATCACCACCCCCGGCAGGTGCGCGATGCGCAGGCCGGGCGCGATTTGTGCGCCGATGTCGATGTCCAACGCGTACTTGAGGTTAAGCCGTTGTTGCATGCGCCGAGCGTGACGCCGGGCCAGGCCGCCGCGAGCATCGAGGTATTGGGCCAGGCGGAAGGCAAAGAGAAAGCGCAGTTTGTTGTCCTTGCGTGCGCGGCGCAGTACGTTGAACAGCAGGCTGATACGGCGTCCTGGCCTTTTCTTGTTGGAGACTTCCAGTCGCCAGCATTCGAGCAGGTTGTCGAGGTTCACGCTCAGGTTCTCGTTGGACTAGCGTTTCATCATGCCGAAGGCCCAGCCTTCAGGCCAGCGCGGTCGCTGTAGATGCGGTCTTGCCCTGATTGGCAGTCGCTCGATAGGCTAGCAGGCCAACCGTAGAGACTCGCCATGTCGGATTCCCGCTCCATCACGCTGGATGAAATCGATCGCCAGCTGATCGCCCTGCTGCAAATCAACGCCCGCGAAAGCGTCGCCACCCTCGCCCGCCAGTTGGGTATCGCCCGCACCACCGTCAATTCGCGCCTGGAGCGTCTGGAGAAGAACAAGGTCATCTCCGGTTATGGCGTACGTCTGGGTCAGCGGGTGCTGGGAGGCGGGCTGCAGGCGTATGTGGGGATCAAGGTGCAGCCGCGCTCCGGCAAGGAAGTGGTGCGGCGCCTGGGTGCCATGGGGCAGGTGCAGCAATTGTGCGCGGTAAGCGGCGAGTTTGACTATGTAGCCTGGCTGCTTACGGATTCACCCGAACAGCTGGACCAGTTGCTCGACCAGATCGGCAGTGTCGACGGGGTGGAGAAGACCACCACGTCGATCATTCTCAGCAGCAAGGTGGACCGGGGGCAGCCGCTCTGATCAATAAGGCCTCCTGGCCGTCGAGCAGCCCCTCCAGAATCGCCGAAAGGCTCTCGGCAGAATGCTGCATCGACCAGACGATGTCTCGGCTACGCTCGGGGGCGTGGTGCTGGGCGTAGTCAGTGACAATCTGGTTGAGGCCACGGGCCAGCAGGCAGGCGTGGACTAGAGCGTCGGCGGGGTCGATGCCAGGACGGATGGCAAATAACGGCGGGTGGCTGGATTCGCAGTTACAAAAGGGTTTTTCAGCGGTGGGTTGCAGTTTTACAGGTTGATCGGGCAAACGGTCAGTCATGGTATAGCCTCCAGATCACAGGGATGACTGGCGGCCAATCGCTCCCTTCTCACGGGAATTGGGTGGCAGCCATGCGCGAGGTGAGAACCGGCGAACTTGGAGGCGCATACCCGGCCAGGCAAAGCCTGCCCGCGCACAGCTGCCATAGCAGTGCGCCTCTAGCTGCTCACACCCCGTCCAACGTGTACTTATGCCCGCCGGAGAGGCCGCGTGAGGCTCAGGTGCTTGCCTTGCAATTCACTGCGCCTATCAGATCGAGCGCCGCGCGGGCGGCGCTCGATCTGATAGGCGCAGTAAATCGCACTACAAACTCTTCGTCATAAATAACTTTAAACTTATGTTTTCGACGAAAAGTAATACATTAAGACACCAATATGCACCTTAATTACGATTCCCCCACTCCTTAAAATGACCTCCAGCCATCTCCTATACTCAGGCTCCGCCACCCGCGCAGCCCCTCTGGCAAGGTCACTTCATGAACAAGAAAAACCGCCACCCCGCCGACGGCAAAAAGCCCATCACCATCTTCGGCCCGGACTTCCCCTTCGCTTTCGATGACTGGCTGGAGCACCCCGCAGGCCTGGGCAGTATTCCGGCTGAGCGCCAGGGTGAAGAAGTGGCCATCGTGGGTGCCGGTATTGCCGGCCTGGTGGCGGCCTACGAGCTGATGAAGCTAGGCCTAAAGCCGGTGGTGTACGAGGCCTCCAAGCTGGGCGGCCGGCTGCGTTCGCAAGCCTTCAATGGCACCGACGGGATCATCGCCGAGCTGGGCGGCATGCGCTTCCCGGTGTCGTCCACTGCCTTCTACCACTACGTGGACAAGCTGGGCCTGGAAACCAAGCCTTTCCCCAACCCGCTGACCCCAGCCTCGGGCAGCACCGTGATCGACCTTGAAGGCCAGACCTACTACGCCGAAAAAACCACCGACTTGCCCAAGCTGTTCCACGAAGTGGCCGACGCCTGGGCCGATGCGCTGGAAAGCGGTGCCCAGTTCGCCGACATCCAGCAAGCCATCCGCGATCGGGATGTACCGCGCCTTAAAGCGCTGTGGAACAAGCTGGTCCCACTGTGGGACGACCGCACGTTCTACGACTTCGTCGCCACCTCACGTTCGTTCGCCAAACTGAGCTTCCAGCACCGCGAAGTGTTCGGCCAGGTTGGCTTCGGCACCGGTGGCTGGGACTCGGACTTCCCAAACTCGATGCTGGAAATTTTCCGCGTGGTGATGACCAACTGCGACGACCACCAACACCTGGTCGTCGGCGGTGTGGAGCAGGTACCGCAAGGGATCTGGCGCCATGTGCCGGAGCGCTGCGCCCACTGGCCGGAGGGCACAAGCCTGAGCGGCCTGCATGGCGGTGCACCGCGTACCGGGGTCAAGCGCATCGCCCGCGCTGCTGACGGCCGCCTGGCGGTTACCGACAACTGGGGCGACACTCGCCACTACGGCGCCGTGCTCGCCACCTGCCAGACCTGGCTGCTGACCACCCAGATCGACTGCGAGGAATCACTGTTCTCGCAAAAGATGTGGATGGCCCTGGACCGCACCCGCTACATGCAGTCATCGAAGACGTTCGTCATGGTCGACCGGCCATTCTGGAAGGACAAGGACCCGGAAACCGGTCGTGACCTGATGAGCATGACCCTCACTGACCGCCTCACCCGCGGCACCTACCTGTTCGACAACGGCGACGACAAGCCGGGGGTGATCTGCCTGTCCTATGCGTGGATGAGCGATGCGCTGAAAATGCTGCCGCATCCGGTGGAAAAGCGCGTGCAGCTGGCCCTGGATGCGCTGAAGAAGATCTACCCGAAAACCGATATCGCCGGGCACATCATCGGCGACCCGATCACCATTTCGTGGGAGGCTGATCCGCACTTCCTGGGCGCCTTCAAGGGCGCACTGCCGGGTCATTACCGCTACAACCAGCGCATGTACGCACACTTCATGCAGCAGGACATGCCCGCCGAGCAGCGCGGCATGTTCATCGCCGGTGACGATGTATCGTGGACACCCGCCTGGGTGGAGGGCGCAGTGCAAACATCGCTGAATGCGGTGTGGGGTATCATGAACCACTTCGGTGGCCACACCCACCCGGACAACCCAGGCCCAGGCGATGTGTTCGATGAAATCGGCCCTATTGCCCTGGCAGACTGAATCAAGGAGGCGTCATGCGCATCGCTTTGTTCCAGGGCGCACCCAAGCCACTGGATGTGCCCGGCAATCTGCAACGGCTGCGCCATCAGGCGCAGTTGGCAGCCGAGCGCGGCGCACAGTTGCTGGTGTGCCCGGAGATGTTCCTGACCGGCTACAACATCGGCCTGCCCCGGGTCGAGCGCCTGGCCGAAGCTGACGATGGCCCGGCGGCCATGGAGGTAGCGGAAATCGCCCAGGCGCACCGCATTGCCCTTGTCTATGGCTATCCGGAGCGGGCGAACGATGGCGCGATCTACAACAGCGTGCAGTTGATCGATGCCCATGGCCGCAGCCTGTGCAACTACCGCAAGACCCACCTGTTTGGCGAACTGGACCGTTCGATGTTCAGCGCAGGCCCGGACCACTTTCCGGTGGTAGAGCTTGAAGGCTGGAAAGTCGGCCTGCTGATCTGCTACGACATCGAGTTCCCGGAAAACGCCCGACGCCTGGCGCTGACGGGTGCCGAGCTGATTCTGGTGCCGACGGCGAACATGGCGCCGTATGACTTCATCTGCCAGGTGACCGTAAGGGCACGGGCGCAGGAGAACCAGTGCTACCTGGTGTATGCCAATTATTGCGGCGCGGAAGACGAGATCCAGTATTGCGGGCAGAGCAGCATCATCGGCCCGGATGGTAGTTTGCTGGCCATGGGCGGGCGGGATGAATGCCTGTTGCTGGCCGAGCTGGAACATGAGCAGGTTGTGCAGGGGCGGGAGGCATTCCCGTACCTGAACGATTTGCGTCAGGAACTGCACATGCGTAAAGGCTGATGGCCCTTTCGCGGGCAAGCCCGCGAAAGGGCCGGGCCTGCAAACAAATGGGTTAGCATGGACAGCAGCAACCGGAGCCCCCATGCCTGACGCCATCCGCCACCTCACTCTCGCCAACGGCCTGCAACTGACACTGCGCCACGCCCCGCGCCTGAAACGTTCGGCCGCCGCACTGCGGGTGCATGCGGGCAGCCACGACGCACCGGGCAAATGGCCGGGCCTGGCCCACTTCCTCGAACACCTGTTCTTCCTCGGCACCCCACGCTTTGCGCTGGACGACGGCCTGATGCGTTACGTGCAGACCCTGGGCGGCCAGGTCAACGCCAGCACCCGGGAACGCACCACCGACTTTTTCTTCGAAGTCCCGCCCAATGCGTTGGCCGGGGGCCTTGAGCGCCTCTGCCAGATGCTGGCCGAACCGGATCTGGGCATCGAGCGCCAACGCCGCGAGCGTGAAGTGATCCACGCCGAGTTCATTGCCTGGTCACGCAACCCGCAGGCCCAGCAGCAATTCGCCTTGTTGCAGTCGGTGTCGCAAGGCCATCCGCTGGGCGCATTTCATGCCGGCAACCGGTATACCCTGGCCCTGCAGGCCCCTGCCTTTCAGCAAGCACTGACGGGCTTCCACCAACGCTTCTACCAGGGCGGCCAGATCGTCTTGAGCCTGTGCGGGCCGCAGCCGCTGGATGAGCTGGAGCAATTTGGCCGGCAGCATGCGACGCTGTTCGCCACAGGCAAGCATGTGCCGCAAATCAAACCGCCGCCATTGTCGGCGACGGCTACACCACTGGCCTTCACTCACGAAAACCTCCCGGCAGGTGCCGAGCAAGCGCTGGAGCTGCTGATCGCCTGCCTCGGCGACAGCCGCCCGGGTACCTGGCTGGGTGCACTTCGCGAGCGTGGCTGGCTGCAACGTTTCAAGGCCGAAACACTTTATGCCTTTGCCGGCCAGTTGCTGTGGCACCTCGACCTCAAGCTCAGCGCCGACGCCTGCCCAGACGAAGCCAGCGCCCTGTTGCACGGCTGGTTCAGCTTCATCCGCCAGGCCGACCTTGAGCTGTTGAACCGCGAATTCGGCCTGTTGCAGCACAGCCGCGAACGCAGCGCCAGTGCACTTGAACTGGCCCGCCGTGGCAGCACGGGGCAGCCGTTTGCCCAGTTGGATGCGCACGGTTTGCAGGCCCTTCAAGCCGTGCTGCAAGGCCTGCCATGCAACGTGTATGGCCAATGGCACATGCCCTTGGTCGACCCCTTGCTGATGGCTGATCTGCCCCAGGCCAATGCCATACCGCTACCGGCAGCGCTGAGGGTCAGTGAGCAACTCCCTGGTGCCCGCCAATACGCAGCGCTCTACCTGCGCTGGCACGTACCCTCACCGTTGCGCCAACGTTTGCAGGGTGTGCTCGAACAGGCCCTGGCGCCACTGCAGGAGCGCTGTGAACGCGCCTCGGTACAACTGCAATTCACGGCTGCCGGGGAATACTGGCAGTTACGCTGCGCCGGGCTACCGGCAGCGGTGCTGCGGGCAGTGACGCAGGCCTTGGCGTTGATGGTCACCCCCCCGGCCAGATGCTGGTTGCCTTGCACAACGCCAACAGCGGCGCTGATCCCCATCAGGGCCTTGCTCAAGCAACTGCCCGACGCGGTGCTCGGCACCCCGCCCCCAACTGGCCCTGCCTGTACGCTGGAGCAGCAGCAACTCGACAAGCTGTGGCAGCACACACGCTGGCACGGCCTGGTCGCAGGCTTCGACGATTCAGCCCTGAGCGCCCTGGGCACTGCGCTACAGCACTGCCCGGGGCGCGGCTCGCTGCCTAGCCTCCTGCCCACTTGGGCCAAACGCCGTTGGCAGCATGCCGAAGTACCGGGCAGCGAACACGCCATGCTGCTGTTCTGCCCGCTACCTGCCGCCAGCGAAGCCAGCGGCCGCCTGCTCGCGCAACTGCTGCAAGGGCCGGTTTACCAGCGGCTGCGGGTGGAACTGCAACTCGGCTATGCGGTATTCAGTACCTTTCGTCAGATAGAGGGGGTCGGCGGCCTGCTGTTCGGGGTGCAATCGCCTCATACCCACCAGGCACAGATCCTCGACCACCTGCTCACGCTACTCAACAAGGGTGTCACCCTTGACCCAGGCACCCAACAAGCCCTGGCCAGTCAATTCGATGAACCGGCCATGGCCAACGCCGATGTCGCCGAATGGGCGTGGCAGACACACCTGGCTACACAACCCGGCAGGCTGGATACGTTGCGCAGGGCTATTCTGAACACGCGGCAGACGGATCTGGACAACCTGCTGGGTAACCTGCTCGATGCAGACGCCTCCTGGTTGTGTTTGGCCAACGCTGCCGCGCCAACCCCTACGTGGAAGTGATCCAGGCCCGTGATTGTTACGCAACATGCAACGGCACTTTTCGAATAATTAACCTTCCAGTACAAATTTTTCTTGTAAGATAGCGCAATCCCAGTTCCGGGAACCGCCTTTGCGCGGTGGTACCCAAGTAGTAACTGAGCAACCCCAAACCCATCCGGAAGGAGTAATCCCATGTGGACCAAACCTGCATACACTGATCTGCGTATCGGCTTCGAAGTCACCATGTACTTCGCTAACCGCTAAGCCCGGCTTAGGGTTCCACGCCTCGGCCTGCCGGGGCGTTTTCGTTTTTCCGATCCGGTTTTCTGCATAGAGAGTGGCCATGTACATCCAGGTTCTCGGCTCCGCCGCCGGTGGCGGGTTCCCGCAGTGGAACTGCAACTGCATCAACTGCAAGGGCTTTCGTGACGGCACCCTGCGGGCCACCGCGCGCACCCAGTCGTCCATCGCCCTGTCCGACGACGGCGTACACTGGGTGCTGTGCAATGCCTCGCCCGACATCCGCGCCCAGCTCCAGGCCTTCGCGCCGATGCAGCCAGCCCGGGCCCTGCGCGACACCGGCATCAACGCCATCGTGCTGCTGGACAGTCAGATCGACCACACCACAGGCCTGCTCAGCCTGCGTGAAGGCTGCCCGCACCAGGTGTGGTGCACCGACATGGTCCACCAGGACCTCACCACCGGCTTCCCGTTGTTCAACATGCTCAGCCACTGGAACGGTGGCCTGCAGTGGAACCGCATCGAGCTGGAAGGTAGCTTCGTTATCGAGGCCTGCCCAAACCTCAAGTTCACCCCATTCCCCCTGCGCAGCGCCGCACCGCCTTATTCGCCGCACCGCTTCGACCCGCACCCGGGCGACAACCTGGGCCTGCTGGTCGAAGACACCCGCACCGGCGGCAAGCTGTTCTACGCCCCAGGCCTGGGCCAGGTGGACGACAAGCTGCTGGCGATGATGCACGGCGCCGACTGCCTGCTGGTCGACGGCACGCTGTGGGAAGACGATGAGATGCAACGCCGTGGCGTGGGTACTCGCACGGGCCGCGAAATGGGCCACCTGGCGCAGAACGGCCCGGGCGGCATGCTCGAAGTGCTGGACGCTTTCCCGCGTCAGCGCAAAGTGCTTATCCACATCAACAACACAAACCCGATTCTCGATGAAGACTCCCCGGAGCGCGCCGAAGTCCAGCGCCGCGGTGTGGAAGTTGCCTTCGACGGAATGAGCATTGAGTTGTAAGGAGCCCTGATGAGCGACGCATTGCCAATGTCCCCTGCCGAATTCGAGCAGGCCCTGCGCGCCAAGGGCGCCTATTACCACATTCATCACCCGTACCACGTGGCGATGTACCAGGGCCGCGCCACCCGTGAGCAGATCCAGGGTTGGGTAGCCAACCGCTTCTATTACCAGGTCAACATCCCGATGAAGGATGCCGCGATCCTGGCCAACTGCCCGGACCGCGAAGTACGTCGCGAGTGGATCCAGCGCCTGCTCGACCACGACGGCGCGCCCGGCGAGGACGGCGGCATCGAAGCTTGGTTGCGCCTGGGCCAGGCTGTCGGCCTGGACCCGGACCAGCTGCGTTCGCAAGAGCTGGTGCTGCCCGGCGTACGTTTTGCCGTCGATGCCTATGTCAACTTCGCCCGCCGCGCCAGCTGGCAGGAAGCGGCCAGCAGCTCGCTGACCGAGTTGTTCGCCCCGCAAATCCACCAGTCGCGCCTGGACAGCTGGCCACAGCACTACCCGTGGATCGACCCGGCCGGCTACGAATACTTCCGCACCCGCCTGGGCCAGGCTCGTCGTGACGTAGAGCACGGCTTGGCGATTACCCTGCAGCACTACACCACCCGCGCGGCCCAGGAGCGTATGCTGGAGATCCTGCAGTTCAAGCTGGATATCCTCTGGAGCATGCTCGACGCCATGAGCATGGCCTACGAGCTGAACCGCCCGCCCTATCATTCCGTCACCCAGGAACGGGTGTGGCACAAGGGGATCACCCTATGAGTTTCGACCGCAATCAGGTGCCGAACTGGCGCCCCGGCTACCGCTTCCAGTACGAACCGGCGCAGAAAGGCCATGTGCTGCTGTACCCCGAAGGCATGATCAAGCTCAACGACAGCGCCAGCCTGATTGGCGGCTTGATCGACGGCCAACGTGACGTGGCCGCCATCATCAGCGAACTCGAACAGCAATTCCCCGATGTCCCGGAAGTGGCCGACGACATCGAGCAGTTCATGGAGGTGGCCCGTGCCGAACACTGGATCGTCCTCGCCTGAGTTGCCGCCCACGCCCGAGGTCGGCCTGCCGCTGTGGTTGCTGGCCGAACTCACCTACCGCTGCCCGCTGCAATGCCCGTACTGCTCCAACCCGCTGGACTTTGCCGCCCAGGGCCAGGAGCTGAGCACCGAGCAGTGGTTCAAGGTCATGGCCGAGGCGCGGGAGATGGGCGCGGCGCAAATCGGCTTTTCCGGCGGTGAACCGCTAGTTCGCCAGGACCTGGCTGAGCTGATCGGCGAAGCCCGCCGGCTGGGTTACTACACCAACCTGATCACCTCGGGCATCGGCCTGACCGAAGCGCGTATCGCTGAGTTCAAGAAGGCAGGCCTGGACCATATCCAGATCAGCTTTCAGGCCAGCGACGAGCAGGTGAACAACCTGCTGGCCGGTTCGAAAAAGGCCTTTGCGCAAAAGCTGGAGATGGCCCGCGCCGTGAAGGCCCACGGCTACCCGATGGTGCTCAACTTCGTTACCCATCGGCACAACATCGACAAGATCGACCGCATCATCGAGCTGTGCATCGCCCTGGAAGCAGACTTCGTCGAGCTTGCCACCTGCCAGTTCTACGGTTGGGCGCAACTCAACCGTCTGGGCCTGCTGCCGACCCGTGCGCAGCTTGAGCGGGCCGAGCGCATCACCAACGAATACCGGGACAAACTCAAGGCCGAGGGCAACCCGTGCAAGCTGATCTTCGTCACCCCGGACTACTACGAAGAGCGTCCCAAGGCCTGCATGAATGGGTGGGGCAACCTGTTCCTCACCATTACCCCGGACGGCACCGCGCTGCCCTGCCACGGCGCCCGCCAGCTGCCGGTGCAGTTCCCCAATGTCCGCGACCACGACCTGCACCACATCTGGTATGAGTCGTTTGGCTTCAACCGCTTCCGTGGTTACGAGTGGATGCGCGAACCGTGCCGCTCCTGTGACGAAAAAGAAAAGGACTTCGGCGGCTGTCGCTGCCAGGCCTTCATGCTGACCGGTGATGCCAGCAACGCCGACCCGGTGTGTGCCAAGTCGGCCGACCACCGCATCATCCTCAAGGCCCGCGAGGAGGCAGAAAGCGCCCAGCTCGCCATTGAACAGATGACCTTCCGCAATGAACGAAACTCCCGTGTCATCGCCCGTGGCTGAATTCAGCGCGGCCCAGGCCGTTGCCGCCGGCACCGACTTCGCCGAACTCAAAGCCAGTGCCGACGGGCTGTTCTGGATCGAGTTCCGCCCGGCCGATGGTGCTTGCCGTATCTGGCACTGGCTGTACCACCAGGCCCGCTGCCTGACGCCGGATGGCTTCAGCGTGCGCAGCCGGGTCTACGAGTACGGCGGTGGTAGCTTCTGCCTGGGTGGCGACGGGCTGGTGTTCGTCAACGAAAAGGACCAGCAGGTCTACACCCAGCCGCTGGACGATTCGCAACCGCGTGCGCTGACCCAGGATGCCAGCTGCCGCTACGGCGATGTGCAGTGGCACGATGGCCATGTGCTGGCCGTCGAGGAACGCCATGCCGAGCAGGTGGAGCATCGGCTTGTCGCGTTGAGTGAGAGCGACCGGGTGGTGCTCGCCGAGGGCGCCGATTTCTACGCCTCACCCACAGTGAGTGAAGATGGCATGCGCCTGGCATGGATCGAATGGGACCGGCCGGCACAGCCCTGGACTATCACCCGATTGATGTGCCGCTCACGCGACAGCAGTGGCCACTGGGGCCCCGTGCAATGCGTGGCAAGCGATGATGAATCGCTGCAACAACCGCGTTTCGATGCCCAAGGCCGACTCTACGGCCTGTCCGACCGCAATGGCTTCTGGCAGCCCTGGGGCGAGGTCGATGGCCACTGGCAGGCGTTGCCTGCCGAGACTGCGGACCATGCTGCTGCGCCCTGGCAATTGGGTACCTGCACCTGGCTGGCACTGGGGCCGCAAAGCTATCTGGCGAGTTGGTTCAAAGACGGCTTCGGGCAACTGGGGCTGCGTAACACCGATGGACGTATGGAGCGCTTCGCCAGTGGCTACACGCGCTTTCGCAGCCTGGCCATGGACAGCGATCACCTTTATGCCATTGCCGCCTCGCCCATCAGCCCGCCTGCAGTGATTGCCATCGACCGCAGTAACCACGAAGTACGTGTGCTTGCCGGGGGGGCCGAGATACTGCCGGCAGGGCAAATCAGCCTGCCGCAGTCGATTCACTATGGCAGTGACGGCGAGCGGGCCCACGGATTCTTCTACCCCGCAGCGCACTCACAAGGCGCCACGCCGCTGGTGGTGTTCATCCACGGCGGGCCGACCTCGGCCTGTTATCCGGTGCTCGAGCCTCGCATCCAGTACTGGACCCAGCGCGGCTTTGCCGTGGCCGACCTGAATTACCGGGGCAGCACCGGCTATGGCCGGGAATACCGCCAGGCATTGCACCTGCGCTGGGGCGAAAGCGATGTGGCCGATGCCTGCGCGGCGGTCGAGTACCTGGCGGCTCAGGGCCTGGTCGACAAACGCAAGGCGTTCATCCGTGGCGGAAGCGCGGGTGGCTACACCACCCTCTGTGCCTTGGCCTTCCACGACGTGTTCCGCGCCGGTGCCAGCCTGTACGGGGTCAGCGACCCGGTTGCCCTGGGCCGGGCCACGCACAAGTTTGAGGGCGATTATCTGGACTGGCTGATCGGCGATCCGCAACAGGATGCCGAGCGCTACCGCCAGCGCACGCCGCTGCTGCATGCGGGGCAGATCAAGGTGCCGGTGATTTTCTTCCAGGGTGAGCTGGACGCGGTGGTGGTGCCGGAACAGACGCGGTCGATGCTGGCGGCGCTGCAGGCTAACGGGATTGAGGCCGAGGGGCACTTCTATGCGGGGGAACGGCATGGGTTCCGCAAGGCAGAGAACCTGGCGCATGCGCTGGAAGAAGAGTGGAAGTTCTATTGCCGGGTGTTGAAAGGTTGAAATACCGGGGCCGCTTGGCGGCCCCGGAAAACCTCACCGTTTGGCGATGATGTACACCGCATGCACGATCCCCGGAATGTAGCCCAGCAAGGTCAGCAGAATATTCAGCCAGAACGCCCCGCCAAACCCCACCTGCAAGAACACGCCAAGCGGCGGCAGGATGATGGCGATGATGATGCGAATAAAGTCCATGCAAGTCTCTCCTGAAGGGGTTATCTCACAGACTAGCCGCTCTACGCAGAGGTTCCACAGGCAAAAAAAACGCCCCGGGCCGAATGAAACAGGCCAGGGGCGATGCGCAGGAACGCCAGACGGTTCGTTGAATTCTCAGTGTTGCTACACAGTCAGGCCGGCACTTCGCGGCGGGCCTGCTGCTGGGCATGAAGGCGGGCAAAAGCGCGTGCCAGGCGTAGCAGCATTTCGTCGATGTTGCCCTTGCTCACGGTCAGCGCAGGTGAAAAACGCACCACATCCGCTTGTGGCGCATTGAGCAGCAGGCCTTCGTGCAGCGCCGCAGCCACCAGTTCACGGGCCAGGTTTTCTTTGAGTTGCAATGCCCACAGCAGGCCTTGCCCACGCACTTCGCCCTGGCCATAGCGCCCGGCCAGCCGGCTCAGGCCTTCACGCAGGTGACGGCCGTTGTCCTGCACTTGCGTGAAAAAGCCAGGCTCAAGCACGGTGTCCAGCACCGCCAGGCCGGCAGCGCACATCAGTGCATTGCCGTGGTGGCTGCCTTCCAGTTCGCCAGGCTCGGCGCAGCACGCCGTACCCCGAGCCAGCAAGGCGGCCAGTGGCACCCCACCGCCCAAGCCCTTGCCCAGGGTGATAATGTCGGCACGCACGCCGTAGGTTTCCTCGGCCAGCAGCGCACCACAGCGGCCAATACCGGTCTGCACCTCATCGAGGATCAGCAGGATGCCTAGTTCGCGGCAGAGCGTTTCCACACCCTTGAGGTATTCCTGGGTTGCCGGAATCACGCCCGCCTCGCCCTGGATCGGCTCGAGCATGATCGCCACGGTGCGTGAATCCACCTCGGCGTGCAGTGCCGCCAGGTCATTGAACGGCACCTTGCTGAACCCCGGCAGCCCAGGCTCGCAGCGGTTGCATGGCAGCGGGTCGGACGCCGACAGAGCACCCAGGCTGCGACCGTGACAGGCCTGGCTGGCCGTGATGATGTGATAGGCGCCGTTGCGGTGCAGTTGGCCCCACTTGCGCGCCAGCTTGATCGCGCCTTCGCAGGCCTCGGCACCACTGTTGAGCAGGTAGGCCTGGTCGCTGCCAGTGCTCTGACACAAGCGGTTCACCAACCCCAGCAAGCCACGGCTATGGAAACCCGACCCCGGGTTGATCAACGCCTGGGCCTGGTTACTCAGCGCTTTCACCAGCACGCTGGGGCTGTGGCCCAGGCTGTTGACCGCGCCGCCTTGGGTGAAGTCCAGGTAGGCATGCCCTTCACTGTCCCACAACCAGGAGCCTTGGCCGCGCACGAACACCTGCGCTGCGCGCTCGGCGCTGGGCATCAGGCGATCACGCGACAGCTCATCGGCTTGCGGCACGATCACCGGCGCACGCTTGGGCTCAGCGGCAGCGACAGGGGCCGAGCGGCGCAGGTTGAACAGGTTCATCAGGGCTCCAACCAATCACGGTAAGGGGCGGCAACGGTGCGGTCTTGGTGCCGCCACTCGATATTTTGCCTTGCCTATCAAAAGTGTTTTTCATCCGGGGTAACAATCGAACGATTCATCGCTGTAACCCGTTGGAATACGGCGATAGACTAGGCTTCGCAAGGGTTTTCGACCATTTCGTTTTTCCAGCATTTTCGATAAGTGTTACTTATGGATTTCCGCCAACTGCGTTATTTCGTCGCGGTGTATGAAGAAGGCCACGTGGGCCGCGCTGCAGAACGCCTGTCGCTGTCCCAGCCGGCACTCTCCCAGCAGATCCGGCAACTGGAGCACAGCCTTGATTTGAGCCTGTTCGAGCGCAGCAACAAGCGCCTGTTGCCCACCTTGGCTGCCCATACCCTGTACAACCATGCCTTGCCCTTGCTTGACGGCCTACAGCGCGCCCACGAAGCCATGCGCAACTTCAAGGGCCAGTCGTTACGCACCCTGGCCATCGGCGTGCTGCAGACCGTGCGACCGAGCCTGGTGCCACAGCTGCTCGAACGGCTACGCAAGGCACAGCCGCACCTTGTCGTGCAGATCTACGAGTTGTCGGGGCTGGAGATCGAACGGCGCCTGCTCAACGGCAGCCTGGACATCGGCATCAGCTACCTGCCACCGCGCCAGCCCGGGTTGCATGGCCTGCTGCTGTATGAAGACGAGCTGCAGTTGGTCATCCCAGATACTCACCCGCTGAAGGATTTCAAGAAGGTGTCTATCCGCCAGGCTGCCGAATTGCCCATGCTGATGCTTGGCGAAGAATTCCAGATCCGTCAGATCTGGCAGGCGCAACTGGCCAGCCAGGGCCGTCGACCGCAGGTTCAGGCTGAGATGAACAACATGGCGGGTATTCTCGACAGCCTGGCGCACACGGCGCTGGCAACCATCCTGCCGGGGCGGGCCAAGGAGGCCGCCGAAGATGATCAGGGGCTGTTGTGGAAACCATTGAGCGAGCCACGGGTGCCGCTGAAGGTTGGCTTGGTGTTCCGCGATGCCCAGCGCCAGCAGGCCTCTGTGGAGCTACTGCGCACGCTGCTGGAAGAAGAGACGGACGCCCGCCTGTTGGGCGCATCACCGCTGGATGTGCTGGCCTGAAAAACACGCACACAAAGAAAACCCCGCCGAAGCGGGGTTTTCCAGACTGTTTCCCTGTGACATCCGTATCGCCCCGCCATCCTGGCAGGTGGTCCTTCGTCGTCTTCCTTGATCTGTCCTTTGCGCTTCCTGCGCAACGTCCATGGGGTAAAGATTAACCGTGGATCCAATCTGAGAACAGTGGTGAAAAGTCACCACGTCGTGTAGGAAAAAGCTTACAAAGGGGATTCATTCCCAGACATACCGAAAATCGGGGCCGCCGCGCGGCCCCTAAATACGTCAGAACTGCTCGGCATCCAGCAGGTACAGCGATTCACTGCCCGCCTTCACCGACGCCACCAGCGAATCCACCCTTGGCAGCAACCGCGCAAAGTAGAACCGCGCCGTACCCAGCTTGCCCAAGTAGAACGCCTCGTCGCCCTCACCCGCCTTGGCCGCCCGTGCCATCAGTGCCCACATATAGCCGTAGGCCACATAACCAAACGCATGCAGGTACTCGACCGAAGCCGCGCCGATTTCATTCGGGTTGCCCTTGGCCTTTTCCAGCACCCACTCAGTCAGCCCGTCGAGCTGGTCGAGGCTGGCCGCCAACGGCTTGGCAAATTCGTCCAGCTCGCCACCTGCGCTGGCAATGAACTGGCGGATCTCGTCGGAGAACAACCGGTAGTACGCGCCACCACTGGCCACCACCTTGCGCCCCATCAGGTCGAGGGCCTGGATGCCGTTGGTGCCTTCGTAGATCTGTGTGATGCGCACATCACGCACCAACTGCTCCTGCCCCCATTCGCGAATGTAGCCATGCCCGCCGAACACCTGCTGACCATGCACCGCGCACTCCAGCCCCAGGTCGGTGAGGAAGGCCTTGGCCACCGGCGTGAGCAGCGCCACCAGCTCTTCGCTGCGTTTGCGCACACTGGCATCTTCGCTGTACTTGGCACTGTCCAGTTGCATGGCTACGTAGGTGGAGAAGGCGCGGCCGCCCTCGATCAGCGCTTTCATGGTCAGCAGCATGCGGCGCACGTCCGGGTGGACGATGATCGGGTCGGCGGCCTTGTCCTTGGCCTGCGGGCCAGTAGGGGCACGGCTCTGCAGGCGGTCGCGGGCGTATTCCACGGCGTTCTGGTAGGAGCGCTCGGCCGAGGCCAGGCCCTGTATACCAACACCCAGGCGCTCGTAGTTCATCATGGTGAACATGGCCGCCAGGCCCTTGTTCGGCTCACCGACGATATAGCCGACTGCTTCGTCGAAGTTCATCACGCAGGTAGCCGAGGCCTGGATGCCCATCTTGTGTTCGATCGAACCGCAAGTGGCCGGGTTGCGTGCACCGAGGCTGCCATCTTCGTTGACGAGGAATTTGGGCACCAGGAACAGCGAAATACCTTTCGGCCCCGCCGGTGCGTCCGGCAGCTTGGCCAGCACCAGGTGGATGATGTTCTCGGTCAGGTCGTGCTCGCCACCGGTGATGAAGATCTTGGTGCCGCTGACCTTGTAGCTGCCATCGGCCTGGGGCTCGGCCTTGGTACGGATGATGCCCAGGTCGGTCCCGGCGTGCGGCTCGGTCAGGCACATGGAACCGGCCCATACGCCGGCATACATGTTCGGCAGGTACTTTTCCTTCAGCGCTTCGCTGGCGTGGGCGTTGATCGACAGGCAGGCACCGGCGGTCAGCATCGGGTACAAGCCAAAGGCCAGGCTGGAGGCGTTGACCATTTCCTCGACCTGGGCCGAGATGGCCTTGGGCATGCCCATGCCGCCGAACAGCGGGTCGCCACCCACGCCGACCCAACCGCCTTCGGCGTAGGTGTTGTAGGCCTCGATGAAACCGGCGGGGGTGCGCACAGCGCCGTTGTCCCAGTGGCAACCTTCTTCATCTGCGGCACGGCTGAGCGGCGCGATGGACTTGGCGGTGACCTTGCCGGCTTCCTCCAGCACGGCCAGAGCGGTGTCGGCATCGACAACGTCAGCCAGCCCGGGCAACTGCGCCCACTGCTCGGCCACGTTGAAGACTTCATTCAGTACGAAGCGCATGTCGCGCAGGGGCGCTTTATAGTCAGCCATGACAACCTCTCGCTAGTCGGGTCGGGGCGGTCTCGGGGAACCGCGACACAGGGGTTACTGGCAGTGTAACCGAACAACTTTTACGAGACATAGGGTCATCAATTGACCATACAGTATTGCATGGTCACGCGGTGCGTACGGCCCCTCGCTGCGATTGTTGCCCATGCACCATGACACAATTGCGTCCCGCGCCTTTGGCGCTGTACAGCGCCTGGTCGGCGGATTTCAGCACCGCTTCGGGGTTGCGATGATCGGCCTGGCGCTCGGCCACGCCGATACTGATGGTGACCGACACCGTGCCGCCACTGCTGCCCGCCCGGCGCTGGCGCCCGGCCGTATCGTCCTGCGGGCGGTTGTACTGATCGCGCAGGTGCATCACATAGTTGGCGATCACCTCACGCACCGCTTCCACGTGGGGCACGCACTCCTCGGCTGTCTTGCCCGCGAACACCAGGGCGAACTCCTCGCCGCCATATCGGTAGGCCCGGCCGCCGCCAGTCACCTTGGACAAACGGCTGGCCACCAGGCGCAACACCTGGTCACCCACGTCGTGGCCATGGGTATCGTTGAATTTCTTGAAGTGGTCCACGTCGGTCATGGCGATCACATAGTTGCGCCCCAGGCGCTGCATGCGCTCGTTCAGCGCGCGGCGCCCCGGCAGACCGGTCAGCTCGTCGCGGAAGGCCATCTGGTAGGCCTCGTGCGCTACCGCTGCGGCGATCATCAACATCACCTGGCTGCACATGATGTTAAGGGTGAACGGCAGGATGAACGTTTGCGGCAGCATCCAGAAAATGCCCAGCAGGCCGGTCAACTGCGCAGCATGCAGCGGCCTGGGGGCACGCAGGTATTGCACTACCAGCAGGATGAACACTACGAGGAACAGTGGGTAAACCATCTGGATCAGGCTCATCCACTGGCCATGCAAGGCTGGCCAGCGGATTTCCGCCAACCAGCTCAACAGGGCTTCGGGGTAACTTTGTTCGAGGGCCACCGCCACGCTGCCCACGGCAAACAGCACAGCGCCGCGGGCAACCAGGTCCTGCAGCAAGTGGGTACGTTCCTGCCAGGCGCCATACAAGCCGAACAGCGTGGGCAGCAACAGGCACACCAGGTGGAAGATTACCGCCGCGTCCTCGCGCACGCGGCCATGGTCACGGTAGAAGTCGGTCTGGGTGTCGAGCAGAAAGTAGGCGATGTACACCGTAAGCATCAGGAACAGCTCACGTTGCCGGCGATACACGGCGCAGTAGGCGCCGCCCAGCAGCAGAACCAAAGTAGGCAAGACATTGAACAGCGATGTGAAAAAGACGCTGAGGTCTCTCACATAGGCTGCGGCGAGCCCTGCCAGCAACAAGAACAGCGAAGGCAGGAAGTGGCTTGCGCGAACAGCATTAAGACGAAACAAGGGTAATCTCCAACCCGGCAGATCAATAGTGGCATTGTGCCCTTAGTTCATCGGCAGTGCACATGAACAGTTGAATTTGCCGTTGGGTCAATTGGCCCCAGATGCGAAAAACCCGCCTGCCGGTGAGGGCAGGCGGGTTCCGTGTACAGCGGTAGGATCAGTACGACAGGCCGAAGTTTTCTTCGTCCATCGCCATCAGGTTGTTGGCACCCGACAGCATGGTCGCCACATGGGTACGGGTGCGCGGCAGGATGCGCTGGAAGTAGAAACGCGCCGTTTGCAGCTTGGCGGTGTAGAACGCCTCTTCGCTGGTGCCGGCTGCCAGTTTTTCGGCCGCCAGGCGGGCGATGTCGGCCCAGAAGTAGGCCAGGCAGGCATAGCCGGAATACATCAGGTAATCGACCGAGGCCGCACCCACCTCTTCGCGGTCCTTCATGGCGGCCATGCCCACTTTCATGGTCAGCTCGCCCCACTCTTTGTTGATTGCCGCCAGCGGCTCGACGAACTCCTTGACCGCTTCGTTACCTTCCTGCGCCTGGCAGAACTTGTGCACGATCTTGGTGAAGCCCTTCAGTGCTTCGCCCTGGGTCATCAGCACTTTACGGCCGAGCAGGTCCAGCGCCTGAATGCCGGTGGTGCCTTCGTACAGCATCGAGATACGGCTGTCGCGTACGTTCTGCTCCATGCCCCACTCGGCGATAAAGCCGTGGCCGCCGTAGATCTGCACACCATGGTTGGCGGCCTCGAAGCCGACTTCGGTCATGAACGCCTTGGCAATCGGGGTCAGGAACGCCAGCAGGGCATCGGCCTTCTTGCGCTCTTCTTCGTCCTGGCTGTACTTGACGATGTCCACCTGCTTGGCCGTGAAGTACACCATCGCGCGGTTGCCTTCGGCGAAGGCCTTCATGGTCAGCAGCATGCGGCGCACGTCCGGGTGGACGATGATCGGGTCAGCAGCCTTGTCCGGCGCTTTCGGGCCAGTCAGGGAGCGCATCTGCAGGCGCTCACGGGCGTACTTCAGGCCACCCTGGAACGCCACTTCGGCGTGGGCCAGGCCTTGCAGCGCGGTACCCAGGCGAGCGGTATTCATGAAGGTGAACATGCAGTTCAGGCCTTTGTTCGCCGGGCCGATCAGGTAACCGGTGGCCGCATCGAAGTTCATCACGCAGGTAGCGTTACCGTGGATGCCCATCTTGTGTTCGATGGAGCCGCAGCTCACGCCGTTGCGCTCACCCACACCGCCCTCGGCGTTAGGCAGGAACTTCGGCACGATGAACAGCGAAATACCCTTGGTACCGGCCGGTGCGTCCGGCAGGCGGGCCAGGACGATATGGACGATGTTGTCGGCCATGTCGTGTTCACCGGCCGAAATGAAGATTTTGGTACCCGACACCTTATAGCTGCCGTCAGCCTGTGGCTCGGCCTTGGTGCGCAGCATGCCCAGGTCGGTGCCGCAGTGTGGCTCGGTCAGGCACATGGTGCCGGTCCACTCACCGGACACCAGCTTGGTCAGGTAAGTGTGCTGCTGCTCGGGGGTGCCGTGCGCAGAGATGGTGTTCATCGCACCATGGGACAGGCCTGGGTACATGCCCCACGACCAGTTCGAACCACCGACCATTTCACTCAGGGCCAGGCCCAGCGACTCTGGCAGGCCCTGGCCGCCGTGCTCGACGTCATGGGCCAGGCTCGGCCAGCCGCCTTCGACGAACTGTTCGTAGGCTGCCTTGAAGCCAGTCGGGGTCTTAACGCCCGATTCGCTCCAGGTGCAGCCTTCCTGGTCACCCACACGGTTCAGCGGCGAAAGCACCTGCTCACAGAACTTCGCGCCTTCTTCGAGGATCGCGTCGACCATGTCAGGCGTGGCGTCCTGGCAGCCCGGCAGGCTCTGATAGTGCGCCTCATAGCCAAGCAGCTCGTCGCGAACGAAGCGGATATCACGCAAGGGGGCTTTGTAATCAGGCATTGCGATGAACCTCTGAGTCAGTTCTGTGGGGTGACCAGCTCTTGGCGGCCGTCTTATCAAACAGTTGTTTGAAACTTACGTTTAGCACCGCGTTCTGTCAAGGATGGACTATGGTGCCATTTACGCCACGAAAAATGGCAAATACGCCAAACCTAGAGAAAACAATGCTCCTGTGGGAGCGGGCGTGCCCGCGAAAGCGTCCGATCAGGCCATTGAGGTGCCTGACCTGACGCTTTCGCGGGCACGCCCGCTCCCACAGGGGCTGGGTTAAATTCGAAGGGGCGAACTGTCAGGCGTAAGTGTCGATAATCCGGCCGAGCATTTCGTCGGATGCCTTGGCCACCTTTGCGCCAAGCCCGACTTCGGTTTTGCCCAAGGCCATCTGCACGGTGCTGGTGGCCAGGTCCATCTGCTGGCTGCGGTCGACCGCGCGCAAACGCTCAGCCTGGAAGTCGCTGGACTGGCTGGTGGCGGTACGTTCGGCGGTGGTGTTGGCGATCTGGCCGGCGGCCTGATCGACGCGGTTCTGGCCGGTCTGGATTGCGCTCAGGCCCGCGTAGTAGGCGGAGCTACCGGTGATTTCCATGTCAGGACTCCATTGACGCTGGATGACGAACAGGCTCAATTAAAGCAGGCCTGCCGTGAAAAGGCCCGTTTAAATCCCTAATGGCCTGGTGCCAGCTGATAGGCCTTGGGTATTCCTGCACGCCAAACCGTCAGGCCAGGAAGCCACTAATCCAGAAGATCCAGTTGCAGGTGTTCAGCCACCATATCGGCACTGGCCTGCTTGAGTTTGGGTACCCGCCCCAGGCAAGGCGCCGGCAGGCGCTCGGCCAGGCTGGCCAGGTTTTCTTCCAGCCGCGAAGTACGCGGCTCGATGATGTTCGCTACCCACCCGGCCAACTGCAGCCCGTCACGCTCAATCGCCTCGGCGCTGAGCAAGGCATGGCTGATACAACCCAAGCGAACGCCCACAACCAGTATCACTGGCAATTTAAGGGCAACGGCAAGGTCCGAAAGGTTCTCCAACCCCGACAACGGCACACGCCAGCCACCCGCACCTTCAACCAACGTGAAATCGGCATTTTGTTGCAGCACATTGCGCATCGCTGCCAACAGCGCCGGCACGGCCAGCGTCACCCCCGCCTCGCGCGCCGCGACATGCGGCGCAATCGCCGGCTCGAAGGCGAACGGGTTGACCTGCTCATACGGCAACTTGATCGTACTTTCATCGATCAGCGCCTGGGCATCACTGTTGCGCAACCCTTTCGGCGTCATCGTGCAGCCCGAGGCCACCGGCTTGGCGCCCAGCGTGCTCATGCCCTGCAACCGCGCCGCATGCAACAGCCCGGCGGCGATGGTGGTCTTGCCGACATCGGTATCGGTACCGGCGATGAAATAGGCCTGGCTCATCGTGCTCCCCTTACGCCTGTGGCTTGCGCAACACACCATAGACCACTTGATAGGTGGCTGGCAGCCCCGCAGGCTGGCGAAATGCCTCATAGGCGTGCAACAGGCCCTGCATGCGCGCCCGACCGGTAAGCCCGGAAGGTCGCCCGGGGTTCAGGTTGTGTGCCCCCAACGCCTTGAGTTCATGGGTCAGGCTTCGTACATCCGGGTAGTGCAGCACGTGCGGGCAACGCTGCAATTGAAGCTGTTCCAGCCCGCTGCCAGCACACAGGCGCTGATAATCCTCAAAACGGCGGAAGCGGTTCACATGCACCAGGCCATCCACTGCCTGCCAACTGGTTCGCAGCTCGTCGAGGGTGCCCACGCACAGGCTGCTGAAGGCCAGCACACCGCCGGGGCGCAGCACACGCGAGGCCTCTGCCAGCACGCTGGCGAACTGGCCGCACCACTGCACAGCCAGGCTGGAAAACACCAGGTCGACACTGCCGTCACGCAGCGGTAAACGCTCGGCATCACCTGCCACGTGATACTGCGCCCCACCCTGTTCATGACGGGCATGGCGCAGCATGCCTTCGGCGATATCCACCGCCACGCCGCTGGCCAGGGTAAAACGCTGCGCCAGGATACGGCTGAAATGGCCAGTGCCGCTGCCCAGGTCCAGCCAGCGCGACGGCTGCAGGCCAGTCGGCAACTGCTCCAGCAGGCTTAAACCTACAGCGCGCTGCAAGGCTGCCACGCTGTCGTAGCTGGCGGCAGCGCGGGAGAACGAAGCGGCCACCTGGCGCTTGTCGGGCAGCGCGCCGGGTAAAGTCGGACGGGAAAGGTCAGTCATCGCCACTCTCATGCAGAAAACTCTTGATGCCCGCCGCCAGCTCCTGCGGATACTCCAGCAGGAATGCGTGGGAACTGTCTTCGACCAGGCCCACTTCCACATCGGGCAACAACTCGCTCAACGCTTTTGCCGCCTCTGACGGCACCAGTGCATCGCTACCGGCAAACAGGTGCAACTGCGGGCCGGCATAGGCCTGCAGGGCTTCACGGGTATCAAGCCTGGCCAGCACTTCAAGGCCTGTGGCCAGGTACAGCGGGTCGGTATCCGGCACGCCGACACCCAGTTGCCGCAGCAACGTGCGCGGTTGCTGGGCGCCATCGCTGCACAGCGTGCGGAAGCGCTTGAGCGTGACCTGGGTATGGCTGCGGCAGCCATCGAGGAAGGTGCCGAAGGTGTCTTCGGCCATGCCATGGGGCCAGTCCGGGCGGGCCACGAAGCTGGGGTTGCTGGCCAAGGTCAGCAGGCCACAGCAATGGTCACCGCGCTTGTGTGCCAAGGCGCTGGCCAGCATGCCGCCGAGCGACCAGCCGCCCAGCCACACGTCGTTCGGCAGCTTGCGATCCAGGTGGTCGACCCAGGCCTGAACATCGCTGTCGGCCAGTTCCGGCAAGGGCATCAACTCCACCTGCAGGCGGGCGTCCTGGGCGCGCAGGCTGGCGGCCAGCGGCTCCAGTGAAGCAGTGCCCAGGCCCCAGCCGGGCAGCAGTACAAGGCGATTACGCATCGGCGTTCTCCAACTGTGGATAACACTCGGCCAATGCATTCAACAATAGCTGCACCTGCGCTTTGCTGTGCGCGGCGCTCAGGGTCACCCGCAGGCGCGCACTGCCTGCCGGCACGGTGGGTGGGCGTATGGCAGTCACCAGCAAGCCGCGCTCGCGCAGCATGCGCGACAGGCGCAGGGCCTGTGCGCTGTCGCCGATCACGATGGGCTGGATCGGCGTTGGGCTGTCCATCAGTTGCAGCCCGATCTGCTGCGCGCCTTCGCGGAACTGGCGAATCAACGCAGTCAGATGCTCACGCCGCCAGGTTTCGCGGCGCAGCAACTCCAGGCTCTTTAGCGTGGCACAGGCAAGTGCGGGTGGCTGGCTGGTGGTGTAGATGTAGGGGCGGGCGAATTGCACCAGCGCTTCGATCAGCTCTTCGCTGCCGGCAACAAAGGCACCGGCAGTACCGCAGGCCTTACCCAGCGTGCCGATCAGCACCGGCACGTCCTCCACGCCCAGGCCGAAGTGCTCGACGATACCGCCCCCCTGCGTACCCAAGGTACCCAGACCATGGGCATCGTCGACCATCAGCCAGGCACCACGCGCCCGGGCGACATCGGCCAGTGCCGGCAGTTCGGCCAGGTCGCCGTCCATGCTGAACACGCCATCGGTCACCACCAGGGTATTGCCGACGGCCTTGTCCAGGCGGCTGGCCAGGCTGGCCGGGTCGTTGTGCAGGTAGCGGTTGAAGCGGGCGCCACTGAGCAACCCGCCATCCAACAGGGACGCGTGATTCAAGCGGTCCTGCAGCACGGTATCGCCCTGCCCCACCAATGCGGTGATAGCACCCAGGTTGGCCATGTAGCCGGTGGAGAACAGCAGCGCACGCGGGCGCCCGGTCAGTTCGGCCAACGCCTCTTCAACCTGATGGTGCGGCGTGCTGTGGCCGACCACCAGGTGCGAAGCGCCGCCGCCCACACCCCAGCGCTTGGCGCCGGTCTGCCAGGCGGCGATCACTTCAGGGTGGTTGGCCAGGCCCAGGTAGTCATTGCTGCAGAAAGCCAGCAAGCGCTGGCCGTCGACCACCACTTCCGGCCCCTGCGGGCTTTCCAGCAGTGGCCGCTGCCGATACAGGTCTGCGGCGCGCCGTTCGGCCAGGCGCGCCGCCAGGTCGAAGGCCATGTCAGGCCGATGCAGCGTTGTAGAACATCTCGCTGCTGCGCTGTTCGACCAACGCCTGCTCGATGGCCGCCTGGTGCACTTCGTCGGCGTGCTCTTCACGCGCTTCGGGCTTGATACCCAGGCGCGCGAACAGTTGCATGTCCTTGTCGGCCTGCGGGTTGGCGGTGGTCAGCAGTTTTTCGCCGTAGAAGATCGAGTTGGCGCCAGCCATGAAAGCCAAGGCCTGCATCTGCTCGTTCATTTGCTCGCGGCCGGCGGACAGGCGCACGTGCGACTTGGGCATCAGCAAGCGGGCCACGGCCAGCATGCGGATGAAGTCGAACGGGTCCACATCCTCTTCCTCGGCCAGCGGCGTGCCGGCCACCTTGACCAGCATGTTGATCGGCACCGACTCCGGGTGCTCGGGCAGGTTGGCCAACTGGATCAGCAGGCCGGCGCGGTCGTCCAGCGACTCCCCCATGCCCAGGATGCCGCCAGAGCAGATCTTCATACCAGCATCTCGCACGTAGGCCAGGGTTTGCAGGCGCTCGCTGTAGGTGCGGGTGGTGATGATGCTGCCGTAGAACTCCGGCGAGGTGTCGAGGTTGTGGTTGTAGTAGTCCAGGCCCGCCTGGGCCAAGGCCACGGTTTGCTCCTGGTCGAGTTTGCCGAGGGTCATGCAGGTTTCCAGGCCCATGGCCTTCACACCTTTGACCATCTCCAGCACATAGGGCATGTCTTTGGCCGACGGGTGCTTCCACGCCGCGCCCATGCAGAAACGGGTGGAGCCGATGGCTTTGGCGCGCGCGGCCTCTTCCAGCACCTTCTGCACTTCCATCAGCTTCTGTTTTTCCAGCCCGGTGTTGTAGTGGCCGGACTGCGGACAATATTTGCAGTCTTCCGGGCAGGCGCCGGTCTTGATCGACAGCAGGGTCGAAACCTGCACGCGGTTCGGGTCGAAATGCGCGCGGTGCACGGTCTGCGCCTGGAACAACAGGTCATTGAACGGTTGCTGGAACAGCGCCTTGACCTCGGCCAGGGACCAGTCGTGACGTGTTGTTGCAGTTGTGCTGGCGCTCATCGGCGTTTCCTTGTTTAGGCTGTAGCTGGCGCCGGGACAGGAAAGCCCGCCAGCGCATCACGGATAGCTCGCATACTCATGGAAGGCCTATGAACTGTCAACCATACTGGAAAACACTGGTTTACAAATGCTCATTTATTAATCAATCGTGTTTGTTGTGTGATGAACCTGCCGAGCAGGCCTACCCCCTGTGTATTGCCTGCGAGCAGGAATTACCTTGGCTCGGTGATCATTGCCTGCGCTGCGCCCTGCCGCTGCCCATGGCGGGCCTGACCTGCGCTCAGTGCTGTCGCCGCCTGCCGGCCTTCGACCAGGTGTTTGCGCTTTGGCAATTCGGCTTTCCGGTCGATACGCTGGTCAGCCGCTTCAAGCACAACCGACAGTGGCCCTTGGGGCGGTTGATGGCTGAATTGCTGGGGCATGGGCTGCTGCACCGCTTTGCCGAAGGGTTAGCCCGCCCTGACCTGCTGTTGCCCGTTCCCTTGGCCAGGCGTCGACTGCGCGAACGAGGGTTCAACCAGGCGGGGATGCTTGGGCGTTGGTTGGCTTCGCAACTTGGACTGGTTTGCGACGAGCGGTTATTGGTGCGCACGCGCGAGACGCCTGCACAACAACAGCTGGACGCCAAGGCACGGCAGCGCAATTTACGTCAGGCGTTTGCGGTCACGGGCGATTTGACAGGCAAGCATGTCGCCATTGTCGATGATGTGGTAACCACCAGTGCCACCGTGCAGGCCATTGCCGAAGTGCTGCGCAAGGCCGGCGCGCAGCGTGTGGATGTGTATTGCCTGGCGCGCACGCCCAAGCCGGGGTATGCATGACACTGCACAGTCCTACACAATCCACCTTCAGGCCCTTCACCTACAACGACTCAATGCTCATGCCGATGCCTACTTTGCTTACCCAGCACATCGCCCGCCGCCCCCAGCGCATTGCGCTGCTGCAGCACATTGCCGAGCAAGGCTCGATAACCCGCGCCGCCAAGGCTGCGGGCATCAGCTACAAGGCAGCCTGGGATGCCATTGATGAGCTCAACAACCTGGCCAGCCAGCCCTTGGTGGAGCGCAGCACAGGTGGCCGTGGCGGTGGCGGTGCGCGTTTGTCGCCGGAAGGCGAGCGGGTGCTGCGCCTGTATCAGCGGCTGCAGGCCTTGCAGGCGCAAATCCTCGAGGCCGCCGAAGAGTCCAGCGACCTCGACCTGCTCGGCCGCCTGATGCTGCGCACCAGTGCACGCAACCAGCTGCAAGGCCAGGTCAGCGGCCTGCGCCGTGAAGGCCGGTATGACCGTGTCAGCCTGGCATTGGGCGGTGGGCTGGAAATTGATGCGCTGATCACGCACGACAGTACCGCGCGGCTGGAGTTGACACTGGGGGCGATGGTGGTGGCGCTGCTCAAGGCTGGGTGGGTGCGGTTGTTGGCGGAGGGGGAAGAGGTCGAAGCGGGCAGCAATTGCTTGAGCGCAACGGTGGAAGACGTGCTGAGCGAGGATGATGGGCCTGGTGAGGTCCGGCTGGCGCTGGGCAACGGGCAGACGCTGTGCGCCATTGCCGAGGCGGATTGGTTGGCCGGGCAATCGGTGGCAGCTGGTAGTTCGGTACGGGCGCAGTTTCATCCGTCCTATGTGCTGATCGGGGTTCCTGCATAGCCTGGCCGCGCTTCAGCGCGGTTCGCGGGTGAGCCCGCTCCCACAAAAACTGCGCCGCCTGAGGCATTTGCACAAAACCTGTGGGAGCGGCTATAGCCGCGAAGAGGCCGGCGCAGGCGGAACGCGCTACCATGGCCCCACGCTGCTTACCCTCCGGAGTCACCATGTCCCACCCCTTCGACACACTCACCCCCGACCTGGTCCTGGACGCCGTGGAAAGCATCGGCTTTCTCAGCGATGCACGGGTGCTGGCACTGAACAGCTACGAGAACCGCGTCTATCAGGTGGGCATCGAGGACGCGCAGCCGCTGATCGCCAAGTTCTACCGCCCAGGCCGCTGGAGCGATGCGGCCATCCTTGAAGAACACAGCTTCACCGCCGAGCTCGCCGACTGTGAAGTGCCGGTGGTTGCGCCGATGCAGCACGACGGCCGCACCTTGTTCGAGCACCAGGGCTTCCGCTTCACCCTGTTCCCTCGCCGCGGCGGCCACGCCCCGGAGCCGGGCAACCTCGACCAGCTCTACCGCCTTGGTCAGTTGCTCGGCCGGCTTCATGCGGTCGGTGCCACCCGCCCGTTCGAACATCGAGAAGCGCTGGCGGTGGACAACTTTGGCCACGCGTCACTGAACACGTTGCTGGAGGGCAACTTCGTACCGCGAGAGCTGCTGCCTGCCTACGAATCGGTTGCCCGAGACCTGCTCAAGCGGGTCGAAGATGCCTACGCACGCACCCCTCACAATGTGATCCGCCTGCATGGCGATCTGCACCCCGGCAACCTGATGCACCGCGACGACGTCTACCATGTGGTCGACCTGGACGACTGCCGCATGGGCCCGGCCGTCCAGGACCTGTGGATGATGCTGGCCGGCAGCCGCGAAGAGCGCCTGGGGCAGTTGGCCGAGCTGATCGACGGCTACAACGAGTTCCACGACTTCGACCCGCGCGAGCTTGCCCTGATCGAACCCCTGCGCGCCCTGCGCCAGCTGCATTACAGCGCCTGGCTGGCACGGCGTTGGGACGACCCGGCGTTCCCGCCAAGCTTTCCGTGGTTCGGCCAGCCCCGCTACTGGGGCGACCAGATTCTCGCCCTGCGCGAACAAATGGCGGCACTGGATGAAGCACCGCTGAAATTGTTCTAGAAGCACGCCCGCCTCTGTCTACAATAGGCGTCGCTTTATTTAGCTACCTAAGCAAGGATTCTGCATGCACGCCGCAAACCCGCGTCGCGGGTACCTACTGGGCCTCAGTGCCTACATCATCTGGGGCCTGTTCCCCCTGTACTTCAAGGCGATCCAGAGCGTCCCGGCGGTGGAGATCATTGTCCACCGGGTACTCTGGTCGGCATTGTTCGGCTCGCTGCTGCTACTGGTGTGGAAGCACCCCGGCTGGTGGCGCGAACTGCGTGACAACCCGCGCCGGCTGGGCATCCTGGCCCTGAGCGGTGCGCTGATCGCCGGTAACTGGCTGACGTACGTATGGTCGGTGAACAACGGCCGGATGCTCGAAGCCAGCCTGGGCTACTACATCAACCCGCTGATCAATGTGCTGTTGGGCATGCTGATTCTTGGCGAACGCCTGCGCCGCCTGCAGTGGCTGGCGGTGGGCATGGCCGCTGTGGGCGTGGCCCAGCAGGTGTGGCAAGTGGGTAGCCTGCCCTGGGTGTCGCTGGTGCTGGCGCTGAGCTTCGGCTTCTATGGGCTGATTCGCAAACAGGCGCCAGTGGCGGCATTGCCGGGCCTGGTAGTGGAAACCTGGATGCTGGTGCCGCTGGCCCTTGGCTGGCTGCTGCTGCACCCGGCGGCGATGAGTGCCCAAGCGGCGTTCTATACCAGCAGCGAGGCGCTGTGGCTGATGGCTGCCGGGCCGGTGACGCTGATACCGTTGGTGTGCTTCAACGCAGCGGCGCGGCACCTGCCGTATACCACGCTGGGCTTCCTGCAATACCTGGCACCCACGCTGGTGTTGCTGCAAGCAGTGCTGCTGTTCGATGAGCACCTGTCGTCGAGCAACCTGGTGGCGTTCATGTTCATCTGGGCAGGTTTGGCCATTTACAGCGTCGACGCCTGGTTAAGTTTGCGCAAACGCAGCTGATCAAAAAACGATCAAATCTCTGCAGGCCAGGTGATGCGTGGCCTGCAGAGACATCTCCAAAGGTTATCCACACCCTCGTCCCCGTGCTTTGTGCACAAGGTGCTGATTTTTGGGTGTTTTTTGATCAAAGCTGTGCAAGGCACGCGCGGCCTGGGCTGGAGAGGGGAACCCCCAGGTTATCCACAGGGCCTTCCCCGTGATATCGGGATAACCGCAAGGGCCAGTCTCGAATCAATCCTCGGCCCGCAAGTGCAGTTCCACCATCAAGTCATCCGCCAGGCTCTCCAGCTTGTGCTGCAGCACATCCAGCGGCAAGGTCAACGGCAGCGCCAGCAGCGCATCGGCATGAAACAGCGGCTCGCTGCTCATCGGTGCAGGCCGCACCTCTGTGGAAAACCGCTCGACGTTCACCTGCAACTCAGCCAGCAAACGAGTAATGTCGCGCACGATCCCTGGCCGGTCGTTACCCACCAGTTCCATGGCAATCGGTTTCCATGTGCAAGAAGGCTCAATCCCGCTCTCGGCAATCAGCACCCGAATGTCATACCTGACCAACCCCTGCAGCGACGCCACCAGCTCATCGTAGTTTTCAGCCGGCACCGCCACCCGCAGGATGCCGGCAAACTGCCCGGCCATACGCGACATGCGGCTTTCCAGCCAGTTGCCACTGTGGTCGGCGATGCATTGGGCAATACGTTCGACCTGGCCGGCCTTGTCAGGGGCAATTACCGTCAGTACAAGATGATCCACAAGCCCTTCCTCGTGTCGGACCGCGCCGGGCGGCAGAAAATCGGGGGATCGACTCAGTATAGGCAAGGCGCGGCAACCTGCCGCAGGGCAATCCGCACGACCAATCGTGTACTGTTTCAAGATTTATCTGGAACAATCCACCTGTTTTTTGCGAACATACCCACTCCCAGCGTGACCATACGCGACCAACGGGTCGCATAACGGCGCTTTTAGTCTGATTTTGCCCCGCCTACTGCTTCATGTAGTATCCCGTGGCGCGGACTACAAAACGTCGTTTGGATGTCTGCCAAGGCGCCTGTGAAAATACGCACACTGCCCGCCAGCCAGTCTGGAAGGCCGCACCCAGCCGCGTCCGGCGCAACCCGGGGGCATGCACTGGTGCCGTGTTTAGAGAAGCGCTACAGGCTTAATACAGAAGAGCGAAATAGCTGAGCAGAGTGAGGCAAGCAATGACTGGATACGTTCAAGTCGGTGGCCTTCAGGTCGCCAAGGTCCTGTACGACTTCGTGAACAACGAAGCCATCCCCGGGACCGGCATCGTCGCCGAGCAGTTCTGGGCGGGTGCAGAGAAGATCATCAATGACCTCGCTCCAAAGAACAAAGCCCTGCTCGCCAAGCGCGACGAGCTGCAAGCCAAGATCGACGCCTGGCACCAGGCACGCAAAGGCCAGGCCCACGACGCCGTAGCCTACAAAGCATTCCTCCAGGAAATCGGCTACCTGCTGCCACAAGCCGACGATTTCCAGGCCACCACCCAGAACGTGGACGAAGAAATCGCCCACATGGCTGGCCCACAGCTGGTCGTTCCGGTGATGAACGCCCGCTTCGCCCTCAACGCCGCCAACGCCCGTTGGGGTTCGCTGTACGACGCCCTGTACGGCACCGACGCCATCAGCGATGAAGGCGGCGCCGAAAAAGGCCAGGGTTACAACAAGGTTCGTGGCGACAAGGTCATCGCCTTTGCCCGCGCCTTCCTCGACGAAGCCGCGCCGCTGGCCGCCGGCTCGCACGTCGACTCCACCGGCTACCGCATCGAAGGCGGCAAACTGGTTGTGGCCCTCAAAGGCGGCAGCAACAGCGGCCTGCGTGATGACGCGCAACTGATCGGCTTCCACGGCGATGCCGCCGCGCCGACTGCCGTGCTGCTCAAGCACAACGGCCTGCACTTCGAAATCCAGGTCGATGCCAGCACCCCGGTTGGCAGCACCGACGCTGCGGGTGTGAAAGACATCCTGATGGAATCGGCACTGACCACCATCATGGACTGCGAAGACTCGGTTGCCGCCGTCGATGCCGACGACAAGGTGATCGTCTACCGCAACTGGCTGGGCCTGATGAAAGGCGACCTGGCCGAAAGCGTGAGCAAGGGTGGCAAAACCTTCACCCGCACCATGAACCCGGACCGCGAGTACGCCGCACCAAACGGCGGCAGCGTGACCCTGCATGGCCGTTCGCTGCTGTTCGTGCGTAACGTTGGCCACCTGATGACCAACCCGGCGATTCTCGATGCCCAAGGCAACGAAATTCCTGAAGGTATTCAGGACGGCCTGTTCACCAACCTGATCGCCCTGCACAACCTCAACGGCAACACCACCCGCAAGAACACCCGCAGCGGCAGCGTGTACATCGTGAAGCCGAAGATGCACGGGCCGGAAGAAGTGGCGTTCGCCGCCGAGATCTTCAGCCAGGTCGAAGACCTGCTGGGCATGCCGCGCAACACCGTCAAGGTCGGCATCATGGACGAAGAGCGCCGTACCACGGTCAACCTCAAGTCCTGCATCAAGGCAGCCGCCGAGCGCGTGGCGTTCATCAACACCGGTTTCCTCGACCGCACGGGCGATGAAATCCATACCTCGATGGAAGCCGGCGCCGTGGTGCGCAAGGGCGCCATGAAGAACGAGAAGTGGATCGGCGCCTACGAAAACAACAACGTCGACGTTGGCCTGGCCACCGGCCTGCAAGGCCGTGCGCAAATCGGCAAAGGCATGTGGGCCATGCCCGACCTGATGGCTGCCATGCTGGAGCAAAAAATCGCCCACCCGCTGGCCGGTGCCAACACCGCCTGGGTGCCGTCGCCGACTGCCGCCACCCTGCACGCCCTGCACTACCACAAGGTGGACGTACAGGCGCGCCAGCGTGAACTGGCTTCGCGCACCCCAGCGTCGGTAGACGACATCCTGGCAATCCCGCTGGCTGCCGATACCAACTGGTCTGCCGAAGAAATCCGCAACGAGCTGGACAACAACGCCCAGGGCATCCTCGGCTACGTGGTGCGCTGGATCGACCAGGGCGTGGGTTGCTCGAAGGTGCCGGACATCAACAACGTCGGCCTGATGGAAGACCGCGCCACCCTGCGTATTTCGGCCCAGTTGCTGGCCAACTGGCTGCGCCATGGCGTAGTCAGCCAGGAGCAAGTGCTGGAAAGCCTCAAGCGCATGGCCGTGGTGGTTGACCAGCAGAACGCCGGCGACGCCCTGTACCGCCCGATGGCGCCGAACTTCGACGACAACGTCGCGTTCCAGGCCGCTGTCGAGCTGGTGGTGGAAGGTGGCAAGCAGCCGAACGGCTACACCGAGCCGGTGCTGCACCGTCGTCGCCGTGAGTTCAAGGCGCGTAACGGGCTGTAAATCGTAAGGGGCCGCTTGGCGGCCCCTTTCCGTATCACTCTAGTTTCAGTTCTTTCTTCACTAGCTCCAGCAGCTTGCCCAGGTCCACCGGCTTGAGCAGGAAATCCACCACCCCCAGGTGCATCACGTCTACCGCCTCTTTCACATCGGTGTCGCCCGACACCACGATGATCGACAACGCCGCCCGCTCCGACTCGCGAATGGTCCGTATCAAGTCCAGGCCATCCTCAGGCTGCATGCGCAAATCCGTAATCATCAAGCTGATACGCTGCTGATAATGCAGGTATAGCCTGGCCTCCTCGGCCCCGTCCGCACCCACCGCATCAATCCCACGGCTTTTCAGGTAGAGGATCAATGCCTCCCTGTTCACCGCGTTGTCATCCACCACCAGCACCAATGGCCTGGGCGCCACAGGCGCACTCACCACGGCCAATGCCTCGCGCTCGGCGTCGCTCAGGATGTCGGTTTGCTCAGGCATGGTCATCTCGTCAAAAAAATTCCGCTTCAGCAGTAGGACCACTTTACTTGCGTAACCCGGTGCGCCTTTCGTCGGGTCTTTGACAGGAGTGCTCATAGACTTACGTCCAATGGGCACCACCCCGCCGCAAGCCGACCATGGAGGCAGAGAACAACAGGGCCGGCACCTATATATAGATATATATAGTTCGGCATAGCGATACGGTCAGTTTCATGAGCAAAAAGGACGCCTACAGCCAGGCGGGCAGGACGGCAGTGCTGCAGAACATCCAGGGCACCCTGCAGTTCCTGCAGCGCTTCCCGCCGTTCAACCAGATGGAGCACAGCCACCTGGCCTTCCTGGTGGAACAGTGCCAGCTGCGCTTCTATGCCAGCGGCGAAAGCATCGTCAAACCTGCCGACGGGCCGGTGGAGCACTTCTACATCGTCAAGCAGGGGCGAGTGGTTGGCGAGCGCCAGCACCTGGTCAAACCGGGCGTTGAGACCACCTTCGAAATTACCAGTGGCGAATGCTTCCCGCTGGCCGCACTGCTGGGCGAACGGGCGACCCGCACCGAGCACCTGGCCGGTGAAGACACCTTCTGCCTGCAGTTGAACAAAGCCGCGTTCATCCGCGTGTTCTCGATGTCTGAAGTGTTTCGGGATTTTGCCTTGCGTGGGGTCAGCAGCCTGCTCGACCAGGTCAACCAACAGGTTCGCCAGCGCGCGGTGGAAACCCTCGGGACCCAGTACTCACTGAACACCCCGCTGGGTGAGCTGGCCATGCGTCACCCGGTGGTGTGCAGCGCCGATACACCGTTGCGCGATGCCGTGCGGCTGATGCACGAACAGCAGGTCGGCAGCATCGTGGTGATCGACCTGCAGCGCTACCCTGTCGGCATCTTCACCCTGCGCGATCTGCGCCAGGTGGTGGCGTCGATGGATGCGGACCTGGGCGCCCCCATCGAGCGGCACATGACCGCCAAGCCTTTCTACCTCAGCCCCCAGGCCAGCGCCTTCGACGCGGCCATGGCCATGACCGAACGGCATATCGCCCACGTGTGCCTGGTGGAAAACCGACGCCTGTGCGGGGTGGTTTCCGAGCGTGACCTGTTCTCACTGCAACGGGTCGACCTGGTGCACCTGGCGCGTACCATCCGCCATGCACCTCGGCTGGACACCCTGGTTTCGCTGCGCGGTGAAATCAGCCAGCTGGTCGAGCGCATGCTCGCCCACGGCGCATCGTCCACGCAGATCACCCAGATCATCACCTTGCTCAACGACCACACCGTGTGCCGAGTGATCGAGCTGGCATTGGCCGAGCGCGGCGACCCGGGCGTGCCATTCAGTTGGCTGTGCTTCGGCAGCGAAGGGCGGCGCGAGCAGACCCTGCACACCGACCAGGACAACGGCATCCTCTTCGAGGCCGCCGACAGCGTCGAGGCCGACAGCATCCGTGCGCGCCTGCTGCCGCTGGCGCAGTACATCAACCAGTGCCTGGCACAGTGCGGCTTTACCCTGTGCAAGGGCAACATCATGGCCGGCAACCCTGAATTGTGCCTGTCGCGCAGCGAGTGGGCACGGCGCTTTGCCGGTTTTGTCCGCGAAGCCAGCCCGGAGAACCTGCTGGGCTCCAGCATCTATTTCGACCTGCGCGTGGTGTGGGGCGACGAGCAAGGCTGCGAGCAGTTGCGCCAGCGCCTGCTGGAGCAAATAGCCGACAACCGCCTCTTCCAGCGCATGCTGGCCGACAACGCCCTGCGCCAGCGCCCACCGGTAGGCCGCCTGCGCGAATTCGTGCTGACCCGCCAGGGCAACGACAAGGCCGCCACCCTCGACCTCAAGGTCCAGGGCCTGACGCCCTTCGTCGATGGCGCACGCTTGCTGGCCCTGGCCAATGGCATTGGCGCCTGCAATACCCTGGAGCGCCTGCGCCAACTGGTGGCCAATGGCGTGATCGAGCCACTGGACGGCGCTGCCTATGAAGAGGCTTATCACTTCATCCAGCAGACCCGCATGCAGCAGCATCAGCGCCAGACCCGCGACAACCTGCCGTACTCCAACCGGCTCGACCCGGACAGCCTCAACCACCTGGACCGGCGCATCCTGCGCGAGTCCCTGCGCCAGGCCCAACGCCTGCAAAGCAGCCTGGCCTTGCGGTATCAGCTATGAGCCTGTTTGCCTGGCTGCGCCCCAGCGCGCCCGAGCTGGACCACGCCATGCGTCAGCGCCTGGCCCGGCTGCCCAAGCCCGCACCGCTGGGTGTGTGCAGTTTACGTGAGCAGCGCTGGGTAGTGCTGGATCTGGAAACCAGCGGGCTTAACCCCAACCGTGATCAGGTGTTGTCGATCGGGGCGGTGGCTATCGAGGACGGTGCCATCGACTTTGCGCAACAGTTCGAACGTACCCTGCACAGGCCTTTGCAGAAAACCAACGCCAGCGTGCTGATTCACGGCCTGGGCCCTAGTGCCTTGGCCGCCGGTTGCGACCCGGCCGAGGCCTTGCTGGATTTGCTCGATTTCATTGGCAGCAGCCCGGTACTGGCGTTTCACGCGCCATTCGACCAACGCATGCTGGCGCGGGCGCTGAAGGAAAGCCTGGGTTACCGCTTGCAGTCACCGTTCCTCGATGTGGCCGAACTGGCGCCGATGCTTAACCCCGACACCGTGCTGCGCGAGGCCGGGCTGGATGACTGGGTCGCGCGGTTTGGCTTGCAGGTGGAAGAGCGCCACCATGCCAGTGCCGATGCTCAGGTTACGGCTGAACTGGCGCTGATTTTGTTCAGCCAGGCCCGGCGCCAGCAGCTGGACAGCCCTTTGCAGCTGGAGCAGCGGTTGCGTGGGTGGCGTAGGCGCAACGTGCACAGTCACGGTCTGTAGATTTGTATTGGCCTTGCCGGCGATTGGGCCATCAGCCTTTTCCATGATGGCAATCCGATAAGCGTCCATTGCACCCACCCCCTCCCCTCTGCAACAATCGCGAATAATTATCGTTAGTTAATGCATACGTTCCGGGGGGACGCTGCTTGTCTTCTGCACAGAGCCCACACGCCGATCTGGTCGGTGCGCTGTACCGCGACCATCGCGGCTGGCTGCTCGCCTGGCTGCAACGCAGCATGGCCTGCCGCCAACGTGCCGAAGACTTGAGCCAGGACACCTTCGTGCGCCTGCTCGGCCGCGAGCAGCTGGACACCCCCCGCGAACCCCGCGCTTTCCTCGCCGCCGTGGCCAAGGGGCTGATGTTCGACCACTTCCGCCGTGCGGCGCTGGAACAGGCCTACCTGGCCGAGCTGGCGCTGATCCCGGAAGCCGAACAGCCCTCGCCCGAAGTGCAGCACCTGATCCTCGAAGACCTCAAGGCCATCGACCGCCTGCTGGGCAAGCTGTCGAGCAAGGCCCGCGCGGCGTTCCTGCACAACCGTCTGGACGGTATGGGCCATGCGGAGATCGCCGAGCGCCTGGGCGTTTCGGTATCGCGGGTGCGCCAGTACATCGCCCAAGGCATGCGCCAGTGCTACGTGGCCCTGTACGGGGAGCCGACGTGAGCAACGCGCCGGTTTCGTCCCGGGTACTTGAAGCCGCCATCGCCTGGAAACTGAGCCTCGGCGACGCCAGCGGCACACCGGATGAACGCAACGAATTCACGCGATGGCATGCCGCCAGTGAAGAACACGCGCGGGCCTGGCGCCAGCTCGGCGCCATGGACCAACGGGTCAGTGCGGCAGCCGGCCCGGCACGCCAGGCCCTGCTGCAGTCGCGCGTCAGCATGCGGCGCCGAATCGGCAAGGTTGGCGGCGGACTGGCCGGGATGTTCCTGCTCGGTTCACTGCTGGCCTGGGTCGGCGCCCCGTCGCTGGCACCCAGCTACTGGCTGGCCGACCAGCGCACCGCGACTGGCGAGTTGCGTACCTTGCGCCTGCAAGACGGCACATTGCTGAGCCTGAACACCCACACCGCCGTGGATATCGACTACGCAGGCGAGCAACGGGTGATCGTGCTGCACCAAGGCGAAATTTCGGTCGAAACCGGCCACCAGGACCCGCGTCCGCTGCTGGTACGCACCGACGATGGTCGCCTGCGGCCACTGGGCACGCGCTTCCTGGTACGCCGCGAGGCCGACGGTACGCGCCTGGAAGTGCTGCAAGCCTCGGTTGCGGCCATGCCGCATAACAGTGGCGACGAGCAGGTGCTGCGTGAAGGCCAGCAAGTGTTGATGAACGCCAACGGCCTTGGCCAGATCGGCACGGTGCCCGCCGGTGCCGATGCCTGGACCCGGGGCATGCTGGTGGTCGACAACGTGCGCCTGGGCGACCTGCTGGCCGCGCTGGGCCAGTACCGCAGTGGCCACCTCGGGGTGGACGCCAAGGTCGCCGACCTGCGCGTGACCGGCAGCTTCCCACTGACCGACACCGACCTGGCGCTGGCATCACTGGTGCCGGCTTTGCCTGTGAAAATCGAGCGGCATACCCAGTGGTGGGTGAACGTGGTACCGAAGTAAGGCCGAAAGCCAAAAATACTGCTCGATAATTTTCAGATCAGCCCTGTCACTTTTCAAATCTCGCTCGGCAAGGAAGCAGTTAGCACTTATCCGTCCAGGAGCCACTGCATGTCCCGTGCTGTTGATCGTATCTTGCGCCCTAGCCTGATGGCCCTTGCCATCGCCGTAGCCGCGCCATTGGCCAGCCCTGTCCTGTGCGCCGCCGAGCAATCCGCTGCGCGCGCCTATGACCTGCCCAGCGCCCCGCTGGCCACCACCCTGAACCAGATCGCCAGCCAGGTCGGTATCGCCCTGGCCATCGACCCGGCGTTGGTCAACGGCCGCTCCTCGGCCCCGGTGACCGGCCAGTACGACGGCCTAGGTGCCCTGCAAGCCGCCTTGCGCGGGACTGGCCTGCAACTGCAACAAAGCAGCGTGGGCAGCTACAGCCTGGTGGCTACGCCGGAAGGGACACTGGCGTTACCAGAAACAGCGATCAACGCTACAGCCAATTATGAAAGCGCCTGGGGGGCGGTTGAGGGTTACACCGCAACCCGCACGGCAGCAGGCACCAAGACAGACACTGCCATCGCCGAACTACCCCGCTCGATAACCGTGATCACCCGGCAGCAGATGGAAGATCGGCCAGTACTCAGCCTGAATGATGCCCTGCGCTATACGGCAGGCGTGCAGAGCAGCGGCTACGGCTCCGACTCACGCAGCGACTGGTTGCTGGTACGTGGTTTTGTGCCCACCCAGTTCCTCGATGGCCTGCCATTACCCAAGGGGAACTATGCCACCCCCAAAATCGAACCCTGGAACCTGGAGCGCATCGCCGTGCTGCGCGGCCCGGCTTCATCAGTGTACGGCCAGACCCCGCCAGGCGGGTTGCTGGACATGACCAGCCGTCGGCCGCAACTGGAAAGCAGCCATGAAATCGAAGCCCAGGTTGGCAGCAACAATCACAAGCAGATCAATTTTGACAGCACCGGCAAGCTCGACGATGCAGGCCAGTTCCTGTACCGGGTGAGCGGTACCGTGCGTGACAGCGGCTCGCCGATCGACCATATACCGGACAAGCGCTATAACATCGCGCCCAGCCTGACCTGGAACATCAACGACGACACCAAGCTGACCTTCATCTCCCAGTACACCCGCGATGATACGGGTATTACTGGCCAGTTCTTGCCTCTGCAAGGCACCAAGCTGGACAGCCCGGCGGGCAAGATTTCTCACCACAAGAACCTGGGTGATCCGGATTGGGAGTCCTACGACCGCACCTACTACCACCTCGGCTATGCGTTCGAAACCCGCCTGAATGACACCTGGCAGTTCCGCCAGAACCTGCGCTATGCGCGCAACGAACTGGACTTCAAGGGCATTACCGCCGGTGGCTCAATCGGGCCAGCCGGACCGGACGAGGCCGTCAGCGCCGATGGCACCGTGCAACGTACTGCCGGTATCGTCGAAGAAGATATCTCCCAGTTCGCAGTGGATAACAACTTCCAGGCCGACTTCCAGACTGGCCAACTCTCCCATACCCTGCTGCTGGGCCTCGACCATCAGCGCTCGGACAGCAACGCTCGCTGGCGTTGGGGCTCGGCCGGCGTGCCATCAAGCAATATCCATAACCCGATATACGGCCAGGATTTCTCGAACGTTCAGTACTTCGACATGTACGACTACGATCAGAAAACCCAGCAGACCGGCCTGTACGCCCAAGACCAGATGGCCTTGGACAACTGGCGCCTGACCCTGGGTGGTCGTGAGGACTGGGTGCATACCGGCACCACCTTCCACAATCAGGGCGACGCCACCAATACCCAGCGCGACAAGAAGTTCAGTGGTAACGCAGCGCTCAGTTATGTGTTCGATAACGGGCTGACGCCATACATCTCCTATGCCGAGTCGTTCCAGGCCGCTACCGGGTCAACCGTCAATAGCACCGATGCATTCAAGCCGACCGAAGGCAAGCAGTACGAGCTGGGTATCAAATACCAACCGCCAGGCAGCAAAAGCCTGTTCACCGCAGCTGTATTCGACCTGACGCAGCAGAACATGTCGGTGACCGAGGGTGGCGTCACCCGCCAGGTTGGCGAAGTGCGCGTGAAAGGCCTTGAGCTTGAGGCTACTTCGGATGTGAGCGAAAACCTCAAGCTGGTGGGCTCCTACACCTACAACGACAGCGAAATCACCAAAGGCACCCGTGAAGAGAAAGGCAAGCGCATGGCGCAGGTTCCGCGTAACCAGGCCACTGCCTGGGCCGACTACACCTGGCACAGCGGGGCGCTGGACGGCTTTGGCGTAGGCGTTGGCGTGCGCTATGTGGGCGACACCTACGGCAACACCACGAACACCGACTGGGGCCATGTGGGCTCGTACACTGTGTACGACGCCTCCGTACATTACGACCTGGGCCGCCTGAACAGCACACTCAAAGGTGTCACCGTGGCCGTAGATGCGAAAAACCTGTTCAACAAGGACTACCTGTCGACGTGCGACGGGTACTACTGCTACTACGGCGACGAACGCAACGTGGTCGCCAGCGTCAACTACAAGTTCTGAGTGAATGGGGGCCGCTTTGCGGCCCCCGTTCCAACAGACAACAAACGGTACCGTGATGAAAAGCCCAACCATCCGCCGCTGGTCCGTGATCCACACCTGGAGCAGCCTGGTCTGTACCCTGTTCCTGCTGTTGCTGGCGCTCACCGGCCTGCCGCTGATTTTCCACCACGAACTCGAACACCTGCTCGGCGACGCCCCCGAACTGCGTGACATGCCAGCAGGTACCCCGCACCTCGACCTGCAACAGCTTGTACTGAAAGCGGAGCAGCACCGCCCCGGCGAGGTCATGCAGTACTTCGGCTACGACAAAGACGAACCCGATGGCGTGGTCGCCATCACCGCCGCCACTGCGGGAACCGACCCCAACTTGTCGCACACCTTCATGCTCGACGCCCGCACCGGCGAAGCGGTGGCCATGCCGGCCGCCAATGGCGGGTTCATGATGGTGATGCTGCGCCTGCATGTGGACATGTTCGCCGGCCTGCCCGGCAAGCTGCTGCTGGCCTTCATGGGCGTACTGTTCATCCTCGCAATCGTCTCCGGCACCGTGCTCTATGCGCCGTTCATGCGCCGCCTGGACTTCGGCACGGTACGCCACGAAAAATCCCGTCGCCTGCGCTGGCTCGACCTGCATAACCTGATCGGCGTGGTAACCCTGGCCTGGGCACTCACGGTAGGCGTGACCGGCGTAATCAGCGCCCTGTCCGACCTGGTTATCGCCGCCTGGCGCAACGACAGCCTGGCTGCCATGGTCGCGCCTTACCGCGACGCCCCGCCGCTCACCGAGCGCGCGCCCGCCACACGCCTGCTGGAGATTGCCGAACAGGCTGCCCCCGGCATGCGCCCGGACTTCATCGCCTTCCCCGGTACGCGCTTTTCCAGCGAGCACCACTATGCCGTGTTCATGAACGGTGCCACGCACCTAAGCTCGCACCTGTTCACACCCGTGTTGATCGATGCCCGTACCCTGGAAGTTACAGCGGTCGGCGAGCGCCCCTGGTACATGGACGCCATGGGCCTGTCGCAACCCTTGCATTTTGGCGATTACGGCGGGCGCCCGATGCAACTCCTCTGGGCGGTGCTCGATGTGCTGACCATCATCGTGCTCGGCAGCGGCCTGTACCTGTGGTGGGGCAAGCAACGCAAACTCAAGGAGGCACGCGCATGAGCCACAGGTCGCAACGCGCCTCGCGCATTTTTGCCTGGCCGGCGCTGATCGCCGTGCTGGGAGCCCTGGGGCTGTTCGCCGCCTTGCTGGGTGATGGTTGGTGGGATGGGCTGTCCTGGCTCGGGCTCGGCCTACCAGCATGGTTCTCGATACACGGCCTGTGGCGCCGCTGAGGTAGCCGGCTAACACCTCCGTCCTGGCGCCCGGGCGCAGCATGGTCCGCCTTCGCAGCAGGAGCCGGACCATGACCACCCAGCCGCATTTTCACACGCTGGATAACCAGCTTGATGCACTGCTACCCCCCATTCATGGCGTCGAGCACAGCCTTGATCTGACGCTTGCCCAACTGTTCCCGGGCCTCTCCATCAGTGCGCGCACGCTGTTTTTCGGTACGCATCACCTATTGCAACTGGTGGGATTCCATCTGTTCGACGGTGGCACTTTTCGTCTGCCTGCGGGTAGCCGCATCAGGCATGTCGACTACCCGGCACTTAGCCTACCTCCCGATTTCAGCAGCCGTATCGGCAGCTTCTGCCAAACCATTCGTCAGCAACTGCACGCGCGCCAGGCAGCGTACTGGCTGGAGCGCAACAGCAAAGGGCTGACGCGTGCTGTCAGCCTGGCAGTGTTGTTCCGCGACCAGCTGGATGCGGAAATTCGCTTGCGCACTACCGATCAGACCCTGTCTGCAGCGCATGCCCAACTGCTCAGGACATGCCTGGAACTGCCACAACCTTGGCAGCGGCGGCACTTGCCCGTCACCGCACGCCCTCAGGTTTACCGCCTGTTGCTAACCAGCACTGACCCCAACTGGCGCAGCCATGTGCCGGGTTTTCTGGTGATTACCGAGCAGGGGGCTGAAGGACGTACGCTTGAGCACCCTGAACCGGTTGGCCGAGCACTATTGTGCAGTATCGCTCACGGCATCGAAGCCTTCGACAACCTGAACGATCTCCACAAGGAGGTATGCGAGCGCCTGGAAGATCCGCAGCAGAGCGAGCACCTGCTCAAGCTCATGATTACCCCTGCTGACCAGCAAAGCGCGCGTTGCGCGGCGCGTTTACGTTATGACTGGTATACCGAGGACGTGGCCGGCTACCTGGCCTCTACCTTGCGTGACGCCCAATCAAGGCACTTGAGCCATGCCTGGCAACTTGCATGGAAGCAAGGCAAGCAGCGTGATATCGAGCAGCTGGACAACGCGCTTGCCCCAGCACTCGACATACGCAGAGCCGTCGGTAGCCGTGGCCCACTGGCCAACCGCTACGGCCTGCTGCTGGAGAAGCACATGCCCAATTGGCTGCGCACCGCATCGCAGCAAGGTGTCGCTCACATCATGCAGGCCATGCAAGAACAGGTGATGGCCATCGAAGCGGCCAGTGCGCCTGGCATTCTGACTTTGGAACAGTTCAGCCAGCAGCATTCGCTGCTGCAGTGGGTAAACGTGCGCCTGCGCGAGTACCTGCAACGTGACCCGGGCCTGGACTGCGATCCGCGTGATATCACCATCAGCGTCACCCTTGCCCGCCAGGTAGGGCCGATCGTGAACCCTCTCCCGCTGGGCAGCACAGTGGGCTACATTCCGGTGGTCAGCCGACAACAGGTGGGCGGTACCGTCGAACTGGTGAATCACACCTACCGCCTCGACGAACTGGCGCTGCTGAACATCAGCTGGTTCGATGTGGACTACTGGCTGACTGCCCGGGTCTATCTTCACGGTGATCAACCCTTGCCCGCGCTCACGCCATTGCGGGTAAAACAGATCGTACGGCGCCTGAATGCCGGCAGCGGTTACAAGGCTTACCTGCACACGCAATTGCTCGACTCGCCAGAGGGCCGATGGCGCCAGGCGGCATACACACAGGTCTACCGCGCCCGCCTGAATGCCGAAGCGGTAAAAGCGCGCTATGTAGGCCATTTTCTCGCCGACACTTTCGCGCAGGGGTATGGCTGGGCCAGTACGCTCATCCGCAACCCCGACAGCCATGCACGCCCACATTACAACGAGCAACAGGTGATCGTTCAGCAACTGCTCGTACACGGCGATACATTGATGGGGGTTTTGCTGCTCGTCTCGCCAGAGAACTCGAATCGAATCGTCGTTCATTGCCCTGACGTCCCGGACAGGCGCTATTGGCGTGAGTACCGCGACATCAAAGCGTTGATCCGGGCTATTCGCGGTGACCTGAGGTTGCAGGACTACCTGGTCCAGCGCCTGCCGCAGGCCAGCAGCAAAAAGCTCAAGGCGCGGTTGCTCAAGGGGCGGGTAGGTGGTGCATCCATTACACGGCAAACCATCACTGGCGATCTGTATCAGGCACTCTACCGGGCCGAGGTCAGAAATCTGATCGCGCACACCGACTCCGTCACCCGCAGCAATCAGGAGCTGCTAGGGGAGTTCTCGGTCAATGTGCTGCGGCTGGTGCTGGACATTGTCACCTTCGTACTGCCGCAACGGACTTTGGTCGCCTTGGCATTTGGCCGTATGGCGATTTCCATATGGGATGGCTTCGAAGCGTTCGACCACGACGACCATGCGGGCGCCTTGCACCATGCCGTGGCTGCTCTCGGCCATGCCACCGCCGGGCTGAACGATATGGCAGGTTCCAGCTTGATGCGCCGTGCTTTGCGGGGGCTGCCCAAACCGCCGCCGATACCGCTACCTAAACACTACGAAACCGCGCCGGACCTTGCCAGGTTGCGCTACCGGATCGACTCGGTACATGGTGAGGCCGTCTATGAACAACTGTCGGCCAGCCCCGGGCTGACCCAGTACTTCGTGCGGGATAACCTGGGCCGCTACTTCAATGTCAGTTTTGACGGCACCCGTTGGCGAGCCACCGATCCCGACCAGCCTTATGCGTACCTGAAACTGCCGATCAAGCGCAGTCAGGATGGCAACTGGGTAGTGGACTCTCCCGTACGCTGGCATGACGGTTTGCCAGACATCACGCAACTGCTCGAACAGTGCCGGCTAGCAACACCGCTCAAGGGCACCGTAGCGATTGAAGACGAACACCTGTTCAACCACGACAGCACACAGTACCTGCAACTGCATAACCATCAGTTGCCAGTACGCCGCCACCTGCTGCCTGGCCACTATCACCTGGTGTTGCCCGCTGGCTTGTCTGGTGTCGTGCCTGCCTGGGCGGTGCTGCGCCACCAGGAGGGTGAATGGCGCATCCGGGTTCGCCAGACCGGCCGCGGCAGCGACTGGCTGGCGTTACCCTCGGGCTATTCGGCCAGCTTGGGCAGCAGCCGGTCCAGCCGCTGATGCAAAGCGCTGCCACTCGGCCAGTTGCGTAACAGCCGCGCCCGGTCCCGGGCGTAGGCCGGGGCGAAGCTGAGCTGGGTGGCGTGCTGGCACATGGCATCCAGGTCGATCAATGACCACTGGCCGTTGTCCCAGAACAGGTTATGGCCCTTGAAGTCGCCATGGCTGATGCGTTCGCGAATCAGCTGCTGCATCACGTGCACCAGGGCATCCACCTGTTCCTCGGGGGCCTCGCCGCTCTCCACATAGGGCGCGAAGCAGGCCGTCAGGTCCGGGCCATCGACATACTCGGTGACCAGGTAGGCGCGGCTGCGCAGGCCCATCACCCGCTGTTCCAGCACCGCCAGCGGCTTGGGTGTGGCGATGTCGAGAAATTCCAGGCGGTGGCCTTCGATCCACGAATGCCAGGCACGGCTCGGGCGCCAGAAGCGCTTGAACCAGTGCGCCGTGTTCTTGATGTTGTAGCGCTTGAGCACCAGCTGGCGGCCATTGACCTCGATCCGCGCCACGCTGGCAGCACCTCCGGTCTTGTACAGGTGGCCCTGGTCGATCAACGCATCAGCCTGCGCCAGCACAGGTTGCATGGCATCGACCTCGCTGCGGCGAATCGCCTGCAAGCCCGACAGGGTGCGCTCGACGCTGAACAGGCTGCACTCGCGGCCGGCCTTTTCCAGGTAATCCTTCTGGCGCCAGTTGCGCACCTTGTCCACCTGCTTCTGCAAGGCCTCCATCGGCAGTGCATGTTCGGCATTGGCCAGCAGGTAATGCACCAGCAGTTCTTCGATGAACGGCTCCAGGCGCTTGGGTAGCTGGGCGAAGAACACGCCGAGGTTTTCCAGCACGCGTGGGCGCGACAGCTGCTGGCCAGGCGTTTCGGCCTTGATGCCAGCGCCATCGATCAGGTACAGCTTACCGCCGTGGCGCAGCAAGTTGTCCAGGTGCAGGTCTTCCTGCCACAGGCCCTTAGCGTGCATCTGCGCGACAGCCGTTAGCGCTTCGCCCAGCACCAGGTGTTGCTCGTCAGATAGCACCGGCAGGTTTTCCACCGCAGCCCAGGCATCGGCGAGGCTTTCGGCGCCGTCGAGGAATTCGAACAGCAGCCAGCCACCCTCGCCTTCCTTGAGGCCGTCAGCCAGCAGCTTCGGCGTGGTCAGCCCCTGTTCGGCCAGCAGCTTCACGCCTTGTAGCTCACGCTGGAAATGCCGGGCGGCGCTACCGCCTACCAGCAACTTGGCCAGCACCGGGGTACCGCGCCAGACGCCAGCGCCCACATATCGCTGGCCCGGCAGCACGCGCAACAGGCTGAGCAGTTGTAGGTCGGCGCTGCCGGCTGCGTCGGCCAGGGTGATACTCAGGGGTAACGACGGGCTTCGCCCGGCGTCCTTCAGTTCAGACAAACGCATCAGCGGGCCTCTTTTTCACGACGGCGTTGCGTCAGGCGTTGCAGCCAGGTGTCGACCAGTGTGCTGTCAGCCGGCTGCGCCAGGTAGGTCGCCAGCAGCGTGCGCACATCGGCCTCGCTCCAGGCCCGGGCGCGGCGCAGCAGCGGCTCCAGGTCCTTGAGGCGGTCGCGCATGCCGAACAGCAAAGGCCGGGTCTTTTCCAGGTCGATCAGTTGCGCGTCCCAGCCATCGCGGCGTTGGCGCAGGAAGATGTGCTTGGGGTAGAAGCAGCCATGCACCTGGCCGGCGCTGTGCAGGGTGCGCGCCAGCTGGCCACACGCCTGCAGGATGCCGGTGCGTTCGCCATCGCCTAGCTGCGGCCATTGGGCCAGCAGGCTGTCGAGGTCGGCCCATTCGTCCAGGGCACGGGTCATCAGGATGGCCCGGTGTTTGCCGCCTTGCTTGCGCTCACCATAGAACACCGCCTGCAAGGCCGGAATGTGCAGCTTCTGGTAGCGGCTGATGTTGCGAAATTCTCGCGCGAAGGTCGGCTCGCCGAACGGTCGGTGCAGGGTGCGGGTCAGGTAGTCGCTCTGGCGCTTGAGGTAGTAGCCCTTGCCTTCGAGTTCCAGGCGGAACACGCTGCTCCAGCCGCCACGGCCCGTGTTGGGTTCGTCCACGGCATCCAGTTGCAGCGCCCACAGCGCCTCGAAGTCGTCCAGGCCATGGCGTTTGAGCAGCGCGAGGTCCGCGCTGGCCAGGTAATCGGTCATTCCCTTCCCTCGAAAAAGCCCAGCACCTGGCGAATGCGCTTCTTGTCACGCACATTCAGCCGGTCACGGCCACGGTATTGCAGGTAGAAGCGCAGGCGCTGGGTGGCCGACAGGTGGTATTTGGCCACTTTGTCCAGGCAGGCCAGGTCCTTGATCATCCGGTGCCGCCACATGAAGCCGCGCCAGAAGTCGCCGGTAGGGCAGTCGATGAAGAATAGCGTGCCTTGGTCATCGACCAGCAGGTTGCGCCACTTCAGGTCGTTATGGGCAAAGCGGTGCTCGTGCATCACCCGGGTATGGCGCGCCAGCTGGCGGCTGAGGTGATCGACCCAGGCCCGGTCGGCCAAGCGTGCATCGTTGCGTTCAGCCAGCGCCGACAGGTCTTCGGTGCGCGGCAGCTCGCGGGTGATCATCGCCCCACGGCCAAAAGCCAGGCCATTGCGCTCAAGCCCCCACGCCACCACTTCGGCAGTGGGAATACCCCACTTGGCGAACTGCTTGAGGTTCTGCCATTCGGCCTTGATGCGTGGTCGGCCCAAGTAGCGGCGCATGTGCTTGCCGGCCCCAGTGTAGCGTTTGACGTAGTAGTTGACCCCGTCACGCTCAATGCGCACCACCTCGCTGAGCGGGTCGCGGGTCAGGCGCTCGCCCTGGAGGGCAAATACCGCATCGAGGCTGCCGAAGTCCGCCGCCAGGTGTTCATAGCCTGGCGCCAGTGTCCAACCCGCCATCAGAGTGCATCCCCATAGCGTTGCTTGCGGTCATAGAGTTTCTGCGCCTTGCGGTCCAGCCAGGCGAGCAAACGGGCTTCGTCCTTCAGGATTTGCCGCAGTGGGCGCTGGAAGTAACCCCGCAAAAAGCGCAGTTTGTCGCGCTGGGTCAGGCCGATGTCCAGCGCCGAGAAGTACAGCGCGGCCAGGTCCTTGTCGCGCCAGCGGCGGCTGATTTTCGCTCGGGTCTGGGCACGGTGCAGGTCGATAACCGACAGTTTGAAGTCATCCGCCGTCACCGGGCGGTCGGTGTGCAGCAGGAAGTGGCAGATGTAGCAGTCGCGGTGGTTGACCCCGGCGCGGTGCATGCCACCGGTCATCTTCGCCACTTCGGCGATCAGCGCGCGCTTCAGGCGTGGCGCGGGCGGCTGCTTGACCCAGTCGATGCTGAAATCTTCCAGGCTGATAGTCGGCGCCAGTTCCTCGGTGATGATGAACGAGTGCTGCGTAGCCGGGTTGCTGCCGCGCTCGCCATAGGCGACGGCGGTCATGGTCGGCACGCCCACCTCGTGCAGGCGCTGGATGGCCTGCCATTCCTGGCCGGCACCGAGCACCGGCAGCTTGGCGGTGAACAGGTTCTTGAAGATCTCGCCCCAGCCGATGCCGCGGTGGATCTTGACGAAAAACCCTTCGCCCTCCACCTCGGTACGCAGCGTGCGGCGCCCTTCCAGTTCGCGATAGACCTCGCCTTGCAGCGCCTCGACGGCGTCGAAGGCATCTCGCCCGGCCCACAGGCGTTTGAAGGGCTCGGCCACTATCAGCTTCATGCGGTTTTCTGCCCCAGGATCACGTCGGCAGCATGCTGCGGCATGCTGTACAGATCAGCGGTTTCAGCGAACGCCAGGCCGTTGCGCGACCAACTGGCGCGGGCCTGCGAGTCTTCGAGCATGCGTTGCAGGTAGCCATTGAGCTGGTCCTGTTCGAACGGCTCGTCCAGCACCAGGCCGCAGTCGGCCTCGGCAATGTAGTGGGCGTAACCGCACACCTTGGACACCAGCACCGGCAGGCCGGCCACCAGCGCTTCGAGCAGCACCGTACCGGTGTTCTCATTGTAGGCCGGGTGAATCAGCAAATCGGCACCCAGCAGGAAGCGCGGGATGTCGCTGCGGCCCTTGAGGAACTGCACCTGGTCGCCCAGGCCCAGGGTGGCGCTTTGCAGCTGGAACACCTTGGGGTCGTCCTGGCCGATCACCATCAGTCTGGTGCGTTTGCGCAGGGCCGAAGGCAGTGCGGCCAGCGCCTTGAGGCTGCGGTCCACACCCTTGGTCTTGAAGCCCGAGCCAATCTGCACCAGCAGCAGGTCGTCATCGCCCAGGTTGAATTCCTTGCGGAACTCGGCGCGAATTTCAGCGGCATTGGCCGGCGCACGGCGGTCTTGGGAAATGCCTGGCGGCAGCAGATGGAAGCGTTCCACCGGGGTGCCGTAGTGCTTGATGAACAGCGGCTGCTGCACTTCGGAAATCATCAGCACATCGGTGTGCGCGTCCTTGGCGAATACCGCACGCTCGTACTCGGCAAAGTGCCGGTAACGGCCCCAGCGGCGGTACAGGCCGCCACGCAGGGTCTGCGCCTTGTCTTCGAAGCAACCGTCGGCGGCGTAGTACACGTCCAACCCCGGCATCTTGTTGAAGCCGATCAGGCGGTCGACCGGGCGCTTGGCCAGGTCGGCGGCCATCCAGGCGCTGAGCTTCTCGTTACGGCGGTGGTTGAAAATCGCCTTCACCGGCGCCACCAGCACTTCAAAGCCCGGGGGAATGTCACCTTCCCAGATCAGCGTGTATACACGGATCTGGTGGCCCCGCTTCTGGCATTCCAGGGCAATGCGCATGAAGTCGCGCTGCAGCCCGCCGAAGGGGAAATATTTGTAAAGCACGAAAGCCAGTTGCATCAACGGACATCCTCAGCCAGCAGCAACGCGCTCAAGCGGCCCGCCACATGCTCGGGATTCAGGCGAGTGAAGCACAGCGGCCACTCGCGTTTCAGATCGAATCGGCGCAGGTCATCGGCGCTCGGTTTGTAGGTGCACTTCTTCTGCAGGCAGGGAGCGCAAGGCCAGTCACTGGCCTGGTGAATCTGGGTCCGTCCGTAGGCACCAGTCAGGCCCGGGTTGGTCGGGCCGAACAGCGAAATGGTGGGTACATCGAGTGCTGCGGCCAGGTGGCCAAGGCCAGTATCGACCGCCACGCAGGCTTTAGCCGCTGCCAGCACGCGGGCAACGCCGGCAAGGTTCAATTTGGGGAGTACCTGGCAGTTGTTCAAGCCCTGGGCGATGCGCTCGGCGCGCGCCTTCTCGGCCGGGTTACCCCAAGGCAGACGTACTTCCAGCTTGCGCCGGCCCATGCGCTCGGCCAGTTCGCGCCAATAAGCTTCAGGCCAATGCTTGGTTGCCCAGGTGGTGCCATGCAGGAACACTACATAGGGCGCAGCCGGCGGCAGCTGCAGGCGGTCCAGGTCCAGGCCGTAGTTGCCGATGCCTTCCGGCAAGTCGTAGGCCAAGGCCATGGCGAACAACTGGCGTACCCGCTCCACCGCATGCTGGCCGGTGGCAACCGACAGACGCCGGTCATAGAAGCGGCTGGCCCAGCCTTCGCGGGCCGAGTAGCGGTCCAGGCCGGCGACGGGGGCCTTCACGTAGCGGGTCAGCCAGGCCGACTTCACCAGGCCCTGGGCGTCGATCACCAGGTCGTATTGGCGTTCGCGCACACGCTGCTTGAACGCCTTCCACTCGCCACTCTTGAGGGTTTGCCAGAGGTTCTTGCGCCAGCGGCGGATGGCCACCGGGATAACCTGGTCGACCGCCGGGTGCCAGCTGGGGATTTCGGCAAAGCCTTCTTCCACCACCCAGTCGAAACGGATGCCCGGGATGGCATGGGCGGCATCGGTAAGCGCCGGCAAGGTGTGGATCACATCACCCAGCGACGAGGTCTTGATGATCAGTACCCGCACTTAGTCGACCTCGGCCACGGTATCGATCAGGTCCGGCCCGCTCAGGCTGTGCAGGGCGGCAATGACTTTGCCCGGCTCCAGCAGACGCAGGCAGTTGTAGTGACCGAAGCGGCAGGTACGGTCGAAACACGGGCTGCACTCGATGCCGGTGCGCACCACTTCCACCTGGTCGGCCAGCGGCGGGGTGAATCCGGGCGACGTCGAGCCGTATACGGCCACCAGTGGGCGGTTCAGCGCGGCGGCCACGTGCATCAGGCCGGAGTCGTTGGACACCACGGCATGGGCGCAAGACATCAGGTCGATGGCCTCGGCCAGCGAGGTTTCGCCGGCCAGGTTGGAAGACTCTTCACGGAAACCCGGGATCAACCGGTCACGGATCTGCTCACCGACCGGGTGGTCTTTCTTCGAGCCGAACAGCCACACCTGCCAGCCCTGACGGATCATCGCGTCGGCCACGGCAGCGTAATGCTCGGACGGCCAGCGCTTGGCCTCACCAAACTCGGCACCAGGGCACAGCGCCAGTACCGGGCGGTCCAGCTCCAGGCCGAACTTGGCCAGTGCGGCGTCGCGGCTTTGCGCTTCGATCTGCAGGCTGGGGCGCGGGTACGGCTGCGGCAGCTCGGCACCAGGCGCGTAGGCCAAAGCCATGAAGCGCTCGATCATCAGCGGGTAGCGGGCCTTGTCCAGCTTGCGCACATCGTTCAGCAGGCCAAAGCGCATTTCGCCCCGCCAGCCGGTGCGTTTGGGGATACCGGCGAAGAACGGAACCAGTGCCGACTTCAGCGAGTTGGGCAGCAGGATGGCCTGGTCGTACTGGCCGGCCAGGGACTTGCCGATGCGCCGGCGCGTGGCCAGCTCCAGCGCGCCGTGACCGAGCGGGAAGCTCAAGGCCTGGCGCACCTCGGGCATGCGCTCCAGGATCGGCCGGCTCCACTCGGGGGCCAACACGTCGATCACGCAGTCGGGGTGCTGCTGTTTCAGGCACTGGAACAGGGTCTGCGCCATCACCATGTCGCCGACCCAGCTGGGGCCAATGATCAGTATTCTCATGCTTAGTCCAGAAACGCTCGGGGAGGCTACAGACTGCGGTACAGCCTGGCCTCCCCTCTTTATATTCAGGCTATGTGGCGGACAGTGTACCACTCAGGCAAGTCCATGGCTGATCACAGCCCCTGTGGGGACGGTGGGCCGTCAGGTCAAACCCAGTTCCCCCCAGATCCGCCGCACTTGACGGCGTTCATCGGCAAACTGCGCCGCGTCGATCACCCCGGCCTGCTTCTGCAGGGCCTGGCGGTGGGAGGCTGAGCGGAACGCCTTGTACACTTCACGCAACAGCACCGCGTCACTGGCCGGCATCAAACTCGCCTGCTCCAGTTCTTCCAGAATGCGGATGTTATCGGTCCATCGGAGTATGGCCGGGTGGTCATGGGACCAGGCCAAAGCCGCGTATTGCACCATAAATTCGATATCGACGATACCGCCGGCATCCTGCTTGATATCGAAGGGCACACCGGCCTCGAACGCGTTAGCCGCAGTACCCGCAGCCGTGGCCTTGGTCCCCAGGTTGTCACGCATCTTGGCGCGCATTTCACTCACTTCGGTGCGCAGTTTTTCCAAGTCGCGGGCCTGGCCCAGCACCTTGGCACGCACGCCTTCGAACGCCGCGCCAACCTGCTTGCAGCCCACCAGCACGCGGGCCCGCACCAAGGCCTGATGCTCCCAGGTCCAGGCTTCGTTCTGCTGGTAGCGCTCGAAGGCGCCCAGCGAACTCACCAGCAGGCCGGAGGCGCCGGACGGACGCAGGCGCATGTCCACGTCATACAGCTGGCCCGAGTTGGTCTGGGTGGTCAGCAGGTGGATGATGCGCTGGCCCAGCCGGGTGAAGAACTGCGCACTGTCGATGGGCTTGGCACCGTCGGTTTCCTCTTGCGGGTCGCCGTCGTGGATGAACACCAGGTCCAGATCAGAGCCGTGCCCCAGCTCCAGGCCGCCGACCTTGCCATAACCAATGATGATGAATCCCGGATCGCAGAGACTGCCGTCGCTGCGCTTGGGCTGGCCATGGCGGGCCACGGTCTGGCGCCAGGCCAGGGCCAGTACCTGGTCGAGGATGGCTTCGGCCAGCCAGGTCAGGTAGTCGCTGACTTTCATCAACGGCAGGTTGCCACTGATTTCCGACGCGGCCACACGCAGGCTGTGGGCCAGCTTGAAGTGGCGCAGTGCCTCCATCTGCTGCTCCAGGTCATCCTCGGGGATGCGCGTCAGGCGTTCGCGCAACTCGCTGGCCAGCTCGGGAGCCAGGGGCGGGCTGAACAGGCGGCCTTCGTTAAGCAGTTCGTCGAGCAGCAACGGGTACAGCGCAATCTGCTCGGCAATCCACGGGCTGGCGGCGCACAAGGTCAGCAGACGGCGCAGGGCACCCGGGTTTTCGGTCAGCAGCACCAGGTAAGCCGAACGCCGCGCCACGGCTTCGACCAGTGGCAGCACACGCTCCAGCACCAAGTCGGGATTATCGTGCTCGACCGCCTGGGCCAGCAGGCGCGGAATAAAGGCATCCAGCCGCTCACGGCCAATGCGCTGCATCGACCGCAACTGCGGGCTTGAGCGCAGCCCCGCCAAACGCCGCAAGGCTTCGACAGGCTCTTTGAAGCCAGCCTCTTCCAGCTGCCGGCCAGCGGCTTCTTCATCCTGCGCCTGTTCCCACAGCGGCGACCATTCGCCACCCACCACCAGTTCGCCTTCACCGTCTTCATCATCCGGGTCGGCGATCACTTGGCGGAAGTGCCAGTCGATACGGCCACGCCAATAGGTCAACTGGTCGTGGAAGCTCTGCCAGTCGGCAAAACCGAGCATGTAGGCCACCCGCGCCTGGTCGGTCTCGCCCTCTGGCAACATTTGCGTCTGGCGGTCGGCGATGGCCTGGATGGCATGCTCGGTATAACGCAAGAACTCATAACCTTCGCGCAGCTCGGCGACCACCGCCGGCGGCAGGTAACCCTGGCCTTCGAGGGTGGCCAGCACCTTGAGCAACGGCCGTTGCTGCAAGCTCAGGTCGCGCCCGCCGTGGATCAGCTGGAAAGCCTGGGCGATGAACTCAACCTCGCGGATACCACCGGCACCCAGCTTGATGTTGTCGGCCATGCCCTTGCGCCGCACTTCCTGCTGAATCAACTGCTTCATGGTGCGCAGCGCTTCGATCGCGGAAAAGTCCAGGTAACGGCGGTACACGAACGGGCGCAGCATCTCCTGCAGTTGTGCGCCGGCAGCCTGGTCACCCGCCACCACCCGCGCCTTGATCATCGCGTAGCGCTCCCAGTCGCGACCCTGGTCCTGGTAGTACTGCTCCAGGGCATTGAAGCTGAGCACCAGTGCGCCGGCCGAACCATAGGGGCGCAGGCGCATGTCGACGCGGAACACGAAACCATCGACGGTAACCGGGTCCAACGCCTTGATCAGCCGCTGGCCCAGGCGGGTGAAGAACTCCTGGTTTTCCAGCGAACGCTTCACCCCTTCGGTTTCGCCGCCTTCGGGGAAGCCGAAGATCAGGTCGATGTCCGACGACAGGTTCAGCTCCACCGCCCCCAGCTTGCCCATGCCCAGCACCACCATGTGCTGCGGCTGGCCGCTGCGGTTGCCGATGGGCGTGCCGAACTGCTGGCAATGGCGCGGGTACAGCCATTGGTAGGCTTCGTCGATGGCGGCATCGGCCAGGTCCGACAGGTCGCGGCAGGTTTCACTCAGTTCCGCCTGACGGGTGATGTCGCGCCAAATGATGCGCAACTGCTGGCGGTTGCGCTCGCGGCGCAGGTTGCGCGCCAGCTCATCATCGCTTTGCGCCGCCTGGGCGACCGCCGCGATGTGCCCGCGCAGCTCACCCGGCGCATAACGACGCTCCAGTTCGCCACTGGTCAGCAGGCCGAACAGCATGGCCGGCTCGCGCTGGGCCAGGCCCAGGACAAAATCGCTGGCTGCGGCCACCTGGTCGAATTGCTGCCGGTGCAGCGGGCTCCATGCATTCAGGTCGAGCTCAGGGTGAGCCGCTAGCGCATCGCTGAGGAATTGCTGGTTGCGAGCGACCAGTGGCTGAAGGATGGCGGGCAGATCGGACGGCAAAGGCAGGCGCATGGTCTATCCTTGATCGGCGTGAAATAGAGGGGAAAAAGCGGCCAAGGGGAAGCCGGACCACGGTTGGACTGTCGTACAAAAGTTGGAAATAGCTGAAAAAAACGAAAACTTGGCAACAAACATCAAGAACCACCCGTTCGCGACACAATGCCAACCAACATGAACGTTTTTCCTCACAAGCCAAGGTGCGACCAAACGTCGCACAAATGTAGTTTTACTACTACTCGCGTCGTGTAAAAGCATGAAATGCGAAAGCAAATGTAGTAAAACTACAACGCGCCGGAAGACACCCCGGTAATCCAAGAATTCACGACGTCTGCCCATAAGGCCAGTCGCAACTTCAGGCAATCGATTCTGGTTGCCTTTCCGCCCTGGAGCAAGCCATGCAAGACCTCGATCCAATCGAAACCCAGGAATGGCTGGATGCCCTGGAGTCGGTCCTCGACAAAGAAGGCGAAGACCGCGCTCATTACCTGATGACCCGTATGGGCGAGCTGGCCACCCGTAGTGGCTCCCAGCTGCCGTATGCGATCACCACGCCATACCGCAACACCATCCCTGTCACCCACGAAGCACGCATGCCTGGCGACCTGTTCATGGAACGCCGCATTCGCTCGATGGTGCGTTGGAACGCCTTGGCCATGGTCATGCGCACCAACCTGAAAGACTCGGACCTGGGCGGACACATCTCCAGCTTCGCCTCCAGTGCCACCCTGTACGACATCGGCTTCAACTACTTCTTCCAGGCCCCGACCGAAGAACACGGCGGCGACCTGATCTTCTTCCAGGGCCACGCCTCCCCAGGCATCTACGCCCGCGCCTTCATGGAAGGCCGCATCACCGAAGACCAGATGAACAACTTCCGTCAGGAAGTGGACGGCAACGGCCTGTCTTCGTACCCGCACCCATGGCTGATGCCTGACTTCTGGCAGTTCCCGACCGTATCGATGGGTCTGGGCCCGATCCAGGCCATCTACCAGGCACGCTTCATGAAGTACCTGGAAGCGCGCGGCTACATCCCGGCCGGCAAGCAGAAAGTCTGGTGCTTCATGGGCGACGGCGAGTGCGACGAGCCGGAATCCCTGGGCGCAATCGCCCTGGCCGGCCGCGAGAAGCTGGACAACCTGATTTTCGTCATCAACTGCAACCTGCAGCGCCTCGACGGCCCGGTTCGCGGCAACGGCAAGATCATCCAGGAACTCGAAGGCGTGTTCCGTGGCGGTGGCTGGAACGTCAACAAGGTTGTCTGGGGCCGTTTCTGGGACCCATTGTTCGCCAAGGACACCAACGGTGCCCTGCAGCGCCGCATGGACGAAGTCATCGACGGCGAGTACCAGAACTACAAAGCCAAAGACGGCGCGTACGTTCGTGAGAACTTCTTCAACACCCCAGAGCTCAAGGCCATGGTCGAAGACCTGTCCGACGATGAGATCTGGAAGCTCAACCGTGGCGGCCACGACCCGTACAAGGTCTACGCGGCGTACCACCAGGCGGTCAACCACAAAGACCAGCCGACCGTCATCCTGGCCAAGACCATCAAGGGTTACGGTACCGGTGCCGGCGAAGCCAAGAACACCGCGCACAACACCAAGAAGGTCGACGTCGACAGCCTGCGTCACTTCCGTGACCGCTTCGACATCCCGGTCAAGGATGCCGACCTGGAGAACCTGCCGTTCTTCAAGCCGGAAGAAGGTTCTGCCGAAGCCAAGTACCTGGCCGAGCGCCGTGCTGCCCTGGGCGGTTTCGTGCCACAGCGCCGCGCCAAGAGCTTCAGCGTACCGACCCCGCCACTGGAAACGCTGAAAGCGATCCTGGACGGCTCGGGCGACCGCGAAATCTCCACCACCATGGCCTTCGTGCGCATTCTGGCGCAGCTGGTCAAGGACAAGGAAATCGGTCAGCGCATCGTCCCGATCATCCCGGACGAAGCCCGTACCTTCGGTATGGAAGGCATGTTCCGCCAGCTGGGCATCTACTCGTCGGTCGGCCAGCTCTACGAGCCAGTCGATAAAGACCAGGTGATGTTCTACCGCGAGGACAAGAAGGGCCAGATCCTCGAAGAAGGCATCAACGAAGCCGGCGCCATGTCGTCGTTCATCGCTGCCGGTACCTCGTACAGCTGCCACAACCAGCCGATGCTGCCGTTCTACATCTTCTACTCGATGTTCGGCTTCCAGCGCATTGGCGACCTGGCCTGGGCCGCTGGCGACAGCCGCACCCGTGGCTTCCTGATCGGCGGTACCGCCGGCCGTACCACCCTGAACGGTGAAGGCCTGCAGCACGAAGACGGTCACAGCCACATGATGGCGGGCACCATCCCGAACTGCCGCACCTACGATCCAACCTACGGCTACGAGCTGGCGGTGATCATCCAGGACGGCATGAAGAAGATGACCGAAGAGCAACAGGACATCTTCTACTACATCACCGTGATGAACGAATCCTACCAGCAGCCAGCCATGCCGGCCGGTGTCGAGGAAGGCATCATCAAGGGCATGTACCTGCTGGAAGAAGACACCCGCGAAGCCGCGCACCACGTACAGCTGATGGGCTCCGGCACCATCCTGCGCGAAGTCCGCGAAGCGGCGAAAATCCTGCGTGAAGAGTTCAACGTCGGTGCCGACGTATGGAGCGTCACCAGCTTCAACGAACTGCGCCGCGACGGCCTGGCCGTAGAACGCGCCAACCGCCTGAAGCCTGGCCAGAAGCCACAGCAGACCTATGTCGAGCAGTGCCTGAACGGCCGCAAAGGCCCGGTCATCGCCTCTACCGACTACATGAAACTGTTCGCCGAGCAGATTCGCCAGTGGGTTCCGAGCAAAGAGTTCAAGGTCCTGGGTACCGACGGTTACGGTCGCAGCGACAGCCGCAAGAAGCTGCGTCACTTCTTCGAAGTCGACCGCCACTTCGTGGTGCTGGCTGCCCTGGAAGCCCTGGCTGACCGTGGCGAGATCGAACCCAAGGTTGTTGCAGACGCTATCGTCAAGTTCGGTATCGACCCGGACAAGCGCAACCCACTGGACTGCTGAGGAGTATTTTTAAGTGAGCGAACTCATTCGCGTACCTGACATCGGCAGCGGTGAAGGTGAAATCATCGAGCTGTTCGTCAAGGTCGGTGACCGTATCGAGGCTGACCAGAGCCTGCTGACCCTGGAGTCCGACAAGGCCTCCATGGAAATCCCGGCCCCCAAGGCCGGTGTCATCAAAGAACTGAAAGTAAAGCTGGGCGACCGCCTGAAAGAAGGCGACGAGCTGCTGGTTCTGGAAGCCGAGGGCGCCGCTGCTGCGGCCCCTGAGGCTCCGGCCGCTGCTGCTCCGGCCCCGGCTGCTGCCCCGGCGCCTGCTGCCGAAGCCGCCCCTGCGCCAGCCGCAGCCCCGGCTGCCGCCAGCGTGCAGGACATCCACGTGCCGGACATCGGCTCGTCGGGCAAGGCCAAGATCATCGAAGTGCTGGTCAAGGTCGGCGACACTGTCGAAGCCGACCAGTCGCTGATTACCCTGGAGTCCGACAAGGCCTCCATGGAAATCCCGTCGCCAGCTGCTGGCGTGGTCGAAGAAGTGCTGTGCAAGCTGGAAGACGAAGTCGGCACTGGCGACCTGATCTTCAAGCTGAAGGTCGCTGGCGCAGCCCCGGCTGCCGCTCCGGCCCCTGCTGCTGCCCCGGCGCCAGCCAAGGCTGAGGCTGCTCCGGCAGCCGCACCCGCCGCTGCCGCCCCGGCTGCTGCCCCAGCACCGGCTGCTACCGCACCGGCCGCTGGCAGTAACGCCAAGGTTCACGCAGGCCCCGCCGTTCGTCAGCTGGCCCGTGAATTCGGTGTCGACCTGGGCGCTGTTGCCGCCACCGGTCCGCACGGCCGCATTCTGAAAGAAGACGTGCAGGTTTACGTCAAAGCGATGATGCAGAAGGCCAAGGAAGCTCCGGCCGCTGCCGGTGCAACCGGCGGCGCCGGCATCCCGCCGATCCCTGCCGTGGACTTCAGCAAGTTCGGTGAAGTGGAAGAAGTGGCCCTGACCCGCCTGATGCAGGTCGGTGCTGCCAACCTGCACCGCAGCTGGCTGAACGTGCCGCACGTGACCCAGTTCGACTCTGCCGACATCACCGAGCTGGAAGCCTTCCGCGTTGCGCAGAAGGCCGTGGCCGAGAAGGCCGGCGTGAAGCTGACCGTGCTGCCACTGCTGCTCAAGGCCTGTGCTTTCCTGCTCAAGGAACTGCCAGACTTCAACAGCTCGCTGGCGCCAAGCGGCAAGGCCATCATCCGCAAGAAGTACGTGCACATCGGCTTCGCCGTGGACACTCCAGACGGCCTGCTGGTCCCTGTGATCAAGAACGTCGACCAGAAGAGCCTGCTGCAACTGGCTGCCGAAGCGGCTGCGCTGGCCGAAAAAGCCCGCACCAAGAAGCTGTCGGCCGACGAGATGCAAGGCGCCTGCTTCACCATCTCCAGCCTCGGCCACATTGGCGGCACCGGCTTCACGCCGATCGTCAACGCGCCGGAAGTGGCTATCCTGGGCGTCTCCAAGGCGACCATGCAGCCAGTGTGGGATGGCAAGGCCTTCCAGCCGAAGCTGATGCTGCCACTGTCGCTGTCCTACGATCACCGTGTGATCAACGGCGCAGCCGCCGCGCGCTTCACCAAGCGCCTGGGCGACGTGCTGGGCGATATCCGCACCATGCTGCTGTAAGGCAGCCCGCTGCCCCTCCTTGCGAGGGGCAGTACCCTTTTCGAGCTGCCACGCTCGTACCTCAACCCCGTCGATTGGCGGGGCTTTTTTTTGTCCGCCGATAGGGTTGTGGCGCCGGGGAGATCGAGCGCCGCGCGGGCGGCGCTCGGTTTCCCAGGCGCCAAAATTCTCAAGGCGAACTAACATTTCCGGCCCAACAGCCGATAACCCGTACACAGCATCACGCATGGCCGCTTGCCAGCCCTCGGGACATGATGCAACCTTGCCGAATCTGCCGCCGCCGCAAGGCCGCGTTCCCTCTTCAAGCGAGTCTTCGATGAAAAGCCAACCCGATGCCGCCAGCCGTGTGGCGGCCGAGGTCGTCACGCCGTTACCCGTGCCCTCGCGGCTCGGCATGCTGCGTTTCGAACGGCTCAACGAAGCCACCTGGGCCATGCTCTACCTGGACCCGGCCTGCGAGCGCCAGTTCGGCCTGCACGCCGGCGACCTGTGTGCCTTGGTAGATGCACCCTACGCCAGCCTGATGGAACCGGAAGCACGCTACCGGCTGCACGATGAGGTCCAACTGCAACTGGCCCAGCGCGGCTACTACCGCGTGCGCTACACCCTGCACACGCCCAGCGCCTCGCTGCGCCTGCTGGAGGTGGGTGAAGCCTACAAGCAGCATAACCGCCAGCTGTTGCGCGGCTACCTGAGCGTGCTCGATGACCTGCAGGACGATACCGGCGAAGCCGACGCCAACGACCTGGAATCACGCAACAACCGCCTGCAGCTGGCCCTGCAACTGAACCAGCGCGCCCAGCAAGAGCAGCTGGAACACCTGGAGCGCGTGCGCGGCCAGCAGGACCTGATCCTGCGCTTGGCCCGCCAGCGCTACAGTGCCGGTAACTCGCTGCTGGAAGCTGCCCAGCTGATTACCCGCAGCGCCTGCGAAATCTACAAGGTCGACAGCGCCAGCATCTGGCACCTGGACGACCAGCGTCTGGAACCGATCACCGCCTGGTACCGCGTCGCACAAGAGCATCGCCAGCCCGAAGCCATCGATGCCAGCCACTTCCCCGACTACCTTGATGCGCTGCACGCCAGCCGCGCCATCGACGCCCACAACGCCGGCCACGACCCACGCACCCGCGCCCTGGCGCAAAGCTTGCGCCCGGAAAACAAGGCCATGCTCGACGCCAGTATCCGTGTCGATGGCCAGGTAGTCGGCGTGCTGTGCCTGGAGCAGACCGGCCAGCCACGGGCCTGGCAGTCGGACGAGATTGCCTTTGCAGGTGAGCTGGCCGACCAGTTCGCCCAAGTCATCACCAACCACAACCGGCGCACTGCGGCCAGCGCATTGCACCTGTTCCAGCGTGCCGTCGAGCAAAGCGCCAGCGCCTTTTTGCTGGTGAACTGCGATGGCCGGGTGGAGTACGTCAACCCGAGTTTCACTGCAATCACCCAATACAGCACCGATGAAGTGCAAGGCCGTCACCTGGGTGAGCTGCCGGCATTGGAGAACCTCAGCGAATTGCTGTTCGACTCGCCGTCGAGCCTGGCCATGGGCAACAGCTGGCAGGGCGAGTTCAAGAGCCGGCGCAAGAACCTGGAGCCCTACTGGGGCCAGTTGTCGATTTCCAAGGTGTACGGCGATAACCGTGAGCTGACCCACTACATCGGCATCTACGAAGACGTCACCCAGACCAAGCTGGCCCAGCAGCGCATCGAGCGACTGGCCTACACCGACAACCTGACCAACCTGGGCAACCGCCCGGCGTTCATCCGCAGCCTGGACGAGTGCTTTGCCCGCGATGGCGAAAGCGCGATGTGCCTGCTGCTGGTGGACATCGACAACTTCAAGCGCATCAACGACAGCCTTGGCCACCAGACCGGTGACAAGCTGCTGATCAGCCTGGCCCGCCGCCTGCGCAACAGCTTGCACACCGGCGGTATCCTGGCGCGCTTTGCCAGTAACGAGTTCGCGGTATTGCTTGACGACACCAGCCTGGAAGATGGCCAAGGCGTTGCCCAGCAATTGCTGCGCACCCTCGACAAGCCGATGTTCGTCGACAACCAGTTGATCAACGTCACGGCCTCGGTGGGCCTGGCCTACGCGCCGCTGCACGGCGCTGACCCGGCCAGCCTGATGAAAAACGCCGGCCTGGCGTTGCACAAGGCCAAGGCCAACGGCAAGCATCAGGTGCAGGTGTTTACCGAAGTGCTCAATGCCGAAGCCAGCTACAAACTGTTCGTCGAGAACAACCTGCGCCGTGCACTTACCCAGAACGAGCTGGAAGTGTTCTACCAGCCCAAGATCTGCCTGCGCAGCGGCCGCCTGTTGGGGCTGGAAGCGCTGTTGCGCTGGAACCACCCCGAGCGCGGCATGATCCGCCCGGACCAGTTCATCAGCGTGGCAGAAGAAACCGGCCTGATCATTCCCATTGGCAAATGGGTGATCCGCCAGTCATGCAGCATGAGCCAGCAACTGCGCGAGGCCGGCTTGGGTAACCTGCACGTAGCGATCAACCTGTCGCCCAAGCAGTTTTCCGACCCCGACCTGGTAGCCTCTATCAGCACCATCCTCAAGGAAGAAGCCCTGCCCCCGCACCTGCTGGAGCTGGAGCTGACCGAAGGCCTACTGCTGGAAGCCACCGAAGACACCCACCGCCAGCTGGACGAGCTGAAGGCCCTGGGGCTGACCCTGGCCATGGACGATTTCGGCACCGGTTACTCCTCGCTCAGCTACCTGAAGAAGTTTCCGATCGACATTCTCAAGATCGACCGCAGCTTCATCAATGAGATCCCCGACAACCAGGACGACATGGAAATTACCTCGGCGGTGGTGGCCATGGCGCACAACCTCAAGCTGAAGGTAGTGGCTGAAGGGATCGAGACGCCGGAGCAGCTGGCGTTTCTGCGCCGCCACCGTTGCGACGTGGGCCAGGGTTACCTGTTCGACCGGCCGATTCCGGGACGGGAGCTGGCTGAGCGGCTGAAGCGCTACCCGCGTGGCCCGGTGGCCTGACAGCGGCGTAAACCTCGGGCACTATAGAAGTCATTCGGGCCTCTTCGCGGGCATGCCCGCGAATGCTTCAACACCTATCCAACTGAAAAAACACAGAGGAACGGCCATGGTCCTGCGTTCGGAAATCCTGGTGAACAAAAACGTCATGCCAACTGCGGAACAGGCGCTGCCTGGCCGCGAAACGCCAATGACCCTGCCCGAGTTCCACTACGTGTTCGAAGGCACCCCGCTGCTCGGCCCGTTCTTCGAAGGCGCCATCGACTTCGCCATCTTCGGCCTGGGTTGCTTCTGGGGCGCCGAGCGCCGCTTCTGGCAGCGCGAGGGCGTGGTCAGCACTGTGGTCGGCTACGCCGGCGGTTTCACCCCAAACCCTACCTACGAAGAAGTCTGCTCGGGCCTTACCGGCCACACCGAGGTGGTGCTGGTGGTGTTCGACAAGGACAAAGTCAGCTACCGCGAACTGCTGGCGATGTTCTGGGAGCTGCACAACCCCACCCAGGGTATGCGCCAGGGCAATGACGTCGGCACCCAGTACCGCTCGGCCATCTACTGCACCAGCCCGGAACAGCTGGAACAGGCCAAGGCCAGCCGTGACGCCTTCCAGGTCGAACTGAACAAGGCAGGCTTTGGTGAAATCACCACTGAAATCGACCAGGCGCCGACCGTGTACTTTGCCGAGGCCTACCACCAGCAGTACCTGGCCAAGAACCCGGACGGCTACTGCGGCATCGGCGGCACCGGTGTATGCCTGCCACCCAGCCTGCAGGGCAATTGAACCATGAGCACGATGACCCTGTTCCACTCGCCGTTGTCGCCTTTCGTGCGCAAGGTCATGGTGGTGTTGCATGAGACCGGCCAACTTGAGCGGGTGCAGCTGCAGCCGGTGAACATCAGCCCGGTGAGCGGCGACCCACAGCTCAACCAGGACAACCCGATCGGCAAGATCCCGGCCCTGCGCTTGGAAGACGGCACGGTGCTGCATGACAGCCGGGTGATCTGCGAGTACCTCGACCTGCAACACGTCGGCCTGCCGCTGTTGCCGCGAGAGGGCTCGGCGCGCTGGCGGCGCATGACGCTGGTGTCGCAGGCCGATGCGATCATGGATGCGGCGGTGTCGTCGCGTTATGAAAGCTTCCTGCGGCCCGAGGACAAGCGCTGGGACGGTTGGTTGCAGGCGCAGGGCGACAAGATCCGCCGTAGCCTGGCCAACCTGGAGCAGGAGCATTTGCCCGAGCTGATGTCCGGGTTCGATCTGGCGGCAATTGGCGTGGCCTGTGCGCTGGGGTATCTGGATTTGCGTCAGCCGGAGTTTGGCTGGCGTGAGCGCCAGCCTGGGTTGGCGGCGTGGTATGCCGAGGTGGCCAAGCGACCGTCGATGGTGGCTACCTCTCCAGTGGCCTGACAGGGCCTCTTCGCGGGCACGCCCGCTCCCACAGGGTATGGCGCCAATTTCAAGATGTGCGCCGTACCTGTGGGAGCGGGCACGCCCGCGAATGCCTCACCTAGGTACAACAGGAAACAGCTGACCGATCCGCTGGGCCAGCCACCGCCCAATCTCTCTGTCCTCCCTCATGCCGCCCTCCCCACCCGCGCCCAGTCCAGCCGCCGGGTCAGCACCATGAACACCCCCAGCAAGCCAAAGCACAGCAGCGAGCCCATCAGCAGCGCATAATCCTCGGCGCTCAGCAGCCCGTAGAGCAGCGCATACAAGGCTGCCAACCCTGCCGCGAACCCAACCCCTCGCCCCAGGCTGCGCAACACATGGCTCAGGTAGAAGCCGATCAGCAGCACGCACGCCGAAGCCGACAACCCATACGCCAGGCCAAACCCGATGTGTTCTGACAACGACAGCAACAATAGGTAGAAGAACGCCAGCGCCACGCCCACCAGGATGTACTGCACCGGGTGTACGCTCAGGTTTTTCAGCACTTCGAACAGGAAGAAGCCGGCAAAGGTCAGCGCAATGAACAACAGCGCGTATTTAATCGCCCGTTCGCTTTTCAGGTACTGGTCCACCGGGTCGACAAAGCTCACGCCGAAGCTGCGTTCACTGAAGTCGGCGCACTGCCCGGCAATGGCGCATTGGCGCAGGGCGTCTTCAAGGTTGGTGGCAAAGAACGAAGTCTGCCAATGGGCGCTGAAGCCCTGGGCATCGATGTCGCGGCGGTTGGGCAGGTAGCTGCCGACGAAGCTTGGGTGCGGCCAGTTGGCGCGCATGTCCACGCTGCTGGTGCGGCCCACCGGCACGATGTGCAACTGGCCAGTGCCTTGCAGCGCCAGATCGAAGCCGTAGCTGAATTCCCGCGCCTGCAGGCCGTCCAGCGCTGGGAGGCTGGCATGCACGCCGCCGCGCATCCAGTCGAGCCGGGTACCGGCCTCGAACGGCACCTTTTGCTCATCCATGCTCAGTTCCAGGCCGTTCTCGATGCCGCGGATATCGCTGATGCCCACCACCAGGAACGGCTTGTCGAAGCGGTAGTCGTCGAAGTCCTTGTCGATGCCCCAGCGCTCCGGGAGCTTGAAACGGCCGCTGATGCGGCCTTTGGCGTGGAACAGGCGGGCCTGGTAGATACCTCGGGCACGCAGTTCGGTGTCCACATCCAGGTTGGCGTCGAAGGTTTCCGGCAGGAAGTACAGGTGGCCGGCAACAGTGCTGGTTTCCTGAGTACGCTCGCCATCCTTTTCGATCCAGCGGCGCTGGTACTTGCGATACGGCACCACCAGCAGCGGGCCGCTGAGCTGCTGGTCGAAGCTGGCACTTTGCGCGATGTCGCGCAGTACGTCGTCGCGCAGGGCCTGGCGCTCATCGATCAGGCCGTTGATCAGCAGCAACGGGATGAGCAACAGCACTATGAGCACGGCGATCATGCCGAGTTTGTAACCGAGGGTCTTGGTCATGGGGCCTCCTGTGGCAGTGGGCGCAGTGTCTGCGTCTTGCGTGGAGGCTTCAGGGAGGTTGTGTGGAGATCGTGTGTACTTTCAAGGGCCTCATCGCCGGCAAGCCAGCTCCCACAGGCCTCCACAGCTTTCAAGCCTGGCGCTGTACCTGTGGGAGCTGGCTTGCCGGCGATGGGCTGCAAAGCAGCCCCGGCTATCTCAGCTGATACGCCGCACCGGCAGCCACAACCTCACCCGCACGCCACCATCGACGTTATCCACCGCCAACGCCCCACCATGCAGCTGCATCACTTCAGCCACAAAGTTCAGCCCCAGCCCGGTGCTCTTGCGCCCACTTCCTGGCCGCGGCAGCGAGTAGAACCGCTCGCTGACCCGCCCGATGGCATACGCCGGTATCGCCTGCCCCTGGTTGAACAGGCTCAACGCCACCCGCTCGCCATCGCGTTCCAGGTCGAACAACAGCGCGCCTCCCTCCGGGGTGAAGTCCAACGCGTTGTCGAGCAGGTTGGCCAGCGCCTGGCGCATCAGGAACGGATCACACAGCAAGCGCAAGCCGGCAGGCACCCGCTGACGCACATGCAGACTGGCCCCGTCGATGCGCGCCGCATGGGCCAACAACAACTCGTCCACCAGCGCCGCCAGTGCCACCTGCTGCTCGTCTTCCAGCGCCTGCATCTGCTCGACCCGGGCCAGGTTGAGCAGACGCTCGACCATCTGCTGCAAGCGTTCGCTCTCACGCTCGATATTGCCGGCAAACCGCGCGCGCTGGTCGGTCGGCATATCGTCCTGCAACAGCTCGGACGCCCCGCGAATGGCCGCCAGCGGGCTTTTCAGCTCGTGGGTCAGGGTATGCACGTAACGCTCGACATAGGCCTTGCCCTCCAGCTGCGTGCGCATGCGTTCCACAGCCTGAGCCAAATGCGCCAGCTCGCCGCCCTTGTAATGGGGTAACGCAGCACGCTCGCCTTCGCTCACAGCCTGCGCATAACGAGCCAGCCGACGCAACGAGCGCGACAACCACCACGACAACGCTGCACCGATCAGCAGGCCAAGCCCGATCAGCCCGAGGCCCAGGGTAAGCAAACGCTGTTCGGAGCGGTCGATGTACGGTTGCAGCGAGCTGTTGGGCTTGGCCACGGTGACCACGCCGATGATCTTGCTCTCATCCATGATCGGTGCAGCCACGTGCATCACCGAGGTGCTTTCATCGTTGGGATCGCTGCGGGTGGAGCGGGCACCGTACTCGCCACGCAGGGTCTTCAGCACGTCATTCCACTGCGAATAGTCCTTGCCCAGGGCCTCGCCGGTGGAATCCAGTAGCACGATACCCTTGGCATCGGTGACATAGATGCGGTGGCTGACCTGGGTTTTGGCCAGGCCCCAGATTTGCGCGCCGGGGCTACGCGTGCCATAGGCCTTGAGCACTTCGGGCAGATGGCTTTGGTTCAGGGTACCGGCCTTGACATCATCACGCAGGATCTCGGCCAGCAGGTTGGCGGTGTCTACCAGTGTTTCTTCAGACGACTGGCGCACCACCGGGCGAATCTGTTCGCGCACGGTATTAAGCAAAAAGTAGCCCGCCAACCCGACGAACAGGAAGTACACCAGGAAAATCCGGATGCCCAGGCGCATCAGGCATGGTCCGGGCTGTAGCTGTAGCCGAGGCCGCGGTGGGTCTGGATCGGCTCGGCGTCGCCCGCTACCTGGCGCAGCTTCGCGCGCAGGCTCTTGATATGGCTGTCGATGGTTCGCTCGTAGCCCACATCGGAGGCCACGCCCAAGGCGTCGAGCAACTGTTCGCGGCTGAACACCCGCTGCGGTTGTTCCAGCAGGGATTGCAGCAGACGGAACTCATGGCGGGTCAGGGTGAGTGGCTGGCCACGGTACGTGATCTGCATGCGCAGGGTGTCGAGCTGGAACAGCACGGTATCGGTGGCAGGCTCTGCCCGGGGCGCCATGCGCTTGAGGATCGCGCGCACCCGTGCGGCCACTTCGCGCGGGCTGAAGGGTTTGACCACGTAGTCGTCGGCACCGATTTCCAGGCCTACCACCCGGTCGATTTCACCGTCGCGGGCACTGAGGAACATCACCGGCACCTCGGTGAAACGGCGCAACTGGCGGCAGGTTTCGAAGCCACTGATGTCGGGCAGGCCGATGTCGAGGATGATCAGGTCGGCCGGGCGCTGGCGTTGCTGGTCGAGGGCGGCGCTGCCCAGGGTCACCCATTCAGTACTGTGGCCATCGGCCTGAAGGGCGTAGACCAGGGTGTCGGCGATGGCGGCTTCGTCTTCGACGATGAGGATATGGGGCATGGCGTCCGGCCTTGTTGAGGGCAGACTGCACTTTTAGCTTACTGGCCTCTTCGCGGGCAAGCCCGCTCCCACAGGTACTGTGCTGCCCTTCAGAGCAGCGCTAGTCCTGTGGGAGCGGGCGTGCCCGCGAAAGGGCTAGAACAGGCGGATCGAATCAGCAGTCAGGCTTGCCAGCAGTAAACTTCTTGGCGGGGTTCACGGCAGCCTTGAACTCGCGGAGCGCCTTGGAACCCACCAGCAGCGGGTAATTGAAGCTGCTGCGGTCCACCAGGTTCACCTCCACGGTGCGCTTCACGTCACCCAGGCACAGTTCCAGGTCCACCACCGGGCGCTTGGAGATTTCCGGCGCATCGCCTTCTTCCTCTTCATCGGCGCGGCCCTTGATCTTGCTGATGCGCGATACCTTGTGCTCGTACACCTTGCCATCCGAGTCCTTGGTGGCCAGGCGGAAGCGTACCCATTCCTCGCCATCACGGGTGAACAGTTCGATGTCCTTGGCCGATAACGACGCGGTGAAGGCACCGGTGTCCATCTTGGCTTTCAGGGTTTCGCCCAGCTCGGGCAGGGTGATGTTCTCGTAACGGCCATAGATCGTAGGCTCAGCGGCCATTACCGGCAGTGCCAACAACGACAACAGGGCAAGCAGAGGTTTCACAGGCAGGCTTCCTTGAGAGGGTTCAGTGCTTAGACTGCACGGGCAGGATAGGTTCGCTGTCACAAGGTTAACCAACATGTTGTGAAACATTTGTCCCTGCCGTCGGGCATTGGACATTTGGCGTAGGCTACGGCGCTGCTTATCATTGCCAACCGTTTATCTCCCACAACAAGAGTCTCTTTATGCGTCGCCTGCTGACCGGCATTCTCACTACCACCCTGTTGCTGCTCAATACCGTGGTGTTGATCTGCCCGCTGCTGGTCTTCGCCCTGCTCAAACTGGTGTTGCCGGGCCGTGGCCGCGACTATGCCTCGTGGGCGGTGATGTGGGTAGCCGAAACCTGGTCGGAAATCGACAAGGCCATCTTCGCCTTGTGCATTCCTACCCAATGGGACATTCGCGGCGTCGAGAACCTGCGCAAAGACACCTCGTACCTGGCCGTGAGCAACCACCAGACCTGGGTCGACATCCCCGCGCTGATCGAAAGCCTCAACCGCCGTACACCGTTCTTCAAGTTCTTCCTGAAGAAAGAGCTGATCTGGGTACCGCTGCTGGGCCTGGCATGGTGGGGGCTGGATTACCCGTTCATGAAGCGCTACAGCAAGGCCTTTCTGGAGAAGCACCCCGAGCTCAAGGGCAAGGACCTGGAAATCACCAAGGCCGCCTGCGAGCTGTTCAAACGCCAGCCGGTGACCGTGGTGAACTACCTGGAAGGCACCCGGTTTACCGAGGCCAAGCGCCTGGAACAGCAGTCGCCGTATCGCTACCTGCTCAAACCCAAGGCGGGTGGCGTGGCGTTTGTGTTGGCGGCGTTGGGTGAGCAGCTGGATGCCTTGCTGGATGTGACCATCGTGTACCCCGGCAACAAGGCACCGGGGTTCTGGGATTTGCTCAATGGCAGCATTAGCCGGGTGATTATCGATATTCAGGTGCGTGAGCTCGACCCGGCGTTGTGGGCGGGGGATTACGAGAATGATCCTGAGTTTCGCCAGACTGTGCAGGCCTGGGTGAATCAGCTTTGGGAGGAGAAGGACCAGCGGATTGAGCAACTGCGCCAGGAAATGATCTGAGATTCTTATCGTCTGGGCTGCTCAGCTTCCACAAGAAGACAGTTGCTCCCGCAGGGCCCGGTCTTTAGACAGAAGGCTGAACCAACGGTGCCGGCGTCGTCCACAGGCTACCCAGGTTCTGCAACAACGACCCGGCAATCCCCTGCTGCCCCAGGTACTGCAGAATCAACGGCGCGAACTGCCCGATCATCCCGGTATCCATCCCCAGCGCCTTGAACGCAGTGTCCAGGTCGCTGCGGTTTTCCACATTGCTGCCCAGCGCATTGTTCAAGGCCGACTGGCTCCCGCTGTTCTTGCCCAGCAACTCACCCAGGCCACTCAAGCCACCCAGTGCATTGGCCCCCGCAAGCAGGTCCAGCCCCGGCACCGCCTTGGTCAATTGCCCATAGTCATCGCTGCTCAGGTTATTGCGCGCCAGCCCCAACATCGCCCCTGCCCCGCCAATGGCCTGTTCGGGGGTGATATTCAATTGGCTGCCCAAGGTGTTGAGCAAATTGGCCTGCGCCTCGGGCGCCTGCACCTGGCCTTGCTGTTGCTGGTTCTGCATGGCAGACACGGCGTTGGCCGCGTCGCTGAGGTTGAAGGCAAAAACCGGGCTTGCGGCCAGGGTCATCAGGGTTGCCAGGGTGAATGCTTTCATCGGAAGGGACCTCATGGGCCGGGATGGCCGGGGAAACGAGGCATTGGACTTAGGGTTTCACGGTTGGTTCCGGGCTGGTTGTCGAGGCTATCAAAGTGGCCCAGGTCAGCGGTGCCAACCTGTCATTTCTATCAGTAGCGCCATGCGCTGGATATCGAAATACTGCTAACAATAATTCACATCAAGCAGGCCAAGGTGATGAAGAAAACCCCTGATTCTGAGCGCGCCCTTCATTTTTCTGCGTACACACCTTACGGGTACGTAGTTAATTCACCTCCAAAGCAAAGGCTGTTGGCATTTAACGGTCAGTTCCGAGATGCTCTGACAGGCCTCTATGCTCTTGGCAACGGTCATCGTTGCTTCAACCCCGTCCTGCAACGATTTCAATCGGCTGATGTAATGAGCCCGTTTGACAAAGGCGGTATCAATGCATATGCCTACTGTGGTGGCGACCCAATCAATCGTCTGGACCCATCAGGTCAAAGTTGGATGAGTTTATTTAAAGGCATCGGCAACTTATTCGGGCGAACCAGAAGTCGAGATCGAATCCCTGTACCTCACAGAGCACCCACCATCCAAGAACGGTACCCGTCTCAACCAGAATATTCCGGCATCAACTCGCGAAGCTCTGACGGTAGTTCCTCCTCTAACTATGCCAGCCTTAACTCGCACAGCTCTAGCGGTAGTTTTTCCTCTAACTATGCCGACCTTAACTCGTATGAATCAGTATCCGCACAAGGTGCGCCTACTCTACCGCGAAGAGCACCACCCTCTAGCCATGGTTCCAGTAGCCGCTTCTCGGTCAACAATCCTGATCGGATACCAACCGGCCGTAACGCTGATGATATCGGAATTTGGGCTGACCATACACGAACAGTGCCTGGCGAAGAGCCGTTTCAAGGCCTCTCTGAAATAACCAGGGAGATATCGATTGCCGCAAGTCTTTCAGCTCAAAAAAATGGAAGAATCAAGAGCAATATAATGAGGGGAATAATGAGAGATCATCACCCAGGCAGGCTATACATGTATGCTCAGGACGGCCAAATACTAAGTCTACAACAGAATATTCAACGGCGTATTCGCCGACGAAATGAGTGAATCAGCGAGTATAGGGTGTAAAAAGCCCCTCAAATTGAGGGGCTCTTATTAAGCGAAATTTGTTACGCCGCACCCCACATCTTGTGCGGGTCAATCACAAACTTCTTCGGCACCCCCGCATCAAACTCACCATACCCTTCCGGCGCCTGATCCAGGTTGATCACCTGCACGCCAACCACTTCGGCAATGTTGATGCGGTCCCACATGATCGCCTGCATCAGTTGGCGGTTGTACTTCATGGTCGGGGTCTGGCCGGTGTGGAAGCTGTGCGACTTCGCCCAGCCCAGGCCAAAGCGGATGCTCAGTGCGCCGATCTTGGCGGCGGCATCTACCGCGCCCGGGTCTTCGGTCACGTACAGGCCCGGGATACCGATGTTGCCGGCAACGCGGGTAACCTGCATCAGCGAGTTCAGCACGGTAGCAGGGGCTTCGTGCTTGGCGCCCTCGTGGCCATGGCCACGGGCCTCGAAGCCAACGGCGTCAACGGCGCAGTCCACTTCCGGCTCGCCGAGGATGTCGACGATCTGCTCATGCAGCGGGGTGTCCTTGGACAGGTCGACCACTTCGAAGCCTTGGGACTTGGCGTGGGCCAGCCGGGCCGGGTTGAGGTCGCCAACGATAACGCAGGCAGCGCCCAGCAGGCGGGCCGAGGCAGCAGCGGCCAAGCCAACCGGGCCAGCGCCCGCGACGTAAACGGTGCTACCTGGGCCTACGCCAGCAGTGACGGCGCCGTGGTAGCCAGTAGGCAGGATGTCGGACAGGCAGGTCAGGTCACGGATCTTTTCCATGGCCTTTTCGCGCTCGGGCAGTTTCAGCAGGTTGAAGTCGGCGTACGGCACCAGCACGTACTCGGCCTGGCCACCGGTCCAGTCGCCCATGTCGACGTAGCCGTAGGCACCGCCGGCGCGGGCCGGGTTGACGGTGAGGCAGACACCGGTGTGCATCTCTTTGCAGGAGCGGCAACGGCCACAGGCGACGTTGAAGGGTACCGAGACCAGGTCGCCGATTTGCATGCGCTCGACATCACGGCCTTTCTCGACGATTTCACCAGTGATTTCGTGGCCCAGGACCAGGCCGACCTGGGCAGTGGTGCGACCGCGGACCATGTGCTGGTCGGAGCCGCAGATGTTGGTGGAGACCACCTTCAGGATCACGCCGTGCTCGATCTTCTTGCCGCGCGGGTCCTGCATTTTCGGGTAGTCGATCTTCTGCACCTCGACCTTGCCGGCGCCGAGATATACCACTCCACGATTGCCAGACATGCTCTTACCTCGCTTGATTTGTATTTATGCAGCGGTGGTTGAACGCGCCGCCATCCATGGGCGGCATGTGTTTCTGGAATGCAGGGAATTGTGGGCCGGATACGGCGGGATGCACTGACTGGGAGCGACAGGGAGATGCCTTTTAGCGGCAGGGTTGTCGTTGGAGGGTATGGAGGAAAGTAACAGAGGTGGCGGCCTGTACCGGCGTCTTCGCGGCTAAAGCCGCTCCCACAGGGATATCACTGCCTTCATGGGCAACGCTTACCTGTGGGAGCGGCTTTAGCCGCGAAGAGGCCGGTACAGGCGCTAGAGAACGACCGTCCGGTTGGCGTTGAGGAACACCCGCCGCTCGATGTGATAACCCACAGCCCGCGCCAGGGTCAGGCACTCGATATCGCGCCCTTTGGCAATCAGGTCTTCCGGGTAATGGCTGTGGTCCACCACTTCCACGCCCTGGGCAATGATCGGCCCTTCGTCCAGGTCGTTGTTGATGTAATGCGCAGTCGCACCGACCATCTTCACGCCCTTGTTGTACGCCTGATGATAAGGCTTGGCGCCTTTGAACCCTGGCAACAACGAGTGGTGAATGTTGATGGCCCAGCCATCCAGGCGCCTGCACAACTCAGGCGATAGCACCTGCATGTAGCGAGCGAGGATAACCAGCTCGGCGCCAGTCTCCTCGATCACCTGCAGCACCTTGCGCTCCTGCCCAGGCTTATCCTTAGGATCGAGCGCGAAATGGTAGTAAGGAATTTTGTGCCACTGGGCCAGCGGTTCGAGGTCGGGATGGTTGGACACCACCGCAACCACGTCCATACCCAACTGGCCGATGCGCTGGCGGTACAGCAGATCGTTCAGGCAGTGGTCGGCCTTGGACACCATGATCACCACCTTGGGGCGGTGATTCGGTGCGGTCAGCTCAAACGTCATGCCGAACGCTTCGCTGCGCTCGGCAAGGCCGGCCCGGAAGCCCGCCTCGTCGAAATCATCCGGCTGGCGGAACTCCACACGAATGAAGAAGCGCCCCGACTGCCGGTCATCGAAAGAGTGGTGCTCCGTCACGTAGCAGCGCTGCTCGAAGAGGTAACGCGTCACCACGTCGACGGTGCCGAGCATGCTCGGGCAGTCGGCGGTGAGAATCCAGGTATCCGGTGCCCGACTCATGTTCTGCGCTCCTTAGGCTTCGATGCTCAGGCCGTACTCGGCTGAAGCGTCCTGCAGCCACAGCCACCAGTAGTCAGCGAAACTGCGGCGAATCACCAGTTCCCAGGTGTCTTCCGCAGTGCGGCGGATCACCAGTTGCGACTTGGCGAACACGGTACCCACTGCCTTGCCCACCGGGAAGTTGTTCGGGTGAACATCATAGCTGGTGGACTTCATCAGCACTTCACGCACATTCGGGCCGCGCAGTTCCAGCAGGCTTTGCCCGCCGCTCACGTTGACCACCTGGATGTGCTGGCCTTCAAGGGCTGCACGCAGCTTTTGCTCGACAGCCAGTTCCTGGCCACCGGGTACGATCAGCAACCATTCATCCGGGCCGACCCATTGCAGCGACATGTCGTTGTTGGCGACCACGGTCAGGGCCACCGGCAGCTCCAGGCCCAGGGCCTTGTGCACGCCTGCGGCGAATTCCGGGTTGTGGCCATCGCCGCGAAGGGTGAGGTGGCCAAGGAACTTGCGTTCACGCAGGGTCACGCCTGCGTTCTTGCGGCCTTTGCCAACCAGGCTGGCCAGGTCGGCGTGGTGCAGTGGCGACTGGGCCTTGGCCTCGGCGCCGGGGTTTTGCTGGAAGACGTTGATAGCGCTCATTTCTTACCTGCCTTGAATTCTTGTTCGTCAGGGCAGCGCAGCACCGGGTTTTGGGCTGCGCCGCTATCCGGGGGCCTTTAGACGTTCTGCCGCTCACCCTTCGGATCGAAGAACACCGAAGACACGATCTCCGCCTCGATCACGCTGCCATCCGCCTGCGGCGAGTACACGCGCTCGCCCATGCGCTTGAGGCCGCCTTTGACCACGCCCATGGCGAACGAGTAGCCCAGGGAGTTGGACGCGTAGCTGGAGGTCACGTGGCCAACCATGTCCATCGGGATCGGCTGTTTCGGGTCGAATACCAGCTGGGCGCCTTCCGCCAGCCATTTGGTCGGGTCGACCGGCTTCAGGCCTACCAGTTGCTTGCGGTTCTCGCGCACGCAGTCTTCACGGTTCATGCCACGCAGGCCGATCCACGAGAACGGCTTGTTGCGGCCCACGCACCAACTCATGTTCAGGTCGTCCGGGGTCATCGAGCCGTCGGTGTCCTGGCCCACGATGATGAAGCCCTTCTCGGCACGCAGTACGTGCATGGTCTCGGTGCCGTACGGGGTCAGGTTGTACTTCTTGCCGGCCTCGATGATCTGTTCCAGCACGCCCATGGCGTAGTTGGCCTGCACGTTCACTTCGTACGACAGCTCACCGGTGAACGAGATACGGAACACACGGGCTGGCACGCCGCCCACGTTGCCTTCCTTCCAGGTCATGAACGGGAAGGCTTCCTTGTCCATGTCGATGTCGGTCAGCTCGCTCAGCAGCTTGCGGCTGTTGGGGCCGGACAGGGTCATGGTGGCCCAGTGGTCGGTGACCGAAGTGAAGTACACCTTCAGCTCTGGCCATTCGGTCTGGTGGTACAGCTCCATCCACTGCAGCACGCGGGCGGCGCCGCCGGTGGTGGTGGTCATGATGAAGTGGTTATCGCCAACGCAGGCGGTTACGCCGTCGTCGAAGACCATGCCGTCTTCCTTGCACATCAGGCCGTAGCGGGCCTTGCCCACGTCGAGCTTGGTCCAGGCGTTGGTGTAGATGCGGTTGAGGAACTCGCGCGCATCCGGGCCCTGGATATCGATCTTGCCCAGGGTGGAGGCGTCCAGCAGGCCCACGCTGTCGCGCACGGCCTTGCATTCACGGGCCACGGCGGCATGGATGTCTTCACCGGCTTTCGGGAAGTACCACGGGCGCTTCCACTGGCCGACGTCTTCGAACTCGGCGCCGTTCTTCACGTGCCAGGCATGCAGGGCGGTGAAGCGCACCGGCTCGAACAGGTGACCACAGTGACGGCCCGCTACGGCGCCGAAGGTAACCGGCGTGTAGTTGGGGCGGAACATGGTGGTGCCCATTTCCGGGATGGTGATGCCGATCGAACGGGCGGCGATGGCCAGGCCGTTGATGTTGCCCAGTTTGCCCTGGTCGGTACCGAAGCCCAACGCGGTGTAGCGTTTGACGTGCTCGACCGACTCGAAGCCTTCACGGGTGGCCAGTTCGATACCGGCAGCGGTCACGTCGTTCTGCTGGTCGACGAACTGCTTCGGCCCCTTGGTGCCCTTGTCGTGCGGCACCAGGAACAGCGCCACGGTGGCCTCTTCCTTGCGTGCAACGGTTTTCGGCAGGGTGCCGACGGTTGCCTTGAAGCCTGCTTCGGTGGCTGCGCGCACGCCGCCTTCGAAGCCATCGGCAATCACGTCGCCAAGGGCGTAGACACCATTGATACCACCCACGCATTCGCGTTTTTGCGGCGCATCGCCCGGCACGAAGCCGAGGATGTCGTCACGCCATACCGGGCGACCGCCCAGGTGCGAGGCCAGGTGTACGATCGGGCTGTAGCCGCCCGAGGACGCGATCAGGTCGCACTCGAGGGTTTCGCCTGGGCTTGTGACTTTGTGCGCCTGCACATCGATGGCGGCCACACGGGCGCCGGTGACGTGCTTGCTGCCTTTGGCCTCGACCACGGCGCTGGAGGTAAGGATACGAATGCCCTTGGCACGCGCTTCTTCAACCAGCGAGCCACGTGGGTTGTGGCGGGCGTCGGCGATGGCGACCACTTGCAGGCCAGCGTCGTGCCAGTCCAGCGCGGCGCGGTAGGCGTGATCGTTGTTGGTCGACAGCACCAGCTTGCGGCCTGGGGCCACGCCGTAGCGGCGAACGTAGGTAGAAACGGCACCGGCCAGCATGTTACCCGGCACGTCGTTGTTGCCGTACACCAGCGGGCGCTCGTGGGCGCCGGCAGCCAGTACCACGCGTTTGGCGCGTACACGGTGCACACGGTGGCGAACCTGGCCGATCGGGGCGCGGTCGCCGAGGTGGTCGGTGAGGCGCTCGTGGATGGTCAGGAAGTTATGGTCGTGGTAGCCGTTGACCGTGGCGCGTGGCAGCAGGGTCACTTCCGGCAGGCCTTCCAGCTCTTTGACCACGGCGTTGACCCAGTCGGTGGCAGGCTTGCCGTCGAGGGTTTCGCGGGTGTCGAGCAGGCTGCCGCCGAACTCTTCCTGCTCGTCAGCCAGGATCACGCGGGCACCGCTGCGCGCAGCGGCCAGGGCAGCGGCCAGGCCAGCAGGGCCGGCACCGACGATCAGCACGTCGCAGTGCTGGTTCATGTAGTCGTAGCTGTCCGGGTCGTTCTGCAGCGGCGCACGGCCCAGGCCTGCGGCTTTGCGGATGTACTTCTCGTACGTCATCCAGAACGATTTCGGGTACATGAAGGTTTTGTAGTAGAAGCCCGGCGGCATCATGCTGCCGCCCACCTTGCCAAGGATGCCCATGACGTCGTTGTTGACGTTCGGCCAGCCGTTGGTGCTGGTGGCGACAAGGCCTGCGTACAGCGCCTGCTGGGTGGCACGCACGTTCGGGATCTGGGTGGCTTCGCTGGAGCCGATCTGCAGGATGGCGTTCGGCTCTTCGGTACCTGCAGCGATGATGCCGCGTGGACGCGAGTACTTGAAGCTGCGGCCAACGATGTCGACGCCGTTGGCCAGCAACGCGGCGGCCAGGCTGTCACCGGCATAACCCTGGTAGGTCTTGCCGTTGAAACTGAAGTTCAGGACCTTGCTGCGGTCGATACGGCCGCCGCTGGCGAGGCGATAGGTCTGGCTCATACTTTTTCCCCTTGGCCTTTGACGGTCGACGGTGCGTTTGCAGCTTTACCGTTGGCGGTCACTTGCGGCTTCTCGCCAATCTTGTAGGTTTCCAGAATCTCGTAGGTCACGGTGTCGCGGGTGACATTGAAGTACTGGCGGCAGCCGGCAACGTGGTCCCACAGTTCATGGTGAATCCCGCGTGGGTTGTCACGGTAGAACATGTAGGTACCCCACTCCTCGTCGGAGCAGGCGTTAGGGTCCAGCGGGCGGGCGATGTGCGCCTGGCCAGAGGCGTGGAACTCTTCTTCGGAGCGCAGCTCGCCGCAGTGGGGACAGAAAATATGCAACATGACGGTGTCTCCGGTTAGTGGGCGACGGCGGCGGCGCCGTGTTCGTCGATCAGTGCGCCGTTGTAGAAACGGTCCATGGAGAACGGCGCGGCCAGTGGGTGCATTTCGCCCTTGGCCAGGCTCGCGGCGAAGACGTTGCCCGAACCCGGGGTCGCCTTGAAGCCGCCAGTACCCCAACCGCAGTTGAAGAACATGTTCTTGACCGGGGTCTTGGTGATGATCGGGCAGGCGTCTGGCGAGGTATCGACGATGCCACCCCACTGGCGGTTCATGCGAACGCGCGACAGGTTGGGGAACATTTCGACGATGGCCTGCAGGGTGTGCTCGATCACCGGGTACGAACCGCGCTGGCCGTAGCCGACCCAGCCATCGATACCGGCACCGATCACCAGGTCGCCCTTGTCGGACTGGCTGATGTAGCCGTGTACGGCGTTGGACATGATCACGCTGTCGATGATCGGCTTGATCGGCTCGGACACCAGCGCTTGCAGCGGGTGCGATTCCAGCGGCAGGCGGAAGCCGGCCAGCTTGGCCATGTGCCCGGAGTTACCGGCGGTGACCACACCAACGCGCTTGGCGCCAATGAAGCCTTTGTTGGTTTCCACACCGATGACCGCGCCGTTTTCCTTGCGGAAGCCGATCACTTCGGTTTGCTGGATCAGGTCAACGCCCAGGGCGTCGGCAGCACGGGCGAAGCCCCAGGCCACGGCGTCGTGACGGGCCACGCCACCACGGCGCTGCACGGTGGCACCCAGGATCGGGTAGCGGGTGTTCTTGGAGCAGTCCAGGTACGGGATTTCTGCGGCAACCTGGGCGGTGTTCAGCAGCTCGCCATCCACGCCGTTCAGGCGGTTGGCGCTGACGCGGCGCTCGGAGTCACGCATGTCCTGCAAGGTGTGGCACAGGTTGTACACGCCGCGCTGGGAGAACATGACGTTGTAGTTCAGGTCCTGAGACAGGCCTTCCCACAGCTTCATGGCGTGCTCGTACAGGTGCGCCGACTCGTCCCACAGGTAGTTGGAACGCACGATGGTGGTGTTACGGGCGGTGTTGCCGCCGCCCAGGTAGCCCTTCTCGATAACGGCGACGTTGGTGATGCCGTGCTCTTTGGCCAGGTAATAAGCCGTGGCCAGGCCATGGCCGCCACCGCCGACGATAACCACGTCGTACACCTTTTTAGGGGTGGGCGTGCGCCACATGCGCTGCCAGTTTTCGTGGTGGCTGAGGGAGTGTTTGAAAAGGCCGAAGCCCGAGTAGCGTTGCATGGTCGTTTACTCCACTCAGCGGTAAACAGGGAAGTCGGCGCACAGGGCAGCGACGTTCTTCGCCACATCGGCTTCGACGTCGGCGTCACCGAGGTTGTCGAGGATGTCGCAGATCCAGCCGGCCAGGGCCACGCACTGGGCAACCTTGAAGCCACGGGTGGTGACGGCCGGGGTACCGATGCGCAGGCCCGAGGTGACGAACGGCGACTGCGGGTCGTTCGGCACGGCGTTCTTGTTGACGGTAATGTGCGCGCGGCCGAGGGCGGCGTCAGCATCTTTACCCGTCAGGCCCTGGCGAATCAGGCTGACCAGGAACAGGTGGTTGTCGGTGCCACCGGATACCACGTCGTAGCCACGGTCGATGAACACCTGGGCCATGGCCTGGGCGTTTTCGATCACTTGTTGCTGGTAGGCCTTGAAGCCTGGCTCCAGTGCTTCCTTGAAGCACACGGCCTTGGCGGCGATCACGTGCATCAGCGGGCCGCCCTGGGCGCCTGGGAATACAGCGGCGTTCAGCTTTTTCTCGATCTCTTCGTTCGACTTGGCCAGGATCAGGCCGCCACGTGGGCCGCGCAGGGTCTTGTGGGTGGTAGTAGTCACCACGTCTGCGAACGGAATCGGGTTCGGGTACAGGCCAGCAGCAACCAGACCGGCAACGTGGGCCATGTCGACGAACAGCAGCGCACCGACCTTGTCGGCGATGGCGCGGAAGCGTGGGAAGTCGAGGGTTTTGGAGTAGGCCGAGAAGCCGGCAACGATCATTTTCGGCTTGTGCTCGACGGCCAGGCGCTCGACTTCGTCGTAGTCGATCAGGCCGGTGTTGGTGTCGATGCCGTACTGAACAGCGTTGTACAGCTTGCCCGAGGACGACACTTTAGCGCCGTGGGTCAGGTGGCCGCCGTGGGCCAGGCTCATGCCGAGGATGGTGTCACCGGCCTGCAGCAGGGCCAGGTAGACAGCGCCGTTGGCCGACGAACCGGAGTGCGGCTGGACGTTGGCGTAGTCGGCGCCGAACAGCTGCTTGGCGCGCTCGATGGCCAGGGCTTCTACCTTGTCCACGTGCTCGCAGCCACCGTAGTAGCGCTTGCCCGGGTAGCCTTCGGCGTACTTGTTGGTGAGGCCGCTGCCTTGGGCCTGCATGACGCGCTTGCTGGTGTAGTTCTCCGAGGCGATCAGCTCGATGTGATCTTCCTGGCGCTGTTCTTCGGCATTCATCGCCGCCAGCAGTGCGTCGTCGTAACCCTGGATCTGGTCTTGCTTGCTGAACATCGTGTATCTCCCGGCAGCGATCGTTTTTTGTCGTGGGGCACTGTGGCCCTTTGTGGCGATGTTATGACTGGTCGGGGCGGGTCAGATGCCTGCGCACGCCTTGCAATGGCGCGTTTACGACATTGGCTTTTGTGTTAGTCGTGCCGGCCTCTTCGCGGGACAAGCCCGCTCCCACAATGGCCCTGTGTACACGGGCCATTGTGGGAGCGGGCTTGTCCCGCGAAGAGGCCGGTCCAGACAACCCTGAAATCAGCTTATGTCGGGGTTGTATAGGCAACCGCCGAATCGATGGTTTAGAGTGCTGTTCTGCGTCGTTCACAGGACCGTGTCATGACAGATAAGAGCCAACAATTCGCCAGCGACAACTATTCCGGCATCTGCCCAGAAGCCTGGGCAGCAATGGAAAAGGCCAACCACGGCCACGACCGCGCTTACGGCGACGACCAGTGGACCGAGCGCGCCTCGGAATACTTCCGCAACCTGTTCGAAACCGACTGCGAGGTGTTCTTCGCCTTCAACGGCACCGCCGCCAACTCCCTGGCCCTGGCCTCGCTGTGCCAGAGCTACCACAGCGTCATCTGCTCCGAGACCGCGCACGTCGAAACCGACGAATGCGGTGCCCCGGAGTTCTTCTCCAACGGTTCCAAGCTGCTGACGGCGGCCAGCGTCAACGGCAAGCTGACGCCGGAATCCATCCGTGAAGTGGCGCTCAAGCGCCAAGACATCCACTACCCAAAACCACGTGTGGTCACCATCACACAGGCCACCGAAGTAGGCACCGTTTATCGCCCAGATGAGCTCAAAGCGATCAGCGCAACCTGTAAGGAACTGGGGCTGAACCTGCACATGGATGGCGCGCGCTTTACCAATGCCTGCGCGTTTCTCGGCTGCAGCCCGGCCGAGCTGACCTGGAAGGCCGGTGTAGATGTGCTGTGCTTTGGCGGCACCAAGAACGGCATGGCCGTGGGTGAGGCGATCCTGTTCTTCAACCGCCAGCTGGCCGAAGACTTCGACTACCGCTGCAAGCAGGCCGGGCAACTGGCGTCGAAGATGCGCTTCCTGTCGGCACCGTGGGTGGGCCTATTGGAAGATGGCGCCTGGTTGCGCCATGGCAACCACGCCAACCACTGCGCGCAGTTGCTGGCCTCGCTGGTAAGTGACCTGCCGGGTGTGGAGCTGATGTTCCCGGTGGAGGCCAACGGGGTGTTTCTGCAGATGCCGGAGCACGCGATTGAAGCGCTGCGCGGCAAGGGGTGGCGGTTCTATACCTTTATTGGCAGCGGCGGTGCACGGTTCATGTGCTCGTGGGATACCGAGGAAGAGCGGGTGCGGGAGCTGGCGGCGGATATCCGTAGCATCATCACTGACTGACAGGCCGCATCGCGGGGCAAGCCCGCACCCACAAGTACAGCGCCGTCGCTGAGATTGGCGCTGTACTTGTGGGTGCGGGCTTGCCCCGCGAAAAAGCCAACACCGATCTAGAGCCTGAACCCACCCATCTGTCGCGCCAGGTCATCGGCCAAGCCACGCAGCGCCTGGCACTCCTCGCGACACCCTTGCACCTCCGCCGCCGTCTCCCGCGCCAAGTCGGAAATCCCCTGCACTGTCCGGTTGATCTCTTCAGTCACCGCCGACTGCTCTTCCGTCGCCGTTGCCACTTGATGGTTCATGTCGCTAATGTGCTCCACCTGGTCGGTAATTGCACCCAGCGACGCCCCGGTGCGCTGGCTCGATGCCACACCACTGCCAGTCGCCTGCTGCCCCGCCTGCATCGAGCTCACCGCCGAACCCGCGCCCTGCTTCAGGCGCTGGATCATCTGCTGCACTTCGTCGGTGGACAGCTGTGTACGTCTGGCCAACGTACGCACCTCATCGGCCACCACGGCAAACCCGCGCCCCATCTCCCCTGCCCGTGCGGCCTCGATGGCAGCGTTCAACGCCAGCAAATTGGTTTGTTCAGAGATGCTACGGATTACTGCGAGCACTTCATCGATCGAGGCAACTTCATCAGCCAACTGGCTGACGGCATCAGCGGCCTTGCCGATGTCGCCCGACATCCCCTCGATACCACGAATCGAGCGTTGCACCACCTCACGCGCCTGCAAGGCCTCGTCCCGTGCCGACTGCGAGGCCTGCGCCGCCTCACCGGCATTGCGGGCTATGTCCTGCACGGTCAGACCCATCTCGTGTACAGCGGTGGCGACCATCTCGGTCATTTCCTGCTGCCGTCCGGAACGCTCGGCGGTGTTGTCCACCACCTGAGTCACCTGCTCAACCGCCCGATGCAGCCGTTCGGAAGTCTGCAACACCTCGCCGATCAGGCTGCGCTGGCTGTCGAGGAAGCGGTTGAAGCCACGGGCCAGGTCACCCAGTTCGTCCTGGCGTGCATCATCCAGGCGGTGGCTGAGATCACCCGCACCGCTGCCGATCTGCACCAATGCCGCAGTGACGCGACGGATTGGTCGCACCAGACCACGCGCCAGCAGCACCACCAGCAGTAGCGACACCAACGCTACGGCACCACCGATGAGACTGGTCAGCCAGACAGCCTGGTGCATTTGCGCGTAGATTTCCGACTCTGGCACTTCGGCCACCAGGGTCCAGTTGAGGTCGCGCAGGGGCAAGCCAAGCGCCAGGTAGCGTTCGCCGTCGCGGCTGAAACGGCTGCTGCGCAGGCCTTCGCTTCCCGTCATGACGCCCTTGGCTGCGTCCGTGCCAAGCTGCTCGGCAAGCTGGCGCTTGCCACTGAAGGCAGCGTCCGGATGCACCTGGATCAAGCCATCGTTACGCACCAGAAATACTTTGCCGTGTTCGCCGAAGCTGAAGTCGTGAATCAGCTTCGAGAGTTCGGTCATGCGCAGGCCCATGCCGGCCACGCCCACCAATTGGCCTTGCTTTTCTACGCGGTAGTCGATGAACAGCGCCAGCTCGCCGGTCGCACCGTCGATGTCGATGTTGATGAACCGCTCGGCGCCGCTGTCGATGTAACCGTAGAACCATTTGTCCTTGGGGTTGCTGCGGTCAAGGGTGCGGTCCAGGCCATTCTCGTTGTAGTAATGGCCGGTTTCGGTCGAGGCAAATAGCGTGGTGAAGGCTTTGTTGCGCTGCTTGGCGGCGGCCAGGTATTCGATGAATTGCGGGGCCTGGACGGGGTCTTCGCCAGCAGCCAGCCAGTCGCGCAGCAGGGTGTTGCCGGCAATGTCTGCTGCAGCTACCAGCGGCTGGCCGAGCATGCGCTCGATGTCGTTGCGGATGGCTTCGATGCTGGCCGGCAGCGCAGTGTCGACCAGGTAGCGATCGGTGAGGCGGTTGAGCGCCACGGTGAAAATGATGACCACCACCAGGATGCTGGCCAGCAGGGCGGCGCCCATGCTGGTGATCAATTGCCACTGGATGCTTTTACGCCAGATACGCATGCCCCTACTCCCCGCACATTATTGTTTTGCGAGAAGTGTATACACTTGCGTATCCAGTTAATCCAGTGATCTAGAACAACAACACGAATCCTGTGGGAGCGGGCGCGCCCGCTCCCACAGGGATCTCGGTATCAGGCCGTTATTGCTCGGCAATGGTCCGCACGATGGCGTCCACCGTGGCGTCGATCTGCGCCTGGGTACGTGCCAGGGTTTGCTGGTGTTCTTTCTGCAGTTCAACCTGCTTTGAGCACAGGTTAAGGGCAGCCAGCACCAGCAACTTGTCGCCGATCAGGGTCGGGTACTGACGCTTGGTCTCGTTCAGGGCGGTGTTGAGCATCCGCACCGCCTGGGCCAGGGTTTCTTCCTGGCCTTCGGGCGCCTTGATCGAATAGTCGATGCCGAGAATCGACACGACATTGACCGGCTGCTCGTGCAATCTCATGCGCCGACGCCAGCGCTGGCGCGATCAACCAGGGCCTGCAGGCGGGCAGCGGTGCTGCCGTTTTTCTCTTCCTGCTCCATCAGCGACAGTTGCAGGGTTTCGTTCTCTTCCTTGGCCTGCGCCAATTGCGTGCCGAGGATAGCGTTCTGCTCGGTGAGTTGAGCGTTTTTCTGCATCAGGTCGCTGACCAGTTGCTCGATTTGATTCAGGGAAGCTTCCAGCATGGGTCTATCTCAGGTTGTTGCGAGGGGCGCACACGATAAAGAAAAGTGCCGCCCATCGCCATTAAATATCAGATTCATAAGGTGTCGAACCCGCAGATTGACAGGGTAACGGCCCCCTTGTTCCGACCTGCGTCAACCGCCGGTCAGGAAAAGGTTAGCCACCTCACAATTTTCACCGGTCGCACTCAAGACTGGCCAGTCACGACCGATAGCCCGGCAAGTCATGTTTTGTCGCACTTTACGCACCTTATTTCCCCTTGCCTGGACCCTCCTCTCCATGTCTCTACGCAACATGAATATCGCCCCGCGCGCGCTGCTGGGCTTCGCGCTGATCGGCCTGCTGATGCTTGGCCTTGGTGTCTTCTCGCTGATACAGATGGGCAACATCCGCCAAGCCGGCGTGGCTATCGAGCAGGTCAGCGTGCCCAGCATCAAGATCCTCGACGAACTCACCGCGCTGAACCTGCGTATGCGCACCCTCTCCTACCGCCTGCTGCTCAACCGTGAGCCAGAAACCCAGCGCGATACCCTCAACCTGCTGGACCAGCGCAACAGCCAGATCGACCGCGCACGCCAGGCCTACCTGCCCATGATCACCGCTGCCGACGAACAGGCCGCGTTCGACCAGTATGGCCAGTTGCTCAACCAGTACCGCCAGCTGGAGTCGCGCATGCGCACCCTGAGCCAGGCCGACCGCCTGGACGAACTGCGCGACCTGCTGAACCGTGACCTGCTGGCCAATTCCGAGCAGATCAACAAGGTCATGGACACCCTCGTGCGCATCAACACCGACCAGACCCGCGCCACCAACGAAAAAGCCGCCAGCCAGTACGCTGCGGCTTTCGCCCTGGTGATCGGCCTGCTGGTTGCCGCCACCGTGCTGACTTTCGCCTGCGCCTTCCTGCTGACCCGCAGCATCGTCAAACCGATCGAAGAGGCGCTCAAGTGCGCCGAGCAAGTCGCCGACGGTGACCTGACCCACGTCATCCGCGCCGAAGGCACCGACGAAGCCGCCCGTTTGCTGCGCGCCATGGCCCGCATGCAGGACAAGCTGCGCGATACCCTGCAGCTGATCGCTGGCTCTGCGACCCAGCTGGCCTCGGCGGCCGAAGAGTTGAACGCCGTCACAGACGAAAGCGCCCGTGGCCTGCAACAGCAGAACAACGAGATAGAACAGGCCGCCACTGCCGTAACCGAAATGACCAGCGCTGTGGAAGAAGTGGCGCGCAACGCCGTGAGTACCTCGGAAGCGTCCAGTGAAGCCAGCCGCTCGACCGGCGACGGTCGTGACTTGGTAATGGAGACCGTGGGCGCCATCGAGCGCATGAGCGGTGATGTGCAGGCCACTGCCAAATTGATCACTCACCTGGCCGAACAGTCGCGCGACATCGGCAAGGTACTCGACGTGATCCGCGGCCTGGCCGACCAGACCAACCTGCTGGCGCTCAATGCTGCCATCGAGGCGGCGCGTGCCGGCGAAGCGGGCCGTGGTTTTGCCGTGGTGGCCGATGAAGTGCGTGCGCTGGCACACCGTACCCAGCAGTCGACCAGCGAGATCGAGCGGATGATCGGCAGCATTCAGGGCGGCACGGAAGAGGCTGTGGAGTCGATGCGCACCAGCACCGAGCGTGCCGAGTCGACACTGAATATCGCCCGGGGCGCGGGCATGGCGCTGGATACCATTGCTGGGGCAGTGGCACAGATCAACGAGCGTAACCTGGTGATTGCCAGCGCGGCGGAAGAGCAGGCGCAGGTGGCGCGGGAAGTGGACCGCAACCTGGTGAACATCAATGACCTGTCGGTGCAGAGTGCTACCGGGGCGCATCAGACCAGTGCGGCGAGTGCTGAACTGTCGCGCCTTGCCGTGGACCTGAATGGGTTGGTGGCACGCTTCCGTACCTGATCTGAAGAACCTGGGGCCGCTATGCGGCCCTGATCTGTTCAGCGCTTTTGATGGGGCTTGAAGACCTGCTGGCGATAGGGCCAACGAAAGGCGAGAACTCGGCCTCTGCCAAATCCATCACGAAGGGGCCATAGCCATCCTTAAGCTTCTTGTTCAGGGATTTGGCAGTCGAAAATCCTTTCACCCCAACCTTCACAAGGCCTGCGGCAACGACCAACTCATTACTACCAGGTACGCCGTAAGAAACCAGCTTACTTCCAACGAGGGCCGTCCACTTCGCTGTTTCAGACACTACTTTTAGCCTGCTAGGGCCAGACCAGGCAGCTTTGATCCGCGAAGCTAACCATATAGCGTTTTTAAACAACGCAAGGACACTCATCGCCCCACTTGGGTCATGCCTGTTAACCGGATCGTCCAGGCAATAGGCATAAGCACTGATGCCACCCTTGGAGAATGGGCTCAGATGGTCTGCAGATAAGAATCGCCTTAAAGCTGGGCGGTATACTCTTCTGCCGTTGCCGAGCAAGTAATTGCCAGTGAACCGATCTTGGAACTCTCCATTGAATACGAGCAATGATTCAGCCCTGCCAGGCTGTAGGCCGTAAGGATCGTACGGCACTGAGCTCAATATACTCACGGCAGTCGAAGCGCGCTGCATCATTCAGATCCTCAAAGTGGTCTGAAGTGAAGTTACTCCACATTCAGATACTCTGGAACTGACATATCTGCTAGCTCTCCAATAGCACCGAGGGCCGCTTCGCAGCCCCAGCATCTCTTAATCAGTAATCGATCCGCACATCCCCCTTCGGCACACTGCAGCACGACAGGATATAGCCCTCGGCTTCGTCCTCTTCGGTAATGCCGCCGTTGTGCTCCATCTCCACCTCACCGCCCAGCTTGAGCACCTTGCAGGTGCCGCAAATGCCCATGCCGCAGGCTTTCGGGATCATCAAGCCAACCTTGGCCGCCGCCGCATGCACGGTTTCGCCCGGAGCAATGCGGATGCTCTTCTCGCTACCGATGAACTCCACCAGGTTGAGGTCGGAAACATCCAGCTCCGGTGCATCGGCCGCCTGCTCGGCGTGCTCCACTGCATCGGCCTTGGCCTCGGCCGGGGTCGCGCCGAACGACTCCTCGTGGTAGTTCTTCATGTCGAAGCCGACCGCTTCGAGCATGCGCTTGACCGCCGTCATGTAGGGCGTCGGGCCGCAGCAGAACACCACGCGGTCCATGTAGTCCGGGGCAATCAGCTCCATCAGGCGCTGGTTGAGATAGCCGCGATACCCGGCCCATGGCTCGCCCAGGCCATGCTTCTCGCAAATGATGTGCAGGCTGAAGTTGGGGATGCGTGAAGCCATCTGTTCCAGCTCGCGGTGGTAGATGATGTCCTTCGGCGAGCGGGCGCTGTGTACGAACACCATGTCGACGTTGGCGTTGGTGTCGTAGAACCAGCGCGCCATCGACATGACCGGGGTAATGCCCACGCCACCCGACAGGTACAACACCTTGGCTGCCGGGAAGTCGATGGCGTTGAACAACCCCACCGGCCCGTGCACCGGCAGCTCGGCACCTTCGTGCATGGTGTCGTGCAGGAAGTTGGACACCAGGCCGCCCGGTACACGCTTGACGGTGATCGAGAAGCTGTACGGCACCGATGGCGAACTGGAAATGGTGTAGGAGCGCATCACCGGCTTGCCTTCGATCTCCAGCTCCAGGGTGACGAACTGCCCGGGTTTGAAGAAGAACATGATCGGCTGATCGGCCATGAAGCAGAAAGTGCGCACGTCCCAGGTCTCCTGGATGACCTTGACGCAGCGCACGATGTGGCGGCCGTTGGCCCAGGTCTGGGTGGTGACCGGATTGAGGAAGGTATCGGACATGTTCATCTCCAGCAGCCGACTATTGGGCTTTTTATGGCTTGGATAATGCGCAAGCTTGCGGCTACGTACATTCCTGCCAGCGACATCGGCGTGCTTATCGCGACCAGCCCCGCGCCACAAGGGTTGGGGCGTCGTAATTCAAATCGGCCATGTCGCCCATGGATACGGTTCGCTGCGGCTTCGGACGCACACTCCACGGCAAATAAACACGCTGTTTCTTGATAAGCAGCCTTGCGGCACCACAACAACGATTAGCCACCTTTTGCCGGCCGCACACGGCCCCGAGGAATACACGATGGACGTCACCGCAACCCTGAGCCTGGGCGATCCACTGGAACCTGCACGCAAGGCTACCGCCGAGATGCTGCAGACCCGCGAGCGCACCTACTCGCTGCCCCAGCCTTTCTACACCGACGAGCGTCTGTTCCAGATCGACATGCAGGAGATCTTCCAGAAAGAATGGCTGATCGCCGGCATGACTTGCGAAATTCCGGCGAAAGGCAACTACATCACCCTGCAGATCGGCAACAACCCGATCCTGGTGGTGCGTGGCGCCGAAGGTAAGGTGCACGCCTTCCACAACGTCTGCCGCCACCGCGGCTCGCGCCTGTGCGTCAGCGACAAAGGCAAGGTGGCCAAGCTGGTGTGCCACTACCACCAGTGGACCTACGAACTGGACGGCCGCCTGCTGTTCGCCGGCACCGAAATGGGCGCCGACTTCGACATGAAGCAGTACGGCCTGAAGCCGGTGAACGTGAAGGTGGCCGGCGGCTACATCTTCATCAGCCTGTCGGAAAACCCGCCCGCCATCGACGAGTTCCTGGCCACCCTGGAACACTACATGGAACCGTACGACATGGAGAACACCAAGGTGGCGGTGCAAACCACCTTGATGGAAAAAGCCAACTGGAAGCTGGTGCTGGAAAACAACCGCGAGTGCTACCACTGCAGCGGTTCGCACCCGGAGCTGCTGCAAACCCTGCTGGAGTGGGACGACACCAACGACCCGCGCGCCAGCCAGGAATTCAAGGACCACGTGGCCGCCTCGGCCGCCGCCTGGGAAGCCGAGAAAATTCCGTACCTGCACAAGAGCCACGGCCTGCGTAACCGCATCGTGCGCATGCCGCTGCTCAAGGGCACCGTATCGATGACCATGGACGGCAAGCAGGCCTGCCAGAAGCTGATGGGCCGCATCAAGAACCCAGACCTGGGCTCGATGCGCATCCTGCACCTGCCGCACTCGTGGAACCACTGCATGGGCGACCACATGATCGTGTTCACCGTGTGGCCGATCAGCGCTCAAGAGACCATGGTCACTACCAAGTGGCTGGTGCACAAGGACGCTGTGGAAGGTGTGGACTACGACCCAGAGCGCATGCGCAAGGTGTGGGACGCCACCAACGACCAGGACCGCCGCCTGGCGGAAGAAAACCAGCGTGGCATCAACTCCACGGCGTACCAGCCTGGGCCTTACTCGAAGACTTACGAGTTTGGCGTGGTGAACTTTATTGACTGGTACAGCGGGCGAATGCTGAACAACCTGGGGGCGGAGCCGGCGGCGTATCTGAAGGAAGTACAGGGGCAGTAAACGCAAGACCTGCATACCGGCTACACGGCCGTCTCTCTGACGGCCGTTTGACGCTCATTGATAACATCCATCTGCGACAAACTTCGGTGCCTAGGGGCTGTCGAGGGCGGAGGGGTCACCCCTGTACTAAAAGGCCATTCCGGCTCACGCAGCGAGCTTCTGCCTGAAGCTGGAAATTGAATGTTGCCTTGAGCGGATTTAATTGGATAACGCGAGCCGAGCTGCTCTACGGCAAGTTGTCCTACTTCTACAGCTGAAGAGATGGTTGCCGCTGCTCCAAACGAAAAATCTGCCATCACCAACGCATCGTTATTTGCCCCCGCAAGGCGTGCCACCCCCGTACCAATACTGGCTAACGCGGTGCTGCCCCCTACCCCCATCAGCATCTTTTGCCTCCAATCCAACCGTGGTAGCTCGCTCTCTATCGTTCCCGTCGCGAGGTCACCATTGCGACTTGCTGCAAACTCTGGATCATAAGAAAAATACCTTCTGGTGATGCGCATGTCCTTGAGGTACTTATAGGCTGTGATGCCCAAATTCAATACCCCGCTCAGAATGCTTCTTACAGGCGCGGCGTATTGTATGAATCGCCCGCTGGGATCTGTGAAGTTGACAGGATCATTGTGACAGTACGCATACGCATTAATGCCCCCACGATAAAATGGGCTGAGACTATCAGGGCTCGTGAATCGCATCAGCGCTGGTCGGTAGGAGCGATGGCCATTTCCCAACGGGTAATTACCAGCCAATGAATCACGATATTGGCCGCAAAAAGCAAGCCCTGGTATTGGAGGCGTTTTGACGTTTCCATAGGGTGAATAAGCGCGCGGCTCGGTGGGTTGCCCCCTCATGACTGATTGTTGCAGATCGGTGCTTAGCAATAACGTCGACATGGTTTACCCACAGGTGCCGAATCTTGTGGATACCTTAGCGATAGCTTTGGAGTGTGAGTACTGGTAAAAATACTAGGCGTGTATTGATCATTATTTGATCAAACCCAGACAGGCCTTATGGAGCGTGGTCTGCAGCGGATTCCGTACACCTTACCCACAGAGACACCAACAGAGTTTGTGAGCAAAGCGCAGCCATGCCGCGTTTACTCTGTGGATAAGCGATTCAAGGCCTTGATAATCATGGATCAGAAAGCATCCTGACCAATTTGATCGTTTTTTAATCAATTCCTCACAAGCCATAACCTGCGCGGCTTTCAGGTAGTGCCGAACAGATTATCCACAGACCCGCTAACAGCGATTGTGGGCAAAACCAGACAGCGCTACGTCAATCTGTAGCTGATGAGCCGAGCCAGCGCTGATCACTTTCTGATCAAAACTCTGTAAGCCCCGCTGTGTAAGGCCCACAGCCATGCGCCAACACTTTATCCACACCTTGGCGAACAGATTCCGTGGGCAAAACAAACGTGTACCTGATATTTCTGCCAGTTTCGCCAAATCCAGCGATGTGATTGGGTAATGGCCACTACTTTGGCATTACTCAGGAGTGACTTATGCACAGCCGCCAGGAAGGCACTGTGAAGTGGTTCGATGAAAAGCGGGGGATCGGAGTTATCAGCGCCGAAGGGCGGCGTAGGGATTACCTGGTTTTGCGCTGCGCCGCAGTGAATGTGGTGTTGTCGAAGGGGGAACGGGTGTTATTCGAGCCAGTGAGCGAGGCGCTAGGCTGTTGGGCGTTCAATGTGGCCAAGGCACATCATTAGCCTGTCAGGCCCAATCGCCGGCAAGCCAGTTCCCACAGGTATTGCACAGGGCCCGAAGGCAGTAGTAATCCTGTGAGAGCCGGCTTGCCGGCGATGGGGCCAGCTCAGGCTTCAGCGCAACACGCCTTCTTCTACCAACAGCTTGAGAATGGCCTCAGCGCCCTCCTGTGGCGAAACATCCTTCAACACCTTGCCACCGCCACCACTGGCCTTGGCCGTTGCCGCCTTCATCCGGTCAGCACCGCTTTTGGCCTTGATGACCTTCAAGCGCTTGGGCCGTGGCCGGGCCGGTTGCAGCTCGGCTTCGGCCAGCAGGTCGTCCTCGACGATGGCCACGTTACGCGCCGCCAATACACCCCGGCGCGCCGGCCCGAAGGCGCTCTGGCGCGGCTTGGGCGCAGCGTTATCCACAGTCGCCAGCAACGGCAAACGCACTTTCAACCGACGCCGCTGACCACGCGGTAGAGCTTGCAGTACCTGGGCGGTGCCGTTCTCGATCGACTCCACCTCAGCCAACCCCACGATCAACGGCCAGCCAAGTTTTTCGGCCAGCAGGAAGGGCAACATGCCCGACCCTTCACCCGTTTCGGCCTGGCTACCGGTCAGCACCAGCTGCGCCCCGGCATCGCGCAGGTAATCGCCCAGCACGCCCAGCACATCGGCACCGGCCGGCTGCTCCAGAACATCCAGATGGTCCAGGCCCATGCCCAGGTAGGCGCGCAGCGCTTCTTCCTGTGGGTCGCCGGCATGCACCACCTGCAAGTTATCCCCAGCCAGCTGCAAACCCAGTTCCACGGCGCGGGCATCCTGCTCGGCGCGGCGGGCGCGTCCGGAGCTTGGGTGGGCACCGATGGAAACCAGGCTGATCACTTTCGTACTCATGCTCGTGCCCTTATGCCGCGTCGCGCTGGCCGCCGCTGCGGAAGTTGTCCACAGCCTCGATCAGTGCCTTGAGAATCGCCGAGCTGTCGCCAATCACCGACAGGTCGGCCCGTTTGATCATGTCGCAGCCCGGGTCCATGTTGATCGCCACCACCTTGTCGCAGGCGCCAATGCCCTGCAGGTGCTGGATCGCGCCCGAGATACCCACAGCCACGTAGACCCGTGCGGTCACCCAGGTACCGGTAGCACCCACCTGGCGGTTGCGCGGCATGAAGCCATCGTCCACCGCCACCCGCGAGGCGCCTTCGGTGGCGCCCAAGGCTGCGGTAGCCTTGTGGTACAAATCCCAGTCCTTGACCCCGTTGCCGCCCGAGACGATGAACTCGGCCTCAGCCATGGCAATGGTGGCCGGGTCCACGGCCACCGAGCCGAGGTCTTCGATACGCGACAGGCTGCGCGCCACGCTTGTGAACAACTCCACCGGCAACGCTTCGTGGCGGGTTTCGCTGACCGGTTCGGCACACTCTGCCGCCGCCAGGATCAGGCGCGGTACGGCGCGCTGCAGGTCTTGCTGGCCGGCACCGGCACGGCCGATGCACTGGCCATCCTTGACCTGCCACACCCGTGTCGCCGGGCGCTCGCCCAGGGCTGCGCCCAGGCGCCGGCCCAGTTCGCCGCCACCGGTGCGGCTGTCGGGCAGCAGCCAGTGGCGTGGGGTGAACTGGTTATCCACAGCCCGCAGGCCCTGCACCAGTTGCTCCGGTGCATAACCCTCGAATGCTTCACCTTCGATGACCAGCAGGCGGTCGACGCCGGCTGTGGAAAAGTTGCTTTCCTTGTGTTCGTTGAACACCACCGCCAACACCGCACCATCGCTGCCAGCCAGGCTGTGGGCCAGGCCAAGCAGGTCGCGGTCGTGGCTGCTCAGGCGGCCACCGACCATGTCCGGCACCACGGCAATGTAGAACGCCGGCGCTGGCACTTGATGCAGCGGCAACTTGACCTCGGTCGCCGCCGTGCGCCGCCCGCCCACACCGGTGCCCTGCTGGGCGCCACTGCGGTCGATGCGCTTGATGCCGGCCGGGCCGATGAAGCCTGCGGCAATCGCATGGGGGTTCTTGCGGATGAGGCCGTTGGGCCCCATCCAGCTGGTCTGTTGTGTTTGCATGGCCGCGTGCAGCGGGTGCAGGCGGTTACGGGCGATCCACTCGGCGCGTGGGTCGCGGCGGATAATGTCGCTCATCAGTGCACCTCCGCAGGTTCACGTTTGGCCGCTTGCGGCTTTGGGGCGGCGGGCGATTCCTCTTCGATCAGCACGTCGGCCACCAGCTCGGCCAGGTCCTTGATCTGTGGGCGCGGTTCGACAACACCTTCGAGCATGGCGGTACATTGCGGGCAACCCACGGCCACCAGCTCGGCCTCGGTTTCGCGAATGTCGTCCATGCGCATGTCGGGGATACGCTGCTTGCCCGGGATGTCGGTGATCGGCGCACCGCCACCACCGCCGCAGCAACGGGAACGGAAGCCAGAACGTTGCATCTCGCGCACTTCGATACCCAACGCCTTGAGCACTTCACGCGGGGCTTCGTACTCGCCGTTGTAACGGCCCAGGTAGCACGGGTCGTGGTAAGTGACACTGCCGCCCTTGTGCTGGCCAAGGTTGAGCTTGTTGGCCGCGATCAGTTCGGCGATGTAGGTGCTGTGGTGCTGCACCTGGTATTCGCCGCCCAAGGCGCCGTATTCGTTCTTCAGCACATGGAAGCTGTGCGGGTCGCAGGTGACGATGCGCTGGAACTTGTACTTGGCCAGGGTCTGGATGTTGCGTTTGGCCAGTTGCTGGAAGGTCGCCTCATCGCCCAGACGGCGGGCGACGTCGCCGCTGTCGCGTTCTTCCAGGCCGAGCACGGCAAAGTCCACGCCCGAAGCCTTGAGCACTTTGACAAACGAACGCAGGGTGCGTTGGTTGCGCATGTCGAAGGCACCATCGCCGACCCAGAACAGCACTTCGGTGGTTTTCACCTCGGACAAAAGCTTCAGGTTGAGGTCAGCAGCCCAGTTCATGCGCCCGCCAGGGGCGAAGCCGCCAGGGTTGTCGGTGGCGATCAGGTTGTCCAGCACCTCGGCGCCCTTGTTCGGGGTAGCGCCCTTTTCCAGGGTGAGGTGGCGGCGCATGTCGACGATGGCATCGACGTGCTCGATCATCATCGGGCATTCCTCGACGCAGGCACGGCAAGTGGTGCACGACCACAGCGTTTCGGCATCGACCAGGCCATTGACGATCGGCTGGTGCGGGTGGCCGCCGTGTTCGCCAATCGGCTTGCCTGGGTACGGGCTGCCGGCGAACCGGGCGTCGGTGCCACCGGCCAGACCGATGACCATGTCCTGGATGAGCTTTTTCGGGTTCAGCGGCTGGCCAGCGGCAAAGGCCGGGCACATGGCTTCACATTTACCGCACTGCACGCAGGCATCGAAGCCCAGCAGCTGGTTCCAGGTGAAGTCCGCCGGTTTTTCCACGCCCAGCGGCGCATTCGGGTCTTCCAGGTCCAGCGGTTTGAGGCCAGTGGAGCGGCCGCCGCCGAAGCGTTCGGCGCGGCGGTGCCAGGCCAGGTGCAGGGCACCGGCGAAGGCGTGTTTCATCGGGCCGCCCCAGGTCATGCCGAAGAACAGCTCCGACACGCCCCACAGCACGCCCAGGCCTAGGATGCCGACCATCACCCAGCCACCGGTGTTGGCGGGCAGGATGCCAGCGACCGGCAAGGTGGCGATGAAGAAGCTTACGGCGAACGCCATCAGGCTCTTCGGCAGGCGCATCCACGGCCCTTTGGACAGGCGCGAAGGCGGGTTGAGGCGGCGCTTGAAGACAAAGATGGCGCCGCTGAACATGATCACGGTGGCCACCAGCAACGCGTAGCCGAGGATTTTGCTTTGCAGGCCAAAGCCATGCACCAGGATCGCCAGCACGGCCGACAACACGAAGCCGCCCGCAGTGGCCACGTGGGTCTTGGACATGTACTTGTCGCGCTCGACCACGTGGTGCAAGTCCACCAGGTAGCGGCGCGGCATGGCCAGCAGGCCGCCGATCAGGTTGACCTTGGACGGCCGGCCTCGCCGCCACATGCGCACCCGGCGCAGGGCGCCGAGCACTGCCAGGCCAAGGGCAGCGAACAGCAGGATGGGTAGAAGGGTGTTCAACATGGGAGGCTCCCACAACAGCTGGATTCTTGCGCCGCCCTGAAGGCCAACGCGGACCCCTGTAGGAGCGAGCGAAGCTCGCGATAGCGCCCGATCAGACAACCCGGTGCCAAGGCTGACGCCATCGCGAGCTACGCTCGCTCCTACAGGGGGGCCAATCCCGCCTCTAGAGAGGCGGAGCGATCAGAAGTCCTTGCACAGGCGCAAGGCGTCGTAGATCGCCGCATGCACGTTGCGCTGGGCCACGCAGTCGCCGATGCGATACAGCAGGTAGCCTTCGCCCGGCTGGCTGAGAATCGGCTGTGGCTTGATGGCGAACAGCGCCTCCACGTCGATCTGGCCTTTGTTGCGCGAACCTTCCTTCAGGGCGTAATACAGCTGCTCGTCAGGGCGCACGCCGTTCTCCACCACCACCTGGTCGACCACGCGCTCTTCCTTGGCGCCGGTGTATTCGTTCTCCAGCACCGCCACCAGCTTGTCGCCTTCGCGGTAGACCTTTTCCAGCATCATGTCGCCGGTCATGATCACTTCTTTGGGGTACATGCTGCGGTAGTAGGTCGGGAACGTAGTACCGCCCATGGCAACGCCCGGCTTGATGTCGTCGGTGACGATTTCCACCTGGCTGCCCTTGTCCGCAATGAAGTCGGCCACCGACATGCCGGTGAACTCGCAGATGGTGTCGTACACCAGCACGTTCTTGCCCGGCGCAACCTTGCCGTCGAGCACGTCCCAGCTGCTGACCACCAGCCCTTCTGCGGCGCCCCAGTGCTCGTTCTGCTCCAGGAACGAATGGCCGCCCACTGCCAGCACGATCACGTCCGGGCGCAGGTCCTGGATGGTGGCCACGTCAGCGGCGGTGCCCAGGCGCAGGTCGACTTTCAAACGCGCCAGCTCCAACTGGTACCAGCGGGTGATACCGGCAATCTGGTCACGCTGCGGTGCCTTGGCGGCGATGGTGATCTGCCCGCCAATCTGGTCTTTCTTCTCGAACAGGGTCACGTCGTGGCCACGTTCGGCCGCTACGCGGGCAGCTTCCATACCGGCAGGGCCAGCGCCAACCACCACCACCTTGCGCTTCACGCCGGTGGTTTTCTCGATGATGTGCGGCACGCCCATGTATTCACGGGAGGTCGCGGCGTTCTGGATGCACAGTACATCCAGTCCCTGGTACTGGCGGTCGATGCAGTAGTTGGCACCGACGCACTGCTTGATCTGGTCAATCTGGCCCATCTTGATCTTGGCGATCAGGTGCGGGTCGGCCATGTGCGCACGGGTCATGCCGACCATGTCCACATAACCGCCTTCAAGGATGCGCGTTGCCTGGTTCGGGTCCTTGATATTCTGCGCGTGCAGCACCGGGACCTTGACCACTTCCTTGATGCCGGCCGCCAGGTGCAGGAACGGCTCCGGCGGGTAGCTCATGTTGGGGATAACGTTGGCCAAGGTGTTGTGGGTGTCGCAACCCGAGCCGACCACGCCGATGAAGTCGAGCATGCCGGTGGCGTCGTAGTACGCGGCGATCTGCTTCATGTCTTCGTGGCTGAGGCCATCGGGGTGGAACTCGTCACCGCAGATACGCATGCCCACGCAGAAGTCGTCACCGACCTCGGCACGCACGGCTTTGAGCACTTCCAGGCCGAACTTCATGCGGCCTTCGAAGGTGCCGCCCCATTCGTCGGTACGCTTGTTGACCCGTGGGCTCCAGAACTGGTCGATCATGTGCTGGTGCACCGCCGACAGTTCCACGCCGTCCAGGCCGCCCTCTTTGGCGCGACGTGCCGCTTGCGCGTAGTTGCCGATCACCCGCCAGATCTCTTCCACCTCGATGGTTTTGCAGGTGGCGCGGTGCACGGGTTCACGGATACCCGACGGCGACATCAGGGTCGGCCAGTTGAAGCCGTCCCAACGCGAGCGACGGCCCATGTGGGTAATCTGGATCATGATCTTGGCGCCATGCTTGTGCATGGCGTCGGCCAGGTTCTGGAAGTGCGGGATGATGCGGTCGGTCGACAGGTTGACCGACGCCCACCATTCCTGCGGGCTGTCGATGGCCACGACGGACGAACCACCGCAGATCGCCAGGCCGATGCCGCCCTTGGCCTTTTCTTCGTAGTACTTCACGTAGCGGTCGGTCGTCATGCCGCCGTCAGTGGCGTAGACCTCGGCGTGCGCGGTGCTGAGCACGCGGTTGCGGATGGTCAGTTTGCCGATCTGGATCGGCTGGAACATTGCTTCGAATGCCATGACGCTATCTCCGGCTTACAACGGCTTTGTAACGAACAGGCCATCTTCGTGGCCTTCTTCCGACCCGCCGTAGACCTGTTCGGCCACGGTGCGGATCTTGCTGCCGCGGGCAGCGAGAATCTGGTCCATGGCGCCGGCGAACCAGCCGGTGAACATGTAGTCGACCTTGCGACCGCACTTGCCATAGACGTACACGAACGCAGAGTGCTTGAGCTTGACACTGCAGGTGCCTTTATCCAGGTCGATGTCCTGGATTTCGAACAGGCCCCAGCCACGCTGGCTCAGGCGCTTCATGTAGTGCTCGAACACCGCCACGCCTTCCAGGCCATGGCATTCAGCTTCTTTTTCACACCAGTGCCAGGCGGACTTGTAGCCGGCCTTGTAGAGGATTTCGGCATAGGCATCGGCGCCCAGCACTTCTTCGATACCCATGTGGTTGTTGACGAAGAAATGGCGCGGCACGTACAGCATCGGCAAGGCGTCGCTGGTCCAGACACCGGTCTCGCTGTCGACTTCGATTGGCAATTGCGGGGCGATCTTGGCCATGGAAACTCAACTCCATAAAATTTTTTGTGGGTGCCCCGGCGTTGCTGGCAGGGGCTATCAGGCTTTGAGAGCGGCTTACTCGCCCCAGACGTCCTTGAGGACGTTGACCCAGTTCTCGCCCATGATCTTGCGTACCACGCGCTCGGAGTGGCCGCGTTTGAGCAGGGTTTCGGTGAGGTTGGGGAACTCGCCGACAGTGCGGATGCCGAGCGGGTTGATGATCTTGCCGAAGTTGGTCAGGCGACGGGCGTAGCCCTTGTCGTGGGTCAGGTACTCGAAGAAGTCCTGGCCGTGGCCTTGGGTGAAGTCGGTACCGATACCGATGGCGTCTTCACCCACGATGTTCATGGTGTACTCGATGGCTTCGGCATAGTCGTCGATGGTGGAGTCGATGCCCTTGGCCAGGAACGGCGCGAACATGGTCACGCCAACGAAGCCGCCGTGGTCGGCGATGAACTTCAGCTCTTCGTCCGACTTGTTGCGCGGGTGCTCCTTCAGGCCCGAGGGCAGGCAGTGGGAGTAGCACACGGGCTTTTTCGATTCGAGGATGACTTCTTCAGAGGTTTTGGAACCCACGTGGGACAGGTCGCACATGATGCCGACGCGGTTCATTTCCGCCACGATCTCGCGGCCGAAGCCCGACAGGCCGCCGTCACGCTCGTAGCAACCGGTGCCCACCAGGTTCTGGGTGTTGTAGCACATCTGCACGATGCCCACGCCCAGCTGCTTGAACACATCCACGTAGGCGATCTGGTCTTCGAAGGCATGGGCGTTCTGGAAGCCGAAGAGGATGCCGGTCTTGCCCAGTTCCTTGGCCTTGCGGATGTCGGCGGTGGTGCGCACCGGCATCACCAGGTCGCTGTTGTCGCGGATCAGCTTCTGGCTGGCAGCGATGTTGTCGACGGTTGCCTTGAAGCCTTCCCAGACCGACACCGTGCAGTTGGCCGCAGTCAGCCCGCCTTTGCGCATGTCTTCGAACAGCTCGCGGTTCCACTTGGCAATGATCAGGCCGTCGATGACGATGCTGTCGGCGTGAAGTTCGGCTGGGCTCATCAGGCTGTCCCCTTTTATTGAGTTGGGCTGCGCCAAACCTTCTGCCGGCGCTTTGGGGCCAGCATATGCCTGTGCCCAATGACGCCCCGATGCAAAAACGACAGGGGGTTTGCCGAAAGCGTCAATGCGCGACAACACGCCCTCTGGCATGCGGCGTGGCGATGAGAGACAGTCTCGATAACGACGTTTCTGGCCGTTTTATGAACATTTCGTCAGAGAGCTACCGCCTTGCCTTCGGCTGAGCGAGAATCCCTGCGATTCGTCAGCCTGTTGAGGAGAAAACGGATGAAATCATTGGCATGGCTGGTACTGCTGGCTGTCGTATCGGGCGCCCAGGCCGGCGAGGAAGAAAGCACCCCGTGCGACAACGTCGAGACCGACCAGCAGACCTACGCGTGCGCTGCGTTCAACAAGCAGACTGCCGAGCGTGAGCTGAAGTCCGCTTACGATGACTTGATCCAGCGTATTCGCGACCAATATGCCGATGAGGGCGACCAGGCTACCGCGCTGGTCGGGCGTATGGATGCGGCCGAGAAGCTGTGGACACAGCTGCGCGATGCGGATTGCAAGGTTGAGACCTATGCCGAGAAGCCCGGGAGCAAGGCGTTTCAGGCGGCTTGGGACACCTGCGTGGCGCAGCGCAGTGATGACCGGTCGGAGTATTTGCAGAGCATTGGTCAGCAGTAAGCCTGCACCGGCCTCTTCGCGGGTTTACCCGAGAAGAGGCCGGTGCAGGCAAAATTCACACCGCCCTGGCCAACCTGTCCTCCCGCGGGCAACGCTGGTACCGCGCCCGATAGCAGCGCGTAAAGTACGAAGCAGACTCGAACCCGCACGCCACCCCCACCTCCAGCACACTCATGTCGGTCTGGCGCAACAACTGCCGCGCCTTGTCCAGCCGCAGTCGCAGATAGAACCCGCTTGGCGTGTCGTCCAGGTGCACGCGAAACAACCGCTCCAGCTGCCGCCGGGTCACCTGCACCGCCTCAGCCAGCACCTGGGTATTGAGCGGCTGTTCGGTGTTGCGCTCCATTTCACCAATCACTTTCACCAGCTTCTTGTTGCTGATGCCATAGCGGCTGGCGATCTGCATGCGCTGGTGGTCCTGTCGCTGACGGATACGCCCGAGCACGAACTGCTCCGACACCTGCACTGCCAGCTCACTGCCGTGGGCCTGGGCAATCAGATCGAGCATCAGGTCGATCGAGGCCGTACCGCCAGCACACGTAATGCGCCGACGGTCGATCTCGAACAACTCCTGGGTCGCCTGCAAGCTTGGATAGTTTTCCTTGAAAGCCTCCAACGCCTCCCAGTGCACGGTGGCGCGGTGACCGTCGAGCAGCCCGGCTTCAGCCAGCACCACGGCGCCGGTATCAATACCGCCCAGGGTTACCCCGTCATGGTCCAGGCGGCGTAGCGCCTGCTGTAGTGTCGGCCCATAGCAAGCCAGGGGGTCGAAGCCTGCCACGATCAGCATGATGCCGGCAGGCTCGCCCGCTGCCAACGCTGCATCGGCATTCACCGACATGCCATTGCTCGCCTGAACCGCGCCGCCATCCAGGCTCAACACCTGCCAGCGATACAACGGCCCCTTGAAGCGGTTGGCCACCCGCAGGGGTTCCAGAGCACTGATGAATCCCATGGCCGAAAAGCCGGGTAACAGCAGGAAATGAAAGTTTTGCAGCATTGCATGCTCCACGGCAAAGGTGGTCGCCTCCGTGCAAATGTTGGTCGCCAGGGTGCGATTTTTCACCCCTTCAGCAGCGTAGCGTGTTCACACGGCCCAGAGAGGTCGAAACCCCATAACAATATGCACTGCCGATGGAGAGCCACCATGCACAGCTTGATCCGCCGCAGCCTGTTGACCCTTGCCCTGAGCAGCATCGCCACCTCCCCCCTTTACGCCGCCGAACCTGCGGCCTGCAAGAACGTCCGCCTGGGCGTGGTCAACTGGACCGACGTCATTGCCACCAGCGCCATGGCCCAGGTGCTGCTCGACGGCCTGGGTTACCAGACCAAACAGACCAGCGCCTCGCAGCAGATCATCTTCGCCGGCATCCGCGACAAACGCCTGGACATGTTCCTGGGTTACTGGAACCCAATCATGACCCAGACCATCACCCCGTTCATCGACGCCAACCAGGTCAAGGTACTGGACAAGCCAAGCCTGGAAGACGCCCGCGCCACCCTGGCCGTGCCGAAATACCTCTACGACAAGGGTTTGAAGACCTTCGCCGACATCCATAAGTTCGAGAAAGAGCTGGGCGGCAAGATCTATGGCATCGAACCGGGCTCCGGCGCCAACACCCAGATCAAGGCAATGATCACCAAGAACCAGTTCGACCTGGGCAAGTTCCAGCTGGTCGAGTCCAGCGAGGCCGGCATGCTCGCCGCTGTCGACCGCGCCGTGCGGCGCAAGGAGGCGGTGGTGTTCTTCGGCTGGGCGCCGCACCCGATGAACGTGAACATCGACATGGCCTACCTGGGTGATAGCCAGGGTGCGCTCGGCCCGGACGAAGGCCGCGCGACGGTATGGACGGTGACCGCGCCGGACTACGCCGAACGCTGCCCCAACGCCCACCGCTTGCTGGCCAACCTGAACTTCAGCGCCGAGGACGAGAGCCGCATGATGCAGCCGCTGCTCGACCACAAGGACGCGCTGGAGTCGGCCCGCCAGTGGCTGAAAGACCACCCCGAGGACAAGGCTCGCTGGCTGGAAGGTGTGACCACCTTCGATGGCAAGCCGGCTGCAGACAACCTCAAGCTTACCGCCAACTGATTCGGCCCTATCGCGAGCACGCTCGCTCCTACAGGTTTCGCACACGCCAGGGGCCAACAGGCCCCCTGTAGGAGCGAGCTTGCTCGCGATCAGGCCCTGAAGCCCACACAAGGAACACACCATGAACCACAACGTCATCATCACCTGCGCCCTCACCGGCGCCGGCGACACCGCCTCGAAAAGCCACCTGGTCCCGGTCACCCCCAAACAGATCGCCGAAGCCGCCGTAGAGGCTGCCAAAGCCGGTGCCACCGTCGTCCACTGCCACGTCCGCGACCCGCAAACCGGCCGTTTCAGCCGCGACGTGGCGCTGTACCGCGAAGTCATGGAACGCATCCGCGAAGCCGACGTAGACATCATCGTCAACCTTACCGCCGGCATGGGTGGCGACCTGGAAATCGGCCCCGGTGAAACGCCGCTGGAGTTCGGCCAAGGCACCGACCTGATCGGCCCACTGGAACGCCTGGCCCACGTCGAAGCCCTGCTGCCGGAAATCTGCACCCTCGACTGCGGCACGCTCAACTTCGGCGACGGCAACTCGATCTACGTTTCCACCCCGGCGCAACTGCGCGCTGGCGCAAAACGCATCACCGAACTGGGCGTGAAAGCCGAACTGGAAATCTTCGACACCGGCCACCTGTGGTTCGCCAAGCAGATGATGAAAGAAGGCCTGCTTGAAGACCCCCTGTTCCAGCTGTGCCTCGGCATCCCGTGGGGCGCGCCGGCCGACACTACCACCATGAAAGCCATGGTCGACAACCTGCCCGCCAACGTTACCTGGGCCGGTTTCGGCATCGGCCGCATGCAGATGCCAATGGCGGCGCAAGCCGTGCTGCTCGGCGGCAACGTACGCGTGGGCCTGGAAGACAACCTGTACCTGGACCGTGGTGTGCTGGCCAGCAATGGCCAACTGGTCGAGCGCGCGGTGGAGATCATCTCGCGCCTCGGCGCCCGCGTACTGACCCCGGCCGAGGGCCGGGAAAAAATGAACCTCAAGCGCCGCTGATCCTTTCAGGAGACCAACATGACCTTCATTACCGAGATCAAGACATTCGCCGCCCTGGGTAGCGGCGTGATCGGCAGCGGCTGGGTCGCCCGCGCCCTCGCCCACGGCCTGGACGTGGTCGCCTGGGACCCGGCGCCTGGCGCCGAGCAGGCACTGCGCAAGCGTATTGCAAATGCCTGGCCAGCGCTTGAGAAGCAGGGCCTGGCGGCAGGGGCGTCGCAAGACCGCCTGAAGTTCGTCGCCACTATCGAAGAATGCGTACGCGACGCCGATTTCATCCAGGAAAGCGCGCCAGAGCGGCTGGACCTCAAGCTCGACCTGCACGCGAAGATCAGCGCTGCTGCAAAACCTGAGGCCATCATTGGCTCCAGTACTTCAGGCCTGCTGCCCAGCGAGTTCTACGAGTCTGCCACCCACCCCGAACGCTGCGTGGTAGGCCACCCGTTCAACCCGGTGTACCTGCTGCCGCTGGTAGAGATCGTCGGCGGCAACCGGACTTCGCCTGAAGCGGTCGAAGCCGCAAAAACCATCTACACAGCACTCGGCATGCGCCCGCTGCATGTGCGCAAGGAAGTCCCCGGCTTCATCGCCGACCGCCTGCTCGAAGCGCTGTGGCGCGAGGCCCTGCACCTGGTCAACGACGGTGTGGCGACCACCGGCGAGATCGACGATGCCATCCGCTTTGGCGCCGGCCTGCGCTGGTCGTTCATGGGCACCTTCCTCACCTACACCCTGGCCGGTGGCGACGCCGGCATGCGCCACTTCATGTCGCAATTCGGCCCAGCCCTGAAACTGCCCTGGACCTACCTGCCGGCACCGGAGCTGACCGACAAACTGATCGACGATGTGGTGAACGGCACCTCGGCGCAACTGGGCGAACGCAGCATCGCCGCGCTGGAGCGCTATCGTGATGACACCCTGCTGGCCGTACTGGAAGCGGTGAAGACCAGCAAAGCCAACCACGGCATGGCCTTTGGCGATTGAGGAGACTGCAATGCCCGCACTGATCACCTACCGCACCCCAGTCCAGGAGGACTGGGTGGACTACAACGGGCATCTGCGCGATGCCTTCTACCTGCTGATTTTCAGTTATGCCACGGATGCGCTAATGGAGCGCATCGGCCTGGATGCCGACAGCCGTGGGCAGAGCGGGCATTCACTGTTCACCCTCGAAGCGCACATCAACTACCTGCACGAGGTGAAGCTCGGCACTGAGGTGTGGGTGCAGACGCAGATCATCGGCTTTGATGGCAAGCGCGTGCACCTGTATCACAGCCTGCATAGGGCGGGGTTCGATGACGCGTTGGCGGCGAGCGAGCAGATGCTCCTGCATGTGGACCTGACAGGGCCGAAGTCTGCTCCGCTCGGGGAACCTACTGTGCAAGCACTGCAAGCACTGCTTGCACAGAGTCAGGATTGGAAGAAACCCGAGCATACAGGACGGGTCATTGGGCTACCCGGCTGATCAGCCCGGGCCAAGTGGTGAATCACTATCAGGCCGTACCACTTGGCTCGTCGACAAGATCATGCCTCTATTCAATCGTAAGTGATCCTCGTCACCGCCCCCATTAGACGACGGCTGAACTCCAGAGTATTAGGGCGACCGGTGCCCTGATGGATATTCTTGATAGTAAATTCACTTCCGTTGTGAAATCCGGAATAACAACTGTTAGTCGTGTACAGCGTATTCGCGAAACACAGCTTGCGCTGAGTGTTTGCGCCGTATAAACCTGAGACGACTGCGGATTCCGGGTTGAAAGGCTGGGGATCTTTACATTGTAGATACCAGGACAATTGCACATTGGCTCCAAGAGACAAGTCAATGGTACAACTGCGATTCTGACCGCGAAGTGTCAAAATCAGTTTTGGTTGTGGGTCAGGATAGAACGCCGCTACTGTTTCTCTGCGTTCGTTGAAGCGACGAGCGACATCACTGAAATCGACGTCCCCTAGAGGGCGCCCCTGGTAGCTAAGTCGAGGATTGGAGAAGTAGTGCACAGCACCAAAGGGAGTTGTCATTTGGGTATGAAATTTACCAACTTCATCTTTGTAACCGTACGCGTAATCAGGGACATTTGCTGGTTCGCTATGATGGTGCATAGCCCCTAAATTGTGTCCTAACTCATGCCCCAAAGCGTTGGGGCAACTGATAATTGAAAAAGCATCTGACTTTTTCGCGGTGAGTCTAGCCTGCCCGCAAAGCCCCGGATTAGTAGAGTAGATTGAGACCATATCCGCCCGTAGGGCATCCCGCTGCTGCATGACCTGCTGATTACTCATCAGGTCCACAGCTTGCTGCCAGTAATCACTCGGCTGATTATAATCGGCATCATAAATACCTGCCAATTCAAACCTAATGGCGACACCACTGCTGGCCATGAGACTATTCGCGTCATTCAATGCAATTGCCAGTTCGAGTCTATTAAGAGGTCGCTGGGCCCTTACCTGGTTCGTTGTCACGAAGAGCAAACGAATAACACTACTCGCTGCGTGCGACGTCGTCGCTGTCGGAAGATCAGACGCAACTGCTTTAGCGGACTGAACAGGCGCCCCATCGGGGGGCAATTTAGACTCGTCGATTTTAATTAAAACATACTGCCCAGGGCTGAGGGTCTGCACCCGGTAGGTCTGCCCTTCGACCACCACACTGCCCACAATATTTTCTCCGCTACGCGCGAGCGAAAGATAGAAAAATGGGTCACTGTCGATTTCCGAAGCGGACGATGCATGGGTCTGTTTCCAGGCCGATGGTTTGTAACCCACCCAGCCTTCGATTCCCGGAGTGATGGTGTTGTATTCGCGAAGATGAAACTGCGCCGTTTTTCCATCGGGCAATGTCACCGCCAAGACCTGCATCTGCTTACTGACCACTGCGGGATCCATTTTAATAAACGTGACTTCTGCGTTGGCCGGATCAGCCAGCAGCGTCGCGAGATAACCCTGCGCCGTCTGCTGAAGCGTCGCGCGGTCTTGGGTTGGTTGGAGGCTAAAGAGTTGGGCGGCAGTGCTGACCGTTGTGCTGACAGGCCCTGTCGAGGAAGAGCAGGCTGACAACAGCGTCAAGCCCACAATCGCGAATACATTCATCCAGTTAATTTTTTTCACACTGATCGCTCCTATGGAAATCCACAGGGCGTAGAAGAACAGAGCGCGCGTATCACGTCAGCTATCAAAAATGCTAGTTATTCGGTGTAGAGCATAAAAAAACCCCGCAAAGCCGTGAGCCAGCGGGGCCAAGAGCGAGCAACATCCACTGTGCATGAGTGAGGGTGACCAAACCCTCTGGTACCGTGAATGGCTGCAGTGTGCGGACTTGCTAGTTAGGGGATTTAGCCGTAAACGACCTGTTCTTAGCCAAAGCAGTCATGGCGGCAATCTGGTGTTGCGGGCGTGTCGCTGTAGACACAGAATCAGTCGTAAATCACAGCAGCACTCTCTTAGCGATAAAAGGGACAACAGCCATGATGCATGCGGATTTGATTGATCAGGACGACCTCGCCGGCCACCTGCGCGCGCGCGGGTTCGAGATTCCGGCCGGGGCCAGTGCCGAACAGGCTTGCGAAGCCGTGGTGCGAGGGCTGACCGAGCCTAATGCGCGGGCGCTGAAGGGGATGGTGGAGCAGATGTATACAGGTAGCGCGACCATCCTGCCGGCGGTACGCCAGGCGATCGACAAACAGCTGTTACCCGCGCTGGCGCAATTCAACAAACGCGCTTAACTGATTTTTCCTGTACTGGCCTCTTCGCGGTCAAGCCCGCTCCCACAGGTACTGCACCGGATTCAAAAGCGGTGCGATACCTGTGGGAGCGGGCTTGCCTGCGAAGGGGCCCGCGCTGTTTCAGAGCCTTACACTGGCAAACGTCGACTCGTTGCGCGCCTGGCTCAGAGCGGCCATAGGCCCACTGTGCGGCGACAGGGTCATGGCCTGCGGGATCGGCATCATCGCCACCTGCTGCGCAGTGTTGGAGCCCACACGCTCGTCACGCGGCGGAATGCCGAAGTACTCGCGGTAGCACTTGGAGAAGTGTGGCGTGGACACAAACCCGCATACCGACGCCACCTCGATGATCGACATCGGCGTTTGCTTGAGCAACTGCCGTGCACGAATCAGGCGCAGTTTCAGGTAGTAGCGCGATGGCGAGCAATGCAGGTACTTCTGGAACAACCGCTCAAGCTGCCGACGCGAAACCGACACGTATACCGCCAGTTCGTCCAGGTCGATCGGCTCTTCGAGGTTGGCCTCCATGAGCGCGACGATTTCCTGCAGCTTCGGCTGATTGGTGCCGAGCATGTGCTTGAGCGGCACGCGCTGATGATCCTGTTCGTTGCGGATGCGCTCGTAGACGAACATCTCGGAAATCGCCGCCGACAGTTCACGGCCATGGTCGCGGCTGATCAGGTGCAACATCATGTCCAGCGGCGCGGTACCGCCAGAGCTGGTGAAGCGGTTGCGGTCGAGGGTGAACAGGCGGGTGCTCATGTTCACCCGTGGGAAGGCTTCCTGCATTGCCGCCAGGCACTCCCAGTGCACGCTGCAATCGAAGCCGTCGAGCAGACCGGCACAGGCCAGTGCCCAGCTGCCGGTGCACACCGCACCAAGACGGCGCGACTGGCGAGCCTGAGCTTGCAGCCAGGTAACGTGCTCACGGGTGACCGAACGCTGAATACCAACCCCCCCGCAGACAATCACGGTGTCGATGGGCGGTGCATTGTTGATTGCAGCATCCGGAGTGATCTGCAAGCCATCGCTGGCCCACACCTGGCCGCCGTCGACGGTCAGGGTATGCCAGCGGTAAAGCTCGCGGCCGGACAGCTGGTTGGCCATACGCAGCGGCTCAACGGCTGATGCCAGGGAAATCAGGGTGAAATTGTCCAATAGAAGAAACCCGATGGACTGGGGTGTTGTGCGGTTCTGGGTTGGGTTCCCGGAGGTGTACGACGTCATCGCGATTTCTCCTCACACAAATGCAGGGTGTGCCTCAGGCGGGCACTGATTTCTTGTTATGGCCCCGGTTCATGTGCTGGGGCTTGGTTGCCAATCTCAACGCAAACGCCGTGCCTGAAATTGAACGGCTGTCCAAAAAAACCTGAAAACGACGCCTTTGTTCGGCAAATCAGGTGCTTTGGTCGAGTTGGCTGGGTGTTCGCAAATGGGCGTGCTAGGCGCCGTGCGTGTAACGGCTGAGCAGTTTGGTGACACGCGCAGTGTAAGTTGCCCAGAAACGACACTCTTGAGTGTCACCGACAATCCAGGCACTGATAACGACACCCGACGATCGGTATGCGCCGCTTGCACCATTAGGGAGCATAGGTGATCAAGTTGCACCTGTATCAGCCTCAAGGGCCTCTTCGCGGGCACGCCAGCTCCCTCAGGAACTGTGCAATTCCTGTAGGAGCTGGCGTGCCCGCGAAGAGCCCCCTGAGGGCGGATCAAGCAATCAGCATTCGATGGCGCTGACCGCCAGGCCACCGCGCGAGGTCTCTTTGTACTTGTCGTGCATGTCGGCCCCGGTATCACGCATGGTGCGGATCACCTGGTCGAGGGAGATGAAGTGTTCGCCGTCACCGCGCAGGGCCATCTGCACCGCGTTGATGGCTTTTACCGCCGCAATCGCGTTGCGCTCGATGCACGGCACCTGTACCAACCCGCCGACCGGGTCGCAGGTCAGGCCAAGGTTGTGCTCCAGGGCGATTTCAGCGGCGTTTTCCACCTGTGGCGGGGTGGCGCCAAGCACTTCGGCCAAGCCAGCAGCGGCCATGGCGCAAGCGGAGCCAACCTCGCCCTGGCAACCGACTTCGGCACCGGAAATCGACGCGTTCTTCTTGCACAAGATGCCCACAGCGGCCGCCGCGAGGAAGTACTCCACCACGTTGGACTCGTTTACCGCGTCGCTGAAGCGCATGTAGTAATGCAACACTGCCGGGATAATGCCGGCCGCGCCATTGGTAGGTGCGGTGACCATGCGCCCGCCGGCGGCGTTTTCTTCATTGACCGCCAGAGCGAACAGGTTGACCCACTCCATGGCGCTCATGGTCGAGCCGATCACATTGGGCTTGCCGACTTCCTGCAGGCTGCGGTGCAGCTTGGCGGCGCGGCGGCGCACGTTCAGCCCGCCGGGCAGCGTGCCTTCGTATTTGAGGCCGTTGTTGACACATTCCTGCATGGCTTCCCAGAGCTTGTGCAGGCCGGCACGGATCTCTTCCTCACTGCGCCAGACCTTCTCGTTGGCCATCATCAATTGCGACACGCTGAGGTCGTTTTGCTTGCACAGGCGCAGCAGCTCGGCGGCGCTGTTGAAATCGTACGGCAGCACCGTCTGGTCGGCGTCCAGCACGCCACTGGCGGCCTGGGCGGCATCGACCACGAAGCCGCCACCCACCGAGTAATAGGTATCGCGGTGCAGCTCGCCCTGCTCGCCTTCGGCAATCAAGGTCATGGCGTTGGGGTGGTACGGCAGGTTCTCGTCCAGCAGCAGCATGTCGCGAGCCCAGACAAACTCGATGGGCAGGCGGCTATCAAGCTGCAGGGTGTTGGTTTCACGCAGGTCGGCGATACGCGGCACGATCTGGGTGGGGTCGATGGCGTCAGGCCATTCGCCCATCAGGCCCATGATGGTGGCGTTGTCGGTGCCATGCCCGATACCGGTGGCCGACAGCGAGCCGTACAGGCGCACTTCGATCCGCTTGACACGCTCCAGCTCGCCGCGCTCGCGCAGGCCCTGGACGAACAGGGCGCCAGCACGCATGGGGCCGACGGTGTGGGAGCTGGAAGGCCCGACACCGATCTTGAACAGGTCGAACACGCTGATGGCCATTGTCGAATCACCTCTTGATGGGCTTGTCTCTGCGCGCCATGCGCAGGGCGGGGCAGCTGCTAGGCTCAAACAGCGGGCCGCCTTGAATGCCAGCATCATCGGGCTTTTACCGCCACCCTCGCCGTCTGCAACCGACGTACTTTTGTCCAGCAGCGCCGCGCGTTTTTTACAGGGAGAGCAGCGCTCACCTCGCCGTTTTCCGGCGGCCTGGTGACGTAAAAATGCGGCTGAGGGGGTGGAAAAATCCATAAGCGACATCGCCCATACTGGATACGACCCGTTCCGTACTGGTTACGACCCCACCAGTAGGCGATTGCCCGGCGCTGGAGGATTATCGAAAGCGACTCGTAAAGCACGGCCACGCATCCTGCCCTCTGCAGGCCTGGTCGACCGGACCCTGAGAAAGCCCGGCGACCCACGCGAACCCGAAGACAAAATCACAGGAGTCCATCCATGAAAGGTTCACCCTCGCTGTTGCTGGTTGCGTTGCTGTCCGCACCGTTGCTGGCCCAGGCCGCCGAGCCCGAACAGTGCCGGACGGTACGTTTCTCCGATGTCGGCTGGACCGACATCACGGTCACGACCGCCACCACCAGCGTTGTGCTTGAAGCACTGGGTTACAAGACCCACACCACCATGATCTCGGTACCGGTGACCTACAAGTCGCTGGCCACCGGCAAGGACCTGGACGTGTTTCTCGGCAACTGGATGCCGACCATGGAGAACGACATCAAGCAGTACCGCGACGCTGGCACAGTAGAAACCGTGCGCGCCAACCTGGAAAACGCCAAGTACACCCTGGCGGTACCCCAGGCGCTGTACGACAAGGGGCTGAAGGATTTCAGCGACATTGCCAAGTTCAAGAAGGAACTGGACGGCAAGATCTACGGCATCGAGCCCGGCAACGATGGCAACCGCACCATCCAGAGCATGATCGACAAGAACGCCTTCGGCCTGAAGGACGCCGGTTTCAAGATCGTGCAGTCGAGCGAGGCCGGCATGCTGTCGCAGGTCGACCGCGCACAGAAGCGCGGCGAGGCGCTGGTGTTCCTGGGCTGGGAACCACACCCGATGAACACCCGCTTCAAGATGCAGTACCTGACCGGCGGGGACGAGTTCTTCGGCCCCGACTTCGGCAAGGCGACCGTGTTGACCAACACCCGCAAGGGCTATGCGCAGGAGTGCAGCAACGTCGGCCAGCTGTTGAAGAACCTGTCGTTCGAGCTCAAGGATGAAAGCACCATGATGGGCTATGTCCTGGACGACAAGATGAAACCCGATGCCGCCGCCAGGAAATGGCTCAAGGACAACCCGGGCAAGCTGGATGCCTGGCTGGCCGGCGTAACCACCGTGGATGGCAAACCGGGCCTTGAGGCAGCCAAGGCCAAGCTCGCGCAATAACGTACTTCGCAATAGCGCTACCTCGGGGCAGGACCGTGCCTGCCCCGGGTTGATTTCAATCTATGCAGGTGGAAGCTCGCTATCATGCTTATCGATCAGAAAATACCCCTGGGGCAGTACATCGCCTCATTTGTCGAGTGGTTGACCCAGAACGGCGCCAACTATTTCGATGCTATCGCCCAAGGCCTGGAATTCATGATCCATGGCGTCACCAGTGCCCTGACCTGGTTCAACCCATTCGTACTCATCGCCCTGTTCGCCGCCCTGGCGCACCTGATCCAGCGCAAATGGGCGCTGACCGTGTTCGTTGCCCTGTCGTTCCTGCTGATCCTCAACCTGGGTTACTGGCAGGAAACCATGGAAACCTTGGCGCAAGTCACGTTCGCCACGGTGGTGTGCGTGGTGATCGGCGTGCCGCTGGGCATCCTTGCCGCGCACAAACCGATGTTCTATACCGCCATGCGCCCGGTGCTGGACCTGATGCAGACGGTGCCGACCTTCGTTTACCTGATCCCTACCCTGACCCTGTTCGGCCTGGGCGTGGTGCCGGGGCTGATCTCTACCGTGGTGTTCGCCATCGCCGCGCCTATTCGCCTGACCTACCTGGGCATCTGCGACGTGCCGCAAGAGCTGATGGACGCGGGTAAAGCGTTCGGCTGCTCGCGCCGCCAGTTGCTCACCCGTATCGAACTGCCGCACGCCATGCCAAGCATCGCTGCCGGCGTCACCCAGTGCATCATGCTGTCGCTGTCGATGGTGGTGATTGCCGCCCTGGTCGGCGCGGACGGCTTGGGCAAACCTGTGGTCAACGCACTGAACACCGCCGATATCTCCCTGGGCTTCGAAGCGGGCCTGGCGATCGTGCTGCTGGCGATCATGCTCGACCGTATCTGCAAGCAACCGGAACTGCCGGTAAGGGGTGAGGCATGAGCATCATTCGTTTCGAAGACGTCGACGTCATCTTTTCCAACAAGCCACGCGAAGCGCTGTCGCTGCTGGACCAGGGCAAGACCCGCGAGCAGATCCTCAAGCAGACCGGCCTGGTGGTGGGCGTCGAAAAGGCCAACCTGGACATCAACAAGGGTGAGATCTGCGTGCTGATGGGCCTGTCCGGTTCGGGCAAGTCGAGCCTGCTGCGCTGCATCAACGGCCTGAACACCGTCAGCCGCGGCAAGCTGTTTGTCGAGCACGAAGGCAAGCACATCGACATTGCCCACTGCACCCCGGCCGAACTGAAGATGATGCGCACCAAGCGCATTGCCATGGTGTTCCAGAAATTCGCCCTGATGCCCTGGCTGACGGTGCGCGAGAACATCAGCTTTGGCCTGGAAATGCAGGGCCGCCCGGAAAAGGAACGGCGCAAGCTGGTCGACGAGAAGCTGGAGCTGGTGGGCCTGACCCAATGGCGCAACAAGAAGCCGGACGAGTTGTCTGGCGGCATGCAGCAGCGTGTGGGCCTGGCCCGGGCGCTGGCGATGGATGCCGACATCCTGCTGATGGACGAACCGTTCTCGGCCCTCGACCCGCTGATCCGCCAAGGCCTGCAGGACGAACTGCTGACCCTGCAGAGCAAGCTGAACAAGACCATCGTATTCGTCAGCCACGACCTGGACGAAGCGCTGAAGCTGGGCACCCGCATCGCCATCATGAAAGACGGGCGGATCATCCAGTACAGCAAGCCGGAAGAAATCGTGCTCAACCCGGCCGACGAGTACGTGCGCACCTTCGTTGCCCACACCAACCCGCTGAACGTGCTGTGTGGCCGCAGCCTGATGCGCAGCCTGGACGACTGCAAGCGGGTGAACGGCTCGGTGTGCCTGGACCCGGGTATCGATTCGTGGCTGGACCTGGGCGAAGGTGGCGCGCTGAAGCGTGCACGCCAGGGCCAGAACGGGCTGGACATGCAGAACTGGGCACCGGGGCAGGATGTGGAGCTACTGCAGCGCAGGCCTACCGTGGTGCACGCCGACATCGGCATGCGCGAGGCGCTGCAGATTCGTTATCAGACGGGCAACAAGCTGGTGTTGCAGGATAACGACCGGGTGGTCGGGATTCTTGGGGATACCGAGCTTTACCACGCTTTACTCGGCAAGAATCACGGGTGATGCAATTGGGGCCGCGTTGCGGCCCCAATCACTGGATCAGCGAACGACGATGCCGCGCGAAGCCATATAAGCCTTGGCCTCAGGCACCGTGTACTCGCCAAAGTGGAAGATACTGGCCGCCAGCACCGCACTGGCATGCCCTTCCAGAATGCCGTCCGCCAGGTGCTGCAGGTTACCCACACCACCCGAAGCAATCACCGGAATACCCAGCGCATCGCTGATGGCACGGGTAACGCCCAGGTCAAAGCCGTTCTTCATGCCGTCCTGGTCCATGCTGGTCAGCAGGATCTCGCCAGCCCCCAGGCCTTCCATCTTCTTCGCCCACTCGACTGCATCCAGCCCGGTCGGCTTGCGCCCGCCGTGGGTGAAGATTTCCCAGCGCGGTGCTTCACCCGGCCCGGACACCTTCTTCGCGTCGATCGCGACAACGATGCACTGCGAACCGAAACGGTCCGCCGCCTCGCCCACGAACTCCGGGTTGAACACCGCCGCCGTGTTGATCGATACCTTGTCGGCACCGGCATTGAGCAGGTTGCGGATGTCCTGTACGGTGCGCACGCCACCGCCCACGGTCAGCGGTATGAACACCTGGCTGGCCATGCGCTCGACGGTATGCAAGGTGGTGTCGCGGCCATCGACGCTGGCGGTGATGTCGAGGAAGGTGATTTCGTCGGCACCCTGCTCGTCGTAGCGACGGGCGATTTCCACCGGGTCGCCGGCATCACGGATGTTCTCGAACTTGACGCCCTTGACCACCCGGCCGTTGTCCACGTCCAGGCAAGGGATGATGCGCTTGGCCAGTGCCATGGTTCAGTCCTCAGCCTTGGTAGTTGTCGCAGAAGGCCTGAGCCTCGGCGACATCGAGGGTGCCTTCGTAGATGGCACGGCCGGTGATGGCGCCGATAATGCCGGGGGCCTTGGCGTCCAGCAGGGCCTTGATGTCCCCCAGGTTGTGGATGCCGCCCGAGGCGATTACCGGAATGCGGGTGGCTTCGGCCAGTGCCTTGGTGAACGGCACGTTGCAGCCCTGCATCATCCCGTCCTTGGCGATGTCGGTGTAGACGATCGACGACACGCCATCCGCCTCGAAACGCTTGGCCAGGTCGATAACCTGTACCGCGCTGACTTCGGCCCAGCCATCGGTGGCAACGAAGCCGTCTTTGGCATCCAGGCCAACAATGACCTTGCCCGGGAAGGCCTTGCACGCTTCGGCCACGAACTCAGGCTCTTTGACCGCCTTGGTGCCGATGATGACGTAGCTGACGCCAGCCTTGACGTAGTGCTCGATGGTTTCCAGCGAGCGGATGCCGCCGCCGATCTGGATCGGCAGGGTCGGGTAGCGCTTGGCGATGGCCGTGACCACTTCACCGTTGACCGGCTGGCCTTCGAAGGCGCCGTTGAGGTCGACCAGGTGCAGGCGGCGGCAGCCACCCTCGACCCACTTGGCGGCCATGCTCACCGGGTCGTCGGAAAATACCGTGGAGTCTTCCATGCGGCCCTGGCGCAGGCGCACGCAGGCACCGTCCTTCAGATCGATAGCGGGGATAATCAGCATCTTGGGAACCTGTCTGTTCTTGGGGTTTCAGGGCTTTTCGAGCGCCCACAGATCACTTTCGATGCTCTCGAACCGCTCCTTGAGGTGCAGCTGAACATCGGCAATCGCCCTGTTGTAGTAATGGGGTGCAATTTCTTTGCTGAACAGCTCGAGGACCTCGGCCACCTCGAACGACCCCAGCTGCAGCTCGAAACGGTCTTCGAGGAAGCGCTTGAGGGTGTCGAGCGCATCGCGCTCCTGCTCGGGGGCCAGGGTAATGACCGGGGCCTTGGTCTTCGACCTGCTCATTTACCAGCGCCCGTCCCAGGCGACGAAGTTCTGCAGCAACTGCAGGCCATGGGTATGGCTCTTCTCCGGGTGGAACTGCACGGCAAAGCGCGAGCCATCGGCCAGCGCAGCGGCGAAATCGACACCGTAATGGCCACGACCGACCACCTGGCCCGGCTTGCCGGCATTGATGTAGTAGCTGTGCACGAAGTAGAAGCGCGCGCGGTCGGGGATGTCGTGCCACAGCGGGTGATCGATGGTCTGGCCCACTTCGTTCCAGCCCATGTGCGGCACCTTCAGGTGTTCGCCGTCTTCTTTCAGGTCTTTGCCGAAGAAGCGCACCTGGCCAGGGAACAGGCCGATGCAGTCGACACCGTCGTTCTCTTCGCTGTGCTCAAGCAATGCCTGCATACCGACGCAGATACCGAGGAACGGACGGTCCTGGCTCACTTCACGCACCAGGCTGTCGAAGCCCAGGCGGCGGATTTCGGCCATGCAGTCGCGGATCGCGCCTACACCCGGGAACACCACGCGGTCAGCTTCACGGATGACCGCAGCGTCGCTGGTGACCAGCACCTTGCCGGCGCCGACGTGCTCAAGCGCCTTGGCCACCGAGTGCAGGTTGCCCATGCCATAGTCGATTACGGCTACCGTCTGCATTTACAGGCACCCTTTGGTCGACGGCATTTGCCCGGCCATGCGCTCGTCGAGGGTCACGGCCATGCGCAACGCGCGGCCGAAAGCCTTGAACACGGTTTCGATCTGGTGGTGGGTGTTGTGGCCACGCAGGTTGTCGATGTGCAGGGTGACCAGGGCGTGGTTGACGAAGCCCTGGAAGAACTCCTGGAACAGGTCGACATCGAAGCCGCCGACGCTGGCGCGGGTGTAAGGTACGTGCATCTGCAGGCCTGGGCGGCCGGAGAAGTCGATGACCACGCGCGACAGTGCTTCGTCCAGCGGCACGTAGGCGTGGCCGTAGCGGAAGATGCCTTTCTTGTCACCGATGGCCTGTGCGAATGCCATGCCCAGGGTAATACCGACGTCTTCGACGGTATGGTGATCGTCGATATGCGTGTCACCCTTGCACTCGATATCCAGATCGATCAGCCCATGGCGGGCGATCTGGTCCAGCATGTGTTCAAGGAAAGGCACGCCGATATCGAATCGGGCCTTGCCACTGCCATCGAGGTTGATCGAGCACTTGACCTGGGTTTCCAGGGTATTGCGCTCGACGGAAGCCTTACGTTCGACCATCACCAGCTCCGCAAAATCATTGGGCGAAAAGGGCTCCATTATAGGCCCAGAACGCGCCAGCTTGAAACGCGGATGACATATGGCAAAACGTGGAATTACGAGGGCTGGATGCTGCTACAAGTCTATACAAGCCAGTAATCGGGGCTGCGTTGCAACCCCGATGTCCGGGATCAGTGAAACAGCGCCGCAGTTTTCTGCAAGGTTACCCACACCCCCCAGGCCAACGGCACAACCACCACCGCCCAGGCCAGCAGCACCAGCGGCAGGCTGCCCGGTGCGGCTTTCCACTCCAGCGAACGCGCACCGTCGGCCCCTTTGTCATGGCTCAACGCTCGCTCGGCAGCCAGTTCGGCATCGCTCATGAAGTGCTTGTCGGCGACCGGCCGCACCAGCATGTTGCAGATAAAGCCCAGCACCAGCAGGCCGGCGAGGATGTACAGGGTCATGTCGTAGGCCGCCGCACGCTCAACCCCTGCCGCCAGTTGGTATTCGCGCAGGTAGGTGATCAATACAGGCCCCAATACCCCCGCCGCCGCCCAGGCGGTCAGCAGGCGACCATGAATGGCGCCGACCATCTGCGTACCGAACAGGTCGGCCAGGTAGGCCGGCACCGTGGCAAAACCACCGCCATACATTGAAAGGATGATGCAGAACGCCGCCACGAACAGCGCAACGTTACCCAGGTGCCCCATGTTCGGCACCAGGCTGTACAGACCCACACCCAGGGCGAAGAAGGCGAAGTAGGTGTTCTTTCGGCCGATGTAGTCGGAGAACGACGCCCAGAAGAACCGCCCGCCGATGTTGAACAGGCTCAACAGACCGGTAAAGCCGGCAGCAATCGCGGCGATCTGCGCCAACTGAGCGGCATTCAGCTCACTGAACGTCAGCTCGTTGCCCAGCAACTTGCCCGCGAACACTTCCTGCAGCAGTGGCGATGCCATGCCGAGAATGCCGATGCCGGCCGACACATTCAGGCACAGCACCAGCCAGATCAAGGCGAATTGTGGGGTTTTCCAGGCCACGCTGACGTGCACATGGCGGTCGGTGACCATGGCATTGCCGGCTTTTTTGGCCGGAGCGACCCAGCCTTCGGGCTTCCAGCCAGTCGGCGGCACGCGGTACGCCAGGGCGCCAGCGGTCATGAACACAAAGTAGATCGCCGCCATGGCGACGAAGCTCTGCCATACGCCCACTTCGTGCTCATTGCCAAAGTGCCCCATCAGCGCAGTGGCCAGTGGCGCACCCACCATGGCTCCGCCGCCAAAGCCCATGATCGCCATGCCGGTGGCCATGCCGCGTTTGTCAGGGAACCATTTGATCAGCGTCGACACGGGGGAGATATAGCCCAGCCCCAGGCCGATACCGCCGATTACACCGGAGCCCAGCCACATCAGCCACAGCTGGTGGGTTTTCACGCCAATGGCCGAGATCAGCATGCCGCCGCACCAGCACAGCGCCGAGACCAGGCCGGCCTTGCGCGGGCCGGCGTGCTCCAGCCAGCCGCCCAGCACGGCCGCCGAGCACCCCAGGAAAACAAAGAACAGGGTGTAGACCCAGCTCAGCATCGAGATCGGCCAGTCGCATTCGGCGCTGAACATACGGGCCATGAAGCCCATGTCCGCTGCACAGGCGACAGGAGCGGTGATGCCGAGGGCTTGCGAAAGGGGCAACCAGAACACCGAGAAACCATAGGCCATGCCGATGCACAGGTGAATGGCCAAGGCGGCTGGCGGGACCAGCCAGCGGTTGAAGCCCGGGCGGGCGATGATGCGTTCCTTCGACAGGAAGCCAGGCGCACTGGCCACAGAGCCGGTTGCGACGGTACTGGTCATGGATCTGATCCTTTTTATAGGGAGGGTGCTCGCAAAGCGGCGCAAGGGTAGCAGAGCCAAGTAGCGTGAAAGCAGTCTGATATCGTTAATTTTTGCCCGGCTGAAACGGTCATGTTTTGCTTGTGGAAAGCCGTACCATCTGCTGTAACCGTAAGAAATGCCCTGTATCTCTGGTCGAATACGCAGGGACAACCACTGCGGCGTTATACTCTGCCGCCTGAATTTCACTAACGGACTACAAGGACTCGCCCATGAAAGCGTTCGGCAAAATCCTGGGACTGGGGCTTCTCGGGTTGCTGCTGATCATCGTGGCGCTGGGCTTCGCCCTGACCCACCTCTTTGATCCCAACGACTACAAAGACGAGATTCGCCAGCTGGCACGCGACAAGGCTAACGTCGAACTGACACTCGACGGGGATATCGGCTGGAGCCTGTTCCCGTGGCTAGGCCTGGAGCTGCATGAGGCCAGCATTGCCACCCTGGCCAAACCCAAGGAACCGTTCGCCGACCTGCAAATGCTCGGCCTGTCCGTGCGTGTGCTGCCGCTGCTGCGCCGCGAAGTGCAGATGAGCGACGTACGCGTCGAGGGCCTGAACCTGACCCTGGCCCGTGACGAACACGGCCACGGCAACTGGGAAGACATCGGCAAACCGCTGCCTGCGCAAAACGGCACCCCAGCCGATGCACAGGCCAATGCCACCGTTCAGGCACCCGCTGATCAGAAGCCGGCACCTGCCGAAGGCAACGAGCGTGCCGTCAAGCTGGACATCGACAGCCTGACCGTGAACAACGCCCGCGTGCAGTACACCGATGCCAAGACCGGCCAAAGCTATAGCGCCGAAAGCATCCAGCTAAGCACGGGCCCGGTCCACGAAGGCGCCAACATTCCGCTCAAGGCCAGCGCCTTCATCAGCGCCAGCGAGCCGAACATCAAAGCCCGCACCGAACTGGCCGGCGAGCTGCGCTTCGACCGCAAGCTCAAGCGCTACAACTTCGAAGACATGCGCCTTTCGGGCGAAACCTCGGGTGAACCCACCGGCGGCAAGACCGTGACATTCGCCGCCCAAGGCCAGCTGCTGGTCGACCTGGCTGCCAATGTCGCCTCCTGGAACGGCCTGAAAGTCTCGGCCAACCAGCTACGCGCCCTGGGCGAGCTGAACCTGCGTGACCTGGACAAGGCGCCACAACTGAGCGGCGGCCTTTCCATCGCCCAGTTCAACCTGCGCACCTTCCTCGACAGCATTGGCCGCCCGCTGCCGGCTACCAACGACCCGGCGGCCTTCGCCAAGCTGGAGCTGGTCACCCGCCTGCAGGGCACGCCCAACAGCCTGGCGCTGGAAGACCTGGCCGTGAAGCTGGACGACAGCACCTTCAGCGGCCGCGTGGCCGTGGAAGACTTCGCCAAGCAGGCCCTGCGCCTGCAGCTCAAGGGCGATGCCTTTGACGCCGACCGCTACTTCCCCGCCAAGAGCGAAGAAGCCAAGGGCGCCACCGCTGCACGCCAGGCCGAGGTAAAGCAGCAAGAGGCCAGCGCCGTAGCCGGTGCGGGTACCACGCCACTGCCAAATGCCCCGACCCAAGTGGCCTGGAGCGACGACAAGTTGCTGCCCGTCGACCGCCTGCGGGCCCTGGACCTGCAGGCCGACCTGGCCTTCGGTTCGCTGACCCTGGACAAACTGCCGATCGAAGACGCCCAGCTCAAAGCCATCGGCCAGGGCGGCCTGCTGACCCTGCAAACCCTGCGCGGCGAGCTGTACAACGGCACCTTCGAAGCCAAGGGCACGGTCGACGTACGCCCTGCCGTCCCGCAACTGGGTGTGAACACCAACATCCAGCGGGTGCCGGTGGAACACTTCATCAAGACCGAAGGCAAGGAGCAGGCCCCCCCTGTGAAGGGCCTGCTGACCCTGACCAGTGATCTGACCGCCACCGGCAACAGCCAGAAGGCACTGGTCGACACCCTTAACGGCAGCGCAAACTTCACCATCAACGATGGCGTGCTGGTCAACGCCAACCTGGAGCAGCAGCTGTGCCAGGCCATCGCCACGCTCAACCGCAAGACCCTGAGCGGCGAGCCACGGGGCAAGGACACCCCGTTCCAGGAGCTGCGCGGCAGCCTGGTGGTGCGCAATGGCGTCGCCAGCAACCCCGACCTCAAGGCACGCATCCCGGGCCTGACCGTGAACGGTAACGGCGACCTCGACCTGCGGGTGCTGGGCATGGACTACAACGTGGGTGTGATCGTCGAAGGCGACCAGCGCGCCATGCCGGACCCAGCCTGCCAGGTCAACGAACGCTACGTTGGCGTTGAAGTGCCGCTGCGCTGCCGTGGCCCGCTGGAACTTGGCGCCAAGGCCTGTCGCCTGGACCAGAACGGCTTGGGCAAGGTCGCGGCCAAGCTGGCCGGCAACCGCCTGAAAGACAAGATTGACGAAAAGCTTGATGAAAAACTCGGAGACAAAGTGAGCCCGGAAGTGAAAGACGCGCTCAAGGGGCTGTTCAAGCGATGAGCCCCGAGCAGTTCTCCAGCGCTGTGCTGGATTGGTATGACGAGCACGGCCGGCACGATCTGCCCTGGCAACAGGGCATCACCCCGTACCGGGTGTGGGTGTCGGAAATCATGTTGCAGCAGACCCAGGTCAGCACCGTGCTCAACTACTTCGACCGCTTCATGCAGGCCCTGCCGACCGTGCAGGCCCTGGCCGAAGCGCCGGAGGACGAAGTGCTGCACCTGTGGACGGGGCTGGGCTATTACACCCGTGCACGCAACCTGCAAAAGGCCGCCAGGATCGTCGTCGAGCAACACGGCGGGGAATTCCCACGCAGTGTCGAGCAGCTCACCGAACTGCCCGGCATCGGTCGTTCCACCGCAGGCGCCATCGCCAGCATCAGCATGGGCATCCGCGCGCCGATCCTCGACGGCAACGTCAAGCGCGTACTGGCCCGCTACACCGCCCAGGCGGGCTACCCCGGCGAACCCAAGGTGGCCAACCAGCTGTGGGCCACGGCCGAGCGCTTTACCCCACACCAGCGCGCCAACCACTACACCCAGGCAATGATGGACATGGGCGCCACGCTGTGCACGCGCAGCAAGCCCAGCTGCCTGATCTGCCCGCTGCAGCGCGGCTGCGAAGCGCACCTGCACGGTGAAGAAACCCGCTACCCCGAGCCCAAGCCGCGCAAGGCACTGCCGCAGCGGCGCACGCTCATGCCACTGCTGGCCAACCACGAAGGCGCCATCCTGCTGTACCGCCGCCCCTCCAGCGGGCTGTGGGGGGGGTTGTGGAGCCTGCCGGAACTGGACGACATCACCCAGCTCGATGACCTGGCCTACCAGCATGGCCTGCGCCTGGCTGACAGCCGCGCCATGGACGGCCTGACCCACACATTCAGCCACTTTCAGCTGGCCATCGAGCCCTGGCTGGTGCGCGTCGACTCGGTCGGCCAGCACATGGCCGAGGCCGACTGGCTCTGGTATAACCTCGCCACCCCGCCGCGCCTTGGCCTTGCCGCCCCGGTGAAAAAGCTGCTTAAACGCGCGGCCGACGAACTGATTGCAGGAGACGCCCGATGACCCGCACCGTGATGTGCCGCAAGTACCAAGAAGAACTGCCAGGCCTGGAACGCCCGCCCTACCCAGGCGCCAAGGGCCAGGACATCTTCGAACACATCTCGCAGAAGGCCTGGGCCGACTGGCAGAAGCACCAGACCATGCTGATCAACGAAAAGCGCCTGAACATGATGAACGCCGAGGACCGCAAATTCCTCCAGGCCGAGATGGACAAGTTTTTCGCCGGCGAAGAATACGCGCAGGCGGAAGGCTACGTTCCACCGGCTGAATGACCCCAAAAATCGTAAGCGACGGAATTAATTTAAAATTTTTTCAAAAAGTCGTTGACGAGCGGTCCGGAAATCTATTTAATTCACCTCGTCGCCCAGATAGCTCAGTCGGTAGAGCAGAGGATTGAAAATCCTCGTGTCGGCGGTTCGACTCCGTCTCTGGGCACCACCTTCAAGCTTCTGGTGGTTGCAAAGTTACCCGAAGCGACAACAAGAAACCCGCCCAGTGCGGGTTTTTTGTTGTCTACAATTTCTGCTCATTGACCAGCATCAAATAGCCAGCATTCGCCCACCTTCAGAATCAGAGACGGACATCCGAATCGATCAGCAAGGACCTCCATGAGCGAAGAATCTCCCCTCCTGCTCCCCGCCCCTAGCGAACCCGCCACCAATCCAGTCCGCACCCGGCGCCCACGCCAGCGCAAGCCGGAACCGACGATCACCACCATCAGCCAGCAACCCGCCGCACTGGAAGTGGCCACCGCCCCCAAAGGCAGCAACGAAGACAGCACCTCGGCGCGCCTGCCGGCGAGCTACCCCTACCGCACCCGCCTGCGACGCCAGGACTACGAAAAAGCCAAGCATGCGCTGCAGATCGAGTTGCTGAAGGTGCAAAGCTGGGTGAAGGAAACCGGCCAGCGCGTGGTGATCCTGTTCGAAGGGCGCGATGCCGCAGGCAAGGGCGGCACGATCAAGCGCTTCATGGAACACCTCAACCCACGCGGCGCACGCATCGTTGCCCTGGAGAAACCCTCCGAACAGGAACAGGGCCAGTGGTATTTCCAGCGTTACATCCAGCACCTACCCACCGCAGGTGAAATGGTGTTCTTCGATCGCTCCTGGTACAACCGCGCCGGGGTCGAGAAGGTGATGGAGTTCTGCACGCCGCTGCAGTACCTGGAGTTCATGCGCCAAGCCCCGGACCTGGAGCGTATGCTGTGCAACAGCGGCATCTTGCTGTTCAAGTACTGGTTCTCGGTAAACCGTGAAGAGCAACTGCGCCGCTTCATTTCGCGCCGTGACGACCCGCTCAAGCACTGGAAGCTGTCGCCCATCGACATCAAGTCGCTGGACAAGTGGGAAGACTACACCGCGGCCAAGGAAGCGATGTTCTTCCACACCGACACCGCCGATGCGCCGTGGACGGTGATCAAGTCCGATGACAAGAAGCGCGCGCGGATCAACTGCATCCGCCACTTCCTGCATTCGCTGGACTACCCGGGCAAGGACCACAGCGTGGCCCACGCCCCGGATGCGCTGCTGGTCGGCAAGGCATCGCGCGGGTTCGAAGAGGATGAGCCGGCTCCACTGGCGAGTTGAAACGCCGAGGCAGCTGCGCTTCAATACGCGCAATTTCCGCCCCCCAAGGATTCACCCCATGGCCACCCCTACCAAGCAACAGAAACGCGCCAAGCGCGCCGCCAGCAAGGCCAAGCAGAACCGCATGGTACGCAGCGGCCAGGCGGTCAAGGCCAGTGCCGGTGACAGCGCCAGCGTCGAGCAGGTGTACAAGAAGGCCATGGAATCGGGCAGCTACGACGCCATGTTCAACAAGATGAAGGAAGCCCAGGAGGGCGGCCTGGTACCGATGATTTCGGTGTTCCTGGTAGACCCGCTGCTGGCCCTGGTGCTCAAAGGACACAAGGAAGAACACGCCACCGACTACATCGTGCTGGTGTTCAACGCCTACCGCAAATGGCTGGACGGCGCTGATGAGGAGGCCACCATGGCCTGGCTGGAGAGCGATGAGTTCCAGGAGGCTTATATCGCCGCTTCCGAGCTGGTGGCCAAGCAGCAGCAACAGCAGAAACAGTTTGGCTGACAGAGCCATGTAACCTGCCCGCGAAAGGGCCGGCACCGGCAACAAAAAAGGCCGCGCCCTTCACAGGGCGCGGCCTTTTCGTTACAGCCAGCGCAAATCAGTTATCCAGCGCCACCCGCCCGGCAGCTTCACGCTTGCGGTGCACCAGCAAGCCAGCCGCTACCACACCAATGCTCAGCAGCGCAGTCGCGATGATCTCCGCACGGTGGTCTTCACGCAGCGCCATCACCACCAGAATGGCAACGATGAAGGCAATGGTCGCCCAGGTCAGGCCCGGGAACAGCCACATCTTGAAGGTAATCTTCTCGCCGCGGGCTTCACGCTGGGCACGCATGCGCAGTTGCGACACGGCAATCACCAGGTACACCAGCAGCGCAATGGCACCCGAGCTGGCCAGCAGGAACTCAAACACCTGAGCCGGTGCCACGAAGTTGGCGAACACACAGAGGAACGCCGCTGCAGTGGACAGCAATACCGCCACATGCGGGGTCGCCGACTTGGTGGTGCGCTGGGCAATGGCCGGGGCGTCGCCACGCTTGCTCAGCGAGAACAGCATGCGCGAAGACGTGTACAGCGCCGAGTTCAGGCAGCTGGTAACGGCAATCAGCACGACGATGTCGACGATCAGCTTGGCATTCGGCACGCCAATGCGGCTCAGCACGGTCTGATAGGAGCCCGTTTCAGCCAAGGCCGGGTCGTTCCACGGCACCAGGGCCACCACCAGGAAAATAGACACCAGGTAGAACAGGCAGATACGCCAGATCACCGAGTTGGTGGCGCGGCTAATCTGCTTGCCCGGGTCCTTCGACTCGGCAGCGGCGATGGTGACAATTTCAGTACCCATGAACGAGAACATGGTGGTCAGCATGGCTGCCAGCACCGCGCCCAAGCCGTTGGGCATGAAGCCTTGGGTATCGAACAGGTGGCTGGCACCGCTCACCTGGCTGCTTGGCACGAAGCCGAACATGGCTGCGCAACCTACGGCGATGAAGCCGATGATCGCCAGCACCTTGAGCAGGGCGAACCAGAACTCGAACTCGCCGTAGTTCTTCACGCTGCACAGGTTGGTCAGGGTCAGCGCCAGGGTAATGATGAGGGAAAACGCCCACAGGTCGACCGCAGGGAACCAGGCGTGCAGGATGGCAGCGGCGGCGTTGGCCTCCAGCGGAATCACCAGCACCCAGAACCACCAGTACAGCCAGCCAATGGTGAAACCGGCCCAACGCCCGATGGCGCGGTCGGCGTATGTAGAGAACGAACCGGTGTCTGGCGAAGCGACCGCCATTTCACCCAGCATGCGCATCACCAGCACAACCAGCGTACCGGCAGCGGCATAAGCCAGCAGCACGGCCGGGCCGGCCGCTGCGATGGCGTGGCCGGAGCCGACGAACAGGCCGGCACCGATGACGCCAGCGATGGACAGCATGGTGACATGCCGTTGTTTGAGCCCCTGAGCGAGGTCATTGGAATTGTTACCGCTCATTGAAACTACCTTTGTAAGGAGTGGACCACTCCGACTGCGGGTACGGAGCGCGCCAAGGGTTGACCTAGGCGTCGCTGCAATCGGCGGTTTCCTACTGGCAATAAGCACGCCATGTGCTGAATGCATTCGTCAGAAAATTCTGGAGGCCTTTTAGGACAAGGTTTGGAGGGCTTTCGGCCAGGGGCTGACCGAAAGGCCGCCAAACCATCGGATTACTGAAATACCCACTTACAAACGCACCAAAGGTGCTCCACGGTAACACCTGTGCACCGCCGCAATGCAAAAAAGTGCAACCCACGGGTACAACCTGACGAACGCATGACGCCTTCGCGGGTAAACCCGCGCCTGCTAGCTGAAGGTAGGGTTTACCCCTTGAATGGACCAAAACCGCTTCCATGAGCGGGCCAAAGCTGGCACCATCGCGCCTTTTTTCATCAAGGCTCTGGTGCTGGGCGACACCTTCGCGGACATCTGCGCGACGTTACGCTGTAGCGATGCGACAAACTGCCCCACCAGTGCCCACAGTCCCCGGCGACCCTGTTGGCCGTCATAATGCCGCTATGCTAGCTTGGCGCACGCCAGGAAGGCCGCCAACAGCTGGGAACGCACCCGAACACATGAGGACCGCACATGGCTCAGGCCACGCCCGCGCTGGAAATCCGCAATCTGCACAAACGCTACGGCGAGCAGGAAATTCTCAAGGGCATTTCGCTGACCGCACGCGACGGTGACGTGATCTCCATCCTGGGGTCGTCCGGCTCCGGCAAGTCCACCTTGCTGCGCTGCATCAACCTGCTCGAGAACCCACACCAGGGCGAAATCCTGGTTGCCGGCGAAGCCCTCAAGCTCAAGGCCGCCAAGAACGGCGACCTGATCGCAGCCGACAATCGCCAGATCAACCGCCTGCGTAGCGAAATCGGCTTTGTCTTCCAGAACTTCAACCTGTGGCCGCACATGTCGATCCTCGACAACATCATCGAGGCGCCACGCCGCGTGCTCGGCCAGAGCAAGGCCGAGGCCATCGAGGCCGCCGAAGCGCTGCTGAACAAAGTTGGCATCTACGACAAACGCCACAGCTACCCCGCCCAGCTTTCCGGTGGCCAGCAACAGCGCGCCGCCATTGCCCGTACCCTGGCCATGAAGCCCAAGGTCATCCTGTTCGACGAGCCAACCTCGGCACTCGATCCGGAAATGGTCCAGGAAGTGCTTAACGTTATCCGCGCACTGGCCGAAGAAGGCCGTACCATGCTGCTGGTAACGCACGAGATGAGCTTTGCCCGCCATGTGTCCAGTGAAGTCGTCTTCCTGCACCAGGGCCTGGTAGAAGAGCAGGGATCGCCGCAACAGGTCTTCGAAAACCCGACCTCGGCGCGTTGCAAGCAATTCATGTCCAGCCACCGCTAACGGAGCAATACATGCACACTTACAAGAAGTTCCTCCTGGCAGCTGCTGCCACGCTGGTGATGTCGGCAAACGCCATGGCCGCAGAAAAACTGCGCATGGGCATCGAAGCCGCCTACCCACCGTTCAACAACAAGGATGCCAGCGGTAACGTGGTCGGCTTCGACAAAGACATCGGCGACGCCCTGTGCGCCAAGATGAAAGTCGAGTGCTCGGTCGTCACTTCCGACTGGGACGGCATCATCCCGGCCCTGAACGCCAAGAAGTTCGACTTCCTGGTGTCGTCGCTGTCGATCACCGACGAGCGCAAGCAGGCCGTGGACTTCACCGAGCCGTACTACTCCAACAAGCTGCAGTTCATTGCGCCAAAAAACGTCGACTTCAAGACTGACAAAGAGTCGCTGAAGGGCAAGGTCATCGGCACCCAGCGCGCCACCCTGGCCGGTACCTACCTGGAAGACAACTTCAAAGGCGTCGACATCAAGCTGTACGACACCCAGGAAAACGCCTACCTGGACCTGGTGTCCGGCCGCATCGACGGCATCCTGGCCGACAAGTACGTGCAATACGAGTGGCTGAAGAGCAAAGACGGCTCGAACTTCGAGTTCAAGGGTGAGCCGGTGATGGACAGCGACAAGATCGGCATTGCCGTGCGCAAAGGTGACACCAAGCTGCGCGACGACCTGAACAAAGCCCTGGCCGAAATCAAGGCCGACGGCACGTACAAGAAGATCAACGACAAGTACTTCCCGTTCAGCATCGAATGACCCGCCCTGACCGGCGCGCCCCCGTGGCGCGCCAGTCCCTAATATGACCTGCCCATGAATATCGACCTGCACGGATTCGGTCCGGCCATGATGGCCGGCACCCTGATGACCGTAAAACTGGCGCTTTGCGCCTTGCTGCTGGGGCTGGTGCTGGGCCTGCTCGGCGCCCTGGCCAAAACCTCCTCGGTCAAGCCACTGCAATGGCTTGGCGGTTTCTACTCGACCCTGGTTCGTGGCGTGCCCGAACTGCTGTGGGTTCTGCTTATCTATTTCGGCACCGTCGGGTTGATGAACGCCCTCGGCGAGGCCTTGAACCTGCCGGGCCTTGAGCTGAGTGCCTTCGCGGCGGGCGTGATCGCCCTCGGCCTGTGTTTCGGCGCCTACGCCACCGAAGTGTTCCGTGGCGCCATCCTGGCAATCCCCAAGGGCCACCGTGAAGCCGGCCTGGCGCTGGGCCTGTCCAAGGGCCGCATCCTCTCGCGGATCATTTTGCCGCAGATGTGGCGCATCGCCCTGCCCGGCCTTGGCAACCTGTTCATGATCCTGATGAAGGACACCGCGCTGGTGTCGGTGATCGGCCTGGAAGAAATCATGCGCCACGCGCAAATCGGCGTGACCGTAACCAAAGAGCCGTTCACCTTCTACATGGTGGCGGCCTGCATCTATCTGAGCCTGACCGTCATCGCCATGACCGGCATGCACTTCATGGAAAAACGTGCCGCTCGCGGCTTTGCGAGGGCCGAATAATGAATTGGGAAGTCATCTTCAAATGGCTGCCACGCCTGGCCGAGGGCGCGGTCCTGACCCTGGAGCTGGTGGCCATTGCGGTGGTTGCCGGGTTGATCCTGGCCATCCCGCTGGGCATCGCCCGCTCCTCGCGCCACTGGTACGTGCGCGCTGTGCCGTTCAGCTACATCTTCTTCCTCCGCGGCACGCCGCTGCTGGTGCAGTTGTTCCTGGTCTACTACGGCCTGGCGCAGTTCGATGCCGTGCGTTCGAGTTCGCTGTGGCCGTACCTGCGCGATCCGTTCTGGTGCACGGTGTTGACCATGACCCTGCACACTGCCGCCTACATCGCCGAGATCCTGCGCGGCGCGCTGCAATCGATCCCCAAAGGTGAGATCGAAGCGGCACGGGCGCTGGGCATGTCGCGTGGCAAGGCACTGTTCTACATCATGCTGCCGCGTGCTGCGCGCATCGGCCTGCCGGCGTACAGCAACGAAGTGATCCTGATGCTCAAGGCCAGTGCCCTGGCCAGTACCGTAACCCTGCTGGAACTGACCGGCATGGCCCGTACCATCATCGCCCGCACCTACCTGCCGGTGGAGATCTTCTTTGCCGCAGGCGTGTTCTACTTGGTGATCTCGTTCTTGCTGGTGCAAGGTTTCAAGCTGCTGGAGCGCTGGTTGCGCGTGGATGCCTGCCAAGGGCGCTGACATCTCCTGGCCTCTTCGCGGGCGTGCCCGCGAAGAGGCCCTAAAAACCAACACACATTCCCCCATGCCCAGCCACCTCCACAGCCAGCACCTAAGCACCCGCTTCCAGGCCCTCGACCAGTTCCTGATCGAGCACCAACAGCTGTGGAAACCCCGCCCCTTCACCAACTTACAGCTGGACTGGGAAACCACCCACCCCGAGCTGGCCACCCACCTGCGCCACTGCTCACTGGCCGACGCCGAAACCGATAGCGCGGCTGATGCCTTGCCCGCCCCTTTCCCACAACTGGCCCAGCAAGCCCAACAGCTAGCCACCTTCGGCCACCTCCCGGCAACCGACCTGCCCCCCGCCGCCCACCGCCTGGACGTCGCAGTCCCCGGCCGCAAATGGCAGCAGATCGAAGCCTTCGCCAGCCACCTGGCCTTCCACCACCAACCCCGCCACTGGCTGGACTGGTGCTCCGGCAAAGGCCACCTCGGCCGCCGCCTGTTGCAACCCGGCCAGCAGCTGACCTGCCTGGAGTACGATGCCGAACTGGTCGCCGCCGGCCAGGCCCTGAGCGCGCACCACCACTTACCGGCGCAGCATGTGCATCAGGATGTAATGGCCAGCGACAGCGCACGCCACCTGGCGGGTGAAAAAAGCGTGGTGGCCCTGCACGCCTGCGGCGACCTGCATGTACGCCTGATGCAACTGGCCAGCCAGCAAGGTTGCCGGCAATTGGCGATAGCCCCTTGCTGCTACAACCGCATTGCAGTGCAGCACTACCAGCCGTTATCCACAGCCGCGCAAGCGTCCGGCCTTCAGCTGTCGCTGGACGATCTGGGCCTGCCCCTGAGTGAAACCGTTACCGCCGGGGCTCGCGTGCGGCGCCAACGTGACATCTCGATGGCCCGGCGCCTGGGCTTCGACCTGCTACAACGCCAGCAACGCCAGCGCGACGAATACCTGCCTACACCGTCGCTGCCGGTAGCCTGGCTGGAAAAGCCCTTCAAGCAGTACTGCCGCGACCTGGCCGAACTCAAGCAACTGCCCTTGAACGGCAACCCGGACTGGGCCGCTCTGGAAGCCGCCGGCTGGCAACGCCTGGCCGAAGTACGCAACCTGGAGCGCGTGCGCAACCTGTTCCGTCGGCCATTGGAGGTGTGGCTGGTGCTCGATCGCGCCCTGTTCCTCGAAGAACAAGGCTACAACGTGCGCCTGGGCCTGTTCTGCGACTATCCGCTGACCCCACGCAACCTGCTCATCCTCGCAGAGCGCGACCGTTAGCCACAGCACAACCTGTGGATAACTCTGTGAACAAGCTTGTGATTACCTGTTGGATCCCAACGCTATTTCAAGCGCTTGGCTTATTCCTGCTTGCGCGTCCAGCCCAGTAAAAACAGGCGTTTGCGCAAAGACCAGCGGCGCAGCAATCCGGCATGCCTTTCGCGCAAGGCGCTAATGCCACTTGTGCATAAACATTTCTTGTGGTTGCGACTAGAGCTGCATGCACGGTCTTTTGTAGGAACGGCCTTGCGCCGCGAAAGGGCCGCAAGTCGGCCCCATCAATCTCACATTTTCAATGCGATTTATTCTTGGCAATCTCGATATCGTTCATCAGCGCCTTGGCCATATCGCACAAGTAATCAGCCGCCCCCAGCAATTTATGGTCATCCTCCATATCCCCCTCGCGCACCAGGTGCTTGATGTAGCCCATCAGGATCGAAACATGCTCATAGGCCGCATCGACCGGGATGCCGGGCTGTACGCGTAGCAGGTTGAGGGAGGGGTTACCGGCTGCGAGGAAGGTTTCCACGCCTGCGGTGGTGATTGGCTTTGGGCTGCTGGGATCAGTATCGACCGTTTTCAATTTTCAAACTCCCTAGTTCAGAGGAGTTGCCGTGTTCATTCTTTCTCACGGAACAAAGGCGGCAACCGTGCACGAGGTGAGAAACCGAGTGAACATAGGAAGCCCGGCCAGACCAAGGTCTGCCCGCGCACGGTCGCCATTACGCAGCCGATACGTTCAAAGGCGGGTTCTCACACCCGGTCGCCAGAGCGACCCGAAAACGGTATCCGTGAGCCACTTCCCCGACAACAGCGATACTTCGGCGGCGCGCGTAGGATACTTCCTAAGCGCCCAAACCCTGAAGCGCCTGCCCCCATCGTTCAGAATTACCTTACACAGATTGCAGCCGCTTACGCGGCCCATGCGGGAACGGGCTCACCCGCGAAAAGGCCCTGACAGGCAACACAAGGCTAATACCCCGCCCTCGCAACCGTGTATGATCCCTCCCCCAAATCATTAAAAAGTGACGTCGCGCGCTGCCCGCCAGCCCCGCGACCTTCTGGCGTTGCGCCAGAACCGACAGTGGACCAACGGACCTGACCATCGTGACCCAAGCCAAACCCCTCGCCTTGCTAACCCTCGCCCTGGCCCTGACCGGCTGCGCCAGCGGCAACGCGCCTCACGCCAACAGCAACCTGGGCTGGAACCACCCCGGCATGCAACTGGGCGGCGACAACGGCCTGCCCCTGCGCACCGAAAGCCCCTGCCGCAAGCGTGGCTGTGACAACGACAAGCTGTTCTTCAACCCGGGCAAAAGCGAGCCGAGCGTTACCACGATCCACCGCGGCTGGTAGGAAAATTCTCCTTTTGGGCCGGTGACTTAGGTCTTTTGCGAACATTCGCAACGAAGTGGTTTACAGGCGCCAAACGATCGTTATAATGACGCCCCATTGCCGGTATAGCTCAGATGGTAGAGCAACTGACTTGTAATCAGTAGGTCCCGGGTTCGATTCCTGGTGCCGGCACCATTCAAGGTTCCATAGAAAGCTTTCAAAATCTCTGGAACCCCCGAAAAACCCGCCTTCTGGCGGGTTTTTTCGTTTTGGCGTTCCGTCGGATTCCGAGGGTAGCCAGCGCTAATAAGGGTACTTTTAAGGATACCTACCAATTCGACATTGGAAAGTACCCTTATGGCTCGCACAACGGCTCCCCTTACCGACAACGCCTGCCGCACTGCAAAGGCTCGCGAACGTGAGTACAAGCTTTTTGACGGCGATGGCCTTTACCTGCTCGTGAAGCCCAATGGTCGTAAAGGCTGGCGGCTCAGGTACGTGAAACCCGATGGCCGCGAGGGCCTGACCTCACTTGGCAACTATCCAGTGGTCGGGCTGGCTGACGCTCGCCACAAGCGCTTCGAGCTCAAACAGCAGCTCGCCAACGGCATTGACCCTATCCAGTCCAAGCAGCAAGCCAAGGTGCAAGCCGTGATCAATGGCCGAACCTTCGAAAGCGTTGCGCTCGATTGGTATGCCGGGATGGTGCCGAAGTGGGCGCCGGGCCACGCTAAGACTGTGCTCAGCCGGTTGAAGACTCACGTATTCCCTTTGTTAGGTGCCAGGGCAATCGTTGAGTTGGACACCCACGACCTCATGCAGCCACTGGAGGCTGTGACGAAGCGCGGCACCATCGACGTGGCGCTCAGGATCAAGAACTACCTGCAAAGCATCATGCGCGAAGCCAAACGGCTGCGACTGATCACGGCGAACCCGGCTCACGATCTCGATGGCTCGATCAAAACGCCACGGGTTACACATCGACCCGCACTACCCTTATCGCGGTTGCCTGAGCTACAGGCGCGTATCGACGGCTACAAAGGTCGTCCGCTCACGCGCCTCACAGTGATGCTATCGCTGCACGTGTTCGTGCGCTCCAGTGAACTGCGCTTCGCCCGCTGGAACGAGTTCGACCTCAAGCGCGGCATCTGGGAAATCCCCGATACCCGCCCGGCGCTGGACGGAGTACCCTTTTCCACAAGGGGTACAAAAATGGCCGGGGATATCCACGTTGTACCCTTATCGCCGCAGGCAGTGGCCTTGCTTGAGCAGATCCACGCGATCACCGGCAAGTTCGACCTGGTGTTCGCGGGGGATGCCAAACCGTGGAAACCGATGTCCGAGAACACGGTGAACGCCGCGCTAAGGACGATGGGCTATGACACCAAGGTGGATATCTGCGGCCACGGGTTCCGAGCCATGGCGTGCAGTGCGCTGGTCGAGTCCGGGCTGTGGTCGGAGACGGCTATCGAGCGGCAGATGAGTCACAAGGAACGCAACAACGTACGGGCCGCTTATACCCACAAGGCCGAGTTCCTCGAAGAGCGCCGGATGATCATGACCTGGTGGAGCCGGTTTCTAGAGGCGAACCGTGAGGACCATGTGACGCCGCATGAGTTTGCCAGGCAGACGGGCGAGAACGTCACGCGCCTACGCAGTGCCAAGAGGACCGAGTAACCCGCCGCACCACCACCTCAACTCGCTGTGAAGTTACCCACAGCACCGCATGAAGCTCCTCCGCGCGGGTCCATTCAAACGGGGCTGCAAAGCCGCCCCGTTTGAATGGACCATACCTAAGAAAAAAAACGCTGGCACAGCGTACGTCTGTGGAAAACCACAGATGTCCACCGGGGGATAGTTTTATCCACAGGCGCTAAATCCCTGAAATCGCTTTGCTTGACGAATATTGTCCACAGGCGTAGACCGGGAGTTGCAAGCGCTGTCGATGACAGCACCCCAGGTGACCCGAACCTTAAAGGTCACTCCGCTTTGGCGGTGGTTCTCCCCAAGGGCGATTAGCATCCGGCAGCTCGCCCGGTCACTACCCATGTGATGGATGCTCTTACACACATAGCGCTCGTGCGCCAGATACTCCGTACCTCGCTGCCCTGCAGCAACCTATCCGCTTGGCCGAATCCTGCGCCAACTGTGCCCGTCTCTTTCTTCTGGAAAGAGACGGGCACTTCTACCACTGCTGCAGCCCTGATCGCATATGGCTTTGCGGCAATCCCCCTCGTGACAATCGGCGTGACAAACGCCGATGTCACCAGCAACAGCGCTGTAGATGATGGTGCCGCAGACCAAGGAATGGACTGCACCTGACTGACAGTCAGGCATGCCCCGGTCATCGCATTGCTGCGTTCACCCGGCTCAGGATCTTCAGGCGCTGGTTTAGTCAGCCAGCACTGCCTCCACCCGCCCACCGGTAACGGTGCTCAGGAGGCCAGATCATGAGATGCCCTCGCTCCCGGACGTAAGGAGCCGCCAGTCCCGCGTTAGAGGACATCCCCACAGGTCGCAGGGGCCTTGATACCTGATAACACTAAACATTCTTGGCGGGATGACGTGGGGCGAGATCGGAGCACGGCAGATGAGGTGACTGACATGGCATTGGTAGGTAGACGCGATGGCCGCAATTTCGGCTACGGCAGGCAATTGAGTTACGCAGGTCCGCAGGCGCTCAAAGACATGTTCGGCGGCGGTCACTACGGCACGGTGAGGGCACACTGTGATCGGTGGCAGGCATTCGTGAAGTGGTGCCGCTCCGAACAAGGGCCTGGTATCAATGATGCGCGGCTCATTGATCGGGAGGTGCTGGCTGACTATGCGGCGTATCTGCGCGACATGGTTAGGCGCGGTGATCTCGCTGTCAGCACAGCACAAAATCGGCTATCCAGCGTTAACAGGGCCATGGCTGCGCTTCGCGGTGATCAGTACGTGAAGTTGCCCAGTCCGAGCAAGGCGTTGGGTATGCAGCGCACCGGGGTTCGACAGTCTGTGCCACAGGGCCAAGACCGCGAACAGGTTACGCAGATCGTCGATGCACTTTGCCGCCAACATCAGCAACGCGCCGCCGCGATCGTTCTACTAGCGCGAGCCGCCGGCATGCGTTTGCGTGAGGCCATCCTAGCTGACCTGCCACGGCTGAGCCGTGAGGCTAAAGAGCTAGGCAGGATTAACATTCAGGATGGCACCAAAGGTGGCCGTGCCGGGGCAACGGCTCCCCGTTGGATATCAGTGGACAACCATGTTCGAGGTGCTATTGAGTTTGCACGGCAAGTGTCGCCTGCAGGTAGCCGCAATCTGATTGCGCCACACGAAAGCTACCTGAATCTTCTGCGAGAAGGTATTCGCCCTGCGCGGGACATCCTGCATGCACACAACCTCAAAGGCTTTCATGAGTTACGGGCGGCGTTCGCATGTGAGCGTTATGAGCAAATAACCAAACACCGCGCGCCTGTCAACAGTGGCCAGTGTTACCAGGTAGATAAGAACCTTGATCGTGAGGCCCGGAGGCAAATCAGCCACGAACTGGGACACTGTCGTATAAACGTGGTGTCGGCTTATATAGGAGGCCGAAGATGAGCAAGAATTTCGATATGGAATTATTCCTAACGAGTATTCTGACTGGTTCTCATACCACGCGTCGGCGCCACCTCAAACAAGCTAACGCTATACAAAAAGCGATTTCTGATCGATGGTATCGTGATAATCCTTGGACCTGGCAGCGAAAACACCTTGCGTGGTTTCTAAGCTACCAAGTGGGCCGGCGCGCCAAGTCGACGAAATATTACTACCGCCTCACAGTAAATCTGATTACCCTTCGCTTAGGAAAACAGTGGCAGTTCAACGAACCTTCGAAGAGTTAGCAAAACCTTCTGCATTACAATTAATAGTGATTGACCTAGGCTGCCTGCAGCCATACCGAAAGAAAAAATATGTTGCCAATGTATTGTTATCCTTTCTTAAGTTCTTTCGGAAGAAACGCATCAATCTCCGCGTCGGAGAATGTCATATCTTCGAGTGTCTTCAACGCTTCCTGCGCCTTTTTATAAGCTTGATATGTTGTACTGGGAGCACCTGAGTAGACTGCATGCAATTGCTCCAACAGGTTATCCCTCACCTTTTGTAGAGTTTCAATGGGTTTCTCGCCCATTCGTAGATCCGTGATGAGAGAAAGATATCTTTCCCGGATAATCCAGAGATCAGCGCCTGCCTGTCGATGCTTTTGAGCGAGCTCTCCGAGGTCGTAATTTTTTGTGTAGGCGTTCAATATTAGCAGTATTGTAGAGACAACGATTCCGGCGATCGCTGAAGTTTCACCGCCACCTAACGCTGCTGCAACAAAGCCGCCGGTTGTTATAGCGGATAGGACAATCTGCCAAAACTTGATGTTGGAAAGTCGGCTCAATAGGATGTCTGCACACTTCTCATGTGTTTTATGAGAGTACACAACACGTCCATAGCACTCGCGTAATTGCCCCTCCAGGATCGCTCTTGAGTCTAGAGAGTCATTAGTCTGGGAATGAAGTTCCAAATATTTCTCTCCATTTTTGCTTCGCTGACCACTCACGCTTGGGAGTAGCAAGTTCATGTTCTATTGCCTCGCGTGCAAGATTGTAGCACCTAGTGGCTTTCCATTGAAACAATCCTTTGCCGTAAACGTGCTGCCCGCTTCCGGGCGCCTTCCAATACTCCTTGCTACTATCTTGATTTGACATGAAGTAAAAAAAGTCTCGGCACATAAAGCCGTAATAAAAATACGACTTATCCTTATACTGCCAATTATCAATAAATTGATAAGCAAGCGTATCAATTAGCATACCACTAATTGGTACTTGCCATTTTCTTTTCCATGACCGCATCATTCGACAAAGTAGGACCAGATTTCCGTTGCAAACTCCATTTCTCGTCCTTATCGCAGAAATCTCTGGCTTTGGATTGGTAACCCGCCAACATCCCCCACCGTTCGCATCGGGGTAGGTAAAGCTGTCATCATCATTGATAAACGCGGGCAATACTTCGAATGTTATTCCATCAGTAAATGGGACAAGTATCACCTGACCATCGCCCCTGATACTTGTAGTAGAATATGTTTTCTCAATAGACCTCTTTACCGCCTGAAGCAGAGAGGATTGACCGTTTCCAGCATAGTTGTTGTACTGCTGATAAACTGAATATGGAAGTTGAAAAAGCACATCCAGATCACTGATACCCTGGATCGCAGTGTTTCGCCCGTACGATCCCAGATAGAGTCCGTGAGCAACATCGGACGTAGTATTCCAAAACTCTGTATTTAAACGACGAGTAATGGCCTTATAACGGCTAGGAATAGTACCTGAATCTTGCACTCTAATATTGTAACAGAAGGTGCTAAACCACTCTGCCAGTGCCATAAGAACCCCCTAATCAATACTTAAATACAACCTTTCCGGGCCACCAACGAATAAGCCAAAGTTTACACACCCAAACTAATTACTCTTTATATGCCGAGCCAGATTGAAGGCCATGATGACATAAGACGTTGCATCTTCCTCACTTAAATTAAGCTCTTCCGCATGAGCTGCCTTGTTGCGAAGGCTTCGAAGTTTCCTGTATATATCCAGCTGCTTATCATCGATGACTTTGCACTGATGTAGGTACTCTCCCAAATTCGGGAAATTACGCATTGCTTCGCTAGGCGACTGACTCCAAAATGAACTAGCAACCTCTGCTGCCGCTGTTTCAACATCAATCCAAGCTTCCATAATTGCCGCACGCGTAGACAGGGACACCAAGTCCAATGCTTTGGAGGTAGTAGCGGATAGATCCTCTTTTTGTGGTGAATACAGAACAGGTGATTCAGTCTTTAAGGCAAGTACCTCTTGTGAAAACTCAAGCTCGAGTTCTTTATATTTAAGCTTTCTCATTAGAGGAACAAGCCCAACTAATGGTTTTCGCAATAGGCAAGCCAAAATGATTATTGCCCCAGGCCAAGCTAAAGCTTTAATTATCTCTGATATAAAGGTAAATTCGTCCATGCTCTCTCGAGACCTAAGCCAGTTTTGACCACTAGAATTAACTTATACCCTCGCACAACCAGCAGAAGCCACGATCAGCAGAAGCCACGATTAATGTGTAAATCCCTTACGACCCAACATTCATACAAAGCAAAAGCAGATTCGATCTAAATACTACAACCAATAGAGCCAGCACTACTACAACACACCAGAACATAAATGACAGTGGTATTTTATCCCTCAACAACCGAAAATGCTTTTTCTCATCGACCCAATCTATCTGATATTGCCAGAAGAATTTGTAATGGGCATACCAGTCGCTAAACAAAATCTGTTTACTAATGGCAGCACTATAGTACTCATCTTTCAACACTGAAAGCCTTTCACGGTAGGGCATGAGAGGCTCGCCGCCTAGCGCTTCAACTTCTCTATACAAATCCCTTAGAGACTCGTATATACGCGTTAGTTTTATCGCCGTTATTTCATATTCTTTTTTCTTGTGGTCATAAAATGAAATATATAAGCCAATCACACCTAACACTAGCAATGACGCTGACGGGATTTTTGTTCCTAACTCATCCCAAATCAGTGCAAATATACCAATAGCCATAGAGAAAAAACTGATAAGACCAGGGACCTTATCTACTATGTCGAATGTTGCCCAATGTTTTCTACCGCCGAAGCCAACATTATACCCAGTATCTGCGATAATCTTTAATAGAGCGTCCTTATTCATATTTGCTTACTCAATAGGGACATGAATTCTATCTTTTGCAACGACCACATTGTTTTTTACTATGTAGCACTCTACAATGTGGTCGCCAGAAAAACTAGTATGCTCTTCTATCTTCCTCAAACCAGAATCTTGGACAATCTGCCCACGAACACAATCTCTACGTTTCGCTTCATCACCTCGATTCAAGACCTTCCAATACACTTCGTAGTCCCCCGCCGTGTCATTTTCCACGATGTAGAACTTCAAAGTCTTTTTGGGGCTGAGCTTGAATCTGTTCAATAGCATGTTGCGAAGTGAGTCTGGGCGATACCCATTCTGCGTTACCTCGCAGTCGATTCTAAGCTTAGCTCGAACATCAATAGAATAACTATCCTCTACGAACTCTTCTGTACGTCTATAATCCTGTTCATAAGTACTAGCCTCCGCCTTCTCCACGACAACAGCTGCAGGAAATTGGCGTCCATAGATTTTTTGCCACTTTGCATTTTCTGTATCTTTACCGTTATCCTCAATAGCCTTCAAGCATAAGTCATAGGCTTTACTTGCAGCCTTTTGAAACTTTTCTTTAACCTTAACACGCTGCCCACTTCCAAGAGCGGCATAGTAATCTTTATCAGGCTGATCTGCCAAAAACTTAAAAAAGTCCCTACTCATCCAATCATAGTAGAGATAGCTTTTTTCTTTGTAGTCATCATTCGATTTGATAAAATTATGAGCTAGTGTGTCGATTAGTAACCCGCCCATACCTACACCGTGTTTATTTTTCCATGCTCTAGCCATTTTGCAAAGTCGGCGGAGGTTATGATTATAATCTTCATTAACCGCTTTCATGGCATCCATTTCTTCACGGGGCTTTGTGGTTTTCCAGCTTCCTCCATTTCTTGTATCTGGATATAGATAACTCCCATCATCTTGTTTAAATACGGGCTGCACCTCCACATGGAAGTTTATATACAACACCCTCACCACAGGGCTATCTACGAAAATATCAGTCCTTGGATATCGGGCTTTTATAGCATTCTTTGTATCCTGCAGAAGTTTAGACTGCCCGCCATCTTTATAATCCTGCCATTTTCCAGCAGGCATAATATAGAGCATATCTAAATCAGAAATCCCCTTAATCGCTGTCCATCTACCGTATGATCCGACCCGAAGATTATTAGCTGTACTGGATTCAGAATCCCTAAACTCTTTATTTAGCGCTAGAGTTATTTCACCATATCGACTACTGATCTGTTCATCGTTGGATACTTTTATATTATCCAAAAAGTTTTTAAATTTATCTGCAATGCTCATTTTTCATCCCTGAATTTAGGCCTTGGCCGAATGCTACTGAATGGCCATCATCGTGTCTATTTCTTTATATGCAGACGTGCAAAAGGGCTGTGTAGAGGCTAATTACTCCCTTACGAAAATCTTAAAGCTCCAAGGAATCACGGCCACCACCGCTCGGCGCGCCAATTAGAGCTTTTCTGACTCTGTATAGGTATGGCGTTGGATATTACGAGGACTGCGCTACAAACCACTGCGCCAAGATGGAATAAAGGCTGCGGGTATTTTATGAGGTACCATCACGAACCATCAGTATTAATTCATTAAAAAACAATCGGTTAGGTTACAATTCGACTCCTGGTGCCGCACCTTCCAGGTTCCATGTTAGCTTTCAAAAGCTATGGAACCCCGCTCTACTCTCAAGCCCCCCGCAACCCCCGCCGCACCTCTTTATCGGCATACATCAACTGATCCGCCGCTTTGAGCGCTGCTTGCAGCGATGTCGCAGAAGGGTCGACACTCGTAATACCAATGCTCGCGCCGGAATAATTGAAACGGCATTCATCAAATTCGTAGCTACCAATCAGCAGCGGCGCCAGCCGTCGGCGCATGGCTGAGACAGTTTGCGCCATCTCGCCTGGATGCACGGAAGCCGTCAACCCGATCACAACGAATTCGTCACCACCCCAGCGCCCAAGCTCATCCGTCGCCCGCAACCCGCCCTGAAGTCGTCGGCTGCCTTCGATCAGGAACTGGTCCCCCACCTCATGCCCGTAGGTGTCGTTGATCGCCTTGAATTCGTCGAGGTCGATAAATGCCACCAACACCCCCTGCCCCGTTCGTTTCGCCAGCGCGAAATGCCGATGCAAGGCCGCCAGAATTGCACGCCGGTTCTTCAAGCCGGTCAGCGCGTCATAGTTTGCCGCATAGCGTTCTTCCTGGCGGCGCATCAACATCTGCGCGGTCACACGGCTGGAGAGCAAGATCAGAATTAACCCCAGCGCTGCCACAGATGCCGCGGTCCAGTAGTACTGCTGGCGCATCGGCTGAAGGTGGTCAAGCGTTGCCAACGTCAGCAACTGATAGTGCGCGTCGTTCAGGGGCTGGCGCCTCACCAGGTAAGGCTGCCCGTCAATGAGCCATTGATCGGCCTGAGCCGCTCCGGTCATTGGGCGGATATCCATAGGCTCGCCCGGCTCTTCGTCGCCATCCGCAGCCTTGGACATATCAGGCGGCAGCAGCGCCGCCACGTTGCGCAGCATGAACCGCTCGCTGGACGCGGTAGTCACACGCCCCTGGCGGTTTACAATCAAGGCTGTGTGACGCCCCGTGAGATAAAGGGCAATGTCCGGGGCATCGAACTTGACCGTGACAGAGCCAAGTGGCTTGCCATCGGCACCGTCAATGCGGCTGGCTACGAAATAGGAGGGTGTCTTGTTCAGGCGGGCGATGCCGAACATGGCACCACTGCCAGTGCGCAGTGCATCGATGAGGTAAGCCCTGCCCGTATAGATCTGGCCAACAATGCTGAACGACTCCGCCCAGTTACTGGCCGTCACCGTATCGTCTGAAAGGTTGTTCATGTAGATGCGGGCATAGTGGAGATCGCTGGACAATTGGTCCATGAAATCACCTACGCTTCGAACCAAAGGGTCACGGGTGAAATTCAAAGCGCGCTCTTCACGCGTGAGTGCCGCGAAACCGGGTGGATCATGGCGATACCGGGCAGCGAGCTGGATGACCTCGCTCTGACGGGCCACCATATTGGCCACACTGGCCATCTCGGTGAACAGACGGTCTACGACACGCCCCGTTATCTGGGCTTCGTATTCGGCGCCTGCCGCCAGGGTTTTAAGCTCTTCTGCCGTAAGGCGCTGCGCTATCCACACGCCCAGGCTTGCCACAAATGCCAACCAGACGAGCACAACGCCCAGCGTCACCCGGCGCATGATGGAAGGGATGTCCCTGCGTTGCCGCCGCTGCGCCGACGCGTAGCTCACGCCGTGCCTGCCGGTTGAATGGTGCTCCAAGGCAACTCCTTTTGCGATACAGCAAGGTGCATCATCGACCCTGCGATACCCCCACCAAGGCGGGGCTCGCAAGATTGTAAAACATTCACCTCAGTGTATTGGCAGAACGTCTACTTACCAGCAGGGTGGCTAAAAGAGGTTGCCCGGATACAGGGCTTTGCCGGTGTTCGCGGGACAAGCCCGCCCACAGTGATCGCACCAGCTTTCAGACTTTGTGCAAGACAGTTGCTCCCACAGGGATTGCGCATGCCTTGAGGTAAGCACTGACCCTGTGGAAGCGGGTTTACCCGCGAAGAAGCCGGCACAAGCAGCACAAGAAAGCTGCTCCCATGCATTCGGCTTGCCGGCGATGGACTGCGAAGCAGCCCCAGGCAGTATTGATCAGAACGCCGTACTAACGGTCAACGACAGGTTACGCGGGTCACCATAAATCGCCCCGGCATAGAACCCGTACTGGGTGTAGTAGTGCTTGTCGAACAGGTTGTTGGCGTTAACGCTGACGCTGGTGTCGTCGGTCAGCTGGTACTTGGCCATGGCATTCCAGATGGCATAACCGGACCAGTTCACGTCGGTAGCACCGTTGCTCACACCATTGGTGGGCTGGCCAGCCGGGCTGGAGATGGCGCGGATGTTGGTTTGCGCGGTCACACCGGCACCCAGGGTCAGGCGGTCGAGCGGGCCGCTGAGGCGGTAGGTGGTCGAGGCCTTGAACAGGTGCGATGGATCACTGCGACCGTCGCTGTCGACGCGGCGCAAGTGCAGGTAGGTGTAGCCGGCATAGACGTTCCAGTTGGGGGTCAGGGCGCCCGCGACTTCCAGGTCGATACCGTCGGTTTCCTGGCCGGAACCGGCCTTGTAGGCGTTGCCACCGGTCGGGGTGGTCAGGTCGCCGTCCAGCACCGCCTTGTTTTCCTGCTTGGTGCGGAAGTACGCCGCCGAGGCGTTCAGGCGGCCGTCGAACCACTCGCCCTTGATACCGGTTTCGTAGCTTTGACCACGAATCGGCTCCACCTTGCTGCCGCTGCTGGTTTCAGACGTTTGCGGGGTGAAGATGTCGGTATAGCTGGCGTACAGCGAGTAGTTGTCGTTGAGGTCGTACACCGCACCCAGGTAGGGGGTGACGATGCCGTTTTCTTCCTGGCTGCTACGTGCACCGGCCACGCTGCGGGTGACAGAGGAATAGTTGCTGGTGCGCACGCCGACGATCACCGACAGCGGGTCGGTGATGCTCAGGCGAGTGGCAGCGTACATGCCCTGCAAGCGCGTGGTGGTCTTGCTGTGGCGGCCGGTGCGTGAGGCGATGATGTCGTAGTCGTCATCCACGCCATTGCGCCAGTCGGTCAGCGGGAAGCCATTGTTGGCGCGGAACTGGCAGCCCAATGCAGGCGCGCTGGCCGTGCCGCCGCCAACCATGGTGCAGGTGTACTCCGGCGACCAGCCCACGGTGCGGCTGTCGTTGTAGCCGACCATGGCCTGATGGGTGCGGCCGAACAGCTGGAACGGGCCGGACAGGTCGATCTGGGCCGACTGCTGGGTGGTGTCGCTGGAGCTGTGCAGGCCGTTGAGCACGGCGCCGCTGCCGTCCTGGTCCCAGTAGCCGCCATAGGTGCCGCGTCCGGCCGAGTTGACCTTGGCCAGGCCACGGTGGTTCAGGGCTTCGGTAGTGGCCTGGGCGGCTTTCAGGTCCAGTGTCCAGTCGTTGTCGAAGCGGTGTTCCAGCGAACCGAACGCGGTGCGGGTGGTGTACTCGCCAAAGCTCCAGCTGGGTACCACGTTGGTGCTGCGTGGCAGGTCGGTCTTGCTGCCGTCGCGGTACCAGATCGGGATGTTTGCGCCCCAGCCGCCGCCTACCACCTTGTTGTACTCGTACTGGTAGCCGGCACCGAGGGTGGTGGCGTCGTCCAGGTCGAATTCGAAGTTGGCCAGTGCGGCGCGGGAACGCTCGGACTGGTTGTCGCGGAACGAGTTGGCGTCCTGCTGGGTCATCACGAAGCGCGAACGCAGGCGGCCGTCTTCGGACAGCGGCAGGTTGAGGTCGGCGCCCAGGCGGCGTTTGTCCCAACTGCCGTAGGTGGCGTAGGCGCTGCCGCCGAAGGTTTTGGTGGGGGCCTTGCGTATCAGGTTGACGGTGGCCGAGGGGTCGCCGGTGCCGCCCAGCAGGCCGTTGGCGCCGCGCACGATGTCGATGCGCTCGTACAGGTCCATGTTCAGCGCGTTGCCGCTGCCGCTGAAGTCGGAGCCGCCCTGGGTCTGCAGGCCATCGACCTTCCAGTTGCTGATCGAGTAACCACGGGCACGGTAGTCGGTACGCCCACCCACTTCGGACTTGTTGGCCGTTACACCCGGCGTGGTTTCCAGCGCTTGCTCGATGGTGTGGATGTCGCGGTCATCCATCTGCTGGCGGGTGATGGTGGTGACCGACTGTGGCGTTTGTCGCGGCGTCAGCGCCAGGCCGGTGGAGCTGCGGGTGCTCTCGACTGTGTAGCCCAGTTGGCCCGCATCGTCGGCGGGTAGCAACGCGCTGTCTTCGATCTGCGTGGCGTCCAGCTCTAGGGGTTCACTGTCGGCCGCCATGGCACCACCGCTAATGGCGACGGCGACGAAGAAGGCCAGCGGCTTGATGCGGCTACCGCTTCGGCTGATGGGGGTGAAAGCTTGCGGGATGCTCATGGGATTCATTTGGGAAGGCTTCGTATTTGCAGATGATTTTTTGTTAGGATTCTAGGGATCGGCCCTCCGGGCTCCAGACCCGACATGTACGGGGATGTAATTGAAGGTAACGAGCGCCACAGGCCCTCACCAAACAGGTGTTTTTCCGCATGAGCACGACCCTGCTGGTTGTCGACGATGACGACGAGATCCGCGAACTTCTTTGTGATTACCTGACCGATGCCGGCTACCACGTGCTGGCGGCTGTCGACGGCGAGCAAATGCGCGACCAGCTGGCCCGGCACAAAGTGGAGCTGGTGGTGCTCGACCTGATGCTGCCGGGCGAAGACGGCCTTAGCTTGTGCCGCCAGTTGCAAGCCACCCCGGGGCTGGCGGTGATCATGCTGTCGGCCAAGGGCAGCACCCTGGACCGCATCATCGGCCTGGAAGTAGGCGCCGACGACTACCTGGCCAAGCCTTTCGAGCCGCGTGAGCTGATCGCCCGGATCAAGGCCGTGCTGCGGCGCCCGCAACGGCTGGAGCCCTCTGTCGAAGCGCCTGCCGTGGTCGATGCCCAACTGTTCGCGGGCTTCCGGCTGGAACATGTGAAGCGCCTGCTCACCCGCCCCGATGGCGAAACCCTGACCCTGCCACGCTCCGACTACCGCGTGCTGCGCGAACTGCTGGAAGCCAACAACCGGGTGGTTTCGCGCGACCAGCTGACCCGCAGTGCGTTCGGCCGCGACCACCTGCCCGATGACCGCTCGGTGGACATGTGCGTCAGCCGCCTGCGCCAACACCTGCGCCGTGCACCGACAGGTGCCGCGCAAATACTCACCATCCGCAATGAAGGCTACCTGCTGAGTATCGCCAGTAACGTGGCGGATGCCTGACATGCGCTGGCTTCGCCGCCTGTGGCCACGTACCTTGTTTGGCCAACTGCTGCTAATCATGGTCAGCGGTACGTTGGTGATCCAGCTGATGTCGAGCAGTATCTGGTTCGATGTGCGTTTCGCCCAGGTACTCGAAGCCCCCATTCGGTTGATCGCCGCACGCAGTGCACCGCTCATTGCCCAGGCCGACTGCCCCGCTGGCACGTTGCAGGTCCCCCCCCACTACCACCTGCGTTGCAGCGAAACCTTGCCCACACCAGCGCATGACGAGCGCCGCGGGCGCAGGCGTGTGGAGCTGTTGCTGCATCAGGCCCTCAAATACGAACTGGGGCATGCTCAGGACGTGCGCCTGATAAAGGTGCAGCTTACCGATGAGCTGGGCCAGCCAATCGTCTGGCGCAGCCTGTTCGGGCTGCGCACGGCCCAGGCGCATATCCAGTTCGCTGTGCCGTTGGCAGACGGCCATTGGCTGACCATCGACGGCCAGGAACTGCAAGGCTGGAGCGGCGAGTCGGCCTGGGTGCTGATCAGCGATTACCTGTTGCGGGTGTATGCACTGCGCATCGTCGCAGTGTTGCTGGTGTGCCTGATAGCCGTACGCCTGTGCTTGCGCCCCTTGCGGCGCTTGGCCGATGCCGCACGTGGCCTGGGTAGCAACCTTGAGCAAGCGCCTTTGGCACTGGATGGCCCGGAGGAAGTGCGCCAGGCTGCCCAGGCCTTCAATGCCATGCAGCAACGCCTGATTGCCATGGTCAACGACAAGGCCTATTTCCTGGCCGCCGTGTCTCACGACCTGCGTACCCCGCTGACCCGCATGCGCCTGCGCCTGGAGCGCCTGCCCGACGATGAGCACCGACAGCGTCTGCGGCAGAACATAACGCAGATGGACGACATGATCGGCCAGGTACTCGACTACCTGCGCGCAGGGGAGCAGTTGAACCTGCAGCAAGTGGACCTGGACCGGCTGGTGGCACGCCAGTGCGCCGAACTGGCTACCCCTGAAGAACCGCTACCGGTGCATGGCCAAGCGGGTCATTCACAACTCGATGCCCTGCTGCTGCAGCGCTGCCTGCAGAACTTGTTGGTGAATGCACTGCGATACGCCAAGGACGTTTCGGTCACACTGGAACGGGCTACCACGGGGGTGTTCATCCATATCGATGACCGTGGGCCAGGGATTGCGCCAGCGCTGCTAGCGACCATCACCGACCCGTTCGTGCGCGGTGAAGGGTCGCGGAACCAGGCATCCGGTGGGTATGGGTTGGGGTTGAGCATTGCCCAACGGATTGCCAACAGCCATGGGGGGGAGCTGATGCTGGCAAATCGTGAAGGCGGTGGGTTGCGGGTCAGCATACTGCTGCCCATCTAAAGGCAGACGCGGTCTTACAGGGGACCGCGAACGCTCTGGAATACGCAATCAGGTAACAGTCTTTTACCGATTACCCAGGTTTTCCCCTGCCCGCCTTTGCCTATCCTATGCCCGGTCATCCTGACTGCGATGGACCCATGAAACACTCTCTGCCCAGCCGCTACGCCTGCCTCGCCATCTGCCTGTTGTTCACCTTCGCCAGCCTGCCACTGCTGCCCCAGCATGCCTGGCTCTGGCCACTAACGCTGATCACCGCCCTGCTCAGCCTGGTCGGGCTGAACGACCTGCGCCAGAGCCACCACGCCGTGCGCCGCAACTACCCGATTCTGGGCAACATCCGCTACCTGATCGAAACCATCCGCCCGGAAATCCGCCAGTACCTGATCGAGGGTGACGACGACAAACTGCCGTTCTCCCGCTCGCAGCGCTCGCTGGTGTACGCCCGCGCCAAGAACGAAAGCGCCGAGAAAGCCTTCGGCACGCTCAACGACGCCTACAAGCCCGGCTTCGAGTTCATCAGCCATTCCATGCTGCCAGTGGCTACGCCAGACCCGGCATCGTTCCGCATCGCCATTGGCGGGCCGCAATGCCGCCTGCCTTACTCGGCCTCGATCTTCAACATCTCGGCCATGAGCTTCGGCGCACTCAGCGCCAACGCCATCGCCGCCCTTAACCGGGGTGCGCGCATGGGCCGTTTTGCCCATGACACCGGCGAAGGCAGCATCAGCCCGTACCACCGCGAACATGGCGGTGATCTGATCTGGGAGATCGGCAGCGGCTACTTCGGTTGCCGCACCGAGGACGGCCGCTTCGACCCTCGACGCTTCGCCGAACAAGCCCGCTCGCCGCAAGTGAAGATGATCGAGATCAAGCTCAGCCAAGGTGCCAAACCAGGCCACGGCGGCATCTTGCCAGGGCACAAGGTCAGCCCCGAAATTGCCGAGACCCGTGGTGTGCGCGTAGGCGAGGACTGCATCTCTCCGGCAGCGCACAGCGCCTTCCGCACACCAGTGGAATTGTTGCAGTTCGTTGCCAGCCTGCGTGAGCTGTCGGGTGGCAAACCCGTTGGCTTCAAGTTTTGCTTGGGCCACCCGTGGGAATTCATGGGCATCGCCAAGGCCATGCTGGCCACCGGCATCACCCCGGACTTCATCGTCGTGGATGGCAAGGAAGGCGGTACCGGCGCGGCACCTCGCGAGTTCAGCGACAATATGGGCGTGCCCATGCGTGAAGGCCTGATGTTCGTGCACAACACCCTGGTCGGCCTGAACCTGCGCTCCAGCATTCGCATTGGTGCGGCGGGCAAGATCGTCAGTGCCTTCGACATCGCCAGCGTACTGGCCATCGGTGCGGACTGGGTCAATTCAGCACGTGGCTTCATGTTCGCCATTGGTTGCATCCAGTCGCAGAGCTGCCACACCAACAAATGCCCGACCGGCGTGGCCACGCAAGACCCGCTGCGCCAGCGCGCCCTGGTGGTGCCAGACAAGGCCGAACGGGTAGCCAGCTTCCACCGCAACACACTGCATGCACTGGCCGAAATGCTGGCTGCGGCAGGGCTGGAACACCCCTCGGAGCTCAAGCCCAAGCACCTGGCACGGCGCATCAGCTCCAGCGAAATCGGGCTTTTCTCGGACCTGCACACCTTCCTCAAGCCGGGCGAATTGCTCAGTGGCTCGATTGAAAGCGAGTTCTATGCGCGGATGTGGCAGATGGCACGCAGTGACAGTTTTGCACCAGAAAGTGCAGACGTGATGTCCGCAGTGGCAAAACCCGTGCGGCGGAAAGAAACAGCCCCGGCATAAGCCAGGGCTGTTGATACATCAGAACAGGATCAGAAGATGCTGATCGGGTATTCAACGAATACGCGGACTTCGTTGCCGTCGTCGTTGTAACCGTTCTGCTGCACGGCGTTGTTGGTACGCACGAACGAGCTACGCAGCTTGATGGACAGGTCCTTGGCCGGGCCGTCCTGCACCACGTAACGGATCTGGTTGAAGATCTCGCGCTCTTTACCTTCGCCGAAGCCCTGCGGGTTGGCGACGTTGCGGGTGTTGATGTTGTCACCCACGACGTAGGCCAGCTTGTAGGTCAGACCCGGGATGCCGTAGGCACCGAAGTCCAGGCCATAGCCCAGCTGCCAGGAGCGCTCGTCTTCGGCGTTGAAGTCAGACCAGTACGAGTTGGCCAGGTAGATGGTCGAACCACCGTCACCCACGCCACCGGCGTTCTGGTAGAAGCCGTAGTTGTAGCCAGTGCTGCCGGTGCTGCGCTGGTGGGCGAGGGTGAACGAGTGTGCACCGTACGCGTAAGTGGCAGCCAGGCTCCAGATGGTGTTGGAGTCGCCGTTCAGGCCGGCAGCCTGGACGTACTGCTTGTCGATGTCCGACTTGTAGCCGTTGAAGTCCAGGGTCAGGGACTGGTCGCTGGCAATCGGGAAGACGTAGTTCAAGCCCAGGTAGTGCTTCTTCATCACGTCTTCGTTGTCGGCGGTGTACAGCGAAGCGGTGAAGTTGTCGGTGAACTTGTAGCTACCACCGAAGACGTTGATCGACTTCAGGCCACCACCGTCACGGCGCTCGGCACTTTTGCGCGCTTCCTGGGTGAAGCGACCGGCGTTCAGTTCCAGGCCCTGGATCTCTTTGGAGGTGATCAGGGTGCCGGTGAAGCTTTCTGGCAGCAGACGCGCGTCGTCGTATTGCAGCACTGGCAGGGCCGGCATCTGGTCACCGTACTTCAGCACGGTGTTGGAGATGCGGAATTTCACTGCTGCACCGGCGCGGGCCAGGTTGTGCGGCGAGCTGGCGTTGCCTTCGGCGTTGGTGGTTTCGTGCGGCTTGAAGAAGTCGACGCCGCCGCCACCGTTGTGGCCTTTGCCGCCATCAAGGCGAACAGCGTACAGGCCGAATGCATCGACGCCGACGCCAACGGTGCCCTGGGTGAAACCGGAGTTGAAGGTGCCGATGAACGCCTGGCCCCATTCGATCTGGTCGTCGGTGCCGTGCTTCTTGTCGCGGTTGATGTAGGCGTTGCGCAGAAGGACGTTGGCGTGGCTGTCCTCGATGAAGCCCTTGCTGTCGGCCTGGTCATTGGCCTGTGCCTGGGTCGCGGCGATCATCGCCAGGGCGACCAGGCTGATCCTGGTTTTCAACATGTTGTTTTCCTTATTTCTTAATCAAAAACGCTCTGCACTATGACGCCAGGAACCAACGCCCCTTCGTAGGTTCGACGCTATGCGGATCCAGCCTGGCGGGCCTGCCGGTAAGTACACGGCGGCCCTTGGCAGCAGCTTGGCCAAGATCATGGCCAGCAGGCGTTGGCCGAATCCTAGCCGTGTGCGATTACAAATGTCAAAAACTCGTGAAATACAGGTTGATATAACCAAAATGACCGGTAGGTCTGGTGCATTTTCACGCCTCTTTGCGCTATCAGTGGGCAATTTATCTTGTGCCGGAAAAGGCCTTTTGATCGAACGGACAAATTCCCTGCGAAGGGTGATTTCGCAGCAGAGGAACCCGTTACAAAATGACACATATGTAAAGACAAGCCTTTACAAATACCCAAGCAAGAGCAAATAGCAAGCATTACCATTCGCACCTCTTTTTTCACCTGCCCGGTCCGGATGTGCCCATGCTTGTACCCTGCCGCCTTTCCCCCCTCACGCTTGGCCTGTCGCTGCTGTTCAGCGCCAGCCTGGCCAGTGCCGCCACCACCACGCTGCCGGAGTCGTCGGTTACCGCCGACAGCGAGCGCGAGAAGGACAACCCGCGTGTCAAAGAGGTAAGCACCGCCACCCGAACCTCAACGCCAGTGCGTTACGTGCCTCAGGCAATCGACACGGTGAAAACCGCCAACGTGCTGGACTACGGCAGTAACACCCTGGGCAAGGCGCTGGAAGGCATCCCCAACGTCAGCAGTGGCGCCGACACCCGTTTCGACAGCGTGCGCATTCGTGGCTTCGAGGCCAGCAACGACTTCTACCTGGACGGCATTCGCGACGACAGCCAGTACATCCGCGACCTGCACAACATCGAGCGGGTCGAGGTACTGAAAGGGCCAGCGGCAGTGCTGTATGGCCGTGGCAGCCAGGGCGGTATCGTCAACCGGGTCAGCAAGGCGCCAGAACCTGGCCGCCGCTCGACCATCGAAGCACAGGCCGGCAGCGAAGACCTGCGCAGCCTGTATGCCGACCTCAGCACCGACCCCAGCGACACCGTCAGCCTGCGCCTGAACATGGGCAACCAGGACAACAACAGCTTCCGCGACGGGATCGACGGCAGCCGCCAGCTGTTCGCCCCGTCGATCAGCTGGCAGATCAACCCCGACCTGAACTGGCTGGTGCAGTACGAATACAGCCGGTACAACCGCACGCCCGACCGTGGCATCCCCGGGGTCAACGGTCGCCCGGCCGACGTCAGCCGCGGTACCACGTACGGCGACCAGCGCGACTACATCGATGACCGCGCCCAGTCCCTGCGCTCACGCCTGAACTACCAGCTGAACGAAACCTGGCAGCTGCGCCACACCCTGGGTCTGTTCAAGCTCGACAGTGAGTTCGACAACACCTATGTCACGGGCTACAACCCCGGCACCCATATCCTGACCCGCCAGCGCTGGCAGCAGGACCTGAATACCCGCAACCTGTTCAACAACCTGGAGGCTGAGGGCGACTTCGATACCTTGGGGCTGGAGCACAAGCTGCTGCTGGGCCTGGAGATCGGTAACCAGAAGCGTGACCCGGTGCTGTATACCGCCGGTAGTCAGTCACTTCCGGGCTTGGGCAAACCCGGCAGCAACCAGCAGCACAATGGCAAGCTGGTGCTGTCGAGTGACAACCACACCGTGGTCGATAGCCGTGGCCTTTACCTGCAAGACCAGATCCGTCTGAACGATCAATGGCAAATCCTGGCTGGCGTGCGCTTCGACCGGTTCGACGTGAAAACCACCAACAAGGATGGCATAAGCGAACCGCAGGACAGCAACGGCACCAGCCCGCGCCTGGGCGTGGTCTACACGCCATGGCGTGACCATTCGTTCTACGCCTCGTGGAGCAAGACCTTCTCGCCGGTGGGCGGCGGCCTGATCGGCATCACCCCGAATGCACCGGGCAACGGCAACGAAGCCAAGCCGGAAGAGACTCGCCAGAAAGAAATCGGGGTGAAAAGCGACTGGCTCGACCAACGCCTGACCACCACCCTGGCCGTCTACGAGCTGGAACTGTACAACCGCCGCACCCGCGATCCGGAAAACCCTAACAACATCCTGCTCAGCGGCTTGCAGCGTTCACGCGGCATCGAGTTGACCGCCACCGGCAACATCGCCGGCAACTGGTATGTACGCGGCGGCATCGGCCTGCAGGACGCCATCATCGTCAAGGACAACAACGACCAGGAAGGAAACCGCATCAACGATGTGGCCAAGCGCAATGGCAGCCTGTTCATCACCTGGAAACCGGAACTGGGCTGGTATGCCGAAACCGGGCTGACGTTGGTGGGTGAACGTTACGCGGACAACCAGAACACCACGGTGCTGCCGGGGTATGGCCGCTGGGATGCGCTGGCGGGGTACCGCACCCATGACTGGGATGTGCGGGCGGCGTTGAGCAACATTGCCGACAAGACCTACTACAGCTCGGCGACCAGTGCTGCGCAGATCATGGTGGGGGATCCACGCAGCCTGGTGGTGACGGGTAGTTACAGCTTCTGATCTTAAACCTGTGCCGGCCTCTTCGCGGGCGCGCCCGCGAAGAGGCCGGCACAGGTTTAAGCGATCGATCAGTGCCACACCCCCATCAACGCCTGCATTTCTGCATCGCTGATCAGCCCCTGGGGGTAGCGCCCTGCAAGCAGCCGTTGTGGGTCGGTCGTCCTGACCTTGTTGCTTCCATGGTGCTTCAACCACTTCGCAACCCGCTTGAGCGATTGGTGATTCACTGCCGATGGGCGCAATGCCGACTCACTTGCTGCGTTCATTTCTACACGTACTCCCTGGCCCGTGAACGGCAAATTTACGTAAGTATTGTTACAGCTCCGAGAGCGCGGCCTGGCCGGGCTATCCGTTTGGCTATCCATTTGGCTATCCATTTGAAAACAATACAAAACCTATGCCAGCACGGACCTCCGAACGTCGCCCGAAAAAAAGGCCCGTACATGACGGGCCTCTTCATTCGCGCCGCGCTCAGCGCTTGACCGGCGCCGGCTGCTGCTGGGTCAGGCAGTGAATGTTGCCACCGCCCAACAACAGCTCACGACCCGGGATCATCACCACCTCGTGGTCGGGGAAGATCTTCGCCAGGATCGCCCTGGCTTCGGCATCTGCCGGGTCATCGAAGCTTGGCGCGATGATGCCCCCGTTGACGATCAGGAAGTTCACATACGAACCGGCCAGGCGCACCGACGGGTCACGCTCCTGGCTGCCAGCCACGTGATCGACACCGGCACATTCTTCAGCCGTGGCGAACAGCGGGCCTGGAATCGGCATTTTATGCACGATGAACTCACGGCCCTTGGCGTCACGGGTGTTCTTCAACACCTCCATGGCCGCGTGGCAGCGCGCATAGTTGGGGTCGTTGGAATCATCGGTCCAGGCCAGTAACACTTCACCTGGGCGCACGTAACAGCAGAAGTTGTCGACGTGGCCGTCGGTTTCATCGTTGTACAGGCCATCCGGCAGCCACACCACAGTGTCGACCGCCAGCTGGTCGCGCAGCACCGCTTCGATCTGCTCGCGGTTCAGGTGCGGGTTGCGGTTACGGTTGAGCAGGCATTCCTCGGTGGTGATCACGGTGCCTTCGCCGTCCACGTGAATCGAGCCGCCCTCAAGCACGAAGCCTTCGGTGTGGTAGCGCTGGCAGCGCTCCATCTCCAGCACTTTGGCGGCCAGTTCCTCGTCACGGTTCCAGGGTGCATACAGGCCGCCATCGAAGCCGCCCCAGGCATTGAAGCCCCAGTCCACACCACGCACCTCACCCTGGTCGTTGATGACGAAGGTCGGGCCGGTATCACGCACCCAGGCGTCATCGTTGCTGATTTCAACCACACGAATGTTCGGCTGGTCGAGCTGGCGGCGGGCATTTTCGTACTGGCCGGCAGAGGCTGCCACGGTCACAGGCTCGAAGCGGGCAATGGCCTTGGCCAAGGTGACGTGGGCTGCCTGGGCAGGCTTACCGCCCAGGCGCCAGTTGTCCGGGCGCTCCGGCCAGACCATCCACACCTGGGTTTGCGGGGCCCATTCGGCGGGCATGTGGAAACCATCGGCACGGGGCGTGGTGTTGAGGGTTTTCATGGGTGACCTCTGTGATGGCCCTGAGCCGGACTGTGCTGGGGCGTTTGTGAATTTATAACCGATATATATCGACATTTAAAGCCCGGCAGTCGGGACATTTCCGCTGAAATGACAAATTTGTATCGATAACAATCGAACCTAATTTGCCCATGTCTGGTGCCGATAACAGCCTGACGTCTACCATAGCCACACCTTATGCATCCTGTTACAGCTCCCGGCGGAAAAATCCGGCGGGGCCGACTAGGGTCAATACTTGGGCAACGGGCCAGCGAGCCGCTATGAACATCATTCCTACTGCAATCCCTGAAGTACTGATCATCGAGCCGAAGGTTTTCGGTGACAGCCGTGGTTTTTTCTTCGAAGCATTCAACGCGCGTGAGTTCGCACGGCAAACCGGCGTGAATGCCGAATTCGTCCAGGACAACCACTCACGCTCCATCAAGGGCGTACTGCGCGGGCTGCATTACCAGGTAAAAAACACCCAAGGCAAACTGGTGCGCGTAGTGCAGGGGGAAATCCGTGATATCGCCGTGGACGTGCGCAAAAGCTCGCCAACGTTCGGCCAATGGGTCGCCGTGCATCTGTCGGCCGACAATCACCGTCAACTGTGGATTCCACCCGGCTTCGCCCATGGCTTTGCAGTAATGAGCGAGTCGGCCGAGTTTCTCTACAAGACCACCGACTACTACAACCCGGACGCCGACCGCTGCATCCGCTGGGACGACCCACAATTGGCAATCAACTGGGGGCTGCAGCAACCGCCGGTGTTATCAGACAAGGACAAGGTCGGCCTGCCACTGGCAGAGGCGGAACTGCTGCCTTAACTAGCGCATAATTGCGCCAGACCTTTCTGGCGCATTTACGTGATGATTGCAAAACCCACGCCCCCACGCCGTCCCCGCTGGCGCAGCCTGGCCCTGTTGGCCCTGTGCCTGGCCCCGCTCCTGTGGCCCCTGCATCACCTGGCCGAGCGTTACTACCAGGATGAACTGGCCTCGCAGAACCGCCAGACCCTCGACCTGTACGTCGCCAACCTGCTCGGTACCCTGCACCGTTATGAGACCCTGCCACAAATCCTTGGCGACCTGCCGGCACTGCGGGGTGTACTGGTCGACCCGTTCCGCCTGGAAGCAGTAACCAACGCCAACCGACTACTCAAGGACATCGTGCAGCAGACCGGCGCCGAGGTGATGTACCTGATGGACATCAGCGGCAACACCCTGGCCGCCTCCAACTGGGACAAGCACGACAGCTTCGTCGGCCGCAATTTCGCCTTCCGCCCCTACTTCAACGAAGCCATGGCCGGCCACTTGGGTCGTTTTTTCGGCCAGGGCACCACCTCGGCCAAACGCGGCTACTTCTTTGCCGCCGCCGTGCGGGACCGTGAGCGTGTCGTTGGCGTACTGGTGGTGAAGGTTGACCTCGACCACACCGAGACCCTCTGGGGCCGCACCCCCGAGCAGCTGTTGCTGACCGACCACAATGGCGTGGTCATCCTCACCTCGCGGCCTGACTGGCGCTTCCGCGCTACCCGTGTGCTGACCGAAGCCGAACGCCAGGCCATCATCGCCATCCAGCCCTACCCGACCCAGGCACCGCAACCGCTGGTGCTCAACCCGGACGCCTGGATCACCCAGACCCGCGATATCAAGGAAACCGGCTGGCAAGTGAGCATTCTCGCCCCTCGCCTACTGGTCGACCGTTCGGTACAGACGGTAATGGCCATCGGCGCAGGCACCCTGCTGGTGGTGATGCTGTTGGCCGGGCTGGTGATGCAGCGGCGCCGCCACTACATCGACCGAATCGACTTCGAGGCCCGTGGCCGCCAGCAGCTGGAAAAGCGTGTGGCCGAACGTACGGCCGACCTCGAAGGCCTCAACTCCCGCCTCAAAAGCGCCGTGCTGGAGCGCGAGAACGCCCAGCAGGAAGCGGTGCGTGCCCAGGACGAACTGGTGCAGGCCGGCAAGCTGTCGGTTCTCGGCACCATGTCGGCCAGCATCAGCCATGAGCTGAACCAGCCATTGGCGGCCATTCGCAGTTACGCGGAAAACGCCGAGATCCTGCTCGACCACCAACGCACCGAAGACGCCCGCGACAACCTCAAGCTGATTGGCGAACTGACTGGGCGTATGGCCTCGATCATCGCCCACCTGCGTGCCTTCGCCCGCCGCGACCGGCACGCCCCGGAGAGCGTAGCCCTGCAGCCTGCTCTGGACGATGCCCTGGCGCTGCTGGCCAAGCGCCGCCGGGCCATGGCCGTGGAACTGATCCGCGACCTGCCCGAGGCCACCTTGTGGGTACAAGCCGGCGAAACCCGCCTGCGTCAGGTATTGGGCAACCTGCTGGCCAACGCCCTCGACGCCCTGACCGAAAAAGCCAACCCGCGCCGCTTGTGGCTAAGTGCCGAGCAACGCGATGACTGCGTCTACCTGTACATCCGCGACAACGGCCCTGGCTTCAGCCGCCAGGCCCTGGAGCACGCCAAGGAGCCATTCTTCACCACCAAGACCCGCACCCAGGGCCTGGGCCTGGGCCTGGCCATCTGTGAAAGCCTGATGCGTGCCCTGGGCGGTGAACTGCTGCTGGCCAACCACCCGGAAGGGGGCGCGCTGCTGACCTTGCAGCTGCGCGTGGCCGCGCCTGGCGCTACTTTGCCCAATTCGGAGGACACCTCGGCATGACCACCGAGACACTGATCGACAACCGAGCCCAGGTCATCCTGGTCGACGATGACCCGCACCTGCGCCAGGCACTGAGCCAGACCCTGGACCTGGCCGGCCTCAAGGTGGTCGCCCTGGCCGATGCCCAAGGCCTGGCCGACCGTATCGAGGCCGATTGGCCCGGCGTGGTGGTCAGCGACATTCGCATGCCCGGCATCGATGGCTTGCAACTGCTGGAGCAATTGCATGGCCGCGACAGTGAGCTACCGGTGCTGCTGATTACCGGCCACGGCGATGTACCGCTGGCGGTGCAGGCGATGCGCGCCGGGGCTTATGACTTTCTGGAAAAACCCTTTGCCACAGACGCCCTGCTCGACAGCGTACGCCGCGCCCTGGCGCTGCGCCGCCTGGTGCTGGACAACCGCAGCCTGCGCCTGGCGCTGAGCGACCGCCAGCAACTGGCCACCCGGCTGGTAGGCCATTCGCCGTCCATGCTGCGCCTGCGCGAACAAATCGGCGCCTTGGCCGGTACCCGCGCCGATGTGCTGATTTTGGGTGAAACCGGCGCAGGCAAGGAAGTAGTGGCCCGCGCCCTGCACGATCTGTCCAGCCGCCGCGAGGGGCCGTTCGTGGCAATCAATGCCGGCGCGCTGGCCGAGTCGGTGGTCGAGAGCGAACTGTTCGGCCATGAGCCGGGCGCATTCACCGGCGCGCAGAAACGCCGCATCGGCAAGTTCGAGTTTGCCAACGGCGGCACGCTGTTCCTCGACGAAATCGAGAGCATGAGCCTGGATGTGCAGGTAAAGCTGCTGCGCATGCTGCAAGAGCGGGTAGTCGAACGCCTGGGCGGCAACCAGTTGATCCCGCTGGACATCCGCATCATCGCCGCGACCAAGGAAGACCTGCGCCAGTCTGCCGACCAAGGCCGCTTCCGCGCTGACCTGTACTACCGCCTGAACGTGGCACCGCTGCGTATTCCACCGCTGCGCGAACGCGGCGACGACATTCTGGTGCTGTTCCAGCACTTCGCCGACGCTGCCAGCCAGCGTCATGGCCTGCCACCGCACACCCTGCAACCAGCCCAGCGCGCCGTGCTGCTGCGCCACGACTGGCCAGGCAATGTACGCGAGCTGCAGAACGCGGCCGAACGCTTCGCCCTTGGCCTGGAACTGGCCCTGGACGGTCAGGCGCCACCGGCAGCAGTACCCGCAGCACCAGCGCTGATTGGCAACCTGAGCGAACAGGTCGAGCAGTTCGAACGCTCGCTGATCGCTGCCGAACTGGCCCAGCCACACAGCTCCATGCGCAGCCTGGCCGAGGCGCTGGGCATCCCCCGCAAGACCCTGCACGACAAGCTGCGCAAGCACGGTTTGAGCTTTGACGGCGGCAGCGGCGGGCATGACGACCATGAGGATAACCGTTGATGAACACCGATAGCCAATACCTGCAGTCCGTCCTGCACGGCGACATCCCCCTGACCCGCGAAATGGGGCTGGAAGTACTCGACTGGCAGCAGCACACCCTGCGCCTGCAATTGCCACTGGCGGCCAACGTCAACCACAAGAGCACCATGTTCGGCGGCAGCTTGTACTGCGCCGCGGTGCTGGCGGGTTGGGGCTGGCTGCACCTTCGCCTACGTGAGCTGGGGATCGATGACGGGCATATCGTCATCCAGGAGGGGCAGATCAGTTACCCGCTGCCGGTTACCGGCGCAGCGGTGGCGCGCTGCACGGCGCCGGATGAGAAAACCTGGGAGCGGTTCGTGAACATGTACCAGCGTCGCGGGCGGGCGCGGTTGACGCTGGAGACCACGGTGAGCAATGTCGGCAGTGACGAGCCTGCCGTGAAATTCAGCGGCCAGTACGTGTTGCACCGCTAACGCGGATCCCTTTGGGAGCGGGGTTACCCGCGAACACCGGCGAAGCCGGTGCCGTGCACTGCGCTGGATTCTTCGCGGGTGAACCCGCTCCCACAGGGTAGGGTGATACGCGTCAGATCAGCTTCAGGAAGGCCTGGCGCCACGTAGCATTGGCCGGCAATGCCAGGAAATACGGATTCAGCAGCGAATCCCGCGCCGGGTAGCGGAACGGCAAGCCATCCAACCCGATCACTTCGCCGCCAGCCCCTTCCACCACTCCCTGCGCCGCAGCAGTATCCCACTGCGACGTCGGCGCCAGGCGCGGATAACAATCGGCGCTGCCCTCAGCCAACAGGCAGAATTTCAACGAGCTGCCAATATTGGCCAACTCGAGTTCACCCACAGCGGCACCCAGCCCGGCCAACAGCGCCTCCTGCTCCGGACTGGAATGCCGACGGCTGGCCACCACGGTAAAGCGCTCGCCCTGTGCCGGTGCGTTGCGCACCTGGATAGGCTGGGCAACCTCACCGGCCTCCGCACGCCAAGCCCCCAAACCGCGCCCACCAAAGTAGCAGCGCCCATTGGTCGGCATCGACACTACGCCAAACACCACCTCGCTGTTTTCAACCAAGGCGATGTTGACCGTGAACTCCTCACTGCCCGCGATGAATTCCTTGGTGCCGTCCAGCGGGTCGACCAGCCACCAGCGGCTCCAGCCCTGGCGCTCGGCCAGCGGAATGTTGCAGTCTTCTTCGGACAACACCGGAATGTGCGGGGCCAGCGCCAACAGGCCATCGGCAATTACCCGGTGCGCTGCCAGATCGGCGGCGGTTACCGGCGAGTCATCAGCCTTGTTGGTAACCGCAACATCGGCGCGCCAGAACGGCAGGATCGCCTCGCCCGCCATCAGCGCCAGCTTGACCACTTCATGCATCAGTTGCAGGTCGTTCATAGCTCCAGCAGCCCCCGCTGAATCAGCAGGTCACGCGCCAGGTACAGCGCCGCCAAGGCGCGTCCTTCGGTGAACTGCGGGTGCATGGCGAATGCCGACAGCTCGCGCAGGTTGACCTTGTCGACCCGCATCGGCTCTGGCTCGTCGCCTTCCAGGCGTTCTTCGTACAGGTCGCTGGCCAACACCACCTGGATCTTCTGGCTCATGTAGCCCGGCGACAGCGACAGCTCGGTCAGATGCTCCAGCTGACGTGCGCCAAAACCGGCTTCTTCCTTGAGCTCCCGGTTGGCGGCCGCCAGCACGTCTTCGCCCGGTTCGATCAGGCCTTTGGGCAACGACAGCTCGTATTCATCGGTGCCGCCACAGTACTCCTCCACCAGCACGGCGTGTTCGGCGTCGAGCATGGCCACAATCATCACCGCCCCGTAGCCGTTGCCCCGGCCTACCAAACGCTCGTAGGTACGCTCATTGCCATTGCTGAAGCGCAATTGCACGGCTTCGACGCGGAACAGGCGGCTGCTGGCGACGATTTCGCGGCTGAGGACGGTGGGTTTCTGGCGCATGGGGCGGCTCCTTGGCGTGAACGGGTTACTATACCGTGGCTTGCCGACTGAACGAGAGTTTCCCATGCCTGTTCTTCCCTGGTCTGCCATCGATACCGTCCTGCTGGACATGGACGGCACCCTGCTCGACCTGCACTACGACAACCGCTTCTGGCTGGAGCACCTGCCCCAACGCTATGCCGAGCTGCACGGAGTAAGCCGGGCCATGGCGGAAATGGAGCTGCAGCCGCTGTTCGAACGCAATGCCGGCACGCTGAACTGGTATTGCCTGGACTTCTGGAGCCGCGAGTTGCGCCTGCCGATTCGCGAGCTGAAGCAGGAAATCGCCGACCTGATTGCCCTGCGGCCGGATGCCGACACTTTCCTGGCGGCGATTCGCCAAGCCGGCAAGCGGGTGGTGATGATTACCAATGCGCATCGTGATTCTTTGTCGCTGAAACTGGAGCGGGTAGAGCTGGCGCCGTATTTCGAGCGGCTGATCAGCTCGCACGATTATGGCTACCCGAAAGAGAGCCCGCAGTTCTGGGATGCGTTGCAGGCGGATATCGGTTTTGAGCCGGCGCGCAGCCTTTTCATCGATGACACGCTGGCGATTTTGCGCAGTGCGCGGCGGTTTGGTGTGGGGCATTTGTTGGCGGTACGCCAGCCGGATAGCCAGGCTGGGCCGCGGGATACCGAGGAATTTGCAGCGGTCGAGGATTACCGGGAATTGTTGGTCGGCCTGTGAGGGCCTCTTGGGGGGCAAGCCCGCGAACAGGCCCTCACAGGCAGTAGAAATCACTCAGGAATACGCAGCACCTGCCCCGGATAGATTTTGTCCGGGTGCTTGAGCATCGGCTTATTGGCCTCGAAAATCTTGTTGTACTGGTTGGCATTGCCGTAAACCACCACCGAGATGGCCGACAGCGTGTCGCCCTTCTTCACCGTAACGAACCTGGCCGCCGCCACCACCGGCCCGGTCACGGTAATCTGGTCCTCCACACTGGCTACTCCATTGATATTGCCCGCCGCCAGAATGATCTTCTCCTTCTCCTCCTGGCTGGCCACCTCACCCTTGAGGATAATCTTGTCACCCTCTACAGTGGCACTGATGTTCGGGTTGCCCAGGCCAACCTTGGCCACGTGCTCTTTGAGCTGATCCTCGGCATTGGCATTACCGGGGGTCAGCAGGTCGATCAACTTCTCGCCGGCTTCCTTCACGAAACTGAACAGGCTCATTGCGTTCTCCTTGTTGACGAAACCTCGGACACACGAGTCTAGGCCAGCTTTTCCACTCCCGCCCCTGTGCGACCAATCGACGCGGTCTATCACGGCATAGACCCTAGCGATTAGACGCCGCCGGCCCGCAAGCCTAGGCTTGTGCTATCAGAAAGCCGCCGGTATTCAACACCCCCGATGAACAGCAAACCTCCGGTCTGCGCGGCCTCATCGCCCTTGTCCATGCCCGCCGCCAGCAACACCTACGATTACGTTCAGCTCAGTGACGCCAAACGTGACAGCACGCCGCTGGCCGAAGAAGTAGCCTTGGCCATCGTCTACAACGGCCTCAACCAGGCAGTGATGCTGGTCAGCCCCACCGACCTGGAAGACTTTGCCGTCGGTTTCAGCGTTGGCAGCGGCATTGTCGAAGGCACGGCAGAAATCTACGACCTGAAGCTCTCTGGCAGCGGTTCGGCGATGTATGCCGACCTGGAAATCTCCAGCCGGGCCTTCTGGAACCTGAAAAACCAGCGCCGCCAACTGGCCGGCACCAGTGGTTGCGGCCTGTGTGGGGTCGAAGCGCTGGAGCAGGCCCTGCCGGACCTGGCCGTACTGCCCGGTGCGCCCTTGCCCCCGGCCCAGTGGCTGGCCGGCCTGCGTGAGCGTATCGATGCCTTCCAGCCGTTGGGCCAGCATTGCGGCGCCGTACATGCAGCGCTGTTCATGGACCGCCATGGCGAATTGCTGCTCGGCCGCGAAGACATCGGCCGGCACAACGCCCTCGACAAGCTGATCGGCGCACTGCTGCGCCAAGGCATCGACAGCCAGGGCGGCCTGGCCATCGTCACCAGCCGCTGCAGCCTGGAGCTGATCCAGAAGGTGCTGCGTGCCGGCATCCAGACCCTGGTCAGCCTGTCGGCGCCCACCGGCCTTGCCCTGCAATGGGCGCGCAAGCACAACCTCAACCTCATCCATTTGCCCAAGCACAGCGCACCGCGGGTCTACAGCCCAGCGGCGGAGTCGTAACAGCCGTGACCTCGTACCAGCCCCTTCCGGACAACGCCCCAGCCTCCACCCCTCGCTACAAGCCCTACCACGGCCCCGCCGGTGGCTGGGGTGCACTGCGCAGCGTGGCCAAGGCCTGGGTCGGCAGCGACAACGCGCTAAAGAACATTCGCGCCCTGCTCAAAACCAACCAGAATGGCGGCTTCGACTGCCCCGGCTGCGCCTGGGGCGACTCGCCGGAAAGCGGCATGGTCAAGTTCTGCGAAAACGGCGCCAAGGCGGTGAACTGGGAGGCGACCAAGCGCCGCGTGGATGCGGCCTTCTTTGCCCGCTATAGCGTCACGTCGCTGCTACAACAGAGCGACTACTGGCTGGAATACCAAGGCCGTTTGACCGAGCCAATGGTCTACGACGCCCCCAGCGATCGCTACCAACCCATCAGCTGGGATGCTGCCTTCGCCCTGATCGCCCGCGAGCTGAACAAACTGGCCACCCCTGACCAGGCCGAGTTCTATACCTCGGGGCGCGCCAGCAACGAAGCGGCCTACCTGTACCAGCTTTTCGTCCGTGCTTACGGCACCAACAACTTCCCCGACTGCTCGAACATGTGCCACGAAGCCAGTGGCGTTGCCCTGGGGCAGAGCGTCGGGGTCGGCAAGGGCACCGTCACCTTCGACGACTTCGAGCATGCTGATGCGATTTTCGTCTGGGGCCAGAACCCTGGCACCAACCACCCACGCATGCTCGACCCGCTGCGCGATGCGGTTAAGCGTGGCGCCCAGGTGGTGTGTATCAACCCGCTCAAGGAACGTGGCCTTGAACGCTTCCAGCACCCGCAGAACCCGCTGGAGATGCTCACCAACAGCGACCGGCCGACCAACACCGCCTTCTTCCGCCCGGCGCTGGGCGGCGACATGGCAATGCTGCGCGGCATGGCCAAGTTCGTCCTGCAGTGGGAACGCGAGGCCCAGGCCAACGGCGAACCGGCCGTGTTCGATCACGCGTTCATCGCTGAACATGGCCATGGCGTCGACGAGTACCTGGCAGTGGTGGATGCCACACCATGGGAACACATCCAGGCACAGTCTGGCCTGACACTGGCGGATATCGAGCTGGCTGCGCGCATGTACTGCCGCGGCAAACGGGTGATCATGTGCTGGGCGATGGGCATCACCCAGCACCGCCACTCGGTGCCGACCATCCAGGAAATCGTCAACCTGCAGATGCTGCGCGGCAACATTGGCGCACCAGGCGCAGGCCTGTGTCCGGTACGCGGGCACAGCAACGTGCAGGGTGACCGCACCATGGGCATCAACGAACGCCCACCGGTCGCGCTGCTGGATGCCATCGAGAAACGCTTCGGCTTCCCCGTACCGCGGCACAACGGCCACAACACCGTCGAAGCGATCCACGCCATGCTGGATGGCCGATCCAAGGTATTCATCGGTCTTGGCGGCAACTTCGCCCAAGCCACGCCAGACACCGAACGTACCGCCCAGGCGCTGCGAAATTGCGAACTGACCGTGCACATCAGCACCAAGCTCAACCGCAGCCACCTGGTGCATGGCAAGCAGGCGCTGATCCTGCCGTGCCTTGGCCGCACCGACATCGACCTGCAAGCCGACGGGCCGCAGGCTGTCACGGTGGAAGACTCGTTCAGCATGGTCCATGCCTCAAACGGGCAACTGAAGCCTCTGTCCTCACAGATGCGCTCGGAACCGGCAGTGGTAGCCGGCATTGCCGCTGCCACCTTGGGCAAGCAACCGGTGGACTGGCACTGGTTGGTGGCCGACTACGACCGTATTCGCGACCTGATCGGCGATACCATCGCGGGCTTCAGTCATTTCAACCAGCGCCTGCAACACCCCGGCGGCTTCTACCTGGGTAACAGCGCCGCCAGCCGCGAGTGGAAGACCAGCACCGGCCGCGCCAACTTCAAGGCCAACCTGCTGCCGGATACGTTGCTCGACGAGCGCGTGCGCGCCAGCGGCCAACTGCCGGATCTGATCATGCAATCGATGCGTTCGCACGATCAGTACAACACCACCATCTACGGCCTGGACGACCGCTATCGTGGTGTGCGCGGCCAGCGCGAGGTACTGTTTGCCAACGAAGCCGACATCATCCGCCTGGGCTTCCAGCCGGGGCAGAAAGTGGACATCGTCTCGTTGTGGGGGGATGAGCATGTGCGCCGGGTGCAGGGCTTCACCCTGCTGGCCTTCGATATCCCGGCCGGACAGGCGGCGGCGTACTACCCCGAGGTGAACCCGCTGGTGCCGCTGGAGAGTATTGGCGATGGCAGCCATACGCCAACCTCGAAGTTCATCGCCATCAAACTGGAGCGGGCGCTGGACGGCGGGCGTATCCTGTAAAAACGAAAAAAGCCCTGTTCCGTAACGGTTAAGGGCTTTGTCATAAAGGTCTCAGACAGCCGAAAATCGATAAAGTTTCACAGCAAATACAGTAACTTAGAGAATTGTGTACAACTCGTGTTACTCGTCGGATTTCCATTGCCAGCCACGCTCGATAGCCTCACATTCGCCTCGTCATCCTTATGAGGCTCTCTTGATGAAGAAGTACTCCTCGATTCTGTTGTTGTCTTTTAGCTTGCTCAGCGGCGTGGCCATGGCAGGCGGCACCACCGAGGCCGGCATTGGCGGCGCATTGGGTGGGGTACTGGGCTCAGTGGTGGGCAACTCCATCGGTGGTAGCACCGGTGGCGCCATTGGTGCCGGTCTTGGCGGCGCAGCCGGCGGTGCCTTGGGCGCCGACAAGCGCCAGCGCGGTGAGGCCGCTATCGGCGGCGCACTGGGCGCTGCAGGCGGTAACGTGGTGGGGCGCTCGGTGGGCGGCACCACCGGTAGCTACATTGGCGCAGCAGCCGGCGGTGGTGCCGGTGGCGCACTGGGTAACTACATGGGCAAGGAGGCCGACAGGGACGACTACCACGATGGCCGCCGTTACCGTCGTGGCTACGACGACGACCGTCGCCACTGGGACCGTGGGCACCACTACGGCCACCGCAAGCACAAGCGCCACTGGCGCGACTAATGCCTGAGGGCCTCGCCCCGGCAACAAAAAGCCCCGCCCCCTGCCGGCGGGGCTTTTTTATACCTGTGGTTCCAGCACCAGGCCGGACAGGATCACCTGCAGCGCCTCTGGCAGCGTCACAGGCCGGCCACTGGCACGTTCGATGAACACCTGCACCACCGTGCCTGCCGCGCACGCCTCCGGCTCGCCTGGGCGGAACAGCGCCAGGCGGTACTCCACCGTACTGCCCGCCAGGCGCGTCACGCCCAAGCCCACCTCCAGCACATCCGGGAAGCCCGGCAGCGCGTAGAAGTCCGCCGCCGAACTGACCACGAAGGCCGCCAGTTCACCGTCACGCAGGTCCAGCTCGGCCTGCTCTACAAGAAACGCTTGAATGGCCGTTTCGAAGAAGCCATGCACGGTGGCGCCGGCGATATGGCCGTTCAGGTCGTTGTCCTGAGGGCGGGTAAGGATGGGGTGGAAGTGGGAGAAGGCAGTGCGCTGAGGGGATTCGGTCATCTGTCTGGCTCTAGTCTTCGCAATTGGTGCTGACAGTGAAACAGAAAATCCAGCTTTGCGCTGCCTGAGCTCCCACAATGACCGCACCGGTCTGCAGAAACAAAAAAGCCGCCCCTAAGGGCGGCTCTCTCGTTGCGCGGGTTCAGCTTACAGCTGTGGACCAGCAGCCTTGATGGCGTCGGAAACTTCAAACTTCTTGAAGTTTTCGATGAACAGCTTGGCCAGGCCTTTGGCGGCCTCGTCGTAGGCCGCTTTGTCAGCCCAGTTGGTGCGCGGGTTGAGCAGCTCGGTTTCAACGCCCGGAACGGCCTTAGGCACGTCCAGGTTGATGATGTCCAGGTGCTCGGTTTCAGCACCGATCAGCGCGCCGCTCTGGATCGCAGCGATCACGGCACGGGTAGTCGGGATGCTGAAGCGCTTGCCAACGCCGTAGCCACCGCCGGTCCAGCCGGTGTTGACCAGGTAGACCTTGGAGTTGAAGCCGTTGATACGCTTGATCAGCAGCTCGGCATACTCGCCAGCCGGGCGCGGGAAGAACGGTGCGCCGAAGCAGGTGGAGAAGGTCGACTTGATGCCGCCGCCCGAACCCATTTCGGTCGAACCGACCAACGCGGTGTAGCCGGACAGGAAGTGGTAGGCCGCCTGCTCGTTGTTCAGGATCGAAACCGGTGGCAGAACACCGGTCAGGTCGCAGGTCAGGAAGATGACTGCGTTAGGCTCGCCGCCCAGGTTCGCTTCGGAACGCTTGGCAACGTGCTCCAGCGGGTAGGCCGCACGGCTGTTCTGGGTCAGGCTGACATCGGTGTAGTCGGCGTGCTTGTTGGCGTCGAGCACGACGTTTTCCAGCACCGCACCGTGCTTGATGGCTTTCCAGATGACCGGCTCGTTCTTCTCGGACAGGTCGATGCACTTGGCGTAGCAGCCGCCTTCCATGTTGAAGACAACGCCTTCGCCCCAACCGTGCTCGTCGTCACCGATCAGGTAACGGCTTTCGTCGGCCGACAGGGTGGTCTTGCCAGTACCGGACAGGCCGAAGAACAGGGTCACATCGCCTTCTTCGCCGATGTTGGCCGCGCAGTGCATCGGCAGCACGTCGGCAGCTGGCAGCAGGAAGTTCTGCACCGAGAACATGGCTTTCTTCATTTCGCCGGCGTAGCGCATGCCAGCGATCAGCACCTTCTTCTGGGCGAAGTTGATGATCACACAACCATCGGAATTGGTGCCGTCACGCTCAGGCTCGCAGACGAAGTTGGCGACGTTCAGGACCTGCCACTGGTCGCGACCAGCCGGGTTGAACTGCTCCGGGTTGATGAACAGGCAACGGCCGAACAGGTTCTGCCAGGCAGTCTGGGTGGTCATCTTAACCGGCAGGTAGTGCTCGGCGGCCGCCCCTACGTGAACGTAGGAAACGAAGTGATCCTGGGCGTTGTTGAACGCCTCGACGCGGTCCCACAGGGCATCGAACTTGTCGGCCGGGAACTTGCGGTTGATCGGGCCCCAGGAAATGGCGTCCTGGGTGGAAGGTTCTTCGACGATGAAACGGTCAGCCGGCGAACGGCCAGTACGGTGACCAGTCTCCACGACCAGTGCACCAGTATCGGCTAGTACGCCTTCACCGCGTTGCAGCGCTTCTTTTACCAGCTCATCGACGCTCAGGTCGGTGTACACGGTGTTGTTGGCTTGCGTCATGAGATACCCCATCCGGCCCGAGGCCGAGTGCTCCAAACGTTTTGTAGTTGTCTTGAAAAAACTACTACAGCGAAAAAAGTGGCCGGATTATGCCAGAAACGCCCAAAAAAAGTAGGCCCCTCCTGTCGTAACCGCGCTTTTGCGCAATTCGACAGGAGATTTCCCTGCAATTAAACGTTTCAGTGACGAGTTTCTGAGGCGACGTCCGTGCCACCACCGGCAAACAGTTGCGCCACATCGCTGGCATCGAAGAAATAGCGCTCGTTGCAGAACTGGCAATCGATCTCCACCGTCCCGCCGCATTCTTCCACCAACGCCTTGGCGTCGTGCTCACCCAGGCTGACCAGCGCATTACCGGAGCGCTCGCGCGAGCAGCTGCAATTGAAGCGCAGTGGCTGGATATCGAACAGGCGCACGGCGTCTTCGTGGTACAGGCGGTGCAGCAGGGTTTCATTGTCCAGCGCCCACTCATCAGCCTTGAGCGTGGTGGCCAATGCCACGACGTGCTGCCAGCTTTCTTCACGCTCTTCGTCGTCCGGCTGACGATCACGCGGCAGTTGCTGCAGCAGCAGGCCACGGGCCTTGCCGGCTTCGGCATTGAGCCAGAAGCGGGTATTGAGCTGTTGCGACTGAACGAAGTAGTTGGTGAAGCACTCCGACAGGTTGGCGCCATCGAGGTCCACGGTGCCCTGGTAGCGCTGGCCCTTGACCGGATCGATGGTCAGGGTCAGGTGGCCGTCGGGCATCAACTGCGACAGGGTGGCATCTGCCGGAATCTGGTCTGCCTCGTAACGGGCCATGCCGCGGATGTCGCGGTCACCGGAACATTCCACCATCAGCAGGGGAATCGGCCCTGCGGAACGCGCCTGCAGAATCAGCAGGCCATCGAACTTCAATGCTCCCACCAGCAAGGCGGTGGCGGCCATCAGTTCGCCAAGCAGTGCCTTGACCGGCTGAGGGTACTCATGACGCGCCAGCACCGCAGCGTAGCTGTCGTCGAGAGACACCCACTCGCCGCGCACATCGCGCTCGTCGAAGATGAAACGTTGGGTGAAATCGGTATCAGGCAAATCGCTCATAGGTTTTGGCTATCTAAAAATGGTGACAAAATGGTTACAAGGGTTATCGAAAAACCTGCGAGAACCCGTGACAGAGCGATCACAAGTCGCTCCGATTTCTGTTTGCAATAGAGGTATTTTATGGACAATCGACCACTGTTCCAAGCAAGGTGGTCCTTGGGGCCATTGGCAGCCTGCACGCTGCTACCCATCGCTCTACTGTGTTTCTGGTTATGGCCCATTGGCCAGATCTTGTGCCTGACTTTCGACGAGTGGCTGTTCCACAGCCTCAATGCGCCGCTGGCCGACAGCACTACCTGGCGCTACATCTGGACCGTCGGCAGCCTGCGCCCGTTCGACATCGTTGTCGGTCTGATCCTTCTGGCGGTGCTTATCCGTGGCGACTGGGTGTTCAAGGCCGCTCAAGTTCGCCAGGCCTTTTTCGGCTTTCTGGTCACGCTACTCCTCTTAGTGGTGATTCGTGCGCTGTTTTCCAAGTGGGTGGATGCAGCAGGATGGCAACACAAGAGCCCGTCGATGATGTTTGACGACGTCGTCCACCTCAGTGACTACTACCCGAACCTGGAGGCAGCCTGGGAGCTGAAAGACCGTTCCAGCAAGAGTTTCCCGGGGGATCACGCCTCGGTGTTGCTGATCTGGGCGCTGTTCATGAGCGTGTTCAGCCGCCGGCTGGTGCAGTACCTGGTGATCTGGGGGCTGGCAGTGCTGTTCATGTTGCCGCGCCTGGTGGCCGGTGCTCACTGGGGGCAGGACGACTACATCGGCGGGTTGCTGATGGCGGTGCTGGCGTTGGGGTGGAGCTATTACACGCCGCTGGCGGCCAAGGGTAGCGCAGCGTTGATGCGCTGGACGGCGCCATTGTTCAACATCGCGGCCAAGCTACCGTTGGTCAGGCGATTGGCGGTTATCCGCTAAATCGTTGGGGCCGCTTTGCGGCCCCATTCAATCAAAGCTCCCATGCAGCTGGTGAATCTGCCGACGCTGCTTCTTGGTCGGCCGGCCATCGGTGGTCACGCCCATGGCCCCAGCCTTGCGCATTTCAGCTGCCTGCTCGCGCCGGCGCACACTTTCTTCGGTTTCCTCGTATAACGTCTGCGCCTCCGGCGCCCCACGCCGCACCACCGACAACGCCTTCACCACCACGGTGCGTTCGTCAAACCCGGTGCGCAGCACAAATTCGTCCCCCACACGCGGCTCCTTGCCCGGCTTGCAACGCTCGCCCCGGCAATGCACCTTGCCACTCTCGATCGCCGCCTTGGCCAGCGCCCGCGTCTTGTAGAAGCGCGCCGCCCACAGCCACTTGTCCAGACGAACCTTGTCGTCGTCTTCGGCTTTTTGTGCCATCCCGTTACCTCGAACACTGTGTTTCATCGAACTGTACTACCGTAACCAGCGGATGCAAAAAATCCCCGCCGTGCTTACAGTTCACCACCTCATTCGCAGGGTGCGCTTCGTGAAGACATTTGACCATTTGACTGTGATCGGCCTGCGCGAGTGGGTCGCCCTGCCTGACCTCGGCGTGGCCGGGTTGCGCGCCAAGATCGACACCGGCGCCAGTACCTCCAGCCTGCACGCCACCGAGGTGGAACCCTTCGAGCGCGACGGCCAGCCCTGGGTCCGCTTCACGGCGCACCTGGGCTCGGTGGTACAACTGCGTCACCGCCGTTGCGAAGCGCCGCTGGTGACCATGAAAACCATCAAGAGCTCCAACGGCCAGGCCCAGACCCGTTATGTCATCCGCACGTCACTGGCCTTGGGCGATGGTGTCTGGGAAGTGGAGTTCACCCTGGCCTGCCGCAAGAACATGCGCTACCGCCTGTTGCTGGGTTCCAAGGCCCTGATTCACGGCCAGTTGGTGGTCAACCCTGGCCTGAAATACGTACAAGACAAACCGGCCTTTCCGGCCACTCTTTCTCCTGCCACAGGTGCTGCATGAAGATCGCTGTGCTGTCGCGCAATCCGCGTCTGTATTCCACCCGCCGCCTGGTCGAAGCCGGTACCCAGCGCGGTCACGAAATGGTGGTGATCGATACCCTGCGGGCCTACATGAACATTGCCAGCCACAAGCCGCAGATCCACTACCGCGGCAAGCCGCTGGAAGGTTTCGACGCGGTCATCCCGCGTATCGGTGCCTCGGTCACCTTCTACGGCTGCGCAGTCCTGCGCCAGTTCGAGATGATGGGGGTGTATCCGCTCAACGAGTCGGTGGCCATTGCCCGCTCGCGCGACAAACTGCGCTCGTTGCAATTGCTGTCACGACGCGGCATTGGCCTGCCGATCACCGGTTTCGCCCATTCGCCGGACGATATCCCCGACCTGATCCAGATGGTCAATGGTGCCCCGCTGGTGATCAAGGTGCTGGAAGGTACCCAAGGCATTGGTGTGGTGCTGTGTGAAACCACCCAGGCGGCCGAGTCGGTGATCGAGGCGTTCATGGGCCTGAAGCAGAACATCATGGTTCAGGAATACATCAAGGAGGCCGGTGGCGCCGACATTCGCTGCTTCGTGGTGGGCGACAAGGTGATTGCCTCGATGAAGCGCCAGGCCAAGCCGGGCGAGTTCCGCTCCAACCTGCACCGGGGGGGCGTCGCCAGCCTTATCAAGATTACCCCTGAAGAGCGGATTACCGCGATTCGTGCAGCCAAGGTGATGGGGTTGAGTGTGGCGGGTGTGGATATCCTGCGTTCCAACCATGGCCCGCTGGTGATGGAGGTGAACTCGTCACCGGGGCTGGAAGGCATTGAGGTGACCACCGGCAAGAACGTGGCCGGGATGATCATCGAGCACCTGGAGAAGAACGGCGGGCCTAATCAGACCCGGACCAAGGGTAAGGGCTGAAATTGTGGGGCTGCTTTGCAGCCCCAGCAATCACACAGCATTACGCGGTAACAACAACCCTAGCGGCAACCGCACCCGCGCCTCGATCCCACCACCGGACCGGTTGCGCAGCTCTACATTCCCGCCATGCTGCGCCGCGATCCGCTTGACGATCGCCAGCCCCAGCCCGGTGCCCTTGCCACCCCGCGCCCGGTCACCACGAATGAACGGGTTGAAGATGGTCTCCAGCTCCGATTCGTCGATCCCTGTGCCACGGTCCAGCACGCTCAGCACCACATACGGCGCACTCTCGTCACCCGACACATAGGCCGCCACCTCGACCCCTTTGCCAGCGTGGTGAAGCGCATTGCCGATCAGGTTGCCCAACATGCGCTTGAGCGAAACCCGGCGCAGCGGAAATGGCGGAATAGGCTCCAGGCAAAGGCGCACACGTTCTTCCGGCTGGTTGTACGGCGCCACCACTTCGCGCACAAGGTCCGCCAGGTCGACCTCTTCTACCGGCTCGTCACGGCCATCGCGGATAAAGGCCAGGAACTGATCGAGGATGGCGTCCATGTCTTCGATATCGCGGACCATGTCCTCGCTCAAGTCGCTGTCGCTGTTCAGCAGTGACAGCGACAGGCGCAAACGGGTCAGCGGTGTGCGCAGGTCATGGGAAACCCCGGCCAGCATCAGCTCACGCTCGCGGCCGGCCTGCTCGACGTCCTCGGCCATCTGGTTGAAGGCCTTGTACACCTCGGTCATTTCGCTGGGCGTATCGCTGATCGGCAGGCGCACGCTGCGCCCCTGGCCCAGCTGACGAGCGGCGAACACCAGGCGCTTGAGCGGCTGGTTCAACTGGCGCACGAAAATCCACGCCGAAGCGGTGGACAGCAGGCCAATGGCCAGGAACCAGCCCAGTACGTTCCAGATTTTCTGCCCGCGCAGCGGGTGCGGGTACAGCGGCACTTTCAGCCAGCCGGGGCCCAGGCTTGGCGCATTGACCCACAACGCCGGTGGCGCGTGAATGCGCAGCCGAACCTCGGTGTCCTCGCCCAGCTCCGCCTGCATCTGCCGCTGGTAGATCTCGCTGTAGGGCCAGTGCTGTTCACCCTCGGGCACACCCGAGCCGGTCACGCGGATAAGGCCAGCCGCCTCGGCAATCTTGTCGCGGTTTTCTTCGTCGGCAGCCCAATAGGCACGCAAGGTCAGCGCCACACCGTGGCTGTACTGACGGTCGACCAGCACGTCCTCGTTCATCAGCAGGTAGACCAGGGTCAAGGCCTTGCTGAACAGGACCACGATCAACACCAGCCACAGGGTGCGGGCGAAGAAGCTTTGCGGAAACCAGAGCGGGGTTTTCATCGACGGCCAGGCATCATTTACCGGCGTTTCCGTCTGGCACGAACACGTAGCCCACGCCCCAGACGGTCTGGATGTAACGCGGCTTGGACGGGTCCGGCTCGATCATGCGGCGCAGGCGCGAGATCTGCACGTCGATGGAGCGCTCCAGTGCATCCCACTCGCGGCCACGGGCCAGGTTCATCAGCTTGTCGCGGGTCAGCGGTTCGCGGGCGTGCATCACCAAGGCCTTGAGCACGGCGAACTCACCGGTGGTGAGCATGTGCACTTCATCGCCACGCTTGAGTTCGCGGGTAGCCAGCGACAGCTCGTAATCACCGAAAGTGACCGATTCGTCTTCGCTACCCGGTGCCCCCGGTACAGCGGGTGCCTGGCGGCGCAGCACGGCCTTGACGCGGGCCATCAGCTCGTCCGGGTTGAACGGCTTGCCCAGGTAGTCGTCGGCGCCCAGCTCCAGGCCTTTGATACGGCTCAACTCATCGCCTTTTGCGGTGAGCATGATGATCGGGATCTGGTTGTTCTGCTGGCGCAGGCGCTTGCATGCGGACAGGCCATCTTCGCCCGGCAGCATCAGGTCGAGCACCACCAGGTTGAACACCTCGCGCTGCAGCAGGCGGTCCATCTGTTCGGTATTGGGCACTGCACGGGCACGGTAGCCCTTGCTGGTGAAGAAACGTTCCAGCAGGCTGCTTAGCCCCGGGTCGTCGTCGACGATGAGAATCTTGTCACCTTCAGCGGTGTTTGCGGTGCCGGTCATGAATAACTCCTCTGATATCGCCGCGCATTATGGCGTAGCCATTGCTGCACGTTGCGTGAGCATTGTTAGCAGATTTTTCCCCGGACGCCAGTTCCGGCTGGCCGGGCGCCATCACCGCAAGCCGTTTGCGATGGGTATAATGCGCGGCTTTCATCCAGCGCCGCCGGGCGAAAAGCCCACAGGCGACCCCCGTATTCACAAATGTCAGGTGGTTTACATGGACAGCATCAACAGCCGTATCGCCGAGGAACTGGGCGTACGCCCCCAGCAGGTCGAGGCGGCCGTGGGCCTGTTGGACGAAGGCTCGACCGTGCCTTTCATCGCCCGTTATCGCAAGGAAGTGACCGGTAGCCTGGACGACACCCAACTGCGCCATCTGGAAGAGCGCCTGCGCTACCTGCGCGAACTCGACGAGCGCCGCGCCAGCATCCTGTCCAGCATCGAGGAACAAGGCAAGCTGACCCCGGAGCTGGCCCGCGAAATCAAGCTGGCCGACACCAAGACCCGCCTCGAAGACCTGTACCTGCCGTACAAGCAAAAGCGCCGCACCAAGGGCCAGATCGCCCTGGAAGCCGGCCTGGGCGAACTGGCCGACGGCCTGTTCAACGACCCGACCCTGGCACCGGAAAGCGAAGCCGCACGCTTCGTCAACGCCGAAAAAGGCGTGGCCGACGTCAAGGCTGCGCTGGAAGGCGCCAAGTACATCCTGATGGAGCGTTTCGCCGAAGACGCCTCGCTGCTCGAAAAACTGCGCAACTTCCTCAAGCAGGAGTCGGTGCTCAGCGCCCGCGTGGTAGCTGGCAAGGAAGAAGAAGGCGCCAAGTTCCGCGACTACTTCGCCCACGACGAACCGCTGCGCACCGCCCCGTCACACCGCGCCCTGGCAATCTTCCGCGGGCGCAACGAAGGCGTGCTGAGCGCCTCGCTGAAAGTGGGCGAAGAGCTGCCTGGCACCCTGCACCCGTGCGAAGTGATGATAGGCAACCACGTCGGCATCGAAAACCGCAGCCGCCCGGCCGACAAGTGGCTGGGAGAGGTGGTGCGCTGGACCTGGAAGGTCAAGCTGTACACCCACCTGGAAACCGACCTGTTCGGCGAGTTGCGCGACAACGCCGAAGGCGAGGCGATCAACGTGTTCGCCCACAATCTGCACGACCTGCTGCTGGCCGCCCCGGCCGGCCCGCGCGCCACCCTGGGCTTCGACCCGGGCCTGCGCACCGGCTGCAAGATCGCCGTGGTCGATTCCACCGGCAAGCTGCTGGACCACACCACGGTCTACCCGCACGCGCCGAAAAATGACTGGGACCGCACCCTGTCCATCATGGCCGCGCTGTGCGCCAAGCACTCGGTGGAGCTGGTCGCCATCGGCAACGGCACCGCCAGCCGCGAAAGCGACAAGCTGGTGGCCGAGCTGGTCAAAAAATACCCAGCGTTGAAAATCACCAAAATCATGGTCTCCGAAGCCGGTGCTTCGGTGTACTCGGCGTCGGAACTGGCCGCCCGCGAGTTCCCGGACCTGGACGTGTCGATCCGAGGCGCCGTGTCGATCGCCCGCCGCCTGCAGGACCCACTGGCAGAGCTGGTGAAGATCGACCCGAAATCCATCGGTGTCGGCCAGTACCAGCACGACGTGTCCCAGTTGAAACTGGCGCGTAGCCTGGATGCCGTGGTCGAGGACTGCGTGAACGCCGTGGGCGTGGACGTGAACACCGCCTCGGTGGCGCTGCTGACCCGTATTTCCGGCCTTAACGCCACGCTGGCGCAGAATATCGTCGCCCACCGCGATGCCAACGGCCCGTTCGCTACCCGTGCAGCCCTGAAAAAGGTCAGCCGCCTCGGTGAGAAAACCTTCGAACAAGCCGCCGGCTTCCTGCGTGTGATGAACGGCGACAACCCGCTGGACGCCTCTGCAGTACACCCCGAGGCCTACCCGCTGGTGCAACGCATTGCCGCCGACACCGACCGCGACATCCGTTCGCTGATCGGCGACAGCAGCTTCCTCAAGCGCCTGGACCCGAAAAAGTTCACCGACGAAACCTTCGGCCTGCCGACCGTCACCGACATCCTGCAGGAGCTGGACAAGCCGGGCCGCGACCCACGCCCCGAGTTCAAGACCGCCACCTTCCAGGACGGCGTTGAAGACCTCAAGGACCTGGAGCCGGGCATGATCCTCGAAGGCGTGGTCACCAACGTCACCAACTTTGGCGCCTTCGTCGACATCGGCGTACACCAGGACGGCCTGGTCCACATCTCGGCGCTGTCGGAAAAGTTCGTCAAGGACCCGCGTGAAGCGGTCAAGGCTGGCGACGTGGTCAAGGTCAAGGTCATGGAAGTGGACATCCCGCGCAAGCGCGTCGGCCTGTCCATGCGCATGAGCGACACACCGGGCGAAAAGGTCGAAGGCAACCGCGGCGGCAACCGTGGCAATGGCGGCAACCGTCAGCAGCAGGCCCCGCGCCAGCGTGAAACCGCCACTGCCGCACCGGCCAACAACGCCATGGCCGCCCTGTTCGCCAACGCCAAGCAGCTGAAGAAGAAGTGATGGACGTACCACGCGAATACGTCGAGAGCGCCTTCAGCCAACTGCTGGGCTGCCGCCTGCAACGCCTGGAAACCGGTGTTGCCGAGGTAGCCCTGGCGCTTGAGCCGCACTTGCGCAACCGGGGCCAGAAGCTGCACGGCGGGGCGATCTTCAGCCTGGTGGACATCGCCATGGGCCTGGCCTGCTCGGCCAACCATGGCTTTGACCGGCAAAGCGTCACCATCGAGTGCAAGATCAACTACATGCGCGCCGTCAGTGACGGCGAAGTGCTGTGTACCGCCCGCGTGCTGCACGCCGGGCGGCGTACCCTGGTGGTCGACGCTGACGTAGTCCAGGGCGACAAACTGGTGGCAAAAGCGCAAGGAACCTTCGCGGTTCTCTAGCTCACCAAGCTGTATCTGCGGTATTTTCAGCAGTGCGCTGGCCCTGCTGGAACCGCGTAAACCAGGCGACAACGCCAGTTCCTTTCTTCCTACCCTTGTAGACCGTTATCTCTACCCCCATATTGGGGCGACTGACGCGTGAAGGAATACATCTTGAGCGACCTCCTCAACCGCCGCCTGAGCCTGCTCGGCGCCAATCTCTCCCTGCTCAAGCAGTGCCTGCACGGTATTGAGCGCGAATGCCTGCGCGTGACCGACGAAGGTCGCCTGGCCCAGACCCCGCACCCGGAAGCCCTGGGGTCGGCGCTGACCAACGAGCAGATCACTACCGATTATTCCGAGTCGCTGCTGGAGTTCATCACCCCAGCCCTGCCCGACCCGGCCAAGGTGCTCGAAAGCCTCGAACAGACCCACCGCTTCGTCTACAGCAAGCTGGGCGACGAATACCTGTGGAGCCCGTCGATGCCGTGCACGCTGCCGGCCGAAGAGGACATCCCGATCGCCGAGTACGGCAGCTCGAACATCGGCAAGCTCAAGCACGTGTACCGCAAAGGCCTGGCCCTGCGCTACGGTCGCACCATGCAGTGCATCGCCGGTATTCATTACAATTTCTCACTGCCCGAAGCCCTGTGGCCGCTGCTGCGCGAAGCCGAAGGCAGCACTGAAGACAACCGCGACTACCAGTCGTCGGCTTACATCGCCCTGATCCGCAATTTCCGCCGCTACAGCTGGCTGCTGATGTACCTGTTCGGCGCTTCGCCAGCCCTGGACAAAGGCTTCCTGCGTGGCCGCCCGCACCAGCTCGAAGAGCTGGACGCCGAAACCCTGTTCCTGCCCTACGCCACCAGCCTGCGCATGAGTGACCTGGGCTATCAGAGCAACGCCCAGGCCGGCCTCACGCCGTGCTACAACAACCTGGCCAGCTACACCGACAGCCTGCGCAAGGCAGTCGGCACGCCCTACCCGCCATACGTTGAAGTGGGCACGCACGTGGACGGCGAGTGGGTGCAGCTGAACACCAACATCCTGCAGATCGAAAACGAGTACTACTCGAACATTCGCCCCAAACGGGTCACCTACACCGGCGAACGGCCGATCCAGGCCCTGACCTCGCGTGGCGTGCAGTACGTGGAAGTGCGTTGCCTGGACATCAACCCGTTCCTGCCGGTAGGCATCGACCTGCCTGAGGCACGCTTCCTCGATGCGTTCCTGCTGTTCTGCGCACTGGAAGACAGCCCGCAGCTGGACAACGGCGAATGCGGCCAGTGCACCAGCAACTTCCTGACCGTGGTCAAGGAAGGCCGCCGCCCGGGCCTGGAGCTGCACCGCAATGGCCAGCCGATCAGCCTGAAAGACTGGGCCAGCGAACTGATTCAGCGTATTCGACCGTTGGCCGACCTGCTCGACCAGGCGCAAGGTGGTGAGGATCACGCCAAGGCCCTGGATGCGCAGCAGGCCAAGGTCGACGACGCTTCGCTGACCCCGTCGGCCCAGGTGCTGGCACGCATGACCGAACACGACGAAAGCTTCGTCCAGTTCTCTCTGCGCCAAAGCCGGATCCACGCCGACACGTTCCGCGAGCAGCCTCTGAGCAACGAGCAACAGCAGGCGTTCGAAACACTGGCCCGTGAATCGCTTGCCAAGCAGTCCGAGCTGGAACAGGAAGAAGTCGGTGACTTCGACTTGTTCGTCGGTGCCTACCAGGCCAGTATCCTGGCGATCAGCAACTGATGACCCGTACCGCCACCCCGCGCAAGCCGCGCGCCAGCAGCCAGGCTAGAATCGAAGCGATCCTGACGGCTGCACGCGAGTTGCTGGCAGAGCAAGGAGTGGCGGCACTGTCCATCTACAGCGTGGCCGAACGGGCACAGATTCCGCCGTCGTCGGTGTATCACTTCTTCGCCAGCGTGCCAGCGTTGCTGGAAGCACTGACTGCCGACATACACCGGGCCTTTCGCGAAGCACTGAGTGCACCGATCGACAGCAGCGCGTTCAGCACCTGGCACGAACTGTCACGGCTCATCGAAGAACGCATGCTGTGTATCTATAACCAAGATGCTGCGGCGCGGCAGCTAATCCTGGCCCAGCATGGGCTGAGCGAAGTGGTGCAGGCCGATCGGCAGCACGACATGGAACTGGGCGACTTGATGCACAAGTTGTTCGACCAGCATTTTCACCTGCCGGTGATGCCACTGGATGTGGATGTGTTTGCCCTGGCCATGGAACTGAGCGACCGGGTGTATGCGCGATCGGTGCAGTTGCACGAGACGATTACGCCGCGTATGGCCGAAGAGGGCAAGCGGGTGTGCGAGGCGTATCTGGGGTTGTATCTGCCGCCGTTTCTGGCCAAGCGTTCCAGCTGAAAATGATCGGGGCCGCGTTGCGGCCCTTCGCGGGCGTGCCAGCAAAGGGCTGCAAAGCAGCCCCATTGGCCTATTTTCATCACAGCTTGGCGATAGACACTTCAGTCGATTTCACGAAAGCAATCACTTCGCTGCCAACCTGCAATTCCAGCTCCCTCACAGAACGGGTGGTGATGACCGAAGTCACGATCCCCGAGGCGGTCTGCACGTCGATTTCCGACAATACCGGGCCTTCGAGGATTTCTTTCACAGTGCCTTTGAACTGGTTACGGACGTTGATGGCTTTGATAGTCATGATTTGATTCCTTCTCGTTGGCTTCAGTCTGGTAAGTGAGTCAGTGCGCCCAACGCAACTGCGTGGGCAGAGGGGCTACAGGGTCCGGCTCGGGCGCAGTGCCCGGGGCCGACAGAACGCGGTTGAGCACTTCGCTTTCCAGCGCAGCCAGGCGGTGCGAACCACGCGCCCGAGGCCGTGCCAGGTCGACAGTGAGATCGAGCCCGACCTCGCCGTCCTCGATCAGGATCACCCGGTCAGCCACGGCAACCGCTTCGCTGACATCATGGGTAACCAACAGCACGGTGAAGCCATGCTGACGCCAGAGGCGCTCGATCAGTTGCTGCATCTCGATCCGGGTCAACGCATCCAGTGCACCGAGCGGCTCGTCCAGCAGCAGCAGACGCGGCTGGTGGATCAGCGCCCGGGCCAAGGCCACGCGCTGCTTCTGGCCACCCGAAAGCGCGGCCGGCCATTCATTGGCGCGGTCAGCCAGGCCTACCGCCTCCAGCGCTTCCAGCGCACGCGGGCGCCAGTCGCCAGACAGGCCCAGGCCAACGTTGTCGATCACCTTCTTCCAGGGCAGCAGCCGTGCGTCCTGGAACATCAGGCGGGTTTCCTCACGGGCCTCTTCCAGCGGCGCAGCACCGGCCAGCAGTTGGCCGGCGGTGGGTTGATCGAGCCCGGCCAGCAGGCGCAGCAAGGTGCTCTTGCCGCAGCCGCTGCGGCCAACGATGGCAACGAACTGACCGGCCGGAATATGCAGGTCGATACCTTTCAGCACTTCGCGCTGGCCAAAGGTCTTGCGCAGGCCGTTGGAGGCCAGCGGGATGCCACGCAGCAGGCGAGGCGGTTGTTCCTTGAGCACAGTCATGCGCCCTCCTTCCTGGCTACTTGATAGGCCGGGTGCCAGCGCAACCACACACGCTCCAGGCCGCGAGCGGCGAGGTCGGCAAGCTTGCCAAGCACGGCGTACAAGACGATGGCCAGTACCACCACGTCGGTCTGCAGGAACTCTCGGGCATTCATTGCCAGGTAACCGATGCCGGCGTTGGCCGAGATGGTTTCCGCCACGATCAAGGTCAGCCACATGAAGCCCAGCGCGAAGCGCACACCCACCAGAATCGATGGCAGCGCCCCCGGCAGGATCACCTGGCGGAACAGGCTGAAGCCGGACAAGCCATAGCTGCGCGCCATTTCCACCAATGCCGGGTCGACATTACGAATGCCGTGGTAGGTGTTCAGGTAAATCGGGAACAACGTGCCCAGCGCGACCAGGAAAATCTTTGCCGACTCGTCGATACCGAACCACAGGATCACCAGCGGGATCAGCGCCAGGTGTGGCACGTTGCGGATCATCTGCACCGAGCTGTCGAGCAGGCGTTCGCCCCAGTTCGACAGGCCGGTGATGAATCCCAGCACCAGGCCGATGCTGCCGCCGATGGCAAAGCCCAGACCGGCACGCCAGCCACTGATGGCCAGGTGGGTCCAGATATCACCGCTGCGCACCAGCTCGACACCGGCGCTGACCACAGCGCTGGGTGCCGGCAGAATGCGCGTCGACAGCCAGCCAGCGCTGACCGCCAGCTGCCAGGCTGCCAACAGCAGTACCGGCAGCGCCCACGGCGCCAGGCGCTGGGCCAGGTTGGAAGAAGTTGCACGACTCATGGCCCGGCCCTCAGCTCTGCGACACGGACTTGGGCAGGATGTCGTTGGCCACCATCTCGCCGAACGGGCTTACGTAGCCGCCGGTTTTCGGTTGCTCCGGGCGTTGCACATCGAGGTGCGGGAACAGCAGTTCGGCAACCCGGTACGACTCTTCCAGGTGTGGATAACCCGAGAAGATGAAGGTATCGATACCCAGCTCGGCGTATTCCTTGACCCGTGCCGCCACAGTCGGGCCATCGCCCACCAGTGCGGTACCGGCGCCGCCGCGGACCAGGCCAACACCTGCCCACAGGTTGGGGCTGACTTCCAGGTTGTCACGGTTGCCGCCGTGCAGGGCAGCCATGCGCTGCTGGCCCACCGAATCGAAGCGCGACAGCGAGGCCTGGGCACGGGCGATGGTGTCGTCGTCCAGGTGCGAGATCAGCTTGTCGGCGGCGGCCCAGGCTTCTTCGTTGGTTTCACGCACGATCACGTGCAGGCGGATGCCGAAGCGCACTTCACGGCCTTGGGCAGCAGCCTTTTCACGCACCTGGGCGATTTTCTCGGCAACGGCTGCCGGTGGCTCGCCCCAGGTCAGGTACAACTCGACTTGTTCGGCGGCGAGGTCCTGAGCGGCTTCGGACGAACCGCCGAAGTACAGTGGCGGACGTGGCTGCTGAATAGGTGGGTAGAGCAGCTTGGCGCCCTTCACCTGGATGTGCTTGCCGTCGTAATCGACGTTTTCGCCCTCCAGCACCTTGCGCCAGATACGGGTGAACTCGACCGAGGCTTCGTAGCGTTCCTGGTGGTTCAGGTGCAGGCCATCACCGGCCAGTTCGTCCGGGTCGCCACCGGTGACCAGGTTGAACAGGGCACGGCCATTGGACAGGCGGTCCAGCGTTGCCGCCTGGCGTGCTGCCACGGTTGGCGAAATGATGCCGGGGCGCAGGGCTACCAGGAATTTCAGGCGCTGGGTCACTGGGATCAGCGACGCGGCCACCAGCCAGGAGTCCTCGCAGGAACGGCCGGTAGGGATCAGCACCCCACCAAAACCAAGGCGGTCGGCGGCCTGGGCGATCTGCTGCAGGTAGCCGTGGTCGACCGCACGTGCGCCGTCGGAAGTGCCCAGGTACTTGCCGTCACCGTGGGTTGGGAGGAACCAGAAAATGTTAAGGCTCATTGGAGTTGTCTCCTCAAGGGTGGCTCAGCCAGGGCGGCGCCCCGGCGCAGGCGAATCAATCAAGGCGCGCTAGCGACCTTGGCCGGGGGTGTCCAGATCACGTCCTTGATGCTCAGCGGCTTGGGTATCAGCTTGAGCGCCTGGAAGGTGTCGGCGATCTTCTGTTGCGCAGCCACTACCTCGGGGGTGAGCGGCGCGGCGCCGTAGCCTTGGCGTTTGACCGAGGTCAGGGTGATGTTGGCGGGCAGGCCGAGCAGCGGTGCGACCTGGTCGGTCACTTCTTGCGGGTTGGCCTGGGACCACTCGCCCACGGCGCGCACTTCCTCGATCACGGTGTTGATCACCGCCGGGTGCTGGGTGGCGTAGTTGCGGGTGGCCAGGTAGAACTGATGGTTGTCGACCAGGCCCTTGCCGTCACGCAGGGTGCGTGCCTGCAACTGCTGTTCGGCAGCGGCCTGGTAAGGGTCCCAGATCACCCAGGCATCCACGCTGCCACGTTCGAAGGCGGCACGGGCATCGGCTGGCGGCAGGTACACGGGCTGGATGTCGCTGTACTTCAGGCCAGCATCTTCCAGAGCACGAACCAGCAGGTAGTGCACGTTGGAGCCTTTGTTGAGGGCGACTTTCTTACCCTTGAGGTCTTTGACCGACTGGACTGGCGAACCCTTCGGTACCAGGATCGCTTCGCTGTGCGGTGCTGGCGGCTCGTAGGCCACGTAGAGCAGATCGGCACCAGCGGCCTGGGCAAATACGGGCGGGGTCTCGCCGGTGACGCCAAAATCAATGGAACCGACGTTCAGCCCTTCAAGCAACTGCGGGCCACCGGGGAATTCGGTCCACTGCACCTGCACGCCCTGCTCGGCCAGGCGCTTTTCCAGCGTGCCCTTGGCCTTGAGCAGCACCAGGGTGCCGTATTTCTGGTAACCGATACGCAGGCTTTCGGCCTGGGCTTGGGTAATGGCGCCGAAGGACACAGCCGCCGCAAACAGGGCGACCAGACCGCGACGCAAGAAGACTGTGCGCATGGCGCTCTCCTGTACGTTTGGGTTCGGGTTGCACCTGCTTGCCTCGTTGTCGGGCGAGTAAGGTGTTGAAGCGGGTTGGGCCGGTCAGATGCTCCAGCGAGCGCTGATCAGGCGTTCATTCAGTACACCGGGGGCCACGGGGCTTGGCCGGCGGGCCAAGGCAACATGGAAGGTTTCCAGCGAGTCCAGCAGGCGTTCTTCCAGCGCCGGTGCCAGCTGCGCGGGTTTGGAGCCTTCTGCGTAAGCCACCTGGCTGTCATCGGCGAAGATCCCTTGCAGGGTCTCTTGAGCCTTGAGTGCCGACAGCACGGGTTTCAATGCGTAATCCACTGCCAGCATGTGGGCGATGCTGCCGCCCGTGGCGATCGGCAAAACGATCTTGTGCGCCAGAGCGCGTTCGGGCAGCAGGTCGAGCAGTGTTTTCAGGGCGCCGGCAAACGAGGCCTTGTAAACCGGGGTGGAAACGATCAGGCCATCGGCCTGGGCTACCAACTGTTGGAAGTGCTGCACCTGCGGGCTGTCGAAACGGGCATGCAACAAGTCTTCGGCGGGGAAGTCACGTACCTGGAACGTCACGACCTCTACGCCACGGTTCTGCAGCCACTGGCGCGAACGCTCAAGCAGCACACCAGAGCGTGAGCGGGTACTGGGGCTACCACCGATTGATACGACCAGCATTGCAGCGCTTCCTTGTGTTCTGTTGGAAGTGACATTAACAGCTGCCACATATATCTAGAAATCATATTTTTTCATTTGTTTATTCCATTTTCATTTTTCCTCAATTTCCTCCACTTGTTTCAGCAGGCATAAAAAAGGGCCGTCGAAACGGCCCGAAAATCCCTGCTTGGCTAAGAGCAATACAACGAGGAATGCATTTAACGATTCGGCTGCGGGGTCAGACGCAGGTAGGGTTTGACCGCCCGGTAACCTTTGGGGAAGCGCTGCTTGATCTCTTCCTCATCTTTGAGCGAAGGCACGATCACCACCTCGTCGCCGTCCTGCCAGTTACCGGGGGTGGCGACCGTGTGGTTGTCGGTCAGCTGCAGCGAGTCGATCACCCGCAGAATTTCATTGAAGTTGCGCCCGGTACTGGCCGGATAGGTGATGGTCAGGCGCACCTTCTTGTTCGGGTCGATCACGAACAGCGAACGCACGGTGAGGGTGTCGCTGGCGTTCGGGTGGATCAGGTCGTACAGGTCGGACACCTTGCGGTCCGCGTCGGCGATGATCGGGAAGTTGACCACGGTGTTCTGGGTTTCGTTGATGTCATCGATCCAGCGGTGGTGCGAGTCGACCGGATCCACCGACAAGGCGATGGCCTTGACCCCACGCTTGGCGAAATCATCCTTGAGCTTGGCGGTCAGGCCCAGCTCGGTAGTGCACACCGGGGTGAAGTCGGCGGGGTGGGAGAACAATACCCCCCAGCTGTTGCCCAGCCACTCGTGGAAGCGGATTTTGCCTTCGCTGGAATCCTGTTCGAAATCGGGGGCGATATCGCCGAGTTTGAGGCTCATGGGCTGCGGCTCCTTGGCTGGGTTCTGTACCGTATGGGTTCAATGTGCCTGCATTCGGTTAAAAACAAAAAGAATAAATAACAATTTATTTATAACCGGAATGCATACCAATTTGTAGGCACAAAAAAGCCTCGCACTAGGCGAGGCTCTTGGATCAGCTACGGCTTACAGGAAGTTGTAAGTGTAGTTGAAGATCAGACGGGTCTGATCCTGGTCAGCCAGCGAGCTGGTGCCGGTGCCACGGTATACGCCGTGACGCAGGCTGGCGCCCAGGCCTTTGAAGGTGCCTTCCTGGATGACGTAGTCAACGCGGGCGTCACGTTCCCATTCGCTGAAGGTGCCGTTGCCGTTGGCGTTCTTGCCGTCTTCACCTTTCAGGTAGGAAACCGAAGCTTTCAGGCCTGGCACGCCCAGACGTGCGAAATCATAGGCGTACTGACCGAAGGTGGTGTTTTCACCGGCCTTGGCGAACTGGTTGATCATGCTGTCGGTAAACAGGTAGAAGCTGGAGCCACCGGCGCCTTCGTTGCGACCGTTGCCATCAACAACGCTGCCTTGGTTCAGCCAGACGAAGCCACCGTCGTCATTGACGCGCTGGTGGCCGAGCAGGAACGAGTGGCCACCCAGGGTATAGGTGAAGATCGCGGACCAGGTCTTGTTGTCGACCTCGCCGAGGTTCTTGGCATAGCCACCGTTGTTGTTGAAGTTGTAACCGCCGCCGTCGCCGTTCTTGCCGTCGCTGCTGCTGTCGAAATAACGCAGGTCGGTTTTGAACGACTGGTCGTCAGCGATCTTGAATACGTGCGTCGCGCCCAGGAAGTGCTGCTTGTAGAAGTCTTCCAGGTTCGAGTAGTAGTACTGCAGGGTCAGGTCTGGCGTGAGCTTGTAGTCCAGGCCGCCGTAACGGAACTTGTTGCTGTCCTGGCTGGCACCGGCAATCGACAGGCCGGTACGGTTGCTCGAAGCACGGCCCATGGCGTGGGTCAGCTGGCCGGCGTTGATGGTCAGGTTGTCGATTTCCTTCGACTGGATGGTGCCACCCTCGAAGGTTTGCGGCAGCAGACGGCCATCGTTGGAGACCAGGATCGGCAGGTTTGGCGCCAGGGCGCTACCGTAGTGAACCTCAGTCTTCGAGAAGCGTGCCTTGGCGTTGGCGCCAACACGAGCCCACTGGCTTACAGCCGAACCGTCGGTGTCGCTCGGGAAGAAGCTGCTGTTGTCTGGGTGCTTGCCACGACCACCATCCAGGTGGATACCCCACAGGGCCTGGGCGTCGACACCAAAGCCAACGGTGCCTTCAGTGAAGCCGGAGATGTAGTCGAGCTTGAAGCCCTGACCCGACTCACGGTTGTCGGCACCGCCATCACGGTTGTCGTTGTTGAAGTACATGGTGCGCGAGCTGAGCGACAGTTTGCTGTCTTCAACGAAACCGGCAGCGCCTGCTTGTTGGGCGAGAACCCCCAGTGCCACGGCCAGAGCCAGGCTGGACTTGTACATAATTTGCTCCTCTACGTTCTAATTCTTGTGTATCTCTGGCGGCGAGGTCTGCTGCCCCGCTCACCGTGGATTGGCGATTTAGTCCCAAAGCGTGACTCATAAGTCAATCGTTTCTAAACGTTTCGAGACTTTGGTCTAAGGCGTCACCTGCGCTACAGGATAATGACAATCCTATAAATCCAAAATGACCGTTTTATGAATTTGTAAGATTTTTAAGGAATATGTTAGGAACCTTTACTGCCATTCGTTGTAGCGACAACGTCTTTCATAACCTTTGGTTATTTGCAAACGTTTGCTCATAACCTAATTCCGTATCGTTCTATAGGGACGAAAAAGCCTAGCAGGTACCTCCACATTCGCCATTGAGGGTAATCACCCATCCTGGGCTTAAAGCATTTGGCTCCTAAGCTAATGCAAAAAAGTTATTTATTTTTAAATTCTTAGATCATTTAGTCTTCTCGTCATCCATCACATCGATTGCCTGACGAGAGGTCCACCATGATCCCGCACGCTCCGCTGCGCCTGTTCGCCGCCCTGACCCTCGCCAGCACCAGCTGGTTTGCCCAGGCTGCCGACCTGACCGTGGCCTACCAGACCACCGTCGACCCTGCCAAAGTGGCGCAGGTCGATGGCGACTACGAAAAAGCCAGCAAGGCCAGCATCGACTGGCGCAAATTCGATAATGGCGCCGACGTGATCACCGCCGTGGCCAGCGGTGATGTGCAGATCGGCTATCTGGGTTCCAGCCCGCTGGCCGCTGCTGCCACCCGCAAGCTGCCCGTAGAAACATTCCTCATCGCCACCCAGATTGGTGCCGGTGAAGCGTTGGTTGCCCGCGACAGTATCAAGACGCCGCAAGACCTGATCGGCAAGAAAGTCGCCGTACCGTTCGTGTCCACCGGCCACTACAGCCTGCTGGCCGCACTCAAAAGCTGGAATATCGACCAGTCCAAGGTACAGATCCTCAACCTGGCACCACCGGCCATCATTGCTGCCTGGAAACGTGGTGACATCGACGCCACCTACGTGTGGGACCCGGCCCTGGGCGTAGCCAAGGAAAACGGCAAGGTGCTGATCACTTCTGGCGAACTGGCCCAGAAAGGCGCCCCCACCTTCGATGCCTGGATCGTGCGCAAAGACTTCGCCGACAAGCACCCTGAGGTGGTCAAAGCCTTTGCCAAAGTCACGCTGGACGCCTACGCCGACTACCGCAAAGACCCGAAAGCCTGGCTGGCCGACAAAGGCAACGTCGACAAACTGGTGAAGCTCTCGGGCGCCAAGGCCAGCGATATCCCGGTGCTGCTGGAGGGCAACGTCTACCCGCTGGCCGCCGACCAGGCCAACGCCCTGGGCGCGCCGACCACCCAGGCACTGACCGACACGGCCAACTTCCTCAAGCAGCAAGGCAAGGTTGACGCCGTGCTGCCGGACTACTCGCCGTACGTCAGCGCCAAGTTCCTTCCAAACTGATCCGGAGCCCGTCATGGCCTTGCTTGAACTGGAGCGCATCAGCGCACAGTACCCTGGCGCCAGCACCCCGGTGCTGGCCGACATCAACCTGAGCCTGGGCCCGCGCCAGCTGCTGGTGGCCCTGGGTCCGTCCGGCAGCGGTAAGACCTCCCTGCTCAACCTGATCGCCGGCTTCGTCGCCCCCAGTGGCGGGCGAATCACCCTCGATGGCGTACCGGTACAAGGCCCGGGTGCAGAGCGCGGCGTAGTGTTCCAGGACGACGCCCTGCTGCCATGGCAGAACGTGCTGGGCAATGTCGCCTTCGGCCTCGAACTGGCTGGCGTGCCCCGCGCCCAGCGTGAAGCCAAGGCCCGTGAAATGCTCGCACTCGTCGACCTGGATGGCTTTGGCGAGCGGCGCATCTGGCAATTGTCCGGTGGCCAGAAGCAGCGCGTAGGCCTGGCCCGCGCACTGGCGGCCGACCCACGGGTGTTGTTGATGGATGAACCGTTCGGCGCCCTCGACGCCTTCACCCGCGAACAAATGCAGGAACTGCTGCTGCAGGTCTGGCAACGCACCGCCAAACCGGTTTTCCTGATTACCCACGACATTGAAGAAGCGGTGTTCCTCGCCAGCGAGCTGGTGCTACTGGCACCCAACCCGGGCCGCGTAGTGGAGCGCCTGCAACTGGACTTCGGCCAGCGCTATGCCGCTGGCGAATCGGCCCGGGCAATCAAATCCGACCCACGCTTCATCGAAACCCGCGAGCATGTGCTGGCGCGGGTGTTCTCCCAACGCCAAAGCCTGCAGGAGCGCGCATGAGCAGCCTGGACCTGCCGGTTGCCGGCAAGCACGACACCCAAACCCGGCCTGTTGCAACAGCACGCCGCCAACGCTCTACCCGCTGGATCAGTACCCTGACCCTGACCAGCCTGCTGCTGGTCTGGTGGCTGGTGACCGCCGCTGGCTGGATCGAGCCGCTGTTCCTGCCTTCGCCCGGCGACATCCTGGCCAAGGCCTGGACCCTGCTGACCCAAGGCTACATGGACGCCAGCCTGTGGCAGCACCTGGGCGCAAGCCTGGGCCGCATTGGCCTGGCGCTGGTTGCAGCGACCCTGACCGCGATCCCGGTGGGCATCGCCATCGGCTACAACCGCGTGGCCCGTGGCATCCTCGACCCGCTGATCGAGTTCTACCGGCCGATACCGCCGCTTGCATACCTGCCGCTGATCGTCATCTGGTGCGGCATCGGCGAGCTGTCGAAGGTGCTGCTGATTTACCTGGCGATCTTCGCCCCCATCGCCATCGCCACCGCCACCGGCGTGCGCACGGTCGACCCGGCCAAGCTGCGTGCGGCGCAGTCGCTGGGCGCCACCAAGGCCCAGCTGATCCGCCATGTGATCCTGCCCAGTGCGCTGCCCGACATCCTTACCGGCATCCGCATCGGCCTGGGGGTCGGCTGGTCGACCTTGGTGGCCGCCGAACTGATTGCTGCCACCAGCGGCCTGGGCTTCATGGTGCAGTCGGCGGCGCAGTTTTTGGTCACCGATGTGGTGGTGTTGGGCATCCTGCTGATCGCCCTGATCGCCTTCGCCCTGGAAATGGGCCTGCGTGCCCTGCAACGCAAACTGGTGCCCTGGCACGGGCAGAGCCACTGATTGCCGATTGACCACGCCGGCAACCCGGCGCCTAGAACGAGAAAAGACATGAGCCTGACCGTTACCCCTCTCAGCCCGGCGCTGGGTGCGCAGATCAGCGGCGTAGACATCAGCCGCGATATCACCGCAGAAGAGCGCGACGCCATCGAACAGGCGCTGCTGCAGCATCAGGTGCTGTTCTTCCGCGACCAGCCGATCAACCCGGAACAGCAAGCGCGCTTTGCAGCCCGCTTCGGTGACCTGCACATTCACCCGATCTACCCCAACGTGCCCGAAACCCCGCAGGTGCTGGTGCTCGACACGGCAGTGACCGATGTGCGCGACAACGCCGTGTGGCACACCGACGTGACGTTCTTGCCGACCCCGGCACTGGGCGCGGTGCTCAGCGCCAAGCAATTGCCCGCTTACGGTGGCGATACGCTGTGGGCCAGCGGGATTGCCGCTTTCGAAGCCTTGTCGGCGCCGCTGCGTGCAATGCTCGATGGGCTGACCGCCACCCACGACTTCACCAAGTCGTTTCCGCTGGAGCGCTTTGGCACCACGCCGGAAGACCTGGCGCGCTGGGAAGCAACCCGGCGCAACAACCCGCCGCTGTCACACCCGGTGGTGCGCACTCACCCGGTTAGCGGGCGCAAGGCGCTGTTCGTCAATGAAGGGTTCACCACGCGTATCAATGAGCTGAGCGAGCTGGAAAGCGAGGCGCTGTTGAAGCTGCTGTTCGCCCATGCGACGCGGCCGGAGTTCAGCATTCGCTGGCGTTGGCAGGAGAATGACGTGGCGTTCTGGGACAACCGCGTGACCCAGCATTTTGCGGTGGATGACTACCGGCCGAACCGGCGGGTGATGCACCGGGCGACCATCCTGGGGGATGCACCTTTCTGAAACCGGGAGGCCTTTGGCCTCCTTTCGCGGCACAAGGCCACTCCTACAAGGGATCGCGTACTCCTGTAGGAGCGGCCTTGTGCCGCGAAACGGCCGCAAAGCGGCCCCGGCGACCTAACGGACCAGATGCAGGTACTGCATGTGCCGTTCGTACTGGTCCAGAATGTCGTTGATGATCTGCTCCTTGCTGTAGCCCACCAGGTCATAGTTCTGGCTGCCTTCGCTCAGGTGAACCTCCGCCCGGTAATAACGGCGGTTCTTCAACTCCTGCGTACCCAGCCCACCCAAGGCGAACGACGGTGTGAAATACCCACGCATCTGCACCTGGTAAATGAACGGCTGCTCCTCGCCATGGCCAATCTTCAGGCTGACGTTGTCGTGGCTCGGGTCATCCTGGGTAATCAGCACCAGGCCCTTCTGCTCGAACACTTCACGGACCTCGGCAATCGCCGGGCGCACTACGTCGTCCATGAAGCGGTACACCTCATCACGCGACGGGAAATGCACGGCCTGGCTCAGGCGCTGGCGCCAGCCACCACGACCGCGACGTGACTGGGCGAACGGGGCCAGCGAGTGCATCTGCGCGATCTGCCGTTGCGACTCCAGGTAGAACGCCTTGTGCAGCCCCCACATCATGCACAAAAGAATCAGCGAGAACGGCAGCGAGGTCAGCACCACCGCCGACTTCAGCGAGTCGATGCTGCCCGCGAACAACAGCGCACTGGTGATCAGCGCGGTCATCGCGCCCCAGAAGATGCGCAGCCAGTTCGGCCCGTCCTCATAGGCTTCGCCCCCCTTGGCCGACAAGGTCGACAGCACCACGGTGCCCGAGTCGGCCGACGTGACGAAGAACACGAAGCTGATGAACACCGTGGTGGCGATCACCACCTTGCTCCAGGGGTAGGTCTCCAGCAGCAGGTACAGGCTCATCGACGGGTCATCCAGTGCCGACTGGCCCAGTGCGGTCATGCCATGGTTGATCACCTGGTCCAGCGCGCTGTTGCCGAAGATCGACATCCACGCCAGGGTGAACCCCAACGGAATCAGCAGCACGCCAAAGACGAACTCGCGGATGGTACGGCCACGGGAGATACGGGCGATGAACAGGCCCACGAACGGTGCCCAGGCAATCCACCAGGCCCAGTAAAACACTGTCCAGCCGCCCAGCCAGTCACGGTTTTCACCGTAGGCATACACATCGAAGCTCTTGCGCGGCAAGGCGCCCAGGTAGTCACCCAGGTTCTGGATCAATGTGTTGAACAGGTGCTGGGTCGGCCCGGCGAACAGCACGAACAGCAGCAGTGCGCAGGCCAGGAACAGGTTGATGTCGCTCATCACCCGCACGCCCTTCTCCACCCCGGCAACGGCCACGGCTACCGCCGCGCCCATCATCAGGGTGATGAGGATAACCTGCACCCACTGGCTGTGGCTGATGCCGAACAGGTAGTCCAGGCCAGCGTTCAGGTGCAGCACGCCAAAGCCCATGTCGGCCCCCAGGCCGAACACTGTGGCGATGATGCCGAAGCCATCCACTGCGTAGCCGATCGGCCCGTTGATGCGCTTTCCGATCAGCGGGTACAGCGCCGAACGCAACGCCAGCGGCAGGTTGTGCCGGTAAGCGAAATAAGCCAGGGCCATGCCGACGAAGGCGAACACCCCCCAGCCATGCAGGCCCCAGTGCAGGAACAGAATCTGCATCGCCTGGCGCCCGGCCTCTGCCGTGCCCGCTTCGCCCTGGGGCGGCTGCAGCATGTGGGTGAGAGGTTCGGAAACACAGAAGAAGAACAACGTGATGCTGATACCGGCGGCAAACAGCATGCCGGCCCACGACAGGTAACTGAACTCGGGTTCGTCGTGGTCGGCACCGAGCTTGATCTTGCCGTAGCCGGACAAGGCGGTGACCACCACGAAGACCAGGTACAGCGTCATGGCCAGCATGTAGTACCAGCCGACCGTATTGGCCGCCCAGTTCTGCGCTGCCAGCAACCAGTCACCTGCCGCTTGCGGGTTGGAAATGACTACCAGGCCAAAAACGAGGATGAAACTTGCCGCAAAGTAGAACACCGGAGGGTTCATGCGGATTTTGCCATTGGCAATGGACGGGGTCGGTGCACTCATCGGGCGTGCACCTCGTCAAATGACGTAAGGTTCGGAATGAACGGGTTCAGCAAAGGAATCCTCCTGTTGAACACCGGCAGCGGACCAGCGTTTTTCATTGAACAAGCGTTCAAGTTAAACATGGATCGGATTTCATTGCGAATTGGAGTGCTGATTGGTGCCTTCCTGTTCCGGCCTCTTCGCGGGCTTGCCCGCGAAGAGGCCGGAACAACCAATACAAATGCCAGATCAATTCTTGTCCTGGCAATCCAGCTGCAGGTTGGCCTGGGTAATGTTGCTTTCAGCCGGCACACTGCGGGTCAGCCACACATTGCCGCCAATGGTCGAACCTTTGCCGATGGTAATGCGCCCCAGCACCGTGGCCCCGGCATAGATCACCACATCGTCCTCGACAATCGGGTGCCGTGGCAGGCCTTTGTGCAGGGTTCCCGACTCATCGCTCGGGAAGCGCTTGGCGCCCAGGGTCACGGCCTGGTAGATGCGCACGCGCTCGCCGATGATCGCGGTTTCGCCAATCACCACACCGGTCCCGTGGTCGATGAAGAAGCTCGGGCCAATCTGCGCACCAGGGTGAATGTCGATACCGGTGGCCGAATGCGCCAGCTCCGAGCTGATCCGCGCCAACAGCGGCAAGCCGGCCTGGTACAGGTGGTGCGCCAGGCGGTGGTGGATGATCGCCAGGATACCCGGGTAGCACAGCAGCACTTCATCCACGCTACGCGCTGCCGGGTCGCCGTGGTAGGCGGCCAGCACGTCGGTGTCGAGCAGTACGCGCAGCTCCGGTAGCGCAGCTGCGAAACCCTGGATAAGGCTCAACGCATGGGCGTCGACGCCAGCCAGCTCAGCCTTGCTTTGCCGTGCCGCATAGCGCAGTTCAAGGCGAGCCTGGGCAAGCAAGGCGGTCAGCGCGGCATCCAGGGTATGGCCGACATAGAAGTCTTCGCTTTCTTCGCGCAAATCGACTGGGCCCAGGCGCATGGGGAACAGCGCGCCGCACAGTTGCTCCAGAATCTGCCGCATCGCCTCGCGCGACGGCAACTCGCGCCCGCCCTGCTCGCCAATGCTGCGGCCATTACGGGTGCGCCATTGCTCACGGGCGCCGCGCAGGCCACTGACGATGCTCTGCAACTGCCAGTGCGCGGATGAAGGTTGTTCGCTCACGGTTTTCTCCTGCCGTATAGGCCATCTAATGGTGTCGCCAGGCCCGCGAAGAGGCCGGGCCTGCCTACATGCGATCCACTCTACGGCAAATCAGCCCCTTGGAAAAAACAACGCTTTATTCCATCCTGCGCTAAGTCAGGCATAAGCCGCGATGACGGCACCGGCATCCTCGCCTACCCTCAAAGCAGCCAGCTCCTGGCACAAATCAAAATGGAAATAACAAAATAATTTTTTAGTATTTCCTGGCCTAAGCAGCCAACCCTATAGTCGCCACCTCACTACTTACACAACAAGCGCGGGGCTCTGACATGTCGAAATTCGCCAAACCGCTACTCAACGCTACCCTGGCTGTTCTGCTGGGTGCCGGCCTGCTCAGCCAGGCCTTCGCGGGCGAGCAGCTGAAGACCATCCAGGAAAAAGGCGTGATCAACGTCGGCCTGGAAGGCACCTACCCACCGTTCAGCTTCCAGGACGAAAACGGCAAGCTGACCGGCTTCGAAGTGGAACTGTCCGAGTTGCTGGCCAAGGAGCTGGGGGTCAAGGCCAAGGTCCAGCCGACCAAATGGGACGGCATCCTCGCTGCGCTGGAGTCCAAGCGCCTGGACGTAGTCATCAACCAGGTGACCATTTCCGAAGAGCGCAAGAAGAAGTACGACTTCTCCGAGCCCTACACCATCTCCGGCATCCAGGCGCTGATCCTGAAGAAGAAGGCCGAGCAGTTGAACATCCACAAGGCCGCCGACCTGGCCGGCAAGAAAGTGGGCGTGGGCCTGGGCACCAACTACGAACAGTGGGTGAAACAAGACGTGCCGCAAGCCGATGTGCGCACCTATGAAGACGACCCGAGCAAGTTCGCCGACCTGCGTAACGGTCGCATCGACGCCATCCTGATCGACCGCCTGGCCGCACTGGAATACGCGCAAAAAGCCAAGGATACGGAGCTGGCCGGCGATGCGTTCTCCCGTCTGGAAAGTGGCGTAGCCCTGCGCAAGGGCGAGCCAGAGCTGCTCGATGCCATCAACAAGGCCATCGACAAGCTAAAGGCTGACGGCACGCTGGCCAAGCTGTCCGAGAAATACTTCGGTGCTGATGTCACCAAATGATCGCTGAAAGCCTGCAACTCGTTGTCGACTCCACGCCCTTCCTGCTGAAGGGCGCGGGTTATACGGTGCTGCTCAGCGTTGGCGGCATGTTCTTCGGCCTGGTGCTGGGCTTTGCCCTGGCGCTGATGCGTCTGTCGAAGATCTTGCCGCTGAACTGGCTGGCGCGGATCTACGTGTCGTTCTTTCGCGGCACGCCGCTGCTGGTGCAGCTGTTCGTGATCTATTTCGGCATGCCGCAGATCGGCATCGAACTCGACCCCATCCCCGCCTCGCTGATCGGCCTGTCGTTGAACATGGCGGCCTACATCTGCGAAATCCTGCGCGCAGCAATCTCCTCGATCGACCGCGGCCAGTGGGAAGCGGCCGCCAGCATCGGCATGACCCGCGTTCAGGCCATGCGCCGGGCGATCCTGCCGCAAGCCTTGCGCACTGCCCTGCCCCCCTTGGGCAACAGCTTCATTTCGCTGGTCAAGGACACCGCCCTGGCGGCCACCATCCAGGTGCCCGAACTGTTCCGCCAGGCGCAGCTGATTACCGCACGCACCTTCGAAGTGTTCACCATGTACGTGGCGGTCGCGGTCATCTACTGGGTGCTGTGCAGCATCCTTGCGCACTTCCAGAACCGCATGGAAGCGCGGGTCAACCAGCATGACCAGGAGCACTGAGCATGATTGAAGTCAAAGGCCTGACCAAGCGGTTCAAGGGCCAGACCGTGCTCAACGGTATCGACCTGACCGTACAGCCCGGCGAAGTGGTGGCCATCATTGGCCCCAGTGGCTCGGGCAAGACCACATTCCTGCGCTGCCTCAACCTGCTGGAGACGCCCGACGCCGGGCAGATCAAGATCGGCGCTATCAGCATCGATGCCAACCGCCCCTTGGGCGGGCAGCAAAGTGCGATTCGCCGATTGCGCCAGCAAGCCGGGTTCGTGTTTCAGAACTTCAACCTGTTCCCGCACCGCACCGCGCTGGAGAACGTGATCGAGGGGCCGGTGATCGTCAAGAAGACGCCCCGCGAGCAAGCCATCGAGCTGGGTCGGCGCCTGCTGGCCAAGGTTGGCCTGGCAGGCAAGGAAGACGCCTACCCCCGGCGCCTGTCCGGGGGCCAGCAGCAACGAGTGGCGATCGCCCGTGCCCTGGCCATGGAGCCGGAGGTGATCCTGTTCGACGAACCCACCTCGGCACTGGACCCGGAGCTGGTGGGTGAAGTGCTGGCGACCATCCGCGGCCTGGCCGAGGAGAAGCGCACCATGATCATCGTTACGCACGAAATGAGCTTTGCCCGGGATGTGGCGAACCGGGTGATCTTCTTCGACAAGGGCGTGATCGTGGAGCAGGGAGAAGCCAAGGCACTGTTTGCGGCGCCAAAGGAAGAGCGTACCCGGCAGTTCTTGCGCAAGTTCCTGGGTACTGCCGCCTCCGAGTAAATCTGTTACGGCCTCTTCGCGGGTTTACCCGCGAAAGGGCCGGCACATCCGCTGTAAATCCCTCCTTCTATACATATTCCAAAGAGTTAGTTCATAAACTTTTTATAAAGCATTAGGGTATATAAACCGGACCACCGGACCAGCACATATCTGTCGCGATCAGCTGTAGCGGCACAACTTTTTTGTGAGGTCAGGAATGGTCAGGATCACAATCACCCCAGTGCGTAACGCCAGGGCATTGAGTGCAGCCAAGGAGCGGCACTGATGTCCAGCCAGCCAAACACCCAATTCCACAGCGATCTCGACAGCTCGCCCTTGCTGCTGCCGGCCAAAGTTCTGCGCAACGACGCCGAAGCCTTGCAAGCGGCCCGCGAACTGGCTGAGGTCGCCCGCGAGCAGGCCGCACGCCGCGACCAGCAACGCAAACTGCCTTGGGCCGAGATCGAACTGTTCACCCGCAGCGGCCTGGGCAGCATCAGCGTACCCAAGGCCCACGGCGGCCCCGACGTGTCGTTCGAAACCGTTGCCGAAGTGTTCCGCGTGATCAGCGCCGCCGACCCGGCCCTGGGGCAGATCCCGCAGAACCAGTTCGGCATGCTGCAACTGATTCGCCTGACGGCCACCGAGGCGCAACAGGCGCTGATCTTCCGCAGCGTGCTCGACGGTTGGCGCATCGGCAATGCCGGCCCCGAGCGCGGCACCAAAGACACCCTCACCCTCAAGGCCCGGATCACTCGCGCTGGCGACAGCTATCGCATCAGCGGCGAGAAGTTCTATTCCACCGGCGCCCTGTTCGCCCACTGGGTGGCCGTCAAGGCACTGGACGACGAGGGCCGCCAGCGCCTGGCGTTCGTGCGCCGCGGCAGCCCGGGGTTGCGCATCGTCGATGACTGGTCCGGGTTTGGCCAACGTACCACCGCCAGCGGCACCGTGCTGCTCGACCAGGTGCCGGTCGACGTGGAGCTGGTGATCGACAACTGGCGCCAGCGTGAGATCCCTAACATCCAGGGTGCGGCGTCACAGCTGATCCAGGCGGCAATTGATGCCGGCATCGCTGAAGCAGCGATTGATGATGCGATCACCTTCGTGCGCGAAAAGTCTCGCCCGTGGATCGAAGCCAACGTGGACCGCGCCAGCGACGACCCGTATGTAATCGCCGACATCGGCCGCCTGAAGCTTGAGCTACACGCCGCCGAAGCCCTGCTGAGCAAGGCTGCGCGGGTACTGGACGAAGTCAATGCCGCGCCAATCGACGCAGCCAGTGCGGCGCGAGCCTCGATTGCCGTGGCCGAGGCCAAGGTGCTGACCACCGAGATTGCCCTACAGGCTAGCGAAAAGCTGTTCGAGCTGGCCGGCAGCCGCGCCACCCTTGCCGAATTCAACCTCGACCGCCACTGGCGCAATGCCCGGGTGCATACCCTGCATGACCCGGTGCGCTGGAAGTACCACGCGGTGGGCGCGTACCACCTCAACGGCACCCTGCCTGCGCGGCATTCCTGGATCTGATTTGCTGCCTTTGGGGCCGCTGCGCAGCCCTTCGCGGGCGAGCCCGCGAAGGGCTGCGCAGCGGCCCCCGGAGAACACCATGACTACAAATATCATCACCAGCGACACCGAAGCCCTGGCAGTCGCCGAAGACATCGCCCAGCAACTGCGCCGCGACAGCGCCCTGCGCGACCGCGAACGCCGCCTGCCACACGCCGAACTGGAGCTGTTCACCCGCTCCGGCCTGTGGGCGATCAGCGTACCCAAGGCCTTCGGCGGCGCTGGCGTGTCCAACGTCACCCTGGCCAAGGTCATCGCCCGTATCGCCCAGGCCGACGGCTCGCTCGGGCAAATCCCGCAAAACCACTTCTACGGCCTGGAAGTACTACGGGTAAACGGTACACCCGAGCAGCAGCAACGCCTGTACGCCGAAGTACTGGCCGGCAGGCGTTTCGGCAACGCCCTGGCCGAGCTGGGCACCAAGACCGCCAACGAGCGCACCACTCGCCTGAGCCGAGATGGTGACGGTTTCCGCATAAACGGCCGCAAGTTCTATTCGACTGGCGCCATTTATGCCCAGCGCATCCCGACTTCGGTCGTTGATGACCAAGGCGTACAGCAACTGGCCTTCGTCCCGGCCGACAGCCAGGGCCTGCAAGTGATCGACGACTGGAGCGGTTTCGGCCAACGCACTACCGGCAGTGGCTCGGTGGTGTTCGACAACGTGTACGTCAGCGCTGCCGACGTCGTGCCGTTCCAGAGCGCCTTCGAGCGCCCTACTCCGGTCGGCCCGCTGGCGCAGATCCTTCATGCCGCCATCGACACCGGCATCGCCCGCGCCGCTTATGAAGATGCCCTGCACTTCGTGCGTACCCGCAGCCGCCCGTGGGTCGATTCCGGGCTGGACAAGGCCACCGATGACCCGCTGACACTCAAAAGCTTCGGCCACCTGGCCATCCGCCTGCACGCCGCCGAGGCCCTGCTGGAACGCGCCGGTGAATACCTCGACCGCGCCCGCGACGACAGCACCGCCGACAATGTGGCCGCCGCCTCCATCGCCGTGGCCGAAGCACGGGCCATCAGCACCGAGATTTCCCTTGCCGCCGGTACCGCCCTGTTCGAACTGGGCGGCAGCCAGGCCACCCTGGCCGAACACAACCTCGACCGACACTGGCGCAACGCTCGCGTGCACACCCTGCACGACCCGGTGCGCTGGAAGTACCACGCCATCGGCAACTACTACCTCAACGATGCCAACCCGCCACGCCGGGGGACTATCTGATGGCCAAGCAGCTCCTGCTCAATGCCTTCAACATGAACTGCATCGGGCACATCAACCACGGCCTGTGGACCCACCCACGGGACACCTCGACCCAGTACAAGACCCTGGACTACTGGACCAACCTGGCACGCCTGCTGGAACGCGGCCTGTTCGATGGGCTGTTCATTGCCGACATCGTGGGTACCTACGACATCTACGGCCAGTCGCTGGACGTCACCCTCAAGGAGTCGATCCAGCTGCCGGTCAACGACCCGCTGCTGCTAGTCTCGGCCATGGCAGCAGTTACCCGCCACCTGGGTTTCGGCCTTACCGCCAACCTCACCTACGAGGCGCCGTACCTGTTCGCCCGCCGCCTGTCCACCCTCGACCACCTGAGCAATGGCCGGGTGGGCTGGAACATCGTCACCGGCTACCTCGACAGCGCCGCCCGGGCCATGGGCCTGGCGCAACAACCGGAGCATGACCGCCGCTACGACCAGGCCGACGAATACCTGCAGGTGCTGTACAAGCTGCTGGAAGGCAGCTGGGCCGACGATGCGGTGGTCGCCGACCGCCAGCAGCGCGTGTACGCCCAGCCCGACAAGGTGCGCAAAGTCAGCCACCACGGCGAGTTCTACAACGTCGAGGGCTATCACCTGAGCGAACCCTCGCCACAGCGCACGCCGGTGCTGTTCCAGGCCGGCAGCTCGCATCGCGGCCTGGCCTTTGCCGGCAGCCACGCCGAATGCGTGTTCATCAGTGGCCAGGACAAAGCGGCCACACGCGCCCAGGTCGACAAGGTACGCGCCGCTGCGCAAGCGGCCGGCCGCGACCCGCAGGCAATCAAGGTGTTCATGGGGATCACGGTAATCGTCGCAGCCACCGAGCAAGAGGCCCAGGCCAAGCATGCCGAGTACTTGCGCCATGCAAGCCCTGAAGCCGGCGTCGCGCACTTCGCTGCATCCACCGGCATAGACTTTGCGGCCTATGAACTGGATGAGCCAATCGGCTTCAGCCAGGGCAACGCCATTCAGTCCGCCACGCGCCAGTTACAAGACAACGCCTGGACCCGCCGCCGTCTGCTTGAGCAGCACGCCCTCGGTGGCCGCTACGTAACCTTGGTCGGCGCACCCGAACAGGTGGCCGATCAGTTGATCGCATGGATTGATGAAACCGGCCTGGACGGTTTCAACCTGACCCGTACCGTCACCCCGGAAAGCTTCGAAGACTTCATCGACCTGGTCATCCCGCAACTGCAGCGGCGTGGCCGCTACAAGACGGCCTACGCCGAAGGCACCCTGCGCGAGAAGCTGTTCCAGTCCGACCACCCGCACTTGCCCGCCGATCACCCTGGTTCGGCCTATCGTTTTGTCCCTTCCCCTGCCCCGACTGGAGTCCCGCACCATGCTTGAGAAACTGTTCCGGCCCGTCGCGGCCGTTGCCCTCACCCTTGGCCTGTCCGCCCACGCCCTGGCAGCCGACCCACTGAAGATCGGCACCACCTCGGCCTTTGCGATACCGCTGGAAGCCGCCGTGGAAGAAGCGCACAAACAAGGCCTGGAAGTGAAGCTGATCGAGTTCAGCGACTGGATCGCACCCAACGTCAGCCTCAACAGCGGCGACATCGACGTGAACTACTTCCAGCACATCCCGTTCCTGGAAAACGCCAAGGCAGCTGCTGGCTTCAACCTGGTGCCTTATGCACCGGGCATCATCAACAACGTTGGCCTGTACTCGAAAAAGTACAAAAGCTTTGCCGAGCTGCCTGAAGGCGCCAGCGTGGCCATTGCCAACGACCCGATCAACAGCGGCCGTGGCCTGCAACTGCTGGCCAAGGCCGGGCTGATTACCCTCAAGCCGGGCGTTGGCTACAAGGCCACCGAGGACGACATCGTCGCCAACCCGAAAAAACTGAAAATCCTTCAGGTCGAGGCAGTTCAGCTGGTCCGCGCTTACGATGACGCCGACCTGGTGCAGGGGTACCCGGCCTACATCCGCCTGGCCAACAGCTTCGACGCAGGCTCTGCGCTGCTGTTCGACGGCCTGGAGAACAAGGAATACGTGATCCAGTTCGTCATTCGCCCACAGAGCAAGGACGACCCGCGCCTGGCCAAGTTCGTCGACATCTACCAGCACTCGCCAGCCGTGCGTGCAGCGCTCGACAAAGCCCACGGCAAGCTCTACCAGGCCGGCTGGGAAGGCTGACATGAGCCAGGCCAGCGCGCTCAGGGCGCCTACCCCCCAACCATTGCCGCCAACGGTCAAGGAACAGGCCCTGCGCCCGGAGGTCAATGAAGCCCATGTGCGCTTTATCGGCCTGGGCAAGACCTACCCTGGCCAGGCACAACCGGCCTTGCAAGGCATCGACCTGAACATCCGTCATGGCGAGATCTTCGGCATCATCGGCCGCAGCGGGGCCGGCAAGTCATCGCTGCTGCGCACCATCAACCGACTGGAGCAACCCAGCCAGGGCCGGGTGCTGATCGATCAGGTGGACATCGCCCCCTTCGACGAAGACCACCTGGTGGCGCTGCGTCGGCGCATCGGCATGATCTTCCAGCACTTCAACCTGATGTCGGCCAAAACCGTGTGGCAGAACGTCGAGCTGCCGTTGAAAGTGGCCGGTGTGGCCAAGGCCGAGCGCCAGCGCAAGGTGCGTGAACTGCTGGAGCTGGTTGGCCTGCAGGAAAAACACCACGTCTACCCGGCGCAGCTGTCCGGCGGGCAAAAGCAGCGCGTCGGTATTGCCCGGGCGTTGGTACACGACCCCGAGATTCTGCTGTGCGACGAGGCCACCTCCGCGCTGGACCCGGAAACCACGGCCTCGATCCTTGAGCTGCTGCGCGACATCAACCAGCGCCTGGGGCTGACCATCGTGCTGATCACCCACGAAATGGCCGTGATCCGCGATATCTGCCACCGGGTGGTGGTGCTCGAGCGTGGCGAAGTGGTCGAACAGGGCGAGGTCTGGCGGGTGTTCGGTTCGCCTCGCCACGAGGTCACCCGCACCTTGCTTGCACCACTGCAGGCCAGGCTGCCTGCCGCGCTGCAAGCCAGCCTGCAAGCCAGCCCGGCGAGCCGCGACAGTGCCGTGGTGTTGAAACTGACGGTGCTGGGCGAACCTGAACTGTCTGCCCTGTTCAACGAACTGGGTGGGCGTGTGCGCTTGCTGCAGGGCGGCGTGGAGACCATTGGCGAACATGTCTTGGGCCAGCTGATCCTGTCGGTGCGGCACTCGCCGCATGACACTCATCAATTACTGGAGCGCGCCCGCCGCTGGGCCGAGGACGTGGAGGTACTGGGCCATGTGGTTTGATCGCCTGCTGGAAGGTTTGCTCGATACCCTGTTGATGGTCGGCGTATCGTCGCTGATCGCCCTGCTGGTAGGGGTACCGATGGCGGTGCTGCTGGTCACCAGCGACAAAGGTGGCATCTTCGAAGCACCGCTGCTAAATCGCGTGTTGGGCGCCTTCGTCAACCTGTTCCGCTCGATCCCGTTCCTGATCCTGATGGTCGCGCTGATTCCCTTTACCCGCCTGGTGGTAGGCACCACTTACGGCGTATGGGCGGCGGTGGTGCCGCTGACCATTGCCGCCACCCCGTTCTTCGCGCGGATTGCCGAGGTCAGCCTGCGCGAAGTGGATCATGGCCTGGTGGAAGCTGCGCAGGCCATGGGCTGCCGACGCTGGCACATCGTCTGGCATGTGCTCTTGCCTGAGGCGCTGCCCGGCATTGTCGGCGGCTTCACCATTACCCTGGTAACCCTGATCAACTCTTCGGCCATGGCCGGCGCGATTGGTGCGGGGGGGTTGGGGGATATTGCCTACCGGTATGGCTACCAGCGTTTCGACAGCCAGATCATGCTGACCGTGATCGCCATGCTGGTGGCGTTGGTGGCGTTGATCCAGCTGGGCGGGGACCGCTTGGCGAAGGGTTTGAACAAGCGTTGAATGCCGGGGCCGCCTTGCGGCCCCGGCAATCTCAATCCCAGCGAAGATCCCCAGCCGGTACCGGCCGCCCGAACCAGTAGCCCTGCCCCAGCTGACACTGCTCTTGCAGCAAGAAGCTGGCCTGCTCTGCCAGCTCGATGCCCTCGGCATGCACCTGCATACCCATGCTGTGGGCCAGGGCGATGATCACCCGCACGATCGCGATGTCGTCTTCATCGTGCGGCAAACCGGCCACGAAGCCCTGGTCGATTTTCAGCTTCTGCACCGGCAAACGCTTGAGCCGCAGCAGCGACGAATACCCGGTGCCAAAGTCATCGATGGCCAAGGTCACCCCCAGCTCACGCAACCGGTGCAACTGCTCCAGTGCCACTTCCGGGTCTTCCATCACCGCGCTTTCGGTTACTTCGAGCTCCAGCATGGCCGGGGCCAGGCCCGTCTCGTGCAGCACTTCGGCCACTTGCCGGTACAACTCGTGCTGGCCAAACAGGCGGCTGGAGATGTTTACCGCCACGAACGCCAGCTGCCGGCCTTCAGCCTGCCACTGCACCATTTGTCGGCAGGCCTGGCGCAGCACCCAGGTGTCGATCTCGGCAATCAGCCCCGTGCGCTCGGCAATCGGGATGAACTCGCCCGGCGGCACCAGGCCGCGCTGGGGGTGCTGCCAGCGCACCAGCGCTTCGACCCCGACTTGTCGGCCTGAAGCCAGGTCATGTACCGGCTGGAAGTACACCCGCAGCTCATCCTGCTCCAGGGCCCGGCGCAGATCACCGGCGGTCTCTACCCGGTGCTGGGCATGGGCGGTCAGCTCTTCGGTATACAGCGCATAGCACGCCCGCCCGTTGCTCTTGGCTTTGAACAGCGCCGAATCGGCATTGCGCAGCAGTTGTTCGGCACTCAACGCATCGCTGGGGAACAGGCTGATGCCCGCACTGACACTGATGAACAGGCGATGGCCATCGAACTGGAACGGCTCGCGCATACGCTCGATGATGCACTGCGCCAGCTTGCCCGCCTGGCCGACCTGCTGGCAGTTCTCCGCCAGCACGCCAAATTCGTCGCCACCCAGGCGCGCCAAGGTCACGCCTGCACCCAGTACCTCCCCCAGGCGCTCGCCCACCAGCTTCAGCAACTGGTCACCGATGGTGTGGCCCAGGCCATCGTTGATGCTCTGAAAGTGGTCCAGGTCCAGCAGCAACAGGGCACAACCGCGCTTGTTGGCCTGGGCCGCCGCCAAGGCCTGCTCGACGCGGTCGGTGAACAGCAGGCGGTTGGGCAGGCCGGTCAACGGGTCGTGGTGGGCCAGGTATGCCAGTTCCTGCTCAGAATGCTTGATTGCGCTGATGTCACTGAATACCGCCACGTAATGGCTCAGTTCACCATCGTCGCCGCGAATGGCGCGAATGGTCTGCCATTGCGGGTAGATTTCGCCGCTTTTGCGCCGGTTCCAGATTTCCCCGCTCCATTCGCCCTTATCGGCCAGCGTGGCGAAGATCTGCTCATAGAACGGCAACCCATGGCGGCCTGATTTGAACTTGTTCGGGCGCTGCCCGATGACCTCATCCTGTTGGTAGCCTGTGATGCGCATGAACGCGCGGTTGACGTGCACGATCAGGCCGTGGCGGTCCGTGACCAGCACCCCTTCGAGTGTGCTGTCGAACACCGCAGCCGCCATGCGCAGCCGTTCCCGGTCTTCACAACGCAAGCGGGCACCACGGCCGATGAAGTTCAGCAGACGCACCCGCGACACGTAAATCAGCAAGGCACTGAACAGCACCCACAGCACCACGTTGATCTGCCGCCCCACGGTCAATGCAAGGGGATCGTCAGTCATGCCGTGCAGCACCACCTCGGCCAGCACCAGCCAGAGGATCGAGAGCACCACATACAGCGCAGCCATGCGCAAGGCGTCGCGAACGGAAACAGACATGTCGGGTGGGATAGCCCATCAGAAATAATGGGGCAGTATAAAGGCTGAAACATGTCGTGACCTCCTATCTGAACGGGTGACTGGTTTTATTTCCCTCCCGAGGGATAATCAGCCCCTCCTCCTGCATTCCGAGGGTTTTTACACCTATGTGGTACAACGGCCTGCTCGACTTGTCGGCCTGGCAACTGGTCGGCATCACTCTGTTGATGACCCATGTGACCATTGTCAGCGTCACGGTCTACCTGCATCGCTACTCCGCGCACCGGGCCCTGGAGCTCAACGGCGCGCTCAAGCACTTCTTCCGCTTCTGGCTGTGGCTGACCACGGCGCAGAACACACGCGAGTGGACCGCCGTCCATCGCAAACACCACGCCAAATGCGAAACCCCCGACGACCCGCACAGCCCTGTTCACAAAGGCCTGAGCACGGTATTGCGCAAGGGTGCCGAGCTGTACCGGGAAGAGGCGCGCAACCCCGAAACCCTGCGCATTTATGGCAAGAACTGCCCGGAGGACTGGATCGAGCGCAACCTCTATTCGCGCTACAAGCTGGGCGGCATTGCACTGATGGCCGTCATCGACCTGCTGCTGTTCGGCACCATCGGTATCACCATCTGGGCCGTGCAGATGATGTGGATTCCGTTCTGGGCGGCCGGCGTGGTCAACGGCCTGGGCCACGCACTGGGCTATCGCAACTTCGAATGCCGCGACGCTGCCACCAACCTGGTGCCATGGGGCATCGTCATTGGGGGTGAAGAACTGCACAACAACCACCACACCTACCCCAACTCGGCCAAGCTGTCGGTCAAGCGCTGGGAGTTCGACATGGGCTGGGCCTGGATACGCCTGTTCTGCCTGTTGCGCCTGGCCAAGGTGCAGCGTGTGGCGCCGATCGCTCACCGGGTGGCGGGCAAGGCCAGCCTGGACATGGACACCGCCATGGCCATCCTCAACAACCGCTTCCAGATCATGGCGCAGTACCGCAAGCTGGTGATCGGCCCGCTGGTCAAGCAGGAGCTGGCCCGGGTAGACGCGTCGGTAAGTCACCACTTCCGCCGCGCCAAGCGCCTGCTGTCGCGTGAAACCAGCCTGCTGGAAGACCGCCACCACATGCGCATCGAGTCCATGCTTGCGCACAGCCAGGCGCTGAAGACCATTTACGAAAAACGCCTGGCCCTGCAGCAGATCTGGGCGCGCACCAGCGCCAACGGGCACGACATGCTAGCGGCCATGAAGGACTGGGTACACGAAGCCGAAACCAGCGGCATTCATGCCCTGCGCGACTTCGCAGCGCAGCTGAAAACCTATTCCCTACGCCCCTCCGGCGCCTGACCGCCGTTAGTCGGCATGCCCCCTTTCGGGGCATGCCGTTCGGAACTTCGCCCCCTCGCCACCACTCAAAATCGCACATCGCCCGCGTGGCGGGCAGGATGCTGGCCGCACGCTTTCAAGTCGAGACCCGATTCGTGCACATGGCCAAGAACATCCCCACGATCCTGCCCGGCACTCCGCCTCCTGAAGCCGCCCAGACCCTGCTGGCCTTGCTCCACGCCCAAGGCGAAGTCGCCCGCCTGAGCGAACGCGAGCAACTGTTCAGTTCACTGCTCGACAGTGTCAATGCGGTGCTCTGGGCCTTCGACTGGGAAACCCGCCAGGTGCTGTACGTAAGCCCCGCCTACGAGCGAATCTTCGGCCGCCCGGTCAGCCTGGTGCTGGCCGACTACAACGAATGGCGCGACAGCATCTACCCCGACGACCTGGAGTACGCCGAGCGCAGCCTGGCCCAGGTGCTGCTCAAAGGTTCGGTGGAAGACCGCGAATACCGCATTCTCAATGCCGACGGTCAACTGCGCTGGCTAAGTGACAAGTGCTACATCAACCAGCAGCACGACGGCGACCGGGTGATCATTGTCGGCATCGCCGAAGACATCACTGAAAAGAAGCAGCTTGAAGGCGAGTTGCAACGCCTGGCCACCACCGACGTGCTGACTCAAAGCAGTAACCGTCGGCACTTCTTCGAGTGCGCCCAGCGAGCCTTTGACAGCGCCCGCGAAGACGGCACACCGTTGGCCTTTTTGCTGCTCGATATCGATGATTTCAAGCGCATCAACGACAGCTACGGTCACCAGGAAGGCGATCAGGTGCTACAACGCATCGCCGACAGCGGCAAGGCCGTGCTACGCCGTGGCGACCTGTTCGGGCGTATTGGTGGTGAGGAATTCGCGGCGGTGTTCCCGGGTTGCAATGCCCAGGCGGCAGAACAGATTGCCGAACGCTTGCAGCGGGCGATTCAGCGTTTGAGCTTTAGCCATGAAGAGCAGGTGTACGGGGTGACAGTGAGCCAGGGGCTAACTGCGCTAACGGATGAAGATGTGACGCTGGATAGCCTGTATGCCCGGGCCGATGCGGCAATGTACCAGGCCAAACGGCAGGGCAAGAACCAGATCGTCTGCGGCTAGCCTTTGGGGGCGCTTTGCGGCCCCTAGTCCTCAGCTGGAAACTTCCGCCTCAGCCAAAGGCGGCTCTTCCTGTGGCTTCACATCCGGATTCTCCACTTTGCGCAGGCGGCTCAACTCCGGCAAACCCAGCTTGAGCAACCGCGCGGTCTTGCCACTGGCCACCTTCTCCATCCCCTGCTCGGCCGGCAGCCGTGACAACTGCCCAGCCAGGTTCATGGCCAGAATCTCCCGCGAATAGACACCACCGCCAAGCTGGTAAATGGCCGCGATCAACTCCCGCAGCGCCAAGGGCAAGCGCCAGCGGGTACGCAGCGCCGAGCCGAACGCCGCACCAAATTCGTCAAGCGACAGCTGCACCTTGTCCTCGTCCAGCTCGCCGCCGGCCAGGCGCCACTCCTGTAGGCAGCGCAACACCGCCAAGTCACCCAGGCAATGCAGCAAACCCGCGCAATAGCAACGCCCTTCGTCCAGTTCGAGCATGCGCGCCAAGGTACGGCCATATTCGGCAGTGTGCAGCGACAGGTCCCAGTAACGGGCGGCATGTTCCGCCAGCAACGGGTCGCTGAGGCGTGCGCTGCGCTTGAGGGTCATGCCCAGGATCAGGTTCATGCTCTGGGTACTGCCAAGCTTGTTCAAGGCCTGCAGCAACGTTTGTACCGGGGCGTCACGGTGCAGCGCGGCGCTGTTGGCGGCGGCAATCAACACGGCGGTAACCTGAGGGTCGTTACGCACTTCCTCTTCGAGCACCTTCAGGTTCAGGCCCTGGGGGTTGAGCGCTCGCTTGATCGCCACCTGCACATCGGCCAACAGCGGCCCACCATCGGCGGTAGCACGGCGCTGCTCAAGGTAAGCGGGAAGGCTGGCGCCAGCCTGCAAGGCCGGCACCGGGCAGGCGATTTCTTCGCCAACGGCCACCAGCAGCTCTTCCAGGCGCTTGCGCAGGTTGTCCAGGTTCAGTGGTTTGCTCAGGTAGGCGGTGGGGTGCAGAGGCAACACCTCGCGCACACTGGCGCTGTCGCTGCGGTTGCTCATGAGGATGAACGGCAAGCCCGGCCCTTTGGCGCGGACCTTGCGCAGCAGGTCCAGGCCGTCGACACCGGCCAGCTCGCGGGCGGCGATGATCAGGTCAGGCTTGTTGGCCAACAGGTTGAGTGCCTGCGAGCCGTCGGCGCATACCTGCAGCCGGGCATCACAACGCACGCTGAGCAGCATCTCGCTGAGCATGTCACGTACCCAGGGATCACCCTCGACAATCAGTACGTGTGGTGCGGTGGGGTTTGCAGCGCTCATCGCCAACAGCTCCTGATTAGCCTGACACACAGTCCGTCGCAGCTTCCAAAGCAAATCCTCCGCTAACGATAGCGCCCCAGGGCTTTTCTGGGCACAAAAAAAACCCGCCGAGGCGGGTTTTTTCTGAAGCGCGTCACATCATGCGAGTTCAGCGAAGCACTCTTCGATGATGGCCAGGCCTTTGTCCAGCAGGGCGTCTTCAGCAGTCAGCGGTACCAGGATACGCAGGACGTTGCCGTAGGTGCCGCAGGACAGCAGGATCAGACCCTTGTCGCGTGCCTTGGCAACAACCTGGCCAACAGCAGCAGCGTCCGGGGTGTGAGTGCCTTTCTCGAAGACTTCGACAGCAATCATCGAGCCCAGACCACGGACGTCGCCGATGATCGGGAACTTCTTCTGGATTTCGCGCAGGCCAGTGGTCAGGCGCTCACCCACAGCCTTGCTGCGGTCCAGCAGTTTCTCTTCTTCGAACACTTCGATCACGGCCAGGGCCGCGGCGCAAGCGATCGGCGAACCGGCGTAGGTGCCGCCCAGGCCGCCTGGCGCGATGGCGTCCATGTACTCGGCCTTGCCGCACACACCGGCCAGCGGGAAGCCGCCAGCGATGGACTTGGCGAAGGTGGTCAGGTCAGGCGCAACGCCCATCTGTTCCATGGCGAAGAAGGTACCAGTACGGCCAGCGCCGGTCTGTACTTCGTCGGCGATCAGCAGGATACCGTGCTTGTCGCACAGTTCGCGCAGGCGCTTCATCAGCTCTTTCGGCGCTGGCAGGAAGCCGCCTTCGCCTTGTACTGGCTCGAGGATGATCGCGGCGATGTCGCGTGGCTCGGCATCGTTCTTGAAGATGCGCTCGACCGAGGCGATGGCGTCGTCAACGCTGATACCGTGCAGTTCGCTCGGGAACAGGGCGCGGAAGATGCCGCCTGGCATCAGGCCCATGCCAGCGGAGTACGGCACGACCTTGCCGGTCAGGCCCAGGGTCATCATGGTACGGCCGTGGTAGCCGCCGGTGAAGGCGATGACACCAGCGCGGCCAGTGGCAGCACGGGCGATTTTTACGGCGTTTTCAACGGCTTCGGAGCCGGTGGTGACCAGCAGGGTCTTCTTGTCGAAGTCGCCTGGTACCAGCTTGTTGATCTTTTCGCACAGCTCTACGTAGGGTTCGTAGGCCAGCACCTGGAAGCAGGTGTGGCTGACTTTGGTCAGCTGATCTTGCACGGCTGCAACCACTTTCGGGTGCAGGTGGCCGGTGTTCAGTACTGCGATGCCGCCGGCGAAGTCGATCAGTTCGCGGCCTTCAACGTCGATCACGGTCGAGTTCTTCGCGGTGTCGACGAAGATCGGGTGAATTTGACCGACGCCACGTGGGACGGCAGCTACACGACGTTGCATCAAGGATTCGTTGGTCTTGCTCATAATGCCCTCATTGCGCCGACAGGAATGGCGCTTTTATTCGGGGGTGGCTGGGAGTGCTCGCGAACAGTATTCGTTGATCGACTGCCGCAAACGCCCTGGCCACCAGGTACTGCGATGTAAAAAAGGCCAGCGAGACGTCGCTCTCGCGCCCCGCTGGCAGAGGTAAAGCCTTTACCGTGCTATCAGACGCTGATGCACAGGTATTTGATTTCGAGGTAGTCCTCGATACCGTACTTGGAACCTTCGCGGCCCAGGCCCGAAGCCTTGATGCCGCCGAATGGCGCGACTTCGTTGGAGATCAGGCCGGTGTTGATACCCACCATGCCGTATTCCAGGGCTTCGGCAACACGGAACACACGGCTCATGTCGCGGGCGTAGAAGTACGAAGCCAGGCCGAACTCGGTGTCGTTGGACATGGCGATGACTTCGGCTTCGTCTTTGAAGCGGAACAGCGGCGCCAGTGGGCCGAAGGTCTCTTCCTTGGCGACGGCAGCGGTCTTCGGTACGTCAACCAGGATGGTCGGCTCGAAGAAGTTGCCTTCGATGATCTTGCCACCGGACAGCACCTTGGCGCCTTTGCCAACGGCGTCTTCGATGTGCTCCTGAACCTTGGCGACAGCTTTACCGTCGATCAGCGGGCCAGTGGTGGTGCCTTCTTCCAGGCCGTTACCGATCTTCAGCTTGGCGACAGCGGCGGCCAGCTTCTGGGCGAACGCGTCGTAGACGCCGTCCTGCACGTAGATACGGTTGGCGCAGACGCAGGTCTGGCCGTTGTTACGGTACTTGGAAATGATCGCGCCCTCGACCGCCTTGTCCAGGTCGGCGTCGTCGAACACGATGAACGGGGCGTTGCCACCCAGCTCCAGGGAAACCTTCTTGATGTCCTTGGCGCATTCTTCCATCAGCTGGCGACCGATTTCGGTCGAGCCGGTGAAGGACAGCTTGCGTACCAGGGAGTTACCGGTCAGCTCGCCACCCACTTCGCCAGCGCTACCGGTGACGACGCTCAGCACGCCAGCCGGGATACCGGCACGGTGCGCCAGCTCGACCAGAGCCAGTGCCGAGTATGGGGTTTGCGAGGCAGGCTTGAGCACCATGGTGCAGCCAGCGGCCAGGGCCGGGCCGGCTTTACGGGTGATCATGGCGGCCGGGAAGTTCCACGGGGTGATGGCCGCGGTAACGCCGATTGGCTGCTTGATGACGATCAGACGCTTGTCTGGCTGGTGGCCAGGGATGGTGTCACCGTAGACGCGCTTGGCTTCTTCGGCAAACCACTCGATGAACGAGGCGGCGTAGGCGATTTCGCCCTTGGCTTCGGCCAGTGGCTTGCCTTGTTCGGTGGTCATCAGGCGAGCCAGGTCGTCCTGGTTCTCGATCATCAGTTCGAACCAGCGACGCAGCTTGGCCGAACGCTCTTTGGCGGTCAGGGCACGCCAGGCCGGCAGGGCCTTGTCGGCGGCTTCGATGGCGCGGCGGGTTTCCGCGGTGCCCATCTTCGGCACGGTACCGATGACTTCACCGGTGGCCGGGTTGGTCACCTTGATGGTCTGGCCGTTGTCCGCATCCAGCCACTCACCATTGATGTAGGCTTGCTGGCGGAACAACTGAGCGTCTTTGAGCTGCATGTCGGCTTCCCGAATTGTTGATTGTTGAAAAGCGCCCAAGGCAGGGCATCGAGCGTTTGAAATCTCAAACGAATGCTAAGCGGCTGCTGGGGTGTTGGACAATAGGCTGTTCGAAAAAAAGAACGAATGGTTGAACACCCTATCCGAAATTGCCCGCAAAATGGCCGGTACAGGGTAGACCAACACGCTGAAGAAAATGTGAAGGGAGGACCGACGGCCCTCCCGGCAGGGATGAATCAGAAGGCCTTGGCCAGGTCGATCACCAGTGCCCGGTAGCCGACACTGCCCGGCTGACGGCTGTGCACCTTCAACTCCACCAGCACCTCCTGGGTCCCTCGCCGCACTTCGTTGAGCACGGTCGTGGTCAACTTGTCCGGCGTCAGGAAGTTTACCGATGCCGAGTAGATGAACTGGGTATCGGTCTCCGGCCGGTAAGCCACCACCGAAGTGACCGGGCTGTACCACTCGTCACCGCGCTCCTTGCCGTACTCCCACACCTGCTCGACCGTGCCCTTGGTCTCGTCGATGCGGTATTCCACTGCCCGGCTGTAGTTGCCGCTCAGCTTGGTCGGTGCAAAGTCACGGCCCCAGCCGTTGTCGAACACGGTCAGCGTACCCTTGCCGGTCAGCCAGGCCGTGTGCTGGGTCCACGACCAGTCGAAACCTTCGCTTTCGACCGGTTTCAGTACCTTCTCACGCAGATGCCGCGGCCAGCCTTGGGGCGAGGCAAGGATCCATTTCACCTGCTTGTCGCGGCCGATCTTCGCCACGCCCTGGTGCCGTGCTGAAACGATGATGCTGTCGTCATCGGCGTCGTAGTCGATGGCATTGACGTGCGCCCAGTTGCGCCCGGTGCCCACGCCGGGGGTGTCACCAAAGGGCAAATCACCTTCGGCCAGTTCATTTGCCAGCCGCTCGTCTTGCTTCTGCACCCCTTCCGGCAACTGAATGGCGGCCTTGCCCAAGGTTTCCAGCAAGTCGCCTCGATACGGATCGAGGATCTGGTTGAGGTCCCAGAAGTCCAGCACATCCCCGGCCTCGTTAACCTCGATGATGTGGTCACGGATCGAACGTACGCGCTTACCGTCCGGGCGGCGATAGTCGCTGGTACCCACCCGCAGCAGGTAAGTACCGTTGGTGGTCTCGCGGATTTCATGGGAGAAATCGGCGAACTTGTCGGGCAGCGTGCGCTGCCAGATACGCCGCCCCAGCAGGTCGTACTTGGAATAGGTCTGGCCCTGGCCCCAGATCAGCTTGCCATCGCGGGTCTGCTGGAAACCCATAGTGCCGCCCAGGCCATCGCGGCGGTTGGAATCGTGGATCTGCTCGATGTCCAGATACCAGCGCACATCGCCGTTGCTGTCGGCGATCCAGTTGTTGCCCACCTGGTCCCACTCCGCCGCACCGCCCAGGGCGTTCCACTTGAAGGCACGGCCACCCGGTATGTCACCCTGCAAGTGGTTGAAGAGGTAAAGGCGCTTTTCAAAACCCGACGCCACCTTGATCGGCTCCACTTCCGGCAACGCGGCGGTCTGCTTCGCCACCACCGGCAGGCGCACGGCCGGGGCGTAGATCTGGTACTGCTGGCGAATGCGCTCGCCGTCCAGCTTGTAGGTCACTTCCACCTGGTTGACGTGGTCCGGGTACAGGCCAAACACCGGGATGCCGCCGTAGGTCCACAATGAGCGATCAGACACGTCATAGACGATGTCCACCCCGCGCTCGCCGCGCCCCAGCACGCGCACATGCGCGTCACTCAGGCTGCGCCCACCGTCGCGGATAATCGCGGTCAGCGGTGCCAGCCGGTAGGGGTTGACCACCACGTCACCGAGCAGCGTTTCGTCGCGTTCCGGCACTTTCGCGGTCAGGCAGGCGCCCTCAGGCAATGCAGGGGTTTCAGTCTTGGCATTCATGGCAAAGCTCCTTGTGCTCAGAAGTCGTAACGGGCAGTTGCGCCGAAGGTGCGCGGGGTGCCGAGTACACCGGCATAGCCACCGTTGGCGGAGTTCCACAGGCTGGTGAAATAGGTTTTGTCGCCGGCGTTTTTCACCCACAGCGACAGGTCGACCACGCCGTCGCCCTGGTCCAGGCGCACACCGGCTGAAAGGTTGACCAGCGCGTAGCTGGGGATCTGGCCGAAATCGGAATCGTCGATGGTGCCCACCGCCTTCGAGCGGAAGGCATAGCTGGCAGTGACGTAGGGTTCTACGTGCTCGGTGGCCTGCCATTTGTATTGGGTGTTGAGGTTGGCGATGTACTTGGAGGCACCGACCACCTGGTGGCCGGACAGGTCGCAGGTGGCGGTGGCATTGGCCAGGCTCACCTCAGGTGGGCACGGGGCGTCCTTGTACTCGGTGTAGCGCACATCGTTCCACGAGCCGTTGAAGTTGACGGTAAGCCCGCGGATCGGCAGCGCCGTGGCCTCGAACTCCAGCCCGCGCGACCGCACGCGGCCGGCGTTGGCCAGGTATTGCACGCGGTTGATCTGGTCGTAGACGTTGGCCTGGTAGCCATGTACTTCGGCCCAGAACAGGTTGCTGTTAAGTTGCAGCCGACCGTCGAACAGGGTGCTTTTCAAACCCAGTTCGGCGTTGTTGACCCGCTCGGTGCCCACCAGCAGCGAATCGGTACCCAACCGTGGCGCAGCACCGACGGTAAGGTTGACGCCGCCCGACTTCTCGCCGTGGGTCAGGGTGGCGTAGCCCAGCAACTGCTCGTTGAAGCGGTAGCTCAGGCCCAGCAGGCCGGAGGGGCTGAAGCTGTACTGGTTGAGGTCACCCGAGTCGTAGGCCCCTATCCGGGCCTGCCGCGCCGCTGCAGCAGCACCCGTTACAGCCGCACCGCCGCTTGGTGCATCGCGGGTTACCCAAGCGCTCTTCTCCTCATAGGTACCGCGAATGCCGACAGTGAAATCCAGACGATCGGTGACATGCCAGGTGCCTTGGGCGAACAGCGCGTAGCTGTCGGTGTCGATGTGGCCGTTGCCGATGGTATCGACATTGTTCAAGGCACCGGCGGGGGTCAGGTTCCAGACATCCGCCTGCGGCCCGTAATAAGTGAAGGACTTGTTGTCCAGGTCCTGCTTGAAGTAGTACGCCCCCAGCACATAGTCGAAGGCGCCACCGGTGGGCGAAGCCAGGCGGATTTCCTGCGAGTACTGCTTGTCGCGCACCGATACCCCGGCGCTGTAGAACACCGGCACGTTCAGGCCATCGTCGTTGCGCGGGGTGAAGTCCCACCAGCGGTAGGCGGTGATCGAAGTCAGGGTGAAATCGTTGGGCAACGTCCAGTTGGCCTCCACCGAGGTGCCGCCCTGGAACACCGTTACTTGCTGGTCGGCGTCGAAATTGACCTTGCGGTCCTTGCCCGACACCAGTGTCGCGCCCGCCTGGGCGGCCAGGCTTTCGTAGCGGTTGACGCCATTAATGGTGGGGCCGGTGCTGAACAGGCTGAGGATGCCGTTGTTGGAGTCTTCTTCGTTGTACTCGCCGATCCAGCGCAGGTTGAAGGTGTCGCTGGGCTTGAACAGCAACTGCGTACGAAAGCCCTGGCGCTTGCCTCCGTTGAGGTCGTCGCCGTTGTGGATGTTCTTCACATAGCCATCATCTTCGGTGCGGTAGGCACTGATACGCCCGGCCAAGGTCTCGCTGATCGGCCCCGAGAAGCTGCCTTGCGTTTGCAGGTAGCCGTCTTCGCCAATCGACTGCTGGATGCTGCCCTCGCGGTGGAAGGTGGGCTTGCGCGTGGTGATGTTCAGCACCCCGGCGGTGGTGTTCTTGCCGAACAGCGTGCCCTGCGGGCCGCGCAGCACCTCCAGTTGCTCCACGTCCAGCAGGTCGAACACCGCCATGCCGGGGCGACCGAGGTAGACGTTATCCAGATAGATGCCGACGCTGCCCTCCAAACCATCGCTGGCCGGGTTGTTGCCCAGGCCGCGAATCGAGATGCTCGACTGGCGAGCATGCACATAGGCGACGTTGGTGCTGGGCACCAGCTGTTGCAGATCCTGCACGCGGTAGATGCGCTGGGTTTCCAGGGTCTCGCTGTCGAGCACGCTGATCGGCGTGGGCACGCTCTGCGCGGTTTCTTCGCGACGGCGGGCATTGACCGTGACAGTGCCAAGCTTGGCTTCCTGCTCCACCGCCGGGCTGGCGCTGACCGGTTCTTCGGCGAAGCTGCCAGAAGACGCCGCCAGCAGCACGCCAGCGGCCAAGGGTTGCAAGGTAAAACGCGACGCGCGCGCAGGCCAACGGGAAAGTCCGGACATGTAAATGCTCCTTGAGGCATGGGCCCTGGCGAGCATTTCCGTTGGCGGAACCGAATCGCGGTCAGTCGGGCTTATATTCTTTTAAGTGATATAAATATTTGTAATTCATATTTAGTGGAATAAGTAACACCCTTTATAAGGGGACTCACCCTTTTCAGCAATTGCATTTGACCGAAGGTTTTAATGTAGAAAATGCATATCGATCTGCGTCAGTTGCGCCACTACATCGCCCTTGTCGAGCACCGCAGTTTCGTGGCCGCTGCGGCTGCCGTGAACCTGTCACAATCGGCGTTCAGCCGCAGCATCCAGACCTTGGAGCACAACATTGGCTGCCGCCTGGTGGACCGCGCCAGCAAGGAGCTGGCGCCCACCCGCCAAGGCTTGTTGGTGCTGGAGCATTCGCGGCGGCTGGTGCATGGGGCGCACAACCTGGTCAACGAAATCCACCAGTTCAACGGCGCCACTACGGGCGTGGTGCGCTTCGGCTCCGGTCCGGCGCCGGCCGGGGGGTTGGTGCCACGGGCGGTTGCGCGCTTCGTGGCCGAGTACCCGGCGGCGCGCACCTGCTTCCAGGTGGACAACTGGCAGGCGCTGAACCGCAAGCTGGTTGCCGAAGAGATCGAGTTCTTTGTTGCCGACACCCGCCAGTTCGAGTCGGACCCGGATTACCAGGTGCACAAGCTGGCCCCGCAACGCTGGCATTTCTGCTGCCGCGCCGGGCACCCGCTGACCGAACAGGAGAGCGTGCAGGCACGTGACCTGTTCGACTACCCGCTGGCCACGACCTTCAGGCCGCCGAATATCCGCAAAATCCTCAGCGACCTGAGCGGACGGCAGGACTTCCTGCCATCGGTAGAGTGCGAGCATGGCTATGCGCTGCTGAATGTAGTGATGCATTCGGACACCATCGGCATTGCCTGCAATGCCAATTTGCGGCCGTATGAGATGGAACGGGGACTGGTGGCGTTGAAGCTGGCGGACCTGACGCCGGAGCAGGAGGAGACGTTCTATACCCGCTATGGTGTGGTGAGCCGGGTGGGTTATGGCTTGTCGCCGTTGGCGCAAGGGTTGGTCAGGCAGTTGATAGCCTGTGATACCGAGGTGTAGCTGGCGGCGGCTTCGCCCCCGTTTCGCGGCACGAGGCCGCTCCTACAAGGGTATGCGATCGCCTGCAGGAGCGGCCTTGTGTCGCGAAAGAGCCGCAAAGCGGCCCCGGCGATATCAGCCTTTACGCGTAGTGCGGCTGAGTTGCCCATCCACCCCGACCGGCACCTCACCCGCCAACGTCACCCGGCGCACTACCCGTGGCTGAGTGCCATAGTCATCCACCGCATAGTGCTGCGTCGCCCGGTTATCCCAGATCGCCACATCCCCCGCCTGCCAGCGCCAGCGCACGGTGTTTTCCAGGCGCGTCACATGCCCTTGCAGCACCGCGAACAGGTGCTGCGAATCCGCCAGCGAATACCCCTTGATGCGCTTCACGAAATGCCCCAGTTGCAGCGCCCGCTCGCCACTGATCGGGTGCACACGCACTACCGGGTGCTCGGTCTCGTAAACGGTGGATGTGAACACCTTGCGGTAGCGCTCCAGCTTGGCCGGGTCGACATCGGGCTTGATGCTGGCGTAGTCGTATTCGTTGCTGTGCACCGCCCACAGCTTGTCGGCCAGCTCGCGCAGCGGCTCGGGCAGTTCCTGATAAGCCGCGGCGGTGTTGGCCCAGACGGTATCGCCACCCGAAGCCGGCGCTACCACGCTGCGCAGGATCGAGGCCTTGGGGTAGGCGTCGACGAAGGTCACGTCGGTGTGCCAGGAGTTGGCCCGCTGGCCTTCGGCGCCATCGAGTTGCAGCAGGTAGCTGGTGCCATCCACCACCGGTACGGTGGGGTGGGCGACCGGCTCGCCGAGCAGTTTGGCAAAGCCTTCCTGGCTCTGGTCATCCAGGTGCGTCTGGCCGCGGAAGAAGATCACCTTGTGCTGTACCAGTGCAGCCTGGATAGCCTCGATGGTGGCGGCATCGAGGTCGGCGGACAGTTGCACACCGCGGATTTCGGCGCCGATACGGCCGGCAACCGGGTGAATGTCGAGTTCGAGGGTTTGTGGCGCGGTGGCCAGGGCGGCATTGCTCATGGTCGTGGTCCTTGCGGTCATTGTCGGGTTTTTTGAAGGTTCAGCGGGCGGCCTGCACGGCCTGTTCCTGTTTCAGCGCAGCATCGAGGAAACGCGGTTCGATCCAGTCGGCTACCTGGAAGCCACGGCGGATCAGGCGTTCCTTGGCCGCCAGGTCTACGCCCTGCTGCAGCTGGCCGACGAAGTCAGCGTCCAGGCGTGGGTCGAAGTAGTGGGCAAGGTCTTCCTTGGCCAGGTCATCGCTGAGGATGCTGCGCGGCCAGTTGGCATTGCTGGCCACCAGATCGATGTAGGCGTCACGGTTATGTTCGTCTCGCAACCAGGTACTGGCCTGCTCCTGGGCGTTGACCAGGCGCTGGACCAGTTCGGGGTACTTGCGGATGAAGTCACCAGTGCCCAACAGCACTGCCTGGGTGCTACCGGCGCCTTCGAGGTCCCGCGAGTTGACCGGCAGCTCGACCAGCCCGCGTTCACGCAGCGACAGCAGGTTGGACAGGCCCCAGGTGGCGTCGATCTGCTTGGCTGCCAGCGCAGCATTGGCGGCGTTGAAGTCCAGGTTGATCACCTTCAGCTCACGCTCGGTCAGCCCTTGGCTGGCCAGGGCGCTGGCGAACGACAGCTGGTTGGCTGTACCGCGGAACACCGCTACGCGCTTGCCCTTGAGGTCGTGCAGGGTCTTGATGCCAGAGCCAGGCACCACGCCCAGGTAGCTCTTGACCCCCCGCACGCCCGCCGTCAGCACGCGGGTATCCAGGCCATTGGCCTTGCCGACGATCGCAGCCAGGTCACCCAGGTAGGCAAAGTCGGCCTGGCCGTTGGCCAGCGCCTCGTTCACCACAGGGCCGGCCCCCTTGAAGAAGTGCCAGTCGATGCGGATGCCATCCTTGGCGAATTCCTTCTCCAGCAACTGCTGGTCACGCAATACATCGACTACACCGCCTGCGCTGGGCTTGCTGCCGGCGCTGAGGTCGGGTACGGCGATGCGGATGGTTTCAGGCTTGGCTGGTTCGGTCGCATGGGCGCTGAGGGTGATGGCCAGCCCAAGGGCTGTAATCAGGTGGCGCAACGGGGTTTTCATGGCAAGGCTCCTTGGCAGGCTGCCACCGGCGATGGCCGGCGCTTTGGCCAGAAGCTAGGCAGGTCTGGTTAGAACCTACAAAGATCAAAACTTCATTTTTTAGTAACTGGAAGGCATAAATCAGGCGGCATGCGGGCCTGCGACTGGCTTGCGAAAAGTGCATGGAAAATATGAGGAAAACGCAACGGCGGGGGGCTTCCGTATGCAGGAAGCGCATGCTCTTATCTCTTGAAAGTCATATTTGGAAATTTTTTATTCCAGTAATGAATAACATAACAACGTTTTGAGAGATGGCCTATGAATGGAGTTCTGAGCAAGGGTCGGGGGTGGGTTCGAGGGCCGCTGCGCGGCCCATTCGCTGCGCAAGGCCGCTCCTACAAAGGCCTTGCGTACTTAGTGCCTGCGGCGATTGCCGTGTTGTGGGTGGTGGCCAGCCGGCAGCACTGGATGAGCGAGCAGATTCTGCCGGCGCCAGCGCTGGTGTGGCAGAGCGCGGTGGAGTTTGGCTCCGGCGAGCTTTGGGGGCACCTGTGGATAAGCTTGCAACGGTTGTTCTGGGGGCTGGCGGTAGGTATCGGCAGCGGCTTGCTGCTGGGCGTATGGCTGGGCGCTTCGCAGCGGGCACAGACACTGGTGCTGCCAACCTTCGTAGCACTGGCACAGATTCCTACGCTGGCCTGGATTCCGTTGTTCATGCTGTTCTTCGGCATCGGCGAGTTGTTGAAGCTCGTGGTGCTGGTAAAGGCCGTGGTCGTTCCCGTCACCTTGCACACGCTGGTAGGTGTACGCGATGCCCAGCCCAAACTCCGTGAAGCCGCGTTGGCCCTGCGCCTGCCCCGGCACTTGCTGTTTCTGCGCCTGCTGTTGCCGGCTGCCCTGCCCGCGTTTCTCACCGGCGTGCGCTTGGCCCTGGCCACTGGTTGGACCTCGCTGCTGGCGGTCGAGTTGCTCGCCTCCAGCGAAGGGATCGGCTACCTGATGGTGTGGGGTCGGCAGCTGTTCATGCTCGACCTTGTGCTGCTGTGCATCCTGGTGATCGGCCTGGTCGGTGCCGTGCTGGAGCGCGGCTTCTCTATCCTGGAAAAGCACGTGCTGTTCTGGCCACAACCGGCCACCGGCGAACAGCAGCGCGGGCCAGTGCCACGGGGCTGGCAAAGCCTGCTGTTGCCACTGGCACTGCTGGCAGTGTGGCAAGCCAGCAGCAGCTTTGGCTGGGTTGACCCGAACATTCTCACCTCACCACTTGAGGTACTGCGCACGCTGCTGGTCGGTTTGGCCGATGGGTCGCTGCCGCAGGCCTTGCTGCTGAGCCTGGAACGCACCCTCACCGGCCTGCTGCTGGGGGGTGGCGCCGGCCTGCTGACCGGGTTGCTGCTAGGGCTTTCAAACCACGCAGAACGCCTTTTCGGGCCAAGCCTTTCGGCCTTGCGCCAGGTGGCGCTGTTCGCCTGGGTGCCGCTGCTCACCGCCTGGTTCGGCCTGGGTGAAGGGGCCAAGCACGTTTTCGTAGGCCTGGCCGCGTTCTTCCCGTTGCTGATCGCTACTCAGCGGGGTATCGCCAGCCTCTCGCCACAGCTGGGCGAAGCCGCCCGCACGCTGCGCCTGAACCTGTGGCAACGCTTGCGTCTGCTGGTACTGCCCGGTGCGGCCCCGGCGATTTTCGCCGGGCTGCGCCTGTCGCTGATCTACGCCTGGCTGGGCACCATCGGCGCCGAATACTTCATGCCTTCGGACGGCGGCATCGCCAGCCTGATGATCGGCGCCCAGCAACTGTTCCGCATGGACCAGGTAATGGCCGCCATGGTCCTGATCGGCCTGGTCGGCGCCCTGCTCGGCAACCTTGGACAACGCCTCGAATCGCGCGCCACGCGCTGGAGAACCGCATGAACGCCTTCAACACCTCACACCTGCACGCGGCCAACCAGCCCGACACCACCCCGCCCCTGGTCAGCTTCGAAGGGGTCGGCAAGGTGTTCACCGTGGACGGCCAACCGTTCGAGGCCATCCGCAACTTCAACCTGTCGATCAACGAAGGCGAGTTCATCGCCATTGTCGGCGCATCCGGTTGTGGCAAGTCCACCTTGCTGCGCTTGCTGGTGGGCCTGGACACCGACTACAGCGGCAGCATCCGCGTCGACGGGCACACCGTCAGCGGCATCGGTGGCGAGCGCGGCATCGTGTTCCAAGAGCACCGCCTGTTCCCTTGGCTGACGGTGGAACAGAACATCGCCTTGGGCCTGGTGAACGAGCAACTGACCCAGGGGGAGCGTGCCCGCCGTGTGCATGAGTTCGTGTTGCTGGTGGGGCTGGCCGGCTTCGAGACCGCGTACCCGCACCAGCTTTCCGGCGGCATGGCCCAACGCGTGGCGATTGCCCGTGGGTTGGTGGCCAGCCCACGGATTCTGCTGCTGGACGAGCCGTTCGGTGCACTCGATGCGCTGACCCGCCAGCAACTGCAGGACGAGCTGCTGGCCATTCGCGAGCGTGCAGGTATCACCACCTTGCTGGTGACCCACGATGCCGAAGAGGCGACGTACCTGGCGGATCGGGTGGTGGTGCTGGAGCCACGGCCGGGCAGGATCAAGTCGGTGGTCGAGATCGACCTGCCGCACCCACGGTTGCGCAGCGGTGTAGCGCTGCATGGGTTGCGCGAAAAAGTGCTGCACCAGATCACCGGGGATGGCGGCTACCTGCCAGCGCCGGCGCGACGGGTGGAAGGGCTGCGGCCGGAGCTGATTGCTCTGTGAATGACCGGCGACAATTTCAGGGCAGACACTGGCCCTGTAGGAGCAGCCTTGTGCTGCGAAGAGGCCATTGCAGCTGAAGATGATCTTTAGCCTTACCGGCCTCTTCGCAGCACAAGGCTGCTCCTACAGGGAGATGCAGTAGCCTGAGGGATCAGCTTCACTGGCTGCCAAGGTCGCGCAGGTAAGCCCAAGGGTAGATCCCGCGCTCATGCCCATCGCTGAACACCAACTGCACGCCATATCCTTGCGACTCGATCTGTACCACGCGCACATCGTCGCGCACCAGGCTGATCGCGCCCGACAGCCGCGCCGCACGGCATTGTGAACAGGGGCAAGCACCGCGCAAACGGGTATGGCTGAGGCTGTGCTCGCCGTCTTCCCATTGCAGTACCAGCTGCCCTGGCCCGCGCAGGTTGCGAATGGCTTGCGGGGCGTTCATCAGGCTGCACCGCGCAGTTGCGCCAGGGCAATCCGCACCGCCTTGCGCACCTCAGGGTCGCTGTCGGCCTCGGCGGCCTGCAGCACCGGCAAGGCACGCGCCTGGCCCAGCTCGCCAAGGGCCAGCGCCGCTTCCTTGCGCAGGTTGGCAATGCCATGGCCAAGCAACGCGCCAAGCGCATCCAGTGCAGCGGCATAGCGCAACCGACCCAGTGAACGCGCTGCCCGCAGGCGTACCTGCCAGAAGTCATCGGCAAGGGCCTCCACCAGCGCCGGGCCTGCCTGGTCCTGACCGACTTTGCCTAACGTGGTGGCGGCTTCCTCGCGCACTTGCCAGGCCTGGTCAGTCAATGCTGCCACCAACGCTGGCAACACCGAGCTGTCCCGGGCAAGGCCCAACGCGCCGATGGCCGCGCGGCGCACCTCGGTGTCCGGCTCGGCCTCGGCGAGCGCTGCCAGCGCCAGCAACGCCGGCTGGTGCTTGAGCCAGCCAAGAATGCCCACGGCCTCACGTCGCACGGCGGCGTCGTCATCGGCCAGCGCCAGCAACGCAGGTTCGGCAGCATCCTCCAGGCGCAGCTCGCGCAAGGCTCGCAGGGCACTGGCGCGGACAAAGGCATCGGCGTGCTTGGCCCATGGCAGGATCAACTGGCCGGCTTCAAGGCTCTTGAGTTCGCTAAGGCTCTGCGCAGCTGCCAGCCGTACCGGTTCGGCGGCATCGGCCAGCGCAGCGCACAGGGCTTGCACAACTTCGGGTTCTTCCCAGGCCTCCAGCAGGCGTGCGGCCTCGGCACGCACCTCATCGGCGGTGTCCACCAGCAGTGCATCGGTGAGCCATGGCAAGCCATCCGGGTCTTCCAGGTCGGCCAGGTCGATCAGGGCGATGCGTCGCACGCCAGCGTCTGTGGCTTCAAGGCGAGGCAACAGGGCGAGGATATCGGGGTTGTCGGTCGTTCGGTCAGTCATAGCGCGATCCGTAGCGGTGGGTGGTCAGTGTCCGGCAGGCCCAGCGGGGTCAGGCGCGGCAGTTCGCGGCCTTCCTCGTGGCGCAGCAACGCCAGGCAGTGACGCTTGAGGTGAGTGAATTCAGGGCTGGTCAGCAGGCTGGCGCGGCGGGGGCGCGCAAAGTCCAGGCGCAGGTCTTCGATGAAGCGGCCGGGGCGCGGGCTCATCACCAGGATGCGGTCGGCGAGGAACAGCGCTTCGTCGATATCGTGGGTAACGAACACCACGGTGGTGCGGATGCTGGCCCAGATCTCCAGCAACAGTTCCTGCATGCGTGCACGGGTTTGCGCATCCAGTGCGCCGAAGGGTTCGTCCATCAGCAAGAGCCGTGGGCGGTTGATCAGCACCCGGGCAATTTCGGCCCGTTGCTGCATACCGCCGGACAGCTGGTTGGGCCAGCGCCCGGCAAAGTCGGCCAATCCCACCAGTTGCAGCATTTCGCGAGCTTGCCGGTGACGTTCGGCGCGGCCCAGGCCCTGCATTTTCAGGCCGAAGGCCACGTTGTCGAGCACGCTGCGCCAGGGCAGCAAGGTGTGGTGCTGGAACACCATGCCACGCTGCGGTGACGGCCCGGCAACGGGCTGGCCGTCCACGTTCAGCTGGCCGCTGCTGGGCACCAGGTGCCCGGCCAGGGCGCCGAGCAACGTCGACTTGCCACAACCGGAAGGGCCGAGGATGCAGACAAACTCGCCAGGCGCCACGGCAAAGTCCAGGCGCTGCACTGCCTCGAACGCTTCGCTGCCGTGCCCCAGGCAGATCGACAGGCCACGACCCTCGATACGCCCCGGCGCCTGTTGATAACTGTTCATCAACTGGCCCTCCGCGTGCGGTACCACGGCGTGGCCAGCGCCCCCAGGCGCTTGACCAGGGCGCTGCTGCCCATGCCCAGCACGCCGATCAGCAGCATGCCGACGATGATGTCCGGGTAGTTTTGCAAGGTGTAGGACTCCCAGGTGTAGTAGCCGATGCCGAACTGCCCGGAAATCATCTCGGCGGTGACCAGGCAGAACCATGACGTCCCCATGCCGATGGCCAGGCCGGTGACGATGCTCGGCAACGCCCCAGGCAACACCACTTCGCGCAGGATCGCCCAGCGCCCGGCACCGAGGCTGCGTGCCGATGCCACCAGGCGCGGGTCGACCGCCTCGACGCCGTGCACGGTGTTGAGCAGGATGGGGAAAAACGCGCCGGTGAAGGTGATGAACACCATCGACAGTTCCGACGACGGGAACATCAGGATCGCCAGCGGGATCCACGCCACCGCCGGAATCGGCCGCAGCACTTCCAGCGGCGGCAGCAGGGTGTCTTCAGCCCATTTCGAGCGGCCGATCAGCAACCCCAGGGCCACGCCAACCAGCGCCGCCGTGGCATAACCGGCAAACACCCGCGACAGGCTGCTGCCCAGGTGCGCCAGCAGGGTGCTGGAGGTCAGCAACTGCCAGGCAGCGTCCAGCACCGCCTTGGGTGTGGGGACATAGGTGAAGGTCAGCAGGCCGAGGTCCAGTTTCACGCTTGCCGCCACCTGCCAGAACAGCAGGCAGGCCAGCAGCGACGCCAGGCGCACCGGCCAGCGCTTGAGGTTGCGGGTCATGTCGGTGCCTCCCGGTCAGCGCTGGGCGACCAGCTTCTGGTTGGCGCTGACGAAGTCCAGCGCCTCGCCACCATGGGCCTTGGCATACTGCTCGGCCTGGTCCTTGAGCAGGAACGCCGCCAGTTCGCCGTTGGCGTTGCGCACGAACCAGGCCTGGTTGGCCAGCAGCTTGATGCCGCTGTCGGCGGCCTGGGCGTAGATGGCGCGGATGTCCTTGCCCTCCTGCTCCAGCTGGGCCAGGGCACCCAGGGCCGCTTCCGGCGAAGCGTAGTGGCGGACCTTGTCTTCACCGCGCACCCAGATTTGCGCCAGGCGGCTGAAGTCGGTGATCGGTTTGCCGGTCAGCGCGTCATTGGCCTTGAGTGGCAGCGGGTCGTAGTCTTTCAGCGCCTTGTTGTAGTCCAGGCCAGCCTCTTTGAAGGCGGCACGGATGTACTGGTCGTCGATGAACTTGTCGGTGTCCAGGCCCCGGTCGGTCTTTTTCAGCAGCTTGAGTGTGTCGATGGACGTAGCCACTGCCTGGCGGTATTCAGGCTTCCAGGTCAAGTCGCGGGTCTGCAGGCCGAGCGGGCCGTGGAACAGGTAATTGACCTCGGCTTCGATACCCGTGACCTTCTCGATCAACTCGCTGTACTTCTCAGGCTGCGCAGCGATCAGGCGGTCGGCTTCAAGGCTGGCGCGCAGGTAGGCGGTGACCACCTCGGGGTACTTTTTCGCGTAGTCGGCATCGACCAGGGCACCATGGAAGGTCGGTGCATTGGCCTGGGCGCCGTCATAGATCTTGCGGGCGAAGCCTCGGTTGGGGAACAGCTCGGCGAACGGCACGAAGTCGGCGTGGGCTTCGATGCGGTTGCTGCGCAGGGCGGAGCCGGCGATTTCCGGCGCCTGGGCGATGATGCGCACATCCTTCTGCGGGTCCCAGCCCTGGGCGGCGACGGCGCGCAACAGCATGCCGTGGGCAGTGGAGGCGAACGGCACGGAAATGGTCTTGCCCTTGAGTTCAGCCAGCGACTGCACGCTGGACGCGGCAGGCACGACGATGCCGTTGCCGCTGCCATGCACGCTGCCCGACAGCACACTGATGGACAGGCTGCGCTTGCCGGCATCCAGGTGGGCAACGCCGTTGAACGACCCCGGGAAGTCGGCCATGGCGCCGAAGTCGAGTTTGCCGGCGACCATTTCGTTGGTCAGCGGCGCACCGCTGGTGAAGTTCTTCCACTCGACCTGGTAGGTGGCGTCCTTGTACTTGCCCTCATGCGGCAAGTACTTGTCCAGCAGGCCCAGCTCACGGATCAGCAGGCCACCGGTGGCGCAGTTGATGGTGGTGTCCTGGGTGCCGATGGCGATGCGGATGGTTTCGGCACTGGCATTCAGGCCAGTGAGCGCCAGCGCGAGGCCGGCCACGGTTGCAACAAGGCGCATGGGTGTTTCCCCTCGAATCGTTATAAGAGTTGGCGTCGTCTCCGCCGCCCGGTTTGGGTGGTGGGAAACGAGGGGCACAGCAGGAGGGCGTCCGGTGGTTCGCCGGATGGCGGGATGAATCAGCGCAGCAGGTACGGGATGTCGACCTTCACTGCGCCGGTGGGGCAGTCCTTCTCGCAGGGCATGCAGTACCAGCATTCGTCGAAAGCCATGTAGGCTTTTTGCGTGGCCGGGTTGATCGCCAGCAGGTCCATGGGGCAGACCTCGACGCACACGGTGCAGCCTTTTTCGGCGATGCATTTGTCTTCGTCGATGGTGACCGGGGCGCTGCTGCGGAAGAAGATTTCTTGCGGCTGGTAGGCCATTTCACGGAGTCCTTGGGGCCTTTATTGGCTCCCTTTCACCTAGAGGCTTGCACATTTCCCTGTGGGAGCGGGTTTACCCGCGAAGAATCCAACACGGTGGATGGCACCGGCTTCGCCGGTGTTCGCGGGTAAACCCGCTCCCACAAGGTGAGGTGTCGCTTAGGCGGCATCGGCTTTGACCCGCAACCGGTCGTAAGCGGTCTGCTCATCTGCATCCAGGGCGATCAGGTAGGGTTCGACGGCCTTCTTGAAGCTGGTCATTTCACCGTTCTCGCCTTTTTTCAGGTGGCAATGGCAATACCACTCGCCATCGTTGCGCTCAGGGAAGTCCACCCGGTGGTGGTACAGCCCCCAGCGGCTTTCCTCGCGGAACAGCGAGGCCCGCGCCGCCATCTCAGCGCAGTCGCGAATCACCGACACTTCCATCGCACGCATCAGTTCATGAGGGTTGCTGGCCTTCATCTGCTCCAGATCACGCTCGATCTCGGCAAAGCGCGCCAGGCCGATTTCCATCTTCTTGGTCACCTTTGGCGGCTGCAGGTAGTCGTTGACCATGCGCCTGAGCTTGTACTCGACCTGGGCTGGCGGCAGGCCATGCTCACGCTGCAGCGGGGCAAACACCCGCGCGCGCTCGCGTTCGACCTGTTCGGCATCGACCTCGGCGAGTTCGCGCCCGGCCACGTAATGCGCGGCGTTCACGCCGGCAAACCATCCATAGGTAAAAGCACCGAGCATGTAGTTGTGCGGCACCGCAGCCATGTCGCCCGCGGCATACAGCCCTTTGACGCTGGTCTCGGCCTTTTCATTGACCCACACGCCCGACGCCGAATGCCCGGAGCAGAAACCGATCTCGGAGATATGCATCTCGACCATGTGCTGGCGGTAGTCGGTGCCGCGCCCGGCGTGGAACTGGCCACGGCTGGGGCGCTCGTTGCTGTGCAGGATCTCTTCGATGTTCTGGATGGTTTCCTCGGCCAGGTGGTCGAGCTTGAGGAACACCGGGCCATTGCCGCCTTCGAGCTCCTGATGGAACTCCCACATCATCTGGCCGCTCCAGTAATCGCACTCGATGAAGCGCTCGCCCTTACTGTTGGCGGTATACCCACCCAGCGGGCCGGTGACGTAGGCACAGGCCGGGCCGTTGTAGTCCTTGATCAGCGGGTTGATCTGGAAGCACTCGAGGTTGGCCAGTTCGGCGCCTGCATGGTAGGCCATGGCGTAGCCGTCACCGGCGTTGGTCGGGTTCTCGTAGGTGCCCATCAGGTATCCCGACGACGGCAGGCCCAGGCGCCCGGCGGCGCCGCAGGCAAGGATCACCGCCTTGGCCCGCACCACGCGAAACTCGCCGCTGCGGCAGTCGAAGCCCAGCACGCCCGCGGCGGCGCCTTCGCCATCAAGCAGCACACGGGTGCAGACCATACGGTTGCTGATTTCTACCCGGGCACGCTTGAGCTGGCGGTACAGCACCTTCTTGATGTCGTGGCCCTCGGGCATGGGCAGCACGTAGGCGCCCATGTGGTGAACCTTCTTCACCGCGTAGTCGCCGGTTTCGTCCTTCTCGAACTTCACGCCCCAGCGATCAAGCTGCTCGATGGTTTCAAAGCTGTGGGTTGCGTAGGCATGCACGGTGGCCTGGTTGACGATACCGTCATTGGCCACGGTGATTTCCTTGGTGTACTGCTCGGGGGTGGCGTGGCCGGGGATGATGGCGTTGTTCAAGCCGTCCATGCCCATGCTGATGGCGCCGCTGCGCTTGACGTTGGCCTTGTCCAGCAGCAGCACGCGCAGGCTCTTGTCCTGCTCCTTGGCCTTGATCGCCGCCATCGGCCCGGCCGTGCCGCCACCGATGATGATGATGTCGTAGTCCTGGGTCTGGATGCTCATGCCTTGCCCCCTTTCTGGCGATCAATGCGCAGGCGGTACTGGAAGGCATCGCCGCGGTAGTACAGGTGTTCGAAGTCCAGTGGCGTGCCGTCGGCAGCATGGGTCAGGCGCTCGATGCGCATGATCGGCGAACCTTCTTCAACCTCCAGGGCCTGGGTCAGGTCGCTGTCGGCCAGCACTGCATCGATGGCCAGGTCGGCGTGGCCAAGGGCGATGCCGCAGTCGTTTTCCAGCAGCAGGAAGATGTCGCGGGTGACCAGGTCGGCCTTCTCCAGTTTTTCGCCGACGGCCTTGGGCAGCCAGGTCAGTTCCAGCGACACCGGCTCGCGGTTGATCAGGCGCACCCGGCGGATCTCGGTGACCAGGCTGCCCTCCTCGACCTGCAGCCGGGCAGCCACCAATGCGTTGGCCGGCACATGGCGGAAGCTGCGCAGGCGGTTGATCACTTCGTAGCCCATTTGCGTCATCGACTCGCCCAGGCCCTGCAAGGTACTGACGTTCTGGAACGCCTTGGGCTTGGCGACAAAAGTGCCTTTGCCGTGGATCTTGAAGATCAGCCCTTCCTTTTGCAGGTCGCCCAGTGCCTGGCGCACGGTGATGCGGCTGACGTCGAAGGCCTTGCCCAGTTCGCTTTCCGAGGGCATGCGGCTGTGCGGTGGATAAGTACCGTCGAGGATGCGCTCGCGCAGCAGTTCCTTGAGCTGGGTGTAGAGCGGTACCGGGGACAGGGGGAGCAGTTGGGCCATGGGGTCTCTTCGCTGATCGATGACTTGTTATAACAAGTTGTGACCAGAGGATAGAGGGCATGAGAACCCTGTGGGAAATATTGATATCGCATATGGATAGATGAATTTGCGCAGACCGGTGGCCCACAAAAGCCGCCTGCGCAAAAAGAGGAAAAAGGCCACAGATCAAGGCGATGGACGTCAACGACACAGATGGGTATCATGCGTGCGCGTTGCACTCGTAGCTCAGCTGGATAGAGTACTGCCCTCCGAAGGCAGGGGTCGTGGGTTCGAATCCCGCCGAGTGCGCCATATCAAAAAGCCCTGGGCATGAGCCCGGGGCTTTTTCGTTTGTGCGACATGTCGCGTTTCTGGCACTCCCGTGCCACGGGTCATTGGTGTTAGCGTGGGCGTCTTCCCGTTTCCTGACGGGTAACCCACAACAATGATTGGCGAAGGAATGCGCACAACCATGCACCTGAAAAAACTCACCGCCACCACCCTGCTGCTGGCCAGCATCGGCCTGTTCACCCAGCCGGCCCAGGCCAACCTCACCCATCAGCAGTCCGCTGCCATCGTCAAAGCTTTTGACGGCAGCAACCCAAGCGACTTCAAGCAGTTCCTCGGCAAGCTCAAAGGCAGCGACCTGGCCAAGGCCGACAACCTCGAGGCAACCCTCGACGCCTACCTGGCCAGCAAGCCACTGGCCGCCGAGCAGCAAGACGAGATCAACCGCCTGCTCGGCCTGTATACCCGCATCAAGTATGGCAAGGCCGCCACCGAAACCCTGCGCGAGCTGGTGGCCATCCCCACCTTCAATGTCGAGGGTACGCCGCAGTACCAAAACCCCGAGTTCCTCAAGATTGCCGACAAGATCAAGGCCCTGGCCGACAGCTTTGGCCTGGCCTTCCGCAACATCGACAACCGGGTGTACGAGATTTCGCTCGGCAGCGGCAAGGAAGTAATCGGCATCCACGCCCATGCCGACGTAGTGCCGGTCAACCCGGACAACTGGAAGCTGGCCGACGGCACACGCCTGGACCCGTTCAAGGTCACCCTGGTTGGCGACCGCATGTACGGCCGTGGTACCGAAGACGACAAGAACGGCATCGTGGTGGCGATGTACGCGCTCAAAGTGGCCAAGGACGAGAACCTGCCGCTGGCCCGGCAGTTCAAGCTGCTGATCGACACCACCGAAGAAACCAGCGGCGATGCCATCCCCTACTACTTCGAACGCAACCCCACCCCTGACTACAACCTGGCCCTCGACGGCGGCTACCCGGTGGTGATCGCCGAGAAAGGCTACGGCACGGTCATGGCCAGCTTCAGCAAGCGGGCGGCCACTGGCAAGGGCGCAGAAATCGTCAACCTGACTGGCGGCCTGGCCACCAACCAGATCCCGACCACTTCGGTAGCGACCCTGGTTTCAGAGAACCCGACGCAGCTGGCCAAACAGTTGCAGCAAGCCGGTGCCAAGTACGTGAAGCAGCATGGCGGCGACTTCAGCATCGACGCCAAAGCAGAGGGCAAGAACGTGCTGCTCACGGTGACCGGTGTTTCCGCCCACTCTTCGGAGCCGGAGTCCGGGGTGAACCCGGTGGCCCGTATGCTCGACTTCATCAACGGCGTGGGCAAGCAGGTATCGCTCAAGCACAACCACTTCACCGACGCCGCCCGCTATGCTGCCGACAACTGGGGCCTGGACTACCTGGGCAACAAACTCGGCGTGGCGTTCAAGGACGCATTCATGGGCCCGCTGACGGCCTCGCTGACGTTTGTCGGGGTGGATGACAATGGCCTGAAACTGGCGGTGAACCTGCGTATTCCGAAGGGCAAGCCAATCGCCACGATCAAGGACGAACTGGCTGACAAACTGGGCAAGTGGACCCGCCAAAGCCACACCTCGGTAGCCTTCGACTACAGCCTGGACGAGCCGATGTACCGCAACCCCGAAGGCGAATGGGTCAAGGCCCTGCTCGCGGTGGCCACCGAGAACCTGGGCATGAAGCATGAGTTCGGCACCTCGGCCGGCGCAACCTCGGTGCACGACCTGCCCAACGGCGTGCAGTTCGGCCTGGCCATGCCGGACGTGAAGTACACCGGGCACAACGACAACGAGTTCAAGACGGTGGAGCAGTTCATGCTGGATCTGCAGATCGTGAGCGAGATGGTCGCGCGGCTTGGGCAGATGCCGAAGCTCTGATTGGCTGTACTGGCCTCTTCGCGGGTAAACCCGCTCCCACAGGGATCGCACAGACCTCGAAGGCGGTGTAGTTCCTGTGGGAGCGGCTTCAGCCGCGAAGAGGCCGAAACAGGCGATCACCCATGACGTTTTTCAATCGACTCCATGCCGTTTCCTGCATTGCCGTGCAGAGCGCCGTACCGGATGCTTTAGTTACTCCGAGACAGCGCTTTTTTCACCCGCAGAGGCCCGTATGAAGACCGTCGAACAAATCCTCAAGACCAAGTCCCAGCACCAGACCGTGTACACCATCGGCCCGGATGACTCGGTGCTCGACGCCCTGAAAATGCTGGCGGAGAAAAACGTCGGTGCGCTGCCCGTGGTCGAGGGCAACCAGGTGGTGGGTATCGTCAGTGAGCGGGACTATGCGCGCAAACTGGTACTGAAGGGCCGCTCGTCCGCCGCCACCCCTGTGCGCGAAATCATGAGCGCTCCAGTGGTTACCGTGGCGCCGAAACAGAACCTTGAGTACTGCATGAACCTGATGACCGACCGCCACCTGCGCCACCTGCCGGTGGTCAGCAATGGCGAACTGCTGGGCCTGCTGTCGATCGGTGACCTGGTCAAGGAAACCATCGCCGAACAGGCCAGCCTGATCCAGCAACTGGAGCAATACATCCGCGGCGAATGAAGCGCCTCAATGGTAGGCGCGCTCCAGCTCGTCCAGCTGATGGTCGAAGCTGCGCAGGCGCGCCGACCAGGTGTACACCAGCACTTCCAGGTCACGGTTGAGCACGGCTGTATTGCCATGGCCACTGCAGGTGGGCTCGCCCAGGTCCAGCTGGTAGCGTTCACGGGCCATGGCCTGGGCCACGCTGGACAGGTCGCGGGCGTTGGCCAGCCAGTGGTGATGGTGGTCATGGATTTCACGGTCCAGTGCTCGGCACTGATGCTTCAGGGCATCCAGGCTCTGCTCCAGCGGCGTGCCCTTGAGCTCGCCCATGACCTCTTCGAACGTACGCCCCGAATGCCAGTAACTGCCCCAGAAGTAGCGGTCGAATACCGTTTCGACGCGGCGTAGCGCCACCTTGGTGTTCCAGATGGTCAGCAACGTTCGCCCCTGAATCACTTCACGCTTGTTCAGGTGCAACTGCTGCCAGGCAATCCAGGTCAGCGCCACCAGCGCAACCGCCACAGTGACTGCGGCAGCGGCGTACAGGAAATGCACTGCCTGGTTCATCTGCTGCGTCTGCCTGATGCCGTAAAAGTAACTGGCCGTCAGGGTGCCCAGGATCGTCACGGAGCACCAGAAGCCTGGTGCGTAGGGATCTTTCATCGCGCTATCCCCTTATTGTTTTCCTGAGCATAGCAACGGCCAATCACTCGTCAGGTGCCGCTCGGCGCTTTATTTTTTTTGCGGATGCAGCGCCTCATTCAGTTGATCGATCATGGGAATCCAGTCGGCATCGGCGGTGTAACTTTCCTTGAGAAAGGCGCGCTGGGCATCGTTCCAAAAGGGTGCGTCAACCAGCTTCACGTCTTCGTCCAAAGGCGAATGGGTGGTGATGAAGCGATCGATTTCGACCGGATCATCAGGAAGCCCCAACTGTTTGAAAATTTCAGAGAAAGGATGAATCGGATTGTCCATGGTTCCTCCTTGTCGCCAGACCGGTCCTCGACGAGGTCGGCCCGGCAAGGGTTGAGAGCATCAGCTGAGTTCACGCACTTCGGCGCTCGGCACCAGCTTCAGGTATTGCTCCATGCTCATGTGAATCAGGTGATCGTGATCACCCGCCTCAAGGTAGACATCACCCTGACGTGTAAGGCTCGAATCAAGCAGCATTTTTATCTGGTAGGCATCACCAAGGGCCGGCACGGCGCCGCGCTCGCAGTCACTGAACAGGCTAGGCAAGCCGCTTTCCCGGGTGAGTTGCCAGGCCCCGGACATGCGTACCTTGGTCATGTCCAGGTGCCGGTTGGCCGGTAGCACGGCCATGATGTAGTTGCCATGACGGTCATCGAGCATCACCGACTTGGCGACCCGCTCGGCGGGCACGCCGGCCGTCCGGGCCGACTCCAGACTGGTGGCCGAATGGGGATGGGGAATGATGTCGTAATCGCAGTTGGCCTTGTCCAGGCGGACCTGCAGGGTTTTAGCCATACGCATGATGCACCTCCGGTTTCGCCCCCCAATCTCCAATTTTAGGCCTGACAGCGGCAGGCAGGGCTAAACTTGTGCAATAGAGGCAAACGAGGTGACGACAGGTGATCGCCCGCTGCTGGCGCTGGCTGATGCTGCTGTTGCTGCTTGGCATTACGCCCGGCGGTCAGGCAGCGCCCGGCGCAGTGTGGGTGCTGGGTATCGACGATGCCATCGGCCCTGCCAGCGCCGATTACCTGGTACGCAGCCTCGACCAGGCCCGGGCGCAGGGCGCGCAGCTGGTGGTCATCCGCATGGACACTCCAGGCGGGCTGGACAGCGCCATGCGCCAGATGATCAAGGCGATTCTCGCCAGCCCCGTGCCGGTGGCCACCTACGTTGCGCCCAGCGGTGCCCGTGCCGCCAGCGCAGGCACCTATATCCTCTACGCCAGCCATGTTGCCGCAATGGCGCCCGGGACCAACCTGGGCGCCGCCACCCCCGTACAGATCGGCGGCCCCCCAGGTGCCCCCAAGGACGACAAGACCAAGGGCAGCGATGATGAAACCCTGGCACGCAAGCAGGTCAACGACGCCGCTGCCTACATCCGCAGCCTGGCGCAACTGCGTGGGCGCAATGCCGAGTGGGCGGAGAAGGCCGTGCGCGAGGCCGTCAGCCTGCCCGCCAGCGAAGCCTTGCGGCTGAATGTGATCGACCTGATAGCCGATGACCTGCCCGACCTTTTGCGCAAGCTGGATGGCAAAACGCTGCAGGTCGCCGGCCAACCGCACCAGCTGCAGACTGTCGGCGCCAGCCTGGTCGAGCACCTACCGGACTGGCGCACACGGGTGCTGGCCGTGATTACCAATCCCGGCGTTGCACTGATCCTGATCATGATCGGCGTGTACGGCCTGTTGTTCGAGTTCATGAACCCCGGCTCTACGGTGGGCGGTGTGGTCGGCGGCATATGCCTGCTGCTGGCGTTGTATGCCCTGCAACTGCTACCGGTGAGTTTCGCCGGGATGGCGCTGATCCTGCTGGGCGTCGCCTTCATGATCGCCGAAGCCTTCCTGCCCAGCTTCGGCATGGTCGGGTTTGGCGGCATCGTCGCCTTCGTGGTCGGCGCTTTGATCCTGATCGACACCGATGCCCCAGGCTTCGGTATTCCGCTGACCTTGATCGGTACCTTGGCCGTGCTTTCGGCGCTGCTGATCGGTGGTGTGCTGGGCATGGCCCTGAAGGCACGACGGCGGGCACTGGTGAGCGGCGACGCCGGTCTGGTCGGCAGCCTGGCCACCGTCACCCAGGTGATACCAGGCAACCCGTTCTGTGGCGTGGTGCTGGCCCAGGGCGAGCAATGGCAAGTGCAATGCGCAACACCGCTGCAAGCTGGCCAGAACGTGCGGGTGACCGCGCGCCATGGCGTGATGCTGGAAGTGAGCGCCGCCACGCCTGCGGCGCAAGGAGAATGAGCATGTTCATGCAAGTGGGTTTCGGCGCGGTGCTGATCGTGCTGACGATGCTGTTGCTGTCGGCGTTTCGCATCCTGCGCGAATACGAGCGCGGCGTGGTATTCCAGCTGGGCCGCTTTTGGCAGGTCAAGGGGCCGGGGCTGATCCTGTTGATCCCGGTGATCCAGCAAATGGTGCGGGTCGACCTGCGTACCGTGGTGCTGGATGTACCGCCACAGGATGTGATCACCCGCGACAACGTCTCGGTCAAGGTCAATGCGGTGCTCTACTTCCGTGTACTTGACCCGCAGAAAGCAATCATCCAGGTCGAGGATTTTCTGGTGGCGACCAGCCAGCTGGCCCAGACAACCCTGCGTGCGGTGCTGGGCAAGCACGAACTGGACGAACTGCTGGCAGAACGCGAGCAGCTGAACCTGGACATCCGCCAAGTGCTGGACGCGCAGACCGATGCGTGGGGCATCAAGGTGGCCAACGTCGAGATCAAGCATGTGGACCTCAACGAATCGATGGTGCGTGCCATCGCCCGGCAGGCTGAGGCTGAACGGGAACGACGGGCCAAGGTGATTCATGCCGAAGGCGAGTTGCAGGCGTCGGAGAAGCTGATGCAGGCGGCGCAGATGTTGAGCAAGGAACCGGGGGCGATGCAGTTACGCTACATGCAGACGCTGGGGATGATTGCAGGGGACAAGAGCTCGACCATTGTCTTCCCGTTGCCGGTGGATCTGCTCAAGGGGTTGGTGGACAGGCAGAAATAGCTGGGGCCTCGACGAGGCCCCAGTCATCTATCAGAGAGGTGCGCGACGCAGGGTAGCCAGGAACGTGGCCGCGCCGATGAACAACCCGGCAAAGGTCCGGTTCAGGCGCTTCTGCTGCTTGGGCGTACGCAGCAGACGCAACACCCGCGAAGCCAACCCGGTGTAGCCCGCCATCACCAGCATGTCCACGCTGATCATGGTCACGGTGATCGCCACATATTGCGGCAGCAACGGCGCATGTGGGTTAAGGAACTGCGGCAGCACCGCCAGCATGAACACCAGTGCCTTGGGGTTGCTGACGTTGACCAGGAAACCGCGGAACATCAGGCTCAGCGGTTTGCCGATCGGGCGCACGCCGGACTCATCGGCCATGTCCATCGGCAAGGCACGCCATTGCTTGTAGGCCAGATAGACGAGGTAGGCGACGCCAAACCATTTGATGATCTGGAAGGCCGTGGCCGAGGCGGCAAGGATGGCACCGACGCCGGCAGCGATGATGGCGATCTGTACGATCAGGCCCAGTTGCAGGCCCAGGGCATTCCAGTAACCACGCCAGAAGCCGTATTGCAGGCCGCTGGACATCGAGGCAATCGCCCCGGCACCGGGTGAAAGGCTGATCACCCAACAGGCGGCAAAGAAGCCCAGCCATACTTCCATCGACATCACACACCTCGCTCGAACATATGTTGCAAAACGTTAAGCTAAGGTGTTGGTGAAAAAATAACCAGAAAATTTTGAGAATTTAACTGCCTGTGCCGGCCTCTTCGCGGGCGAACCCGCGAAGAGGCCGGCACAGGCAGAATCAATCTGCCTCGACTGCCGCATCCTTATGCATCGCCTGCACCTCGGCCCCGCGCCAGCGCCGCACCGACTTCTGGAAGAACTGGCTATTGGGCACCTGCACCAGCGCCCCGCCCGCCTCGGGCATTTCCAGCAACGTGGTGAACAGCAGGTTGATGGCGATCACCCGGCCTTTGACGCCCGGCTTGTCCAAGGTGTCGACCAGCTCGACCACATCGCCGATGCGAAATGGCCCGACCGTAAAGATCAGCACCGCGCACAGCAGGTTGGACAACACGCTCCACATGGCGAAGAACGCCACCGCCGCCACCGCGACAAAGCCTGACAATGCAGTCCACAGGACCGTCGCGGAAACACCCAGCCGCTCCAGCACAAACAGCAACGCACTGCCCATGATCAGCCAACGCAAGCCACCCCGCACCGGCACCAGCAACTCCGGTGGCAGCGGGTAACGCTGGCCCAGGCGGCTCAACCCACGGGCGACGATGCGCTGCAGGACGAAGGCCGCCACCAGGATCAACAGGATCTGCAAGCCCAGCCAGAAGGTGTCCATCCATTGCCCTGGCAGCAGCGAACGCAGTTCCTCCATCAGGACAGCGCCTCGAGCTCGGCCTGCATGCTTTCGAGGGTTTCCAGCGCCTCCATCCAGGCCTCTTCCAGCTCGCCTTCGCGTTGCTTGAGCTTGGTCTGACGCGCCAGCAGGTCTCGCAGCTCATCCTTGCGCGCGGCTTCGTAGAGGCCACCATCACCCAACGCGGTCTCGATCTCGGCCAGTTGCACGTGCACCTGGTTAAGCTCGGTTTCCAGCTTGTCGGCCGCCTTCTTGTGCGGGGCAAGCTGCTGACGCAAAGCGGCGGCAGCCTGGCGTTGGGCTTTTTTGTCGGTCTTGTCCGGGTTGACCGGGGTGCTACTGGTCGGCGCACTGCGCTGGCGGTACTCGACCAGCCAGCGGCTGTAGTCGTCCAGGTCACCGTCGAAGGCGTCCACCTTGCCATCGGCCACCAGCAGGAAGTCGTCGGTGGTGCTCTTGAGCAAATGTCGGTCGTGGGATACCACCACCACGGCACCGGCAAACTCCTGCAAGGCCATGGTCAGCGCCAGGCGCATTTCCAGGTCGAGGTGGTTGGTCGGTTCGTCGAGCAGCAGCAGGTTCGGCCGTTCCCAGGCGATCAGCGCCAGCGCCAGGCGGGCCTTTTCGCCACCGGAGAAGTTCACGACCGGCTCGTCGCAACGAGCGCCATGGAAGTCGAAACCACCCAGGAAGTCGCGCAGGGTCTGCTCACGCTCGGTGGGCGCGATGCGCTGCAGGTGCAGCAGCGGGCTGGCCTTGTCGTCCAGCGAGTCGAGCTGGTGCTGGGCGAAGTAGCCAACGGCCAGGTTCTCGCCCCGTACCAGGCGGCCAGACAACGGCTCCAGTTCACCCGCAAGGTTCTTGATCAGCGTCGACTTGCCCGCGCCGTTAGGCCCAAGCAAACCGATACGCGCGCCTGGGGTGAGCTGCAACTTGACCTTGTCGAGGATGGCCTTGTCGCCATACCCCAGCCGGCCTTCGGACAGGCTCAGCAACGGGCTGGAGATTTTCTGCGATTCGCGGAAAACGAAGTCGAACGGCGAATCCACATGCGCCGCCGACAGCTCTTCCATGCGCTCCAGGGCCTTGATCCGGCTTTGCGCCTGGCGAGCCTTGGTGGCCTGGGCCTTGAAGCGGGCGATGTATTTTTCCATGTGCGCGCGCTGCGCCTGCTGCTTCTCGTAGGCTTGCTGCTGCTGCGCCAAGCGCTCGGCACGGGTGCGCTCAAAGGCGGTGTAGCCACCTTTGTACAGGTTCAGCTTGCGCTGCTCGACGTGCAGCACATGGTCGACCACAGCGTCGAGGAAGTCGCGGTCGTGGGAGATCAGTAACAGCGTGCCGGGGTAGCCCTTGAGCCAGTCTTCCAGCCACAGGATGGCGTCCAGGTCGAGGTGGTTGGTGGGCTCGTCGAGCAGCAGCAGGTCGGACGGGCACATCAGCGCCTGAGCCAGGTTCAGGCGCATCCGCCAGCCACCCGAGAAGTCACCGACGCGGCGATCCATCTGCTCGTTGGTGAAGCCCAGGCCGGCCAGCAGCTTGCGCGCGCGGGCATCGGCGGTATAGCCGTCGGCGCTTTCCAGCTCACTGTGCAGGCGCGCCAGGGCAGTACCGTCGTGGGCGTGCTCGGCGGCGGCCAGTTCGGCCTGGACCTTGCGCAGGCGCATGTCGCCGTCGAGCACATAGTCCACGGCCAGGCGATCGAGGGTATCGACCTCCTGCCGCATGTGGGCGATGCGCCAGTCACCGGGCAGTTGGCAGTCACCGGCATCGGGTGACAGCTCACAGCGCAGCAAGGCGAACAGGCTGGATTTTCCGGCACCGTTGGCGCCGATCAGGCCGGCCTTGTGACCGGCGTGCAGGGTCATCTCGGCGCCTTCTAGCAAGCGCTGCGGACCACGCTGTAAAGTGAGGTTGGATAGTCTGATCATGATGGTCGCGGAGTCTACCAGCTTCCTCGGCCCATAGCGCGAGTGGAACCATGCACACCGACCTGTGGAATCACGCCCTGGCCCTGTATGCCAGGCCCGGCGCGGAAGCGGCCTGCCTTGAGCTACAGGCAATGGGTGGCGATGTCTGCCTGCTGTTGTGCGCAACCTGGCTGCAGGCGCGAGGCGTGGCGGTGCTGGATGAGCGCGTGCAGGCGTTAACCGAAATAGCCGGGGCCTGGCAGCGTGACGTGGTCGCCCCGTTACGCGGCCTTCGCCAACAATGGCGAGCAGCGGCATCGGGTGATGCGCAACTGGCGGCGTTGCGTGAACAAGTGAAGGGGCTGGAGTTGCAGGCCGAAAAGACCTTGCTTGAGCGTTTACAGGAGCGCTCGCGACAGTGGCCCACGGACTCGCATGGGCTCACGGACGACTGGCTGGCCCGGCTGGCGCCGGAGCCTGCCCGCCGCCACGACGCGCTGGATCAGTTGCGCGCCGCAGCGGCTACGCTTCAGGACGCCGAAGACGGCGCCTGAGCCGGGGTGCTGGCGGGTGTCGACGATGCTACCGAAGCAGCCGGGGTGGCCGAGTTGGTTGCAGCAGCCGGGGTGCTGACGGCAGGCGTAGCCGGTTTGGCTTCGGCTGGTTTGCTGGCAACAGGTTTGGCGGCAGCTGGCTTGGTGGCCCTGCGTGCCGGGGCTTTGGCGGCAGCTGGTTTCGCAGCTGGCTTGGCTGCGGATTTGGCAGCAGCCGTCGCTTTGGCAGCTGGCTTCGCCGCAGGTTTGGCTGCAGCGGTCGCTTTGGC
>NZ_QJKG01000008.1:296705-325305 GCF_003202095.1 Pseudomonas sp. LAIL14HWK12:I1
GCAGCAGTCGCTTTGGCAGCTGGCTTCGCCGCAGGCTTGGCAGCAGCAGTCGCTTTGGCAGCTGGCTTCGCCGCAGGTTTGGCTGCAGCCGGCTTGCTGGTTTTGGCAGCACGCGAATCCAGCGCTTTGGCTGCGGCCTCGCGAACCTTGCCTACACCCTGGGCCAGCTTGAGGCTGTCTTGAGCGTCACGCTTGAGTTGCTGAATATAAGAGCGGGTCTGGGTTTGGCGTTCCTTGAGGGAATCGAGCAGTTCTTCAAGTTCGCCAATGGCTTTTTGCGCTTTGGTCTGCGCCTTGGCTTTACCTGCCTTTGCGGCATCCTGCAATTTCAGGCGGCCGTTGTGCAGTTTTTCCTGCGCTTTGCCACGCTGCTTTTCCAACTTGGCCAGCAGTTTTTCCGCATCAGCCAGCGCTTGCGAGCAGGCATCTTCCAAGTGTTCGAGCAGGCTGCCCGAAAGTTGCTGGAGCAGGTGTAACGGCGTACTTACTGGCTTCTTTTTGGCCGACATGGTTTACCTCCTGGCTGACGAGATTGCGGCTCATACTATGCTTCTGCTGCTACCGCCGCTAGGGCATGTTGACCGTAATATTTACGCCGCGTTGCATGCCTGGGCAAAGTTGTTATCTTGCAGCTGCGTGAAAGTGTAGTTGCTGAATTAATCATTGCTGATATTTGGGAGTCCGGGCATTGCCTCGATATCTTGTTTTAGGTTTATGCCTGCTGGCACCCATCGCCCTTGCCGACAGCGACGATCACGATCTGGCCTACAGCCTGGGCGCCAGCCTGGGTGAGCGCCTGCGCCAGGAGATGCCAGGCTTGCAACTGGAAGCACTGGTCGAAGGCCTCAAGCAGTCCTATCAGGGGCAACCGCTAAAGCTCGACAAGGTACGCATGCAGGCAGTGCTTCAGCAGCATGAAGCGCAGGAAAGTGATGCCGCCACACAAAAATTGCAGGCAGCCGAAACACGCTTCATGGCCAATGAGCGTGGACGTTATGGGCTACACGAACTGCCGGAAGGCGTGCTCTACAGCGAACTGCAGGCAGGCACGGGCGCGCAACCCAAAGCAGGTGGCAAAGTACAAGTGCGCTATGTGGGAAAGTTGCCGGATGGCTCGGTGTTCGACCAGAACCAGACGCCCCAATGGTTCAGCCTGGATTCTGTAATCGAAGGCTGGCAGGTGGCCCTGCCGCAGATGCACGCGGGCGCCAAATGGCGCCTGGTGATTCCTTCAGCGCAAGCCTATGGCGCCGAAGGAGCGGGCGACCTGATCGCACCCTATACACCTCTGGTATTCGAGATCGAGCTGCTGGCGGTTGGCGACTGAGGCCTAGCTTCAGGCCTCGACAGCGCCCTCTTCCTTGTGCGCAGTGTGCAGCACTTCGATCAGGCAGTCTTCGAGTTCAAAGCGCTCGTGCAGCAGGCCGCCCAGCTTGGCCAGCTTCTCGGCGAAGCGCTCGGTGTCCTTGCACTCGCCCTTGCTGCAATGATCATTGAAAGCCAGTGCAATCTGGGTGATGTCATTGATCCGCGGGTTGATCTCTTCAGCCAGCTTCAACGCTTTCTCGTCATCGAATGCCTTGGCCTCACTGACCAGTTGTTCGCAGACTTCGAAATGCCACGCCGAAACGTAGTCGACCAGGAGTGCGCAGAAGTCACTGTGCGTATCCTTGTCAGCGAAGGCCGGCTTGGCATCGCGCAGGGTGCGGAAAGCCTGCACTAGTTGCTGGCGCTCCTCCAGCCAACGGTCGATCAGCTTGTGAACCCCACCCCAGCGTTCCTGAGCATTCTGACAACTATCGAGCATGGCGATCTCTTCCCTTCTGGGTAGATGCCGCTGCACCTCGCACCGCGAACGCGCAGCACAGAGGTGACATCAGCAGGACGGCATCGAGCAGTTGTGTTTTCGGTATACGTGCTGCGAGATTATTCCCGCGCGTGCTGCCCATCAAGGTACGCAGCACACAAAGTTCATACAAGTGTTTAATACCCCGTTATAGCGCCATTGGTCGCTCTCATGACGCAACCTTGCGCCAGGTCAGTTCATTGCCAGGGTGCGGAAACGATACGCCAGCAGGCAACTCAAGGGCAGCGCCGCCAGCAGCAGGAAGGCCAGCAGGCTCCACTCGGGCAGTGTCAGGTCGAGAAAGCTCCAGGTCAGCGAGTTGCAATCCGGGCCACCCAGCAACAGTTGCCGCGCCGCCTCGCCCCAGGATTGCTCGAACACCCGCCCAATCGGCACCGGGCATACATGCATGACCGTACCAGCGCCCTGCAACCAGACATGCCGCGCCGCCAGCAACGCACCGGCCAGCGAGCAGCCCAGCGTCGCCCGCGCGTACTGGCGGATGCCCTGCAAGCCTGGCGCCTGCAGCACCGCCCCCAGGCACAACAACGCGTACGCCGCGAGCAGCAAACGCTGGCTGAAGCACAAGGGGCACGGCACCAGCCCTGGCATGTTTTCCAGTTGGAAAGACGCAGCCAGCACCGCCAGTGCGGCCAGGCAGGCAGGAAGGAAAAAGGAGCGCAAACGGGCCGGCAGCATGGGCGGTGAAGGTCCCGGGGAAGAAGGAGTGGCTTGAAACGGTAGAGGAAAGACGCGCTTTGTTTCAAGGCGCGACAGCAAAGACAAGTCGCTGAATCGTGTAGGAAATTTCCAAAGTGGCGGTAGGAGGTGACTGAAGAAATAGATTGCCGCGCCAACGTGCAGGCATAGATAAATTACCAACCCCCAAAGCCCGCACCTTGGCGCGGGCCTTGGGGTGGGTCAGGCGCGTACGCCTTCTGGCAACGGCAGGGCCAGCAGGCGCTCGTCCAGCAGGCCGAGGCCCTCCTGGAACAGCTGGTTGCTGCGCTCGGTCTCGCCCAGGCCAGCAAGCAGGCGGGCCAGTTCGGCACAAGCCTCGGGGTTGCGCTCCATGCGCAGGCTGCTTTCCAGATAGTCACGTGCCTTGCCCCACAGGCGGTTCTGCAGGCTCAGGCGGCCCAGGGTCAGCAGCAGGCTGGCGTCTTGCGGATGAGCCTTGAGCCAGCCTTCGGCGGTTTGCAGCTGGCGCGCCGGGTCATCACCGCGCACCAACCCGTACAAGCGGGCCAGGTGGCTCTCGTAGTCACGCTTGAGCGCAGTGCGCAGCACCTGTTCGGCCTCGCTCTGCGCGCCCACCTGGCGCAATTGCTCGGCGTATGCCAGCACCAGCTGTGGCTCCTGGCGCTGGGCTGCGGTCAATTGCTGCCAGGCTCGCTCCAGGGCCTGACGCGCACTTTGAGCGTCTTCGCCACGGGTGGTGGCCAGGCTCAGGTTCTGGCCCCAGGCGCGTTGTTCAAGGGCAGCCAGCTCGGCGGGCGGCAGTACCTTGCCCTTGCGCAAGTCGGGCAAAAGGCGGATGAGGGCCGACCAGTCACCACGTTCCAGGTGCAGGCGTTGCAGCAGACGCAGCACCTGAGTGTTGTGCGGGTGACGCTCCTGCATGGCCAGCAGCGTTTCCAGGGCCCCGTCACTTTCGCCACGGTCCATCTGCAACTGGGCATGCGTCAGGGCAATGGCCAGTTCTGCTTGCGGCTGGCGCTCCAGCGCCCGCTCCAGCAGGTTGTCGCTGTCTTCGGTGCGGCCTTGCTCGTTGGCGGCACGCGCGGCACCAAGGTAATACAGCAGCGGTTGGCGCTCGGCCTCGGCGGCACGGTGCAAGTGGCGCTGGGCGCTGGCCCAGCGGCCTTCGGCGAGGTCCAGCTGGCCCTGTTCGATGGCCACACGAATGCGCCGGCTACGGTTGCGCCGCGACCACGGGTTGACCACGCCGCTGGAGGCCAGCACCAGGCCAACCAGGTAACGCAACAGCCACAGCAGTGCGACCACGGCCAGCAGGCCGGCCAAGGCTGCCCACAGCCCCGACTGATAGCGGAAGCCACCATAGGAAATCAGCACGTAGCCGCTGTGCTTGGCAACTGCGATCCCCAACGCCGCAGCGACCACAATCGCCAGCACAGCCAGCAGGTAGACACGCTTCATGGCTTGCCCCCTTCAGCCTCGGCCGGCAGGTGGCGGCGCTGAATATAGGCCTGCACGGCCGCCAGGCTCTCGCTGAGGTCGGGGGTAACCACCGACACCGGTTGGTCGGCCAGGGCATTCAGGCTGTCGAGCATGGCCTTGCTTTGCGGGTTGTCGGCGTTGAAGTTGGCCAACAGTACGCTACGGGCGTCGTCCAGCGCCTGGGTGTAAACCTTGGCATCACCATTGAGTGCGGCCCACTGGGCCTGCTCGATGGTCAGGCTCAGGGCCAGGCGCAGCTGGTTCAGTTGCTGCCCGGCGAGCAACGGCCGCACGTTGTCATCGGCATTGAAGTCGATCTGGAAGTACTTGGATATTTCTGCCCACCACTGCGACAGGCGACTCGCACCATCACCGTCGGCAGTCAGGGCGCCGAGTGCATCGGCGTCGCTGGCAAACTCGGGGGACTGGGCACTGAGCTGCTGCACCAGCTCGCGCTGAGCGGCCAGCTTCAGGAACAGGCCGGTACGGTCTGGCTGCTGGGTGCTGTTGAGCGTGGCCAGGCTGCGTGCCAGTTGTTCGCGAGCAGCGAAGGCACCTGGGTCGCTCTGTTCGCGCAGAATTTCGTCAGCGCCCTCGACCAGGGCCTTGGCGCTGGTGATGTCCTGTAGCGCCGACAAGCGCAGGGTGGCCAGGCGCAGCAAGTGCTCGGCCTCGGCCAGGCGCCATTCCTTGCGGCTCTCGCCAAGTACGGTTTCCAGGCGCTGGCTGAGGCGTTGCTGGTCACCTTGCAATTGCGCCACCAGGCGGCGGCGGTCTTCCAGCTCGCTGGCAGCCGGCAGGCTGGCCAGTTGCGCGCTGATTTGCTGTTCGCGTTGTTGCAAGGCTTCGGCGCGCTGGTTCAGCGCTTCGATGTGCTGGCCCTGGTTGAACTCACTGCCTTGCAGTTGGCGTACCTGCCAGACACCCCAGCCACCTATCGCCACCCCGGCTGCACCCAGCAGCAAGGCCAGCGCTGCCAGGCCACTGCCGGAGCGCTTGGCGGGTGGGGCGGTGACGGGTTCCGCCGGCGCCTGTGCCGACGGCTGATCGTTATTGGACAAGACAGTCTCGCTCACGTATCCATCCTTTGCATGGGGGCGCATCGCCTTCAGCTTAGCGCCTTAAGAGGCAGGTGCAGCGCTGCGCTGCACGGCTGCCAGCAAGGCCGTGGCACTGGCGCCACGGCAATCCACAACCTGTTGGGCCCCGGCGGCCCTGGCCTGCTCGGCGACCCGCGGGCTGGGCACGAACAGCGGCAACTGTGCCAACTGCGGCCAATCGGCGCCGGCCAGCTGCTGCAAATGTTCAAAACCCTGCCCACTGCTGACCACCAGGCCATTGAGGCGTTCCGCTTCGATGCGACGCTTCAGGGTGCCCGCCGGGTAAGCCGGCAGGCAGCGACGATACAGTTCCAGATATTCGACACTAGCACCTTGCTCTGCAAGACGCTCTGCCAGCAGTTCGCGACCTCCGACGCCGCGAACGATCAATACACGCGGCGCAGGCACGGCAACGGCCTGGCGCAGGGCCGGGAGCGCCAGCAAGGCTTCGCTGTCATCACCACGCGGCGGGCAGCTCGCCCCCAGGCCTTTCTCCTGCAACACTGCGGCAGTGGCCTCGCCCACGGTGAACCAGCCTTGCCGTGGCGGCTGCAAACCGGCCTCGGCCAGTTGCTCAAGCAACAGCCGTGCGGCAGGTTTGCTGACCACGATGATCGCCTGGAAGCCATGCAGGCCTTCCAGCAACAGGCGTTGCCGGGCCTGCACGGTGACGGGCGCTATCTCCAGCAGCGGCATGCAGCTGCTGCCTACCCCCGCTGCCGCCAGGCTCTGCGCCAGTGCTGCGCAGTCCTCGGCAGGGCGGGTCAGCAACAGGCGCCATTGGCTCACGGGTGACCAGCCTCGCCGTAGACTTCCTTGAGGATGGCTTCGGCGCCCTGGCCCAGCAGGTCTTCGGCCACCCGTACGCCAAGCGTTTCAGCGGCAGAGCGGGGGGCGCGGGCATCGGCCACCAACAAGGTGCCGCCGCTAGGCTGACCGACCAGGCCACGCAGCCACAGTTGGTCGCCTTCGAGTACCGCGTAGCAGGCGATCGGCACTTGGCAGCCGCCATTCAGGCGTTTGTTCAGAGCACGCTCGGCCACTACCCGGTCGGCAGTGTCGGCATGGTGCAGTGGCGCCAGCAGCGCGTGGATCTCGACGTCGGCGCTGCGGCACTCGATGCCCACCGCGCCCTGCCCGCCAGCCGGCAGGCTGTCATCGACGCTGATGGTGGAGGTGATGCGGTCTTCGAAGCCCAGGCGGATCAGGCCGGCTGCAGCGAGAATGATGGCGTCGTACTCGCCAGCATCCAGCTTGGCCAGGCGGGTGTTGACGTTGCCTCGCAGGAAGCGGATTTGCAGGTCTGGGCGGCGCGCCAGCAACTGGGCCTGGCGGCGCAGGCTGGAGGTGCCGACGATGCTGCCGGCAGGCAGCGCTTCAAGGCTGTCGAAGGTATTGGAAACGAAGGCATCGCGCGGGTCTTCGCGCTCGCAGATGCAGTACAGGCCAAGGCCTTCGGGGAAGTCCATGGGCACGTCCTTCATCGAATGCACGGCGATGTCGGCTTGGTTGTCCAGCAGGGCGGTTTCCAGTTCCTTGACGAACAGGCCCTTGCCGCCGATTTTGGCCAGCGGCGCATCGAGCAGCTTGTCACCACGGCTGACCATGGGCACCAGGGTCACCAGCAGACCGGGGTGAGCCTGCTCGAGGCGGGCTTTGACGTATTCGGCCTGCCACAGGGCCAAGGCACTTTTACGGGTGGCAATGCGGATTTCGCGAGTGGACATGAAACGCCCCGATCCAGAGAAATACCGTCGATGATAACAGCATCGCTGGTATCGCTAGCAGATGTGGAACAGCTGAGGGCCCCTTCGCGGGTAAACCCGCTCCCACAGGCTAATCACCGCCTTCGGAGCGGCACCGTACCTGTAGGAGCGGCTTTAGCCGCGAACAAGGGCGCAGCCCTTGCCATGCGGGCGCCGAATCAGAGGGTTTGCATCATCTTGCGCACGCCCGCCACATGCCGCCGGCTGACGGTCAGGGCATCACCGTCCAGGCCTTTCAGGTATAACTGAAAATGCCCCAGCGGGGTGCGCTGCAAGCGCTCGATACGCTCACGGGCCACCAGCGCATTGCGGTGGATCCGCACGAAGCGTTCGCCAAACTCGTCTTCCAGGGCCTTGAGCGGCTCGTCGAGCAGCACCTCCCCCGCCTCATGCCGCAAGGTCACGTATTTGTGGTCGGCAATGAAATAGATCACCTGGGGCAAAGGAATCAGCTCGATACCTTTGCGCGTGCGGGCACTGATGTGGCTGCGCGGGCCGCCACCTTCATTGGCCGGCCGGGTAAGCGCCGCCAACTGGGCGCGGTTGGGTTTTTCGGCCTTGCGCAAGGCATCGCGCAGCGCCTGGGCCTGGAACGGCTTGGTCACATGGCTGAGGGTACTGTCCTTGAATGCCTCGGCACCGTATTCATCATCCCCGGTGCAAAACACCACCGCCGGCGGCGCCTCGCGTTCGCACAAGCGTGCGGCAACCTGCAGGCCATCCAGGCCTGGCATGCCGATGTCCAGCAGGACCACATCGGGCTTGAGGCTTTCGATCAGCGCCAAGGCCTCCTCGCCGTTGGTGGCGCTAGGCTCCAGCACGGTGTAACCCTCCAGTTCGCCGAGCAGCCGGCTGAGGCGTTCACGGCCTTGGGGTTCGTCATCAACGATCAGGACATTCATAATTGCGCTGGATTCCTGAATGAGTCTCGCACAGGTATAGCGTAGACAGGTGTGGTTCGAGCGACACTGCGGTCACGCTCTAGACCGGTGCGATGGCCAAAGATTCACTCGGACGGCAGATTCACTGCCTGTCCTCTGTCCAACTGTAGACGGTCCGTGGAACACTGCCGTTCATTCCTTAAAATCGTTCTCTGCCGTTATCCGGGCATTTCTCTCGACCAGCGCCCTGCGGCGGCCAGCCCAACCCTGCTATCATCGGCGCCACTTTTTCGTTCACGCCTGCAATGAGTGAATCCATGAGCACCGACAAGACCAATCAGTCCTGGGGCGGCCGCTTCAGTGAGCCCGTCGACGCCTTCGTCGCCCGTTTCACCGCCTCGGTCGATTTCGACAAGCGCCTGTACCGCCACGACATCATGGGTTCGATCGCCCATGCCACCATGCTGGCGCAGGTCGGCGTGCTCAGCGATGCCGAGCGCGACACCATCATCGATGGCCTGAAAACCATCCAGGGCGAGATCGAGGCTGGCAACTTCGACTGGCGCGTCGACCTCGAAGACGTGCACATGAACATCGAAGCACGCCTGACCGACCGTATCGGCATCACCGGCAAGAAGCTGCACACCGGCCGTAGCCGCAACGACCAGGTGGCCACCGATATCCGCCTGTGGCTGCGCGATGAAATCGACCTGATCCTGGCCGAAATCACCCGCCTGCAGCAGGGCCTGCTGGAGCAGGCCGAGCGTGAAGCCGAAACCATCATGCCTGGCTTCACCCACCTGCAGACGGCCCAGCCGGTCACCTTCGGCCACCACCTGCTGGCCTGGTTCGAAATGCTCAGCCGCGACTACGAGCGCCTGGTCGACTGCCGCAAGCGCACCAACCGCATGCCGCTGGGCAGCGCCGCGCTGGCGGGCACCACCTACCCGATCGACCGCGAACTCACCTGCAAGCTGCTGGGCTTCGAGGCCGTGGCCGGCAACTCGCTGGACGGCGTGTCGGACCGCGACTTCGCCATCGAATTCTGCGCCGCTGCCAGCGTGGCGATGATGCACCTGTCGCGCTTCTCCGAAGAGCTGGTGTTGTGGACCAGCGCGCAGTTCCAGTTCATCGACCTGCCGGACCGCTTCTGCACCGGCAGCTCGATCATGCCGCAGAAAAAGAACCCGGACGTGCCAGAACTGGTACGTGGCAAGAGCGGCCGCGTGTTCGGCGCCCTGACCGGCCTGCTGACCCTGATGAAAGGCCAGCCGCTGGCCTATAACAAGGACAACCAGGAAGACAAGGAGCCGCTGTTCGACGCTGCCGATACCCTGCGCGACTCGCTGCGTGCCTTTGCCGACATGATCCCGGCGATCAAGCCCAAGCACGCCATCATGCGTGAAGCGGCCCTGCGCGGCTTCTCCACCGCCACCGACCTGGCCGACTACCTGGTACGCCGTGGCCTGCCGTTCCGTGACTGCCACGAAATCGTTGGCCACGCGGTGAAGTATGGCGTGGACACTGGCAAAGACCTGGCCGAAATGAGCCTGGACGAACTGCGCCAGTTCAGCGACCAGATCGAGCAGGACGTGTTTGCCGTGCTGACCCTGGAAGGGTCGGTGAATGCCCGTGACCACATTGGTGGTACGGCGCCGGCGCAGGTGCGCGCGGCGGTTATTCGCGGCAAGGCATTGCTGGCCTCGCGTTGATCAGGAACCGGGGCCGCCTCGCGGCCCCGGACCCTTAGCGTTTACCGCTTCGAATCATCTCCATGAAGGCTGGCATCGCCGCCTCCTTGTCTGCCACGATCCGCGCCATGTGCGGGTTCTCGCCCATCAGCTGCAACAACGCCTTGGCCTGCGGGAAGTCCGCCAGGAAGTCGATGTTCAGCACCTTCTTGCCCACGGCATAAGCCAGGTCGACCGAGAAGCAGAACATCAGGTCTGCCAGCGTCAGTTGCTCACCTGCCACAAACGGCGCAAAGCGACCGTTACGCTTGAGGGTGGCAAACCCGGCCAGCAGATCGGCCCGGGCTTTCTCTTTGACCAGCGGCTCAACCGACATGCCAAAGAACGACTCGGCATAGCAGGTACGCGCCGGCAGCTCGATGTACAGCTCGATTTCCTTGAGCAGCTCACGCACCTTGGCCTGCCCGAACGGGTCTGCCGGCAGCAGTGCCTTGCCGCCCTGGGTCTGTTCGATATAGTCGAGGATCACACTGGTTTCACTCAGGAAGCCGTGTTCGGTTTCAAGCACTGGCACCTTGCCCCGAGGGCTCACTGCCAAGGCCTGTGGCGCCTGGCCGCCATAGAAAGTGACTTCCTCGAAGGGCAGGCCTTTTTCCAGCAGGGCCAGCTTGACCATGTTGTAGTAGTTGCTGACCGAGAATCCGTAAAGCTTGAGCATGAGGTAACAGCCTCCAGGCCGTAAGGGGTTGGCCCGGCTTTTATAGACCGTACGCCCGTCCCTGACCAGCGTCATGCACCCCGTCAATGCCCGGGCATTGCCGCTACAGGCATGGCACACTGTGTGCCCCACAACAGGAGTACCGCCATGAGCGAGCCCACCGACATCGACAATGACGACGACGAAGCCTTCGCCGAGGCGACGCTGACCCAAGCTATCGAGAACCAGATTGAGAGCGGCGAACCGGCTGCGGCCAAGGCCACCTTCAACAAGCTGACCCTGGTCGGCTACGAGCGTGAGGACATCCTCAACCTGATGGCTCATGTATTGGCCTTCGAGATCGACAACATGCTGACGGAAGACCGCGAGTTCAACGGCGAGTGGTACGAGAACGCCCTGCGGGCGCTGCCGGAGCTGCCGCCTGAGATGGATCAAGGCGAGGACGAATAACCCGACTACACTCGAAGGTCAGGCACCGCTGACGGTGCCGCCATCCTTGTCTGGAAGTCAGGAGCTGCCATGCCATTTACCCCCGATCTGATCGACGAACTGGAAGTACTCGCGCTGTTCAAACACGACAGCAGCCAGGAAGGCATCAAGATAACCAGCACCGCCGCCCCTGCCCTGATCGCGGCTGCGCAACGTCTGCATGAAAAAGGGCTGACCGATCAACCTGATGGCGGCTACCTGACCAGCCTGGGTCATGACGCCGTCGAAAGTGTCCAGCTGCTGCAGAACATTCTCAAGGCGCCACAACCTGCCTGATCAAATAGGTTTCTCAGGATGGCGGCCTCAGCTGGCCGCCGCCCTGCGCTTTTCCGCCAACCGCGAGCGCCCATACAGGAACATGATGGCCAGCAAGGCCACCGCCTGCGCTGACAGCGAGTAGGCATCCGCATGAATCCCCAGCCAGTCGAACTCGAAGAACGCCACCGGTCGCGTACCCAGTACACCGGCCTCTTGCAGCGCTTTCACGCCATGCCCGGCGAACACCACCGACAGCGCGCACAGCAACGCGGCGTTGATGCTGAAGAACAGTGAAAGCGGCAGCTTCGCAGAGCCACGCAAGATCACCCACGCCAACCCCACCAACAGCACCAGCGCGGTGGCGCCACCTGCCAGCACCGCCTGATGCCCGGCAGGGCCTGCCTGCAGCCACAGGGTTTCGTAGAACAGAATCACTTCAAACAGTTCGCGGTACACCGAGAAGAACGCCAGCAAGGCGAAGCCGAAACGCCCTCCGCCACTGACCAGGCTGCTCTTGATGTAGTTCTGCCAGGCTGTGGCGTGGCGTCGGTCATGCATCCACACGCCGAGCCACAGCACCATCACTGCAGCGAACAGCGCCGTGCAACCTTCCAGCAGCTCGCGCTGGGCCCCACCCACATCGATCACGTAAGCCGCCAGCGCCCAGGTGGCAAAGCCTGCAACCAGCGCCAGGCCCCAGCCGATGTTGACGCTGCGCACCGCCGACTGCTGGCCGGTGTTGCGCAGGAAGGCCAGGATCGCCGCCAGAACCAGAATGGCTTCAAGGCCTTCGCGCAGCAGGATCAGCAAGCCGGAGATAAAGCTCAGTGACCAGCTCAGGCCATCGCTACCCAACAGTTTCGCGGCCTGGTCGAGCCTGGTCTTGGCTTCGGCCAGCCGTTGCTCGGCCTGGGCCACGGGCAGCCCGTCCTGCAACGATTGGCGGTAGGCCATCAGGGATTTTTCGGTGTCCTTGCGCACTTGGGTGTCAATGTTGTCCAGTGAGCTTTCCACCAGTTCGAAGCCTTCCAGGTAGGCCGCTACCGACAGGTCATAGGCCTGGTCGTGATCGCCTGCACGGTAGGCGGCGAGGCTCTTGTCCAAGGTACTGGCGGTGTATTCCAGCAATTGCGCCGGGCCACGTTTGACCTGCGGCGGCTGGGCACGCTGGGCGCGAAATGCCTCCACGACCGCATTGCCTTCGTTGGCGGCGACTTCGGCTGGAGTCTGGCGTGCCAGGTCGGCGATGTTCCAGGTTTTGTCGCCTTTGGCGGCCTGTGGGTTGGCTGAGAAACTGGCGATGTAAGCGGCCACATCCCAGCGCTGACGGTCGTCCAGCTGATCGGCGAAGGACGGCATTTCGGTGCCGTCGATGCCAAGGGCCAAGGTGTTGTAGAGGTCGAACAGGCTCAACTGGTCGAGGCGCGCAGCGTCACGCAGGTTAGCGGGCGCCGGCTCCAACCCGACACCCGCAGGACCATCGCCTGCGCCTGTGTCGCCGTGGCAGATCGAGCAGTTCTGCGCATACAACGCAGCGCCACGGGCAGGGTCCGGGGTAATCACCGGGGCCTGACTGACTTCATAAGCCACCGCCAGGCGTGCGCCCAGTTGTCTGGCTTGCCTGGCTACAGCCGCGCCATCCTGGCGTTCATCAATGGCTTGGCGCAGCGCCTGTACACCCTGCTCAAGCCCAGTTTGCTCAGCGTGTGCCGGCAAGGCTTTTACCAGGTCGGCCAATACCGCGCTGAACTCCTGTTGTTCACGGTATTCGCCATCGTCGATCACCTTGCCATCGCGCACAGTCGGCGGGTAGTCGGCGCCAATGTAATCGAGCAGGTGCAAGGCCTTGGTGGCCTCGGCGGGGGCTTCGGCCATCGCCATGGTGCTGCACAGCGCCAGCACCGGCCAAAGAAACCAGGCAAGCAGACGGGAACGGGTTTTCATGGCCAGTCTCGGAGGGAATGCGAAAGAGAACATTGTTCACTCCGACTTGGTTTCCCTCAAGGGTGCTGGGCGGAATTCATGAAAAATCTTGCTACAAATCTGATGGGACGTAGATGCGCGGGACTTGTGAGCTAGCTTGCCGGCGATTGGGCCTCAAGGCCTGGCGGTATCCTTCCAGCCACCACCGAGAGCAAGGAACACCCCGATCTGCCCCATCGCCACCTGGCTATTGGCCGCAGCCAGCTGCGCACGCATGTCGGTATAGGTCCGCGTCGCCTGCAAATCCGCCAGGAACGACTCACGCCCCGCCTGGTAATACCGGTGCGTCTGGTCCGCCGCTTCCTTGGCCGATTTTTCTGCCTCGGCCAGCGCATCGCGCCGGTCCAGCAACGCGCTGTATTGCGCCAGGCGGGTCTGGGTTTCGCGAATGGCGTTCAGCACTACGCCATCAAAGTTTGCCAAGGCCGCCTGAGTAGAGGCTTCGGCCATGCGAATGCGCGCACGGGTGCCGTTGGTAGGGATGCTCCAGCTGATCTGCGGGCCAAAGCCCCAGCGGTTGGTCGCGGGCTCGCCCAGGTTCTCCAGGATGCCGATAGTACCGACCTGGGCACCGATGCTGATGTCCGGGTACAGCGCACCGGTGGCAACGCCAATGTACGCGGTAGCTGCGGCCAATTGACGTTCAGCCTGACGCACATCGGGACGACGCTTGAGCAACGCAGCGCCATCGCCCACTGGCACCAGTTGGTTCAGGTGCGGCAGCTCGGCACAATCGGCGGTGCCGGCAGGCAACTGGTCAACAGGCTTGGCCAGCAGAGCCGCCAGGGTATACATGCCGGTCTCGCGCTCTGCCTTGAAACGCGGCAGTTCGGCACGCAACGACTTGAACTGGGTTTGCGACCGGGTGACCTGGGTTTCATCGCCACGCCCGGCATCACGCAAGCGCTGGTTCAGCTTCACGCTCTGCTCCTGCAAATCGAGCGACTCGCGGGCGATGTGGTATTCCTCGTTGGCCGAGCACACTTGGGTATAAGCCTTGACCACATCCGCCACCAGGGTGATGCGGGCAGTGTCGGCAGCGGCCTGCACTGCGTCGGCGTTGGCCTTGGCAGCCTCGGTACCCCGCTTGAAAGTGCCCCACAGGTCGAACTGATACGAAGCGCTGATGATCGCCTCGCCGATGTTGGCTACCGGCACCTTCTCGGGCAGCAGGAAGGCTTCACCCGACTCCTGCAGGCGCTGGGCACCCAGTTTGACGCCGCCGTTGAAGCCACCTTGCGATTCGGCCACTTCGACCTGCGCGCGGGCCTTGGCGATGTTGGCGGCGGCTACGCGCAATTCGGTGTTGGCACTCAAAGCCTGGCGCACCAGTTCGTTCAGCCGTTGATCCTGATACAGCTGCCACCAGTCCTCAGGTACCGGTGCCGAGACCACGCTGTCGGCATCCTGACGCAACGGGCCGTTAAGGTCGCTGCGTTGTACCGCCGCGTCCTGCGGCACCTCATAGTCCGGTCCCACCATCATGCAGGCCCCAAGCGACAGGCACAGGCCGGCCAGGATCATCTGTTTCATGGGTGCTGGCCCTCGATGATCGACACCGTGGCGGTGCGCCCGGCAATCATGCGGAAGTCTGCCGGCACTTCGTCGAAGGCGATGCGCACCGGAATACGCTGGGCCAGGCGCACCCAGCTGAACGCCGGGTTGACGTTGGGCAGCAGGTTGGCGCCGCTGCTACGGTCGCGGTCTTCAATGCCGGCAGCGAAGCTTTGCACATGGCCGCGCAGGCGGGTGTTGTCGCCCATCACACGAATGTCCACGGCATCACCGATCTGGATACCGCCCAGCTTGGTTTCTTCGAAGTAGCCATCGACGTGGTACGAAGCGCTGTCGACCACGGACAATACAGGACGGCCGGCGGTGACGAATTCGTGATTACGCGGGGCGCGGTCGTTCAGGTAGCCGTCTACCGGGCTGCGCACCACCGAGCGGTCGAGGTTGAGCTGGGCGGTATCGACCGCCACCTGTGCCTCGCTGACAGCCGAGCGGGCGCGGGCCTCGCGGGACTGGCTTTCTTCCAGTTGCTCGGCGGCCACCAGGTTGCCCAGCTTGCGGTTGCGCTGTGCTTCGCGCGAGGCCTGGGCCAGGGTTTCCTGCCGCTCACCGAGGGTGGCCTTGGCCTGGCGCAGGGCCAGTGTGAAGCGGTCCTGGTCGATGGTGAACAGCACGTCGCCGCGTTTGACGGTCTGGTTGTCGCGCACCTCGACCTTCTGGATCAACCCGGACACATCCGGGGCAATCTGGATCACGTCGGCGCGAATGTGGCCGTCGCGGGTCCAGGGGGCAAACATGTAGTACACCACCATCTGCCACACGAGCACGGCGGCGAAGGTCACTACCAGCAAGGTCAGGACCACACGGCCCAGGGTCAGCAAAGGTTTTTTCATGGCAGCATCAGGTTTCGGCAAAAGTGATCCACCGCGCCAAGCAGCACGGCATACAGAGCAACGTTGAACAACGCCCGGTGCCAGACCAGGCGATAGAAGTGCAGGCGCACCAGCACCGCGTGCACCCCCAGGAACAACAGGTAGGTGCCAAACATCATCACCAGCAGCGTGGGCAGGAACACCCCGCTGATATCCAGTTCACCAATCACAGAGGGGCTCCGTCGAGGCCGGGGGGCAGTTGCGGTTGTTCGGCGGGTTCGAGCATCACTTCCACACCCGGCAACAGCGCCAGTCGCAGGCCGCTCAGGGCATGCAGCAGGTGGGTGCGGGCATCGCCGCGCTCGTACAGCTCATCCAGGTTCAACGCCAGGCGTGCGCGCTCCATGTTGCGCAGCAGCGCGGCCGGGGCATGCAGGCGTTCACCGGCACGCAGGCAGGCGGCGTAGTGTGCGCCAACTTCCTCGACCACCGTATTCAGGCGTTCGCGGGCTTGCTGGCCGGCACGCGGCATGTAGGCGAGCAAGTCGAGCAGGTTTAGCCCTACGCGCAGGTCGCGCAAGGCCACGCCGCTGTCCTGTCCGGTTTGCGACAGGCGCGGCAGGTGCTGCATCAGGCGGTCGAGCATCTGCACACCCACCTGGCGGTGCTCGGCCAGGGTGGCGGGTTCGGTCATTTCGACGATGTCGCGCCAGGCGAAGCGGGTCATGCGTTTGGCCGCCAGTTCCACACCGAACGGGCGCATTACCAAGGTCCAGATGAAAGCGAACAGCAGGCCCACGGGGCCGGCCAGGTTGGAGTTGAGGAAGGTGAAGAAGTCGGCGTCGTAGGCGCCCTGGATGCTGATAAACGTCGAGGTGTTGACGATGGTCAACAAGGTACCCAGGTAGAAGCGCGGCTGCACGGTCAGGGTGCCGACGCAGATGAACGGCACGGCGAAGGCCAGCACCAGCATCGGGAAGTCGTGCAGGTTGGGCAGCACCAGGAACAGGTACAGGCTGGAGAATATGACCGACATCAGCGTCCAGAAGAAGAACCGGTAGATCTGCGGTGCCGGGTCGTCCATGGCGGCAAAGAAGCTGCACGACACAGCGGCGAGGATCACCGCGCTGGCGCCGTCGTTCCAGCCCAGACCGATCCACAGGCCGCAGGCGACAACGATCGCCAATACGGTGGAGGCTACTGAATACAGCATCAGGCCACGGTCGAAGAACGCCGTCAGGCGGCCTAGGCGCCAGTGGCGGTACACCGCGCGCCAAGGCTTGGTATCGTCGGTACGCAGGGCATGTTGCAGGGTACAGCAGTCCTGCCACAGGTCAGCCCATTCGTTCAGACGGTACAGGGCGTTGGACAGCAGCAGCTCGGCACGTTGGTCGAGCGCGGCAGCGCCGGGCTGCAGGCGATCGATCTGTTCATGCAGTGCGGTCCAGCGTGCGACCGAAGCACTTTCGGCAGTGCCTTTGAGCCATTCGCGGGCAGCTTCAAGCACTGGCTGAAGCTGAACGAACTGCGCCGGGGCACGGCCTTCAAGGGCAACCAGTGCGTCATCAAGGGCGTCGATCACTGGCAGCAGATGAATCATGCGCCCGCGCAACTCACGGGCGTTTTTCAGCGTATGCGGGCCGGCACCTTCATGGCCGAGCTGGCCGATCATCAGCTCCAGCGAGTTGAAGGTGGCGACCATCGCCCCGCGCATGCCACCGACCTTGTCGGCACTGACTTCGCGGGCCAGGTAGGTGTCGCTGTAGCGGATCGCTTCGGTGAACCAGCTACCGGTGGCGCCCACCACCACAGGGGCCAGCCGGCGCGGCCAGAAAATGGCACCGACCACTGCCGCGCAGACGATACCCAGGCAGATTTCCTGCGCCCGGGACGATGCCACGTCGAACACTGCCAACGGGTTATCCACAACCGCCAGCGCAATCATCGGCAGGGTATAACCGGCCAGCATCAGCACGTAGTTGTTGGCCGTACGCAGGTTCAGCGAAAGGAACAACAAGGTGCCCGTCCACAAGGCAATGGCGATGCTGAGCAACAACGGCGACTGCACCAGTGGCGGCACCAGGAAAATCGCGCCACCGGCCCCCAACAGTGTGCCCACGGCGCGGTACAGGGCCTTGGAACTGGTCGGGCCGACGAACGGGCTAGAGACGATGTACACCGTGGCCATCGCCCAGTAGGGACGTGGCAACTGCATGAGCAGCGCAATGTACAGGGCGATCATCGAGGCAGCGAAGGTACGCACGCCGTAGAACCAGTCACGCGCCGGGGGGACCGAGCTGAAGAAACCGTTCATGCCGCCCCGCCCGTGCTGCCCAGGCCGGCCGCTTCGAAGGCACGCAGCACGCGCAAGGCAGCTTCCAGGTCGGCCTGGTCGATGCCGTTCAGCACATCGCGGCGCAGGCGAACCAGCTCGGTTTCGATGGCTTCGGCCAGGGCGCGGCCTTCGGCGGTCAGGCTCAGGGCTTTGGCGCGGCGGTCCAGTGGGTCCTCGCTGCGGCATACCAGGCCGGCCTTGCACAGTTGGTCGAGCAGGCGCACCAGCGACGGGCTTTCGAGGCCGGCAGCCTGGGCAACAGCCACCTGATGCACGCCATCGCCCAGGCGCACGATCATCAGCAGAGGCGCGGCGCAGGCCTCGGAAATACCGTAACCGGTCAGGGCGGTGTGGCAGATGCGCCGCCAGTGGCGAGCGGCAACCACCATGCCGCTGCTGACTTGCAGGCGCAGGAGATCAAGGGACATGGAAGGAACCAAGGATATTCATAGTTTGCTAACTATCAATATACGCCTTGCCCTACCCCTGTCGTCAACAGGGGGTGACGGGGGGCATGAATGAATTGTTGTTCATGCCGGGGATTTTGCGCGGCCTTATGGCTGGATCTGGTCCTCCAGCTTCATGGTCAGTGCCAGTGTGCTGCCCATCTGCACCGCCCGGTCCCGCCACTCCTGGTAGCGCACCGCGTCCCGGCTGCTGAAATGCACCGCCAACTCCTCGGCTGCCTGTACCACCCCCGCCGCGGCCGCCAGCTCCAGCCAGTACAACGCGGCCTTGAGGTCGGCATCCACATACAGCCCGTGCATCAACCGGTAACCCACCTCGAAACGGCAGCGTGCCTCACCTCGCTCGGCCCCACGCATGAACCACTGGTAAGCCTGCACCAGGTCGACCTGCCAATCCTGGTCGCCATCGCACACTTCTTCCTCATACAGGTCACCCAATGCTGCAGCCGCGTGCAACATGCCCCGTTCGAAGGCCTGCCGGTAGCACTCCGCCGCCTGCACGTAGGAGGGGTCGATGCCTTTGCCAAAATAATGCTGCTGCCCGAGATTGAACCAGGCGGCGGCATTGCCCTGCAGAGCAGCCATGCGCAGCAGGTGACCGGCCAGCACGGTATCGGCGCGCCAGTACTTTCCGTTGAGCCAGACCCAGCCGAGGTCGTTCAAGGCCGCCACACTGCCTTGCAACGCCTGACGGCGCAGGTCGACGTATACCGCCTGCAGATCACTGGCCTCATCCAGGCGGTTGACCAGCAATGAGCGCTGGCTGGGCAAGCCCACGCCGGCGAACAGGGGTAGCCGCCTCCCGACGGGGGTCGGTGGAGCGATGACCCGCTCGGGCAGAAGGCGGGCAAGCAGCGAATGGATATTGCTGGCAGCAGACATGTTCATCCTCATTGAACGACGCACAACCCCAACCTTCGGCTGTGATGAGGCGTGATTCTGCGTGACGTCACGTCAAAACCTGTCGCGAACGATTCCGTACCAGGCAACCAAATGCGACTTCCTTGATCTGAGCAGGCTGTGGCCAATTGCCATGCCCCTCGCGTGCCGCCATCCTATTGCGGCAAGCCTAGACAAGGACGTTATCTTTTGCCGTTCGCCACCACCCGCGCCACCCTCAGCCGACAGTGGGCACTGCTGCGCCAGTTGCCCAGCCGCTCCCCAGGCATAACCAGCGCCGAGTTGGTGTGGCGCCTGCGTGACGTGGGCTTCACGGTCAGCAAACGCACGGTCGAGCGTGACCTCAACGAGCTTTCGCTGATATTTCCGCTGGAGCGCAATGACAAGAGCATCCCGTTCGGCTGGCACTGGTCGGCAAGTGCGGTGGGCGAATTGCGCGGTAATTTCGACTTGCTGACGCACCTGCGGGGGGACGCGTTGCAACCGGCGCAGGGTGAAGGGGTGGAGCTGGTGGCGCGGATCAGCGACGCACTGGCGCGGCAGTTGCGGGTTGCACCGTTGAGCAACGATATGCAGCTGACGGCGCTGGAGCATGGCCACCGGCTACGGGCCACGGTGAGTGACGGTTGGCCATTGCGCTGGTGGCTGTTGAGCCATGGGGATGGGGTGGTGGTGGAGCAGCCTGCAGAATTGCGGGGAGAGATTGGCAAGATTCTGAGCAATGCAGCTGCTCAGTACCAGAATCTATAGCCTGTACTGGCCCTTGCGCGGGGCCACCGGCAAAAGGGCCAGTACAGGCTCACGGCCTAGCGCTGCATCCCCCAGCGCCGCACGGTCAGCCGCTCCAGGGTGTTGAACACCAGCCCCTCCACCAGCAAACCGATCAAGATCACCACCGCCAACCCGGCAAACACCTTGTCGGTATACAGCTCGTTGCGGTTCTGGAAGATGTACCAGCCTAACCCGCCCTTGCCGCTGCTGGCACCAAAGACCAGTTCGGCAGCGATCAGGGTACGCCAGGCAAACGCCCAGCCGATCTTCAGCCCCGACAGGATCGACGGCAAGGCCGCCGGCACCAGGATGTGCAACACCAGCCGTAGCCCTTTCAGGCCATAGTTGCGGCCAGCCATGCGCAGCGTTTCCGACACGCCAAGGAAGCCGGCGTAGGTATTGAGCGCCAACGCCCACAGCACCGAATGCACCAGCACGAAAATCAGGCTGTTGTCGCCCAGCCCGAACCACAGCAAGGCCAGTGGCAACAGCGCAATGGCCGGTAACGGGTTGAACATCGACGTCAGTGTACCTAGCAGGTCCCGGCCCAGCTGGGTCGAAACCGCCAGACTGGTCAGGCCAAAGGCCAGGACGATACCCAGCACATAGCCCTTGAGCAGTATCACCAGCGAAACCCCGACTTTGGCGGGCAGTTCACCGCTGGCCAGGCCGTCCCACAGGGCGGCGGCGGTTTGCAAGAAGCTTGGCAGCAGCAGGTCGTTACCCTGATAACGGGCTACGGCCTCCCACAGCATGGCGATTACCAGCAGGATAACCGCCTTGCGCAGCCAGCCTTGCTGCCACAAGCGCTGGGCCAACGGCAGTTGTCGTTCCAAAGGCACACTGAGCAACGGCTCCAGCTGCACCTCGTATTCCTGGCGTACAGGTGTAGTGGTCATGGCTGAAGCTCCTGTCAGTAGGCGATGCGGATATCGTTGAAGCCAAGGTCGTCAGCCTGTTCCGGGGTATCCGCTTCGTCGAACAGCAAACGGTGAATACGCCGGGCACTGGCCTGGAAGTCGCTACCACCCAGGCTGCCCAGGTTGTACTGGTGGCTGTGCACTTCGGCACGCACTCGCCCCGGGTGCGGCGACAACAGCAGGATACGGTTGCCAACCACCAGTGCTTCTTCGATGGAGTGGGTGACGAACAACAGGGTGAACCGCACCTCCTCCCACAGGAGCAACAGCTCTTCCTGCATCTTGCGCCGGGTCAGCGCATCCAGGGCGGCGAACGGCTCATCCATCAGCAGGATCTTGGGCTGGGTGGCCAAGGCCCGGGCAATTGCCACACGTGCCTTCATACCACCGGACAACGTGTGTGGATAAGCATCGGCAAAGGCGGCCAGACCGACCTTTTCCAGATAGTGCAGCGCCCGTTCCTCCGCCTCCGCCCGCTTGAGCTGGCCAGACACCAGCAGCGGAAACATGACGTTCTGCTTCACCGTTTTCCACGGTGGCAACTGGTCGAACTCCTGAAACACCACAATGCGGTCGGGGCCTGGGCCACGCACTGTCTGGCCCTGCAGCAGAATCTGCCCTTCTTGCGGCTGGATAAAACCGGCCACGGCTTTGAGCAGGGTGGACTTGCCACAGCCGGAGGGGCCGAGCAGTACAAAACGATCAGCGCGGTCGACTTCGAAGCTGACCTGATGGGTGGCCCGCACCACGCGTTGCGCGGTGCGGTATTCGAGGCTGAGGTTATCCACCTTGAGCAAAGGCGGCGTTGCGACACGGCTCAGGTTGCTGGCCGTGTGGCCTGGCAATGGGGCGGTCATGATCGGTCAGCTCCCCTGCAGCGGGCGTTCATCCTGGAAGAAGTAGTCCTTCCACGACTCCGGCTTGTGCTTGATGGCGCCTACCCGATAGAGGAAATCGGCCAGTTTGTAGGTGTTCTTGGGCGTAACGGTGAATTCGTACTGTGGGTTGTCGATGAGCTTGATCAGCGCGTCGCGGTCGATCTTGGCCTTGGTTACGCGGATATAGGTGTCGGCGGCAGCCGCCTTGTCTTTCTGGGCGAAGTCTGCGGCTTCGGCCAGAGCATCGACGAAGGCCTTGTAGGTTTTGGGGTTGTCCTTGCGGAACTTCTCGGTAGCAAACAGCAAGGTCGGCGAATTGGGGCCGAGCAGGTCGTAGCTGTTGAGCACTACGTGCACGTCCTTGTTGGCCAGCACCTGGTCCTGGAACGGCGGGTTGGAGAAGTGCCCGTTCAGCTCGGTGCCGCCCGCCAGCAGCGCGGCGGTGGCGTCCGGGTGTGGCACGGCCAGGGTGTATTTATCGAGGCGGTTGTATTCCTTGTCGCCCCACTGCTGAGCAGCGGCGTATTGCAAGAAGCGCGACTGCACCGAAACACCCACCGCCGGAACGGCGATACGGTCTTTGTCGGAGATATCGGCGATGGTCTTCACGTTGGGGTTGCTGCTGACCAGGTAGTACGGGAAGTTGCCCAGCGAAGCCACGGCCTTCACATTCTGCCGGCCCTTGGTGCGGTCCCAGACGGTCAACAGCGGCCCGACGCCAGCGCCGGCGATGTCCACCGAACCGGATAACAGTGCGTCGTTGATGGCCGAGCCACCCGACAGCTGCGCCCAGTCGACTTCGATGTCGATGCCCTGCTCCTTGCCGTGTTTCTCAATCAGGTGCTGGTCACGCACCACGTTCAGCAGCAGGTAGACGATGCCGAATTGTTCGGCAATGCGGATCTTGCCTTCGGCCTGGGCCACGGCGGGGGCGGCCAGGCTGCCGATGACCAGGCTTGCGCCCAGGCCGATGCTTGCCGCCAGGCGGCTGATGGATTTGCGCATGATGATTTCCTCAGTCGTCAGAACGGGGCATCGCCCTGGATGGTGGTGCGGTACAGCTTGCGCCGCAGGTGCGCGGGGCAGCCGGTGGCCAGGTGGATCAGTGAGCGGTTATCCCAGAACACCAGGTCATGGGGCTGCCACTGGTGGCGGTAAATGTTCTGCTCCAGCACGCTAAGGGCATACAGCTGCTGCAGCACGTCACGGCTTTCGTCGTCTGGCAGGCCGACAATGCGGGTGGTGAAGCCTTCACTGACGAACAGGGCTTTGCGGCCGTTTTCCGGGTGAGTGCGGACTACCGGGTGAATGACTTCCTTTACCTGCGCCAGTTGCTCGGCAGTCAGGGTCGGGCGCCAGTTGCCTTCGAATTTGGTCTCGGCGTAACGAGCGGTGTAGGAGTGAGCGGCACTGCGGCCCTCGACCACTTTGCGCAGGGCGTCAGGTACAGCATCCCAGGCTTTGTGCATGTCGGCGAACAGGGTGTCACCGCCTTCACTGGGCAGTTCCTGGGCATGCAGCATGGAACCGAGGCTTGGCAGCTCCTTGTACGACAGGTCGGAGTGCCAGAATTTGCCGGCATCACCCAGGCCGATGTTCTGGCCATTTTCGATGATGTTGGAAACGATCAGGATCTCGGGGTGGCCAGTCAGCAGGAACTGCTTGAGCACATGAATCTGCAACTCACCGAAGCGGCGGCTGAAGGCGATTTGCTGTTCCGGGCTGATGCGCTGGTCGCGGAACACCAGCACATGGTGGTCGAGGTGGGCGCGATGGACACGGGTGAAATCTTCGGCGTTGACCGGTTTGGCCAGGTCCAGGCCTATGATCTCGGCGCCGACGGCACCCGAGAAGGGGCGAACTTCGAAAACTTGCGGCTGGGCGCTGTCGATGGTCGACAAGGCGTTCAAGGCGGCTGACATTTTTCACTCCCACGCAGTGCGCGACTTCAATGGCGCGCAACGATCAGAAACGCACGGGGTTTTCCCGTGTGGGTTCAAGTCGTGCGGCGCATCGATTGGTCGACGGGTACGCAGTGGAAGCGACTATAAGGTCATAAGAGCAATATTTTAAATACCTTTAACGCATAACCATAGCACTGAGGACGGGGCGGCCTGCGATCAGATCAACCCGCCCTGCTCTTCTTCGTCGATGAGGTTGTTCAGGCTGCTGAGCGCCTTGCGTGCCGTGGAGCGGTTGAGCAGCTTGGCCTGCGCGCCTGGGGGCAAGTCAGTGATTTTGAACAGGCCCTTGGCGGTCAGCACATCGATAAGGTCTTCAAGCACGCGGATCATGTCCAGGTCGCTTTGCTTGAGCTGGTTCAGGCTGTTTTCCACAACGTCATCGGCGAACCATTCCTGAACATCGGCATGGTCGGCGGGGAGCATTTCGGTGAACTGGTCAAAAGCGGCTGCTTCTACCCGCAGCAACTGGCCAGCGGCGTCGCGTTGCACGTAGAACATGGCGGTGTCCCTCGTCACGTTGGTTCCTTGTTGGTAGACAGCAGCATAGGCAAAGATCGCCAGGCACGCAGGCCCGGCGCAAGAGTATGCGCTGTTGGCAGATGGCGGGAAAGAGCCGGGGCCGCTAAGCGGCCCCGGTGGTCTATCAGCTGTCTTTGTTGTGGATGATGATGGTTGGGTCGGCACCGCTGATCAACGAGTTGATCGTGGTGTTGGACCAGTTCACCCCTTCCAGCTTGATGGTCACGTCTGCGTTGGCGATACCACCTTCGGCGTTCAGCTTGCCTTCGCTGCTGACTTGCAGCGTCGTCGTGCCTTCCACCGTGGTGAGCTTCAGGTAGTTGTCGATGGTGCTGCCCTTCTCGCCCTGGAGCAGGTCCTTCAGGTCGATACGGTCGCCCTCGGCCACCTTGAAGTCCTTGATGACGTCGTTACCGATGTCGCCCGCCTTCCACACGAAGGTGTCGGCACCGCTGCCACCGATCAGGATATCGTTGCCCTGACCACCGATCAGGGTGTCATTGCCAGTGCCGCCCAGCAGGATGTCATTACCTTTGCCACCATCGAGCGTGTCGTTACCACCCTGACCGAAGAGGATATCGTTGCCATTGCCGCCCGACAGGATGTCGTTGCCGTCTTTGGCACCGGAGATATCGAACTCGGTGTAGTGCTCGGTGATGTACTGGTGGACATTGCTGGTGGTAACGGAGCTGACCTCGACACCGCTCTTCTGCGCGACGTAAGTCTGCATGGCCTGGTAACCCTCGCTGACAACACCGTTGAGGGTGATCAAGTCGCCGAAGATGATGTCATTGCCGTTGCCGCCATCGATAGTGTCGGCACCTGGCACCGTTGCTTCAGTGTGACCGAGAATCGCCTTCGCCAGGTCGGACGGGTCGATGTTGGTCTGCGGCTTGCCGGCGCTGTCGTATGGCTTCAAGTCGTTCAGCGTGACATCGCTGTTCAGGCCGATAGCCTGGACTTTGCTCAAGCCGCTGGTGCCACCCAGCACAGCGAAACTCGCGGTGGAGCCTGCCGCCGAGTCCACATAGTTCCAGTACTCTGCGTAGCCAGTACCGCCCAGGTTGGAGAACTCGTAGGTGCCATCGCCCTGTGCATGCAGGGTGCCGACCGTCTTGGTGGAGTCAAGCACCAGCGTACCCCAGCGGTTCTCGGAGTATGTCAGCACCTTGACTACGCCACTGCTGCTGATCTCGACCTTGTGCGTCGCGTCGGCCCAGGCACTGAAGGTATCGCCCATCTTGTAGTTGTTGACGTTGACCACATCGTCCAGGTTCTTGCCATTCTTCCACAGGCTAGGGTTGGTGTTCTCCCCGCTCTGGTAATACGTCGGCTTACCATCGGTAATGAAGTAGGTCAGGTTCTCCGCACCTTTATTGCTGGTGGCCATGGTGCTGTTGAAGAAGTTGGACGTGGTTTTGAACGCGTCTTCATAGTTGGTACCGCCACCGTTGTAGCCACCCACCATCGAGTTCAGTACCGCCTGCAGCTTGCTCAGGGCATCCGGGTCGGCAAGGTTCACCGCCACGTTCTTGTTCACCTGAGTGTCGAAGTCGACCAGGAAGATGTTCACGGTACCCGAGGTGTCGGAACCCAGGCTGGCCTTGAGCGAATTGAACACCGAAGCCAGCTGCGTCTTCGCGTCGGCAATCGACTTGTCGCTCATACTGCCCGAGCTGTCGACCATGAAGGCGATGTTGTAGTTCTTGCCCTGAACCACGTTCAGGCCCGCCACGTCAGCGACGATGATGTCGTTGCCTTCGCTGCCGGTCATCGTGTCGTTACCCGAGGTACCCACGCTGGCCTTGTAGGTTGCGCCATACACCGTGACCGGGATATTGCCGGTAGTGATGGCCGAGCCGCCCAGGCTTTCGGTGGCAGTCGAAGTGACAGTGATGTCGAACGAGCCTTTGTAGTAGGCCGGCGGAGTCAGTGTCAGGCTGCTGAGCTTCCAGCCCGTCACATCAACCGGGCTACTGCCTACCGTTACGGTATGACCCGCACCATCGCTCAGCACAGTCCCTTTCGGAATGCCGCTCAGGGTTACGTTCAGGGTTTCCGAGCCGTCGGTATCGGTCAGGGCGGTGGAGATACCGACCAGTTTCACCGAACCACCTTCCGGCCCCTCGTTGAGTTTGTAGCCGTCGTAGTAGCTCTGACCATTCACGGTGTGCAGATCGGATACGCCAAGGCCAGCATTGGCCATCTCGGTCACGTTCTGGTACATCTTGATGTTCGAGCTGCTCAGGTCGGTGACAGTACCCGAGCCTACCTGGATGTTCAGGTCATAGCTGCCTGGACCGGACTGGTTGGCATGGTAGACCTCGATCGGGTAGTAACCGCTGGTGGTCGGGGTAAAGGTGCCCGAAATCTTGCCACCAGCACCCCAGGTAGCCGTGACCACAGTGTTGCCACCGATCGTGAGCACGAAGCTGTCGTCAGCTGTACCGCTGAAGGTATAGGTCTTGCCTGCCTCCAGGTAGATCAGGCCCGAGGTCTTCGAACCGGTGCCAGCGGTGACGCTGCCATCGGACTGCACGTTGGTAATGGTGCTGCTGGAGTTGGCACTGCCAGAGTTGGCAAAGACCGTCTTCAGGTCGTCACCGGTAATGCCATTACCACCAGTACCCAGGTTTTTCAGGGAGTTCCAGACTTCCTTGGTCAGGCCTTTGGAGTCGATGTCAGCGCTGCCGAAGCTCAGGGTCGGTTTGTCGGCAACCGGGCTGATGTCGACCTTCATGGTCACTTCGCTGCCCAGATTGGTGCCGTCGTTCGGCTTGAACTTGAACTGCGCGTAGTCGGCCTGCTTGTTGCCTACGCCGTTGCCACCATAGTTGTCCGCGCCCGACTGGTTGAGAGCCGGCACAAACTTCAGGTTATTGGCAGTGATGTCGGCCTGGCTGATCACCTGGTTGACCGTCACGTTCACCCATGCCGTACCGTTGAAGAACTGCAGGGTGCCGGCGGCCGGGAGCGAGGTAATGGTTACGGACAAGCCAGTGTTGCCATCGGCATCGGTGGTTTTGAAATCACTCCATGCAAACACGTAGTCAGTGTCTTCCACACCAAACACCGCGCCACCGGGCGAAACCGGCAGGTGGTCGTTGTCGAGGATGGCAGTGGTCACGCTCGACTTGGTGCTGTCAACCTGCAGGTTCTCGAAGGTACCACCGGTGGCGGTCTCGATCTTCACGGTGAAGTTCTCGGTACCTTCGACCAGCTTGTCGTCGATGGTAGCGATGTTGAACGTCGTGCCTGTGCTGTTGGCCGGGATCTTCACGGTGGTGACACCAGAGAAGTCCTCACCGTTCTTGGCGGTGCCGCTGTAGCTGAGCGTGATGGTGACTTCGGACTTGGACGCATTGCTCAGGGTCAGCGTGTACTGGCCAGTTTCACCTTCAGTCAGCGAAGTGGTACCGGTGATGCCGACCGTAGTGACGTCGCCCTGGTTGCCCGTACCCGGTGTGCCCGAACCTGGTTCGTCGGTCACGGTGGTGGTGACCGGCGCCTTGTCCAGAGTCAGCTGTTCGAACTTGCCGACGTCCGTGCCGCTGACCGAAGCGATCGACTTCACAACCGGGTCGTTGGCACCCACGTACGGGTTGTCCGGCGCGGTGACGGTGGTAGTGCCCACGGTGCCGTTGGCCGGCACGGTGATGGTGGTCTTGCCATCGTTCAGCGTGAAGGTCAGGGCCGAGTGGTTGTTGATCGGCAGGCCGTCCTTGTTGGTCAGGGTCACGGTGTAAGTGATCACGCCGCCTTCAGTGACCGACGGGGTAGCAGTCAGCTTCGCGATGACTTCGTCGGTGGTGTCGGTGACGGTGACTTTCGCCGCATCGCCCAGCTGCAGGTTCTCGAACGGACGGTTGCCGATGTCGGCAGCCGACTTGATGCCCAGGCTGATTTCACCGCCGTCTTTGTAGACGTCGTCGCCCTGCGCAGCGTGCTCGTATGGCGCGCTGGTCTGGCCGGCCTTGATGGTGACCTGGGCGTTGTTGCTCAGGGTCACGACCAGGTCGTTGGCCAGCGCCGTGTTGATGTGCACGGTGAACGTCGGTTTGACGTTCTCGGCCACCGAGGTCTGGTCGGCGGTGATGGTCACCAGCACCAGGTCGCCCTGGTTACCAGTGCCCGGAGTGCCCGAGCCCGGTTCGTCGGTGACGGTGGTGGTCACCGGCGCCTTGTCCAGGGTCAGTTGCTCGAACTTGCCGACGTCGGCGCCGCTGACCGAGGCGATCGATTTCACGATCGAGTCGTTGGTACCGGTGTAGACGTTGTCCGGTGCGGTAACAGTGGTGGTGCCCACGGTGCCGTTGGCCGGCACGGTGATGACGGTCTTGCCGTCGCTCAGCGTGAAGGTCAGGGCCGAGTGGTTGTTGATCGGCAGACCATCTTTGTTGGTCAGCGTGATGGTGTAGGTGATCTCGCCGCCTTCGGTCACCGAAGGGGTCGCGGTCAGCTTGGCCACGACTTCGTCGGTGGTGTCGGTCACTTGAACGGTAGCCGCACCGCCCAGTTGCAGGTTCTCGAAGGTAGCGCCCGTGGCGTC